>JAZQHB010000054.1:0-6384 GCA_045540355.1 Acutalibacteraceae bacterium | reverse complement strand
AATCTTTTTGATAAAGACAGCATTGTTATCATCAAAACCTGGGAACGATTTATTAAAACTCACGCAGTAACAGTTACATCAAAGGATAAAAACACGGCAGTAAAAAAATACAACCGCACCGAAAAGGATATTGAATTTTCGTATGATTCATTTGACGGTGAAGGATTTATCTCACCCTCATTCGCAAAAGAAATTGATAAACAGTTTTGCGAAAAGCATATTCATTCTTCTTTTCAGATTCGTTTACCTTACATAAAGGGAATGGTACACGAGGTTGATTTCAAATCTTTTCTTAAAAGTTTAGGTATATATTCAGTTAAAGATATGTGGGGTGTTGAACATCCCGTTGATAAGATTAACCTTATTCTTACCGACACAATGTTCAAAGGTAAAGGTTGGTTAAGAGAAAACAGTTTAAGCTTTAACGATTATCTTGACCGCTGTGAAAAATACAGACACTCGTTATACATTTCAAATGTGGGTAAAGGAGAAAGTGAAGATTTAACTGAGCTTAACTTTCAGTTTTTAAATACCATTGCAATACCCGAAGAAAAATTCAGACCTAAAGATTTGCCTTCAGGCTGGAAAGAAAGTCCGTCACGTGATAAAAGAGAGTGGCTGACAAAAGCAACGGAGCAGGCATATTACGATTACTGCAACAACAGAAAATACAGAATAGATTATTACACTAAACATTTGGATGACAGCAATGAAGATTTAAAAACCAAAGCAAAGCTGATTAACACAAATTCATTGCTCATTGATGAACCTTTCTTTTCTAAAGATATTGATGACGTTGCAGAAAACATTTTGAGAAAGTATGCAATCGGTCAGCTTTTTGTTCAGGGTGATAACAGATATTTGTCTGCTGATTTAATGTCACTTTTTGCTTTTCTTGCTGATGGCAGCAGGAAATTTACTGACATTAGTAACGAAGAATTGTCTAATAATTTTGTTTATGCTCCCGGTAACAGCTACGGTACAGATTACAAATATTCACTTCTTCGCAATCCTCATATATCTAAAAATGAAAGCGTTCAGGTGCGACCTTTAAAAGAAGTGGGATATTACAGAAACAAATATTTCAGCCATTTAACCGATGTCATTATGGTGTCGGATAATTCCGATATACCTATGAGACTTGGCGGTGCTGATTTTGACGGTGATATGGTAAAGACTATTGCCGACCACATTATCATTTCTTATCTTTATACCAAAGATACCGAGCCCGAGTATTACGGCAAAAGTGATAACCCGTTGCCTTTGTTATTCATCCCCACAGAAGAGCCAATTGTATCCGATGCTAATAATTGGGAAGCAAGGTTTGAAACTGTTAAGAATACTTTTTCCTCCCGTGTGGGACAAATCTCAAATGCGGCACTTAACAGAAGTATTTTAGCTTATGACGAAAATGCAAAGGGCAAGAAGGCACAGTACAGAAAAGAAACTGAAATCCTTGCTATTCTTACAGGTCTTGAAATTGACTCTGCAAAAAGCGGTGTAAAGCCTGACCTTTCGGAATATCTTGTAACTAACAGAGCGCCGAAAAGTCTGTTTCTCAAATACAAGTCACTTATCGAAAAGCAGAATGAACGCATGTCTTGGTATAAAAAGACCTATGACCAACAATTCAGAGAATTCTTCAAAAACACCGATTGGTCGGCTGTCAGCTCTAATCTTGAAAGACTTCCGTATTATGCTTATGAGCTGAAAAGGAATACGCCTAAAGCAAAAGAACCGACTGCACCTGACAATGAAATTTTTACCTTTGCTCAAAATCCCGATTGGAAAGCAGGTCTTGATAAAAAGAAGTTGAACAGAGTTTCAGCACTGCTGAATGACTACGAACATTGCTTAAAAAAAATTCGTAACAACAGAAACAGGTCTGATATACCGGAAAGGAAATCCGACATTGAGCGAATTCTCTTTATGCGTGGTCAGGAAAATGATTATGACACGGACGAGCTGTATGCACTTTTTACAGATTTTACTCCCGAAGAAATTGAAGAAATCTACAATCAGATACAAGAGTGCAAATGGCAGTTTATGCCGCTCGAAGAAAGAGAACGGTTTTTAAGGACATATCTTGTGGGTGAACGCTTTGAAAGCTATATTGATTTATTCTGTGATTTTAGACACAATGGTGACAGAGTGTTTTCTGATATTATCTGCGACAGATATGCCGAAAACAAATTGCGTAACCTTACTTCACTTCATTTTGAAAATGACAGCGATGAAATGACTGCAATGATGTTAGCATACAGAAACAAGTCAAAAACCTATGATTACAGGGAAGCGGTAACAGAAGAATGCAGAAAGCTTCTTTCAAAAATTATCAGGTTGAATGATGCTGTGCCTTATGTTGTTGCGGCAGGCTACAGAAGATATATCTTTGATATTTTACTGACCGAAACAGAGAAATACATTATTGATAGGAGCAAGTCTTATGTTGAACGAGATAGCCGAGTTTAAGGCTTACACAGGGACACCAACATACAAGCGTGAGAGCAGATATGACAACTCATTTCTCGGTAGATTCACCCGTGAGGGCATACAAGGCTTTGAGGGATTCCCGAGGGTGTTGACTATCATCGCAAGAGGATATATGTTCAAGAACGGCAATGCTGACATTGAGTATGCAAGCCGGGCAATTTCTCCTTGGTGCAGTATTCCCGACAAAGATATTACAAAAGAAAAAGAAGAATGGCGATTCAGGACAGATTTCAAGGAATACCACAACGAATTTCCTGAGCTTGTAAATGAAAGTGGCGAAGGTTGGTTTTACAGACATTTTCACAATGCTATGAATTTTGTCAAAAACAACCCGGACAAGTTCACAGCAAAAGAGATTGAAAAATATGCTCTTATGGATAAAAATTTTGATACCGCTTGGCGTGACAAGGTTACCCGTATGCATTTCAGCACATATTACCTAAAAACCAAAGGTGCTTGGATATTGAGATTTGATGATATTCTTTCGTCTGCATTAGAGCTTGGAAAACTTAAAAACAATGATTTTGAACTGCCTGAAGAAACAAAAGCAAAGATATTTGATTTTACAACAGCACCGAGCACAGCTTATGCACTTGAAATTCTCATAAAGTATTACTATGTTAACCGACAGGAGGACACAGACTGGGTTGTGCTTCCCGTTGCAAATTTTGACGCATATTTCGGCTCAACATCATTTTCCAAAAAACGCCTGACTGAGCTCGTCAAATCCGGTGCCATTGAGCGTGAGAATAGCTACAATGTGAGTAGGTATAGATTGAATGAGGTGTTTGTGACGGAACTGAACGGATAGTCAATGTATGTAGGTTGATTTGTTTTGATTGGCTGTGTTATAATTAACATAATAAGATTTTTGATGAGGTAAATATTTATGGATGGAAAAACAACAATTAAATACTTACAGACTTATATTAAAGAAAAGGACTTTCATCCTGAATTATTGAAAGATTATTTCTTGAAACTATCCGAAGAGGTCGGGGAATTATCTCGTGCTATGCGAAAAGGATTAAAAGCTGATAACAGCACCGATATTTCAGGTACGGTTGATGAAGAATTGTTTGATGTCATTTATTATGCTTTGGCTATTGCAAATATATATGATGTTGATATAGAGCAGGTAGCAAAAATAAAATCACAGATGACTGAAAGTAAATATCCTTCAACCGTTAATTTTGAAGAAAATAGATAAATGATTTTTTGTTGATAGGTGATATTTAATGAATTATACAATTGAAAAGATTGATGTAAATAACTATTCTCTGTTTGATGATATGGTATTTTGGAGAGAACACGGTAATGAGCGTGCTCATTCACAAATATCAATTTCTGAACAGATGAAAAATGAATTATTGAATCCCGACCTGTATGTTTATGCCGTTAAGGTTGACGGCAGATATGTCGGTTGGATTTCCTGCGTTTACATAGCTAAAATCGGAAGCAGATGGAACGGTCACGGTCACATATATCTTGATGAACTGTGGGTTGAGCCTTCCTACCGTGGCAATGGTTTTGCAAAAGCTTTGCTTAAAAAAGCTGATGAATTAAAGGATAAACTGGGTGCAACGGGTATCCGCTTGTATGTTAATGTTAATAATCCGATAGCTCAAAAGTTATATGAATCATGTGGCTATGTTGAAGATGGTAATGCTATTTTTATGGAGAAATAAAATGAAAAAATTATATCTGATTGGCGGTACAATGGGTGTTGGCAAAACCGCCGTAAGTCAACAACTGAAAAATGATTTACCGAACAGCGTATTTCTTGATGGTGATTGGTGTTGGGATGCAAGTCCTTTTCAGGTAACCAAAGAAACAAAGGCTATGGTAACGGATAACATTTGTTATTTACTTAATAATTTTCTGCGTTGCTCTGCTTACGAAAACATTATCTTCTGTTGGGTAATGCACGAACAATTCATAATCGATTCTATTATCGAAAGGTTAAATGCTGATAACTGTGATGTAAAATGCATATCCCTAATGATTGACGAAGCAACTCTTCGCAACAGATTAGAAGCAGATGTAAATGCAGGTATACGTACTGAAGATGTTATTGAAAGAGGCATTGCTCGGATTTCGAAGTATCAAAGTCTAAATACAATCAAAATTGATACGGTAAACAAAACCATAAAGCAAGTTGCAGAGGAAATTGCACAGCTAAAATAATATGCGAGGATAAATTATGTTTGGAAAAATTAAAACCACACTCAGAAAAATGTCTGAGGAAGATATAAATAATGTTGTTCCACTTTATATCGAATACTATAACAATAATGAAGATGCTGAATGGACAACTGAAACTACATACAAACGTATTCATCAGGTCTGGAGCCGTGAGGATTCATATTGCTTAATTTGGGAAAACAAAAACGGTATCGTTGCATTTGCCATTGGCTATTTCGAGCAATATGATGATTGTTTTGCGTATGACTTGGTTGAAATTGTTGTTACTACGCAGTTGCAAAACAAAGGTTACGGAAGCATATTTATGAAACAGTTAGAAGAGTGTGTCAAAAAAGAAGGTGCAATGCTCATTCAGTTACAGTCAGTAAACGATGATTTGCATAATCACTTTTACGGAAAACTTGATTACAAAGATGCATCTAATTTAGTTCTCAAGACAAAAATACTATGATTACCTGATCTCACATCTGTGAGGGCAGCTTCCGTTTCTTTGAAAAATATTTCTTTTTTTAATATGGGTGTTTTCAGCACATTTTTGACCGTAGTACTACGGGCGGGATGCACTAATTGTCAAATAGAAATTTCACTGATGATGTGCTATATGTTTTATATATTTCTATTGAACAATCTCAATTTCAATTAAAGTTATGTTATAAAGTGTAGAAATACGCAGTTTATTTAAAATTAAATGCGGTTTAACACTAACAATTTTTATACCATGTAATTAAAAAAGCCCCATTGAAAAAACAGTAAAAAACTGCTATTCCAACGGGGCGATTTGTTTTATTTCACCAATTATGACAATTCATCCACATTGTCATAAAGCCAATTTCTTGTAATAGTTAAAACTTATATAGATATAATCTTGTTACTCGTACTTTTCACGATTGTCTTTAGGTGGCTCAAGATAAAACTCCGGATAACTCATCAATGGCTTTGATGTAACTTCTCTATAACCAACTATCCATTCTTTCGGCCAATTTCTTGGCAATAAAACCTGTTCTGCACCACCTGTCAAGATAGTACCTGTATTGAGTGTAACCGGTGCGACTAATCCCACATTAATTTTTGTTCCAACAGGTACAAGTATTTTTTCTTCAACAAGTCTAGTATTTAGCCATTCAGGTTTTAATGCAAGTCTTATTTTTACATCAATCCTTGATTCTGCAAATTCAGTTGATGCATAACCGCCATTCCAACCCGCACCCTTGTTTCTGCTATATCCTCTGCCATATGTACGGTACAAGACAATTTTATCAGTCGTTAGATATGTTTTATATTCACCATTCAGAAAATTTGACACTACTTCTACAGGAAGTGTGTCTTTTTTTATTTTCCTAACTTTTTCTGTCAGGTCAATTTTGTATTTTTGATTGGTTGAGCCTGATTCAAAGCCTAATCCTTCTTCGATTATTTCTTTTATATCCAATTGTAATACCGTTCCTTTGCTTTGAAAAGTTACTTACAATAACTATTTATTATTGAATGAAAATTACATAGGAGAAGAAAATGAGCAAACAGTTTATTGATCCAAATGAAGTAAAAAAACTATACAATAGTATGGAAGAAATTTGGCCAACAGATGATAAATGGTATCAATATACATATAAACGAATAAAAAACTTTTTAACACGATGGGAAAACAAACTAGGTTTTAATGAATCAACATTGATACTGAATGCCGGTTCA
>JAZQHB010000053.1:0-83046 GCA_045540355.1 Acutalibacteraceae bacterium | reverse complement strand
TTTGTTCGTAGCATAAAACACAAAATTTTTA
This sequence comes from Acutalibacteraceae bacterium, assembly GCA_045540355.1. Taxonomy (GTDB): domain Bacteria; phylum Bacillota; class Clostridia; order Oscillospirales; family Acutalibacteraceae; genus RGIG2945. The sequence goes on along the minus strand of JAZQHB010000053.1, from coordinate 83,015 downwards.
ATATTTTCCGTTTTTTAGATTGTTTCAAGGGGGCTTACAAGCATCAGACTTGTAAGCCCCCTTGATTTATCTTGTTTTATGCGGTCTTCGCTTTTTTTACATCCCCTTTTGTTTGGTTAATATTTCCAAGCTTTTACATTGGTTTTTTGTGTGGAGATAAATTCGTATTTTTCAGTAAGTCCTACCGATGAGTCAAGTCCTGCCGAAAAAGCAATTATATTATCCCAATTATCGATTTTTGTTTGGTCGTCATTTGTATTGATGTGTTTGGTTGAAAGTAATTTTCCGTCAGCCTGAAGACCGAGGGAATGCCGGTTGCCGGCAGAAATTTTCACAATATCAGACCAAACTGAATAGTCGTTCTGAACAAAATCACCATCAATTTTTGCAGAAAGCACTTTGCCGTCAGCGGTCAAAGCCAAAAGATTATTAGTACCTGCTGATATAGCGATTATGTTTTTCCATTTTTCAATTCCGTTAATTTTTTTTGTGGAAATAACCGTTGAGTTTGAAAGTAAGCCGACGGTATAATCGTCACCTGCAGAAATTGCAATAACATTTTTCCAGGCTGAAACATCTGATTGGCCGTTGTTGTTTTCTCCGAGGTACTCGGTTGCAACAACTGTACCGTTTGATTTAAGACCGACTGTGTGGCGACCGCCCGCAGAAACTGCTATGATGTTTTCCCATTCTTCGACTAAACCCTGACCGAATCTGTTATCGCCGGCAAACAAAACTGTACCGTCTTCTTTAAGACCGACTGAGTGGAATGTACCGGCGGAAACAGAAATTACATCCGTCCATGAAGCAATGTTACATTCACCGTAATTGATAAGATTCGAAGTGTTTGAAGCAACCACTGTCTTGTTTTTTGTAATTGCAAGTGAGTGGTTTTCGCCGCAGGAAACAGTTTCGTTTATAAGCATATCGAGCTTTTCAATTTTAGTTGTTGTAATACCGCAGAGGTTTGCAAGACGGATAGCTTCTCGTACTTTTCCTGTGTTGTAAAGATGGTGTACCTCTTCGATGAATTTCTCCGATTTTAAAAGTGATACCGCATCAGGTTCATTTTTTGCAAGTGCAAGGTTTTCAGCAGCTTCGACGATGTTGCCGTTTTCAAGAATTTCACTACCAACCTTGTAATAATCTGTCGGAGCAAAAACCGTAAACGCAAGAACTAAAGCAGCGATACCCAAAATAAACAGCACTCCGAGAGAAATCAAAGCGGCTTTGACAGCACCCGAATGCTCCGACAAGAACATACGGAAATCAAGGAATCTGTACTTCAGACCGTAGAGGAATCCCATAAATTTATCAGTTGAAGTGATCTCGAAAGTATCTTCCGCATTGATTTCCATTTCATCAAGAGTATGGATAGCTTCTTCATCCGGGAAGAAATCTTCCTGATTAAGTCGTTCTGATACAGCCATGTTGTAAGCGTTAAGAAACACCTTCGTTTCTCTGTCCGCACATTGTATTGCGTTATTATAATTTTTAAACTGAGAGAGTGAAATTTCAGAATCCGCAAGCTGGCTGATTTCCGTAAAGTTTAATTCGCAGAGTAATTTACCGATATATGCCATAGGCTCACGGGGAGATTTGTCGATAATATCATTAAAAATCTTTTCGGCACCTTCGAAATTTCCCTGAGAAAGAAGGTTATACGCGTTATGTTTTTTCTCGTTGGTTTGTTTTTTTGTGAGAAGCACATTGTCGATTATTGCACCGACTTCCGCATATATTTTTCTGACCGCAACACGGGCATATCGGACTGCACTTTTGTAATGCTGACATTCCGTAAACACCTCATTACCTGAATAATGAGAGTAGATTTCAATGGTCTTTGAAACAGGATTATTATAATGCTCAATTTTGAACTCACAAAGAGCAAGTCCCCAGTGCACTTCATAATCCTTACGGTCACTTGAGGACAGAATTTTATTAAAAACTGCCTCAGCTTTTTTGAAGTCAAGAGTACGCAAAAACTTATATGCAGAATTGAACATTTCGATTCTATTATCTGTCAGGTTAGAGGGAACAACTATCTCTGCACCGCAAACATGCTTCATAACAGGCTTGTCTGTGGTGATGTCAAGATTTTTTCCGCATATTTTACATTGCAATTCAGCCATATACAAGTACTCCTTTCTCATAAACTATAATCAATATATTTTAACATATATCGACGAAATAATCAATCAAAAATTTTTGTTGTAAAAGTAGAAAAAATATATTATAATATATATATTACTATGGAAAGATGGTAGTATAATGAAGAAAACAGTTGGTTTTTTAGGAACCGGAAATATTGCCAATGCAATAATGGACGGCATGGTCAGTTCATCAGCCTTTTCGGGTGACGAAATCGGAGTTTATGATTTGGACAAGGTGAAGTCGGAGCAATGCCGAAAAGACTTCGGTGTAACGGTTTTTGATTCTGCTCAAGAATTGGCAGAAAACTGTTCTGCGATAGTATTTGCGGTTAAGCCGAATATTTTACCCATTGTTTTGAAAAATCTTGATGAGGTTTTGTGTAAGGCGGATAAGCTGATAATTTCTGTTGCAGCAGGGACTGAAATAAAGAGCATTGAAGCCTGTCTTTCAAAAAAGCTCCGTATTATCAGGATAATGCCTAATATAAACGCAAAGGTGTCCGAGGCAATTTCAGCTATATGCTCAAATGACAAAGCAGACGACCGCGATGTTGAATTTGCGGAAAAGGTATTCAATTCTGCGGGTAAAACCGTAAGGCTTGAAGAAAATTTGTTTTCTGCTTTCTGTGCGATGGCAGGGTCAGCACCCGCATTCGCATACATATTTATTGACGCAATAGCTCGTTCGGCGGTCAAAAGCGGTGCATATAAGGCGGAAGCATTGAAAATTACTTCCGAAATGATGCTTGATAAGACGAAGGAGCTTTTTGCGAATAACGAAGACATTGAAGCTGAAATCGAAAAGCTTGAAAATGACGAAACGGCAGCAAAGGTTATTTCAGCATTGAAGTCCAACGGATTTTATGAGGCTATTGAAAATGCTGTTGATAAGACAGTTGAAAAAGACATAAAAATGAAAACCAATAAGTAAAGGAGAAATAGTATGTTTACAAAAATTATTTCTGCTATTTTGTCTGCAATAATGTTGCTTTTTAATTTTGCACCTGCAGAAAACCTTTTAAAACCTAATGATGATTTTAATGTAAGTGCAGAAGAAACCGTATACGCAGATTTGCAGACATTGAAAAAAGCAGTAGAAGATGCAGAAGCATTGATTACAATAATGACAGGTTATTTTGATGCTTCAACATGGGCAGATTTATCTTCACTTTTAAGTCAGGCAGAAGCATATTCCGAAACAACAACATCGGAATATCAGGTTGAAATTGATAACCTTGCAGAAGCTATTCAGATAAAAACCGCAGAGCTTTATAATCTTCCCGCAAATACTGAGGCACTCACTTCGGCGGTGACATTGGCAGAAAGCTATAATAAGGATTTATATACCCCCGCAACCTGGTCTGCAGTAAAGACTGCACTTCAGAACGCTTATAATGTGCCCGATGACGCAACTGTCACTTTACAGCCTACAATTAACAATTATACAGCAGCGATAACAGATGCGCTCGGTAATCTTTCCGCAGGAGCAAACTATACTCTCCTTGAAACGATTTATATTTCTTATGAATCGCTTATCGCAAAGAAGCACCTTTACACTCAGGAATCATGGGACAATCTTCAAGCGGTTGTTGATTCAATTGATTGGTCATTGACTGCAGAGGACGACAATCAGTACATTGTTGACTCTTACACAATCAAGCTTTCAAATGCAATGACTAATCTTGAATTTGTTTCATTTGAACTCACTTTCCATCACAATGACGGAACAGATGACCTTGTTCTCAGCGTGAAATACGGCGACGATACGGCAGATTATGTTCCCTCAAATCCCACGAGAAGCGGTTATGTTTTCGCAGGTTGGTACAGTGATGCGGAATTGACAAAAGAACATCTGTTCTCAACCATGAAGGGCGATATTGATGTTTACGCAAAATGGGAAAAGAAACCCGAAACTGCACAGCTCGTTGTATCTGTTTTAGGCGGCTACGGTTATGTCAGAGAAAACGGAGCACCTGAAACTTACATCGGCTCAACGCTCACAAAGTCCTATGAGCTCAACACACTTTGCACAATCAGAACAAAGGCGTCCGGTTCAAATCAGTTTTTGTTCTGGTTTGATACAAGAAACAGAGTAATCTCAACAGACCCGACATATACTCTTGCAATTACAAACGATGTCAAAATCACCGCACAGTATGCAAGTGTTGTTGACAAGCATTACAGAGTTGTTTTTGTTGACAGAGATAATGTGGTTATCTCAACTTCGTATGTAAAGCACGGTACTTCGGCAACCGCACCTGACATGAATGATAAATACTATTCAGGCTATGTCTTTGACAGTTGGGATCAGGATTTCTCCTATGTAACATCGCACATGGTTATCAAGGGTAATTATGTTTTGAAACAGGAAAAATATACCGTTAATGCAGTAGGCGGAACGATTGAAAAAGCAAGTGCGGATAATCTTTATCAGTACGATACAAAAATCACAATCACACCCAATTCTTTGATAGATGCTGACGGAAAGAAGTTTGCAGGTTGGTCTGATGATGGTGGCAAGACTGTAATATCAACCGAAGAAAGATACTCTTTCTTCGTATGTCGTGATGTTACAATTACCGCAGTTTGTGCAGAAGAAGCAGTAAAAGCACCGACGATAACTCTTTATTCGAAGGTTGCAAATAATTACAGATTATCATTCATAGCCGAAAGAAATCTTCCTGACGGTTATACATTCCTCGAATCGGGAATACTCTTTACAAAGAATGAAGAAATCGCACAAAGCGGTCAATTAACAATTAAAAATGCATCTGACAACGAAGAAATCAAGCAGGGCAGAACAGTATCACATACACAGGACGGACAGTATTCTGTTGTGATTACGGCAAGTGATGTTGCAACTATCTTTGCAAAAGGATATCTTATCTATCTTGACGAAATGGGCGAAGTACAGATAATTTATACAGATATGATAAGTGAAACAATCGGCTAATAATTATATACACTCGGCATATCGCCGGGTGTATATTTTTTTGCCTTCATGCAGACAATAACAAAAAGGAAGTGTTTGCATGAAAATTTCAAAACAAGAATATTCCGATATGGTGAAAAAGGCATCACCGCCGTCACCGAAGCTTAAAAATTCAATAAACGCATTTTTATTTGGCGGTCTGATTTGTACGATAGGTGAGTTGTTATCGCAAATCTATTCAATGATATTTACCGCCGAAGAAGCAAGAGCGTTAGTGCCGTCAACTCTTATTATCATAACCGCAATACTGACGGGATTAGGTATCTTTGATAATATCGCAAAATACGCCGGTGCAGGTACAATAGTGCCAATAACAGGATTTGCGAATGCGGTTGTATCACCGGCACTTGAATTTCAGACAGAGGGCAGAATTTTAGGCACAGGTGCAAATATGTTCAAAATTGCGGGGCCGGTGATTGTGTATGGAGTGGCAGCATCGGTAGTTTATGGACTGATTTATTGGATAATACAGAGAATATAAAAAACTCGGGGATGTAAAAAAAGCGAAGACCGCATAAAACAAGATAAATCAAGGGGGTTTACAAGTCTGATGCTTGTAAGCCCCCTTGAAACAATCTAAAAAACGGAAAATATTAAAAATTTTGTGTTTTATGCTACGAACAAACCTCGCCTCTCGCCGTACCTTTGTACGCCTTCGGGTAAACAAAATCAAGCCTTACGCCTTGATTTTGCTCGGTTTGTCCGTTCTTCATCTTTTTTTTAACCCCTAAAAATGAGCTATTGTATTTTGTTGAATACAAATTCCGAGAACTTTGCTTCTGAAAAATCACCAAAAAACTTGAATACTATCGTATGCTTGCCGACAATAGGTGTTATCTCGGTGTCGTTAGTGGCGTATTTTGCTTGGGCGGTTGTATTCAAGCAAGCATAATACGAACCGTCCACATACAGCTCCACTCTGACTTTTTGGTTGGATTGCAGTGTGACGGAAAGGGTGTTTTCTTCGTCAAAATGAAGATAACGGAATGTAACCGTGTCATTTGGTTTTATCTGACTGATGGCAAATCCATGAGGTGAATTTTTGTCGCCTTCAATGCGTGCGTTGCCGCTCATTTCACAGGCACGAAATGCCGGCATCACATCGCTTGCGGGGAGAGAGCTTTCTTTGCCGGAGGTGGTCATCTTTACTTCATTTATCTTTCCGTTTTCGTCAAAGATAATTGGTTCAATACAAACATGGCGAGAGAACTTAGAACCGTGCGTGGAACGGTGGTAAAAAACATACCATTGCCCATTTAAACACTCAATAGAGCCGTGATTATTCCATGTATGTGGGTCACAACCAAAGTTGTCAACGATAACCCCTTGATAAATAAAACCGCCCATAGGATTGTCCGAAACGGCATAGCCCATAGATGTAGCCATGTTACCGTGACGATGGGTGTCTGTATAAACAAAGTAGTATTTGCCGTTTATCTTTTTAACCGAGCTGCCTTCGTGGAACCCGTGCTCGGCAACACTAAGCGGCCGGGTAATGGTTTCCGGGTCAATCTCAACCATATTTTCCTTTAATTTGGCGACACGTACACCATCAAACTGCCCCCAATAGAGATATGCCTGACCATCATCATCCATTAGTACGGCGGGGTCTATCATCGTCACATGTGCAATCGGTCCGACATCTTTGAAAGGACCGTACGGACAGTCGGAGACAGCTACGCCACAACGACCGTCGGGAACACAATAGTAAAGATAATACTTTCCGTCACGATAGGCACAGTCGGGAGCATAAAGTGCGCTGCTTTCCTTTGCCCACTCAACATCATTAAGGGAAAAAGAAACACCATGGTCGACCCAATCAATCATATTGTCAGAAGAATATACATGATATTCGTTACTGCAATATTGCATTTTTCCTGCTATATCAAATGAACCGTAAAGGTAAATCCGTCCGTCTTCCCAAACATGAGCCTCTACATCAGGCACAAAGACATCTGCATTTAATATAGGGTTTATAGAATACTTCATTGTGAGCACTCCCTAAAATTGATATATACGATAACTTCCCGTTTCGCTATAATGTAAAATTATACTACACCTCAGGCTAAATATCAACATTTAGTAAAATAACTGTGTCCCACTTGAAGACAAGCAGATGGCAGAATTTTAGGCACGGAGCAATATGTTCAAAATTGCAAGGCCTGTCATAGTCTGCGGTACAGCCGCAGTTGTATATGAATTCATTTATTATATAATACAGATGATATGAAAACGGCTTGCAATTTGCAAGCCGTTAAATCTGTTATAGCTAATCTGCTTTTAAGCCTGATATTTCTTCAAAAACAGGCAATTCATAGCATGGGAAGTAGATACCCCAAGTATCGCCGTTGAAGTTAAACTCCAATATGTGATAAATCTTACAATGAATACAACCGTAATCATCATTTGTCAGCTTGTATTGCTTGTAAATGCCGCTGTTAAACGGCTCGTCCTTATTCCATTCCTGGAGACGGATGCGTTTTTTTACAGTACGGATAGCTTGAAGTGATGATAAAGGAATGGCATATTTACCTTCCAAATTTGCAAGATATAAATTTTCCGAATCTGAAAAAATATGAAATACGGGGTTAAAATGTGAGTGCATTTGCATGGGCTTTTCTTTTACCTTAATTTCCCCATTGTTTTCCTTGTAAAAGAATGAAAGCAAGTCAACCTTTTTTGAGTCTGCAGGGACAGATAATTCCGTGAAAATTGTATCACAAATGCCTTCTAACTTAGAAAATACCTGCGTGTTTCCTTCATCTTCAAAGACATTTTTTTCTTTCTTTTTACTCATAAACTTGAGTATGACCCAAACCAACAAACAAACGCCCGCAGTCCAGAACATCCAAGGCACATTCTGATATGCTTCCCCAAGTGAAACACCATCTTCTCTTATTATGGCTTTTAATATTGAAAATGCAAATAGTAAAACATACGCTCCGCAGATCCAATGGACGATTCGTACCACAAGAGGAAGCTTGGATTCTTCAATCGTTTCTTCCGCTTGTTCAGTAGAGCTTTCAAGGACTTGAGCCATAGCCGCCGATGTACGCAGAGCCAAAAATTCTTCTCCGTTTAATTTATCATTTTTCTTATCTTCAGTCAAATCAATTGCTAAAAAAGGTTTCATTTTACATTCCTCCAATCCTATTATTATTTTATCATATTTCAGGTTAAAAGTAAATGTTAGGATTTACTGTGAGTCCTTAACAAGTCGATTGTTTTGTAGGGATAATTGCACCTATGTTTTTAAGTGCCTCGCAAAGCTCTGTGAAGTTGATGTTGCGTACATCAAAAGTGTTTTTAGCAGTCAATGCTCCGGCACAGCCGACAACCTGACCCGTAGCCATACAAGTTGCTTCAACACGAATGGCACTGTTTGCGTAAGTATCGGAAGAAATACATCTTCCTGCACAAAGGATTCTTTTTGTGCCTTTGGGAATTAAGGCAGAGTAGGGGATTTTTGAAACAAGATTTTCAGCGTGGTAGGTTTTTCGGATACCGTCCATAACATGCAAATCAATCGGATAAAAAGCATAGCAAACCGAATCATCATAAAACTTGCCGTTGATGTAATCTTCTGCTGAAATCATAGTTTCACCGATGATTCTGTTGGTTTCTCTTACGCCTGTTTCTTCTGCTGCAAAATCAATTTCCAACTTTTCAAGACCTCTGATTGTCCTGAGAAATTTGTAAATCTTTAAAATGTCAGCTCGTGCGTTTCTTTCAAGCTCTGTTTTTCCTGCAGATGTATCCGCATTTACACAAGAGCAATGTGCGGATATTGTATGCGTATCCAAAAAGCTGATAATCTGAGTGATGCCGATGTGAGGGGGAAGGTCTGATGTTTTCAGTTGTTCTTTTATTTCATTCACATCGTAATTATCGGAATATCCCGAAATGTGATTTTGCAATGTTGCGGGTTGAAGCATATTGCTTTTTTCTACGGGAAGACCGAGAATCTGAATGAGATTAGCATCACCGGTTGCATCAACCGCAACTTTGGAGTTTACAACAAACAAGCCTGTTTTTTCAGTCAACACAAGCTTGACATAATCTTTATTCTCGACGGCATCCGAGAGCATGGTGTTACACATTACCTTAACTCCTGCTTCTTCGCACATCTGAAAGAGAACTGTTGTGAAAATAAAAGTGTTTAAGCGGATTTGTTCATACCAATGCTTTTCCGGTTTATAAGTTATTTCAGGTATTACAGCACCACCGAGCTCGGCAGTTCGTTGTATCGCTTCCCAACAAGGACCGTCAATAATTTGATTACCCCATGCGAAAAATAATCCCGGGTAATTTACATTAGCAACGGTCATTGTACCTCCGAGAATACTGTTTTTTTCAACAAGGACAGTTCTTGCACCGCTTCTTGCGGCGGATATTGCGGCAAAAACACCGGCAGTACCTCCGCCGATAACTGTGACATCTGTATTTATTTCACGATTGTATTTACAATTTATGTTCATAATGATTCCTTTTATCTTATTTAATCCAACTCAATAATTCATCAATATTTTCAAAATCACCGATAATAGCATCTGCACCTGCTTTTTTCAGACGAGCTCTTTTTACGGGATTTAATACGCATCTTTTTTCTTCGTCGGTTGCAACACCTAATGTAAAGGTACCGCTTGCAACACCCAAAGCGATTTCCACCTTGCCGTCACCGATTACAAGGAGATTATCGCCTGATTCGCCGTTTTCTTCAATAAGTTTTTTCAAAACTGCTTCTTTTGAGCAAGCGGCTTCACGCTCCGGTGCACCTTTTATCTCTGTAAACATATCGGCAACACCCAGGATCGTTGCTTCATGAACAACATCTTTGTGGTCTGTACCGCTTGCAAGATAAGCGTTTATACCCATTTCTTTCAAGAGTTTTAAAAACTCAACCGCACCTGCAATAAGGTATTGCTGCGGTTTCTCTTCACCGCTTTCAAGACGAGCTATTCTGTTGTTTACCTCGTCCATTAAACGACGGTTATACTCGTCTTTGTACCACCAGACATCTCGTTCGGGCTTGCCGAAACCTGCTTTTTCAACCTCGTTTTTCAGCCATTCCATCTGATAGACTGTCTGTATTCCTGTCGAGGAATCAATGTAAGTGTCAACTTTTTCCTCAAGCTCTGTATCATACTCATTTCCGTCTGAAATCAATTCAAGCATGAGCTTTCTCATAACTTTTTCCCAACCGCAACGAAGTGTTGAAAAAGTACCGTCAAAGTCAAAGATAACAGTACGGATTTTGCCATGAGGTCTGTGTTCGGGGTTTAATATTTCAAGCGTTGTACTCATAATATTCCTCCCATTTTCTGATTATCTCATCGGTTGTTGCGGTGCCCGTTGTGCCGATTTTTTTTACAGTCACACCCGAAGCAAGATTTGCAAAAGCAAGTGCTTTTATACCGTTTTTACAAGCTGCATAAGCACAGCAAAAAGCAGATAAAAATGTATCTCCCGCACCGACAAAGTCAACGGGCTGCTTTGCTTTTACAGTTGGTGCAATCTGACATTTGCCGTCTTCACACCACAATGCTCCCAACGCACCTAAGGTTACAATTACAGGAGCTTTATTTTTGTTCTGCAATTCTTTCGCAATCTTTTCAGCATCCTCAAAGGATATATCTGTCGATATATCACAACCTACGGCAAGTGCTGCTTCAACCTCGTTGGGTTTTACGATTACATCGCTATATTCCGATATCCTGTCTCTGCTGTCAACGACAACAGGGATGTTTTTTGCGATTTCACAAAGCTTTGTTCGTACTTTAGGAGTGATAACTCCGCAGAGCAACTGGTCGGAAACCGCTATGATGTCAACTTTTTTAGCGTATGAATCTAAAGCTTTCAAGATTTTTTCTTCATCATCAGCGGATAAGGGTTCATAATTTTCAAAATCAAGTCGCGGGTCTTCGTAGACGACATCAGAAATACCCATTCGTAAGGGTTTTATGTAGCAAGGTGTTACTCCGTCATCTCGTGTGATGATATTTTCGGTTGAAATGCCGTGTTCTTTAAACCAATCGGTCAGAAGATAACCACGCCAATCAGAGCCGATAGCGGAAATCGGAATAAGCTTTTTGACTCCGAGAGAATGTATATTATTTATAACATTACCGCCACCGCCGGGAGTGTATGCTTCGTCAACTATCGGTAGGGGATGATGCGGTGTTTCTCTTGAAAGACGGCTTTTTTTCATATCTGCACGCCAATAAAGGTCAAGGCAGATATCACCGATTAAGCATACCTTAACATTCTTGATTTTTTCGGATATTTTAATTACTTCGTCTTTTGTCAGAAATACTTTTTCCATAATTTCACCCTTTTAATCTTGCATATAAACTCGGGATTGTCTGCTCGTGATTACCGCAGATATAAAGTCCTGTACCGCCAAGTGAAACAGGTCTGTTTATTATGTTTTTTCTCGGGCGATAGTAGTATTCAAAAGTATCTTTACCGACATCTGTTTTATAGTCGCCCAAGGGAATGATGTCGAAATTCGCCGTTGTGATGTGCTTTAAAGCATTGCCCTGATTTCTTGCGATGGATAAGGCTTTCAAAAATACTTCCGCACCCGTGACGGCAGAGCCGATATTAAGATGCACACCGTTGTCGCCGAGAGCTGCAATTGAGTGGCAGAAGTAGTTGAAATCACGACCGCTTGTTTTACCCAAAGCTTCAAAATCAACAGTCGGATGCTGATGAATGATATCAGTACCCATTGTGACATGATATGTAACAGGTACACCCATTTTGTAAGCCTGATAAAAAACACAATCATCACGGTAGGGGAATTTGTCGGGATTATTTTCAACATAGTCTGCAAGACTTTGTCCGTAGCCGTAATTCTTTTTGGCACCGAGCTTTATTGCTTCGTTCATCCATGCACCCGTTTCTTCCCACATACCGAAGCTTCCGTCCTCGATTGCGGTGGGTACATGCTCTGATGTACCGCCGAGATAAGCTAATTCAAAATCATGAATAGAACCTGCACCGTTTGAAGCTAAATGTGTTATATACCCGTTTTTTATAAGCCATATAAGGTAACGGGAAAGACCGCATTTGATAACATGAGCACCGTAGAAGCAAGTGACAGTTCTGCCGTTTTCTTTAGCTTCCTTGAGCTTGCTTACAAGTATATCAAACTCCTTATTATTGAAGAGATTGTCCTCTTGTGCACCGGGTGTGCGGAGGTTGTCAATCCGTACAAGATTGTGCCTGTCTTGTGCAGAGAATGTCTTTATTTTTGAAAAATCAATTGTCTGAGGCTGAAACATAATTTAACTCCTTTATCTCCGGATAGAAAACGGTTCTGTGTCTGTTATTTTCTTTCGGCTAAAGCTGTAATAATGCCCATTGCACCGCCGAATAAAATCCAACTCAATGAAAAAAGCAAAAACCAAGGCATTTCGGCAAACATCGACGGTATTTCTTCGGGAACTAAAATAGCCGTGATAAGCAAAGCTATCAACATAAAGCTGAGTGTCATAAGCGTTGCAAACAGTCCGCCCATAAGCAAAAAAGCGGTTGAAAATATGTTGAAAGAAGAATATTTAGATTGACCTAAGAGTTCTCTTTCTTCTTTAGTAAGATTTTGGAGCTCCGCTTTCTTCACCGCAATATCGAGGAAGTCATTTATTCTTTTAAACTCAAATTCTCCGTTATCCGCACAGTCACAAACATAAAGTACTGTATTGGAAAAACTACGACCATTTGAATTGAACATACATGAGTATATATCACCCGGTTCTTCATCTTTCTTCAATAACTGTGTACCGCACAAAAATTGGATGTTTAATTCGTCATCGGAAAATTCTTCAGTACAGTGTATGTGATACACAACATTTTTTTCTGCACCGACGAAATAGCTCATATTATAAGCTTCTGCAAGACGGTAACTGCGGATTGAATCGTGCTTGATAAAATCAGGATATGTACCGAAATAGCCCTTTGACTCAAGATAAGCCTGAATTTTACCGCGAACATCCGAAAGCGATTTTTCAGAACAAAATTCTTCTGCCGATGACGGATAATCCTTTTGAGATTCGGAAATAAGATTATATATTTTTCTCCAAAGAGGTTCATATTTTTTCTCATTGAGTTTTGCAAAAAGTTTTAAAGCATACTTGTTTTTTTCTGATGTGTTTTTTTCGTGCTTTTCCAGAAGTTCAAGAGGTTTATCGTAACCAAATTCATTCAAGTACGATTTTAAAACGGATAAACTGTCCGATTTAATTTCATCGGGAATTTTACGGTAGGAAAATAAACTTGAAATTTCAGCAAGCAGGGGCAGAAGCTCTCTTTCAGATTCGTTCAAGGTTTCCGGATATAAATCATACTTTGATAAGATTGTACTTGCTATAGAGAAAAGGTGCATCCACGGTGTGAGGACAAAAGTTGTTTCACAAGCGCTTGTTATTGTGATATCCAACCTTGCGTTTGTGAATGTAATCGTAAAAGGTACAAACTCATCGTCCTTTTCGTATTCTGCGGTGAGAGTGTATCTGCCGTTTTCTTTTGTTATAGTTGCATTTGAAAAATAAATAAAATCATAATTTTCATTCAAATCAGCAGAAGCGTTTTCAAACACCAATATGCTTGTGTAACCGCTTCCGAAATAGATTTTTGTTTGCAAATCTGTTCCGACTTTTTTAATTTTACTGCAAAGAAGATCGGATTCAAAAAGATTCCATATAGCATTTCTGAAATCTGTCGAAAGGTCGCAACAAGCTTCATCGAAAGCTTGTTTTTTCTTGCTTTCAAGTTGCTCGACATAAGTTTTACATTCTTTCAAAAAGTTTAAGAACTCGGAATCCGAAGCATCTTTACCGATATGTTTTTCAGTTTCGGGAGTGTAGTGCTCTTTTGTAAAATAAGTTTTTGTTATCCATTTTCTGATTTCTTTTTGCTTATCGGCAGAAGCATTAACGGGTTCAATGTAAAAAACATTTTCCGCAATTGAGTAACTTAAACTGAAATGCTCGATTAAATCAAAACCAATATTTGTAATATCCAAAATAAAACTCCTTTAAAGCTTAACTGTTGTATTTTCTCCGTTATAAACTATTCTGTCTCCTGAACAGTTGAGTGAATCGATGAATGAAAGATAGGCATCTTTGGATTCAAACATAGGTGTAAAGTCAGAGAGTATCTGTTTTGCGCGGAGTAAGTTTTTATTTTTGAAAAATCCATTGTTTTAGGTTGAAACATACCCGGCTCCTTTTGTTGTTTATTTTGTTAAAATCCATACTGCTATTTCGTTATCCGGTGTCCAGCGTTTGCCTGCTGAAGCATAGTCGGTAACTGTCATAATGCCTTCTTTCAAAGGGATTTTTAATTCTATGATGTTGTGATAAGGGGAGGTGTTTTCGACGATTTCGGCATCAACTGTTCCGTTGTTGACAAGAATATCAACCGCATCTTCAAGTTTGTAGCCTAATCTGTTATCCTGTGCAAGCATTAAAGGACCTCGTTGTAAAGCTATATGATGTTTTGCAAGGGGGTCTTCTTTGTCGTTTATCGGATTGACAGTATCTTTTTCCCAGTCAACATCTGTTATAAGCGTGTCTTCGCCATAAGGCAGAGGACGAATGGCTATACATTGCATATCGAGTTTTATATCAACGACATCACCGCTTTTCCAAATGCGATCGATGTCTATATAATCTTCGTTCGGATTGATGATTTCACTATTTACAGAAATCTCTGTTGCTTTACTCCAATAAGGGTTGCGGATTTTCAAACTGAACCTTTCATCTTCTTCAAGGATGAGGGTGATTGAAATATGACCTCTTTTCGGATAGTCTGTTTTTGTTATGAACTTTATTTTGTTTTTTTCTGTCGGAGTTTCAACACAACCGTCAATAAAAAGATTCATAACAAATCCGTCTGAAGTTGTCAGCAAATGCATTTTGGGTACAAGACCTATACCTGCCGCACCGATACAAGCGCAACAACCATAATAATTATAATCAGGCATTTTTTTGAGTCCGCCGATTGCATTGCCTCTTGTGTCTTTCGTTAAAGGACTATATGAGTCAAAGGGGAGGGGTTTCATAATCCAATTGGGTCGGGTTGCGAGAATTAGCGGATTTATAATTTTTTCTGTGTTGACCGCACCGAGATAAGCGTTATACAATGAGCGTTCAAAAGCGTCGACGTATTTAGCATCACCTGTAAGCAGATGTACCTGATACATGAATTTCATTAAAGTCACCGTAACACAGGTTTCTTGCATTGTGTCGCCGTTTGTGGTGTTTGCTTGTCGTACGGTTGAATGGTCAAATAATTCGTGAGTACAACCGCAAGAGCCTATGACCGTAAAATCACTTTCAAGAACTTTGTTTGCAAAATTTATAACTGCGGTCTTATATTTTTCTACACCCGTAATTCTGTAATATTCCAAAAGACCTTCAAAACACGATATCATTTCATAAGCCTTTGTTACCGGGTATTGATAAGGATAAAGTTCGTTTTTAAAAGCAAGGTCAAAAATATTTGCAATTGAAGTACCGCCGCAATTTACAATATGTGTAGCAAAATCAAGATATTTTTGCTCTTTTGTAAGTGAATAAAGGCGTACAACAGGCTCAAGAATTGATGAAGCGTTAAGACCTCTCCACTGGTGAGAAGCTTCGGTGATCGGTGTTTTATCGTCACCGATGAATTTCAATATGTAATCAACCTGATTACACATTGACTTAATTATTTCGTAACTGAGTTTGGTGTCCTCGCATACTTCAAGAAAATACTGCATACCGAGAAGCACATATTTTCTGCACCATATATCCCAATTGTCCAATTCTGTCTCAACAGAGTATGAGGAGATACGGCCGTCAGTATCTGCAACTGACATCATATCGTGTATGGTTTCAACCAATATGTTGTAAAGCTTTTGGTCTTTTGAATAAGCGTAAACAAGAGAAGAGCCACGCATCATCTTGCCCCAGAATTCACCACGCCAACCGGCATCTGTATCTGTGTGTGCGCGGAATTGCTCGACGAATCTTGCCCATAAATCCCTGTCTGTTAATTGAAAGTTCTCGATGAAGCGGAATGTGTTATCGAACAAATCGTTGTATGTGTAATTGTTTTTATAATCAGCAAAAAAAGTATCTGTGTTTAGTCGGGGATAGTTTGCTGAATTTTTGTGATAAAGTGTTTTCATATTTAGAACTCCTAACAATCGTATGTCTCAAGAATATATTTTCCTGTTTTGTAGAGAATTTTTTCAAAATCTTCCTGAATAAATAAAGGCACTTTCAAAAGCTTTTGGTCTTTGTCGGAAACTTTTCTTTTTAAAGTTTTATCGTTGTATTTTCTCCGTCATAAACTATCCTGTCTCCTGAACAGTTGAGTGAATCGATGAATGAAAGATAGGCATCTTTGGATTCAAACATAGGTGTAAAGTCAGAGAGAATCTGTTTTGCTCTGACACCACTATCTTTTAATAATAATTCAAGCATAGCAAGTTGCCATTTTGCACAGTCGACACAAGCGGCAACGGGGTCTGATATCTCAAAATCATTACCGTGTGCATTACCTGTTGCACCGCCTGCATAGGGATGAATGACCGGCATAATGCAGGAAAGGTCGCCCATATCTGTGCTTCCTGAACTTATATGCTCTGTAATCTGACAGTTGTGTTGCGGAATAACCGAATCAGCTGCATCCTTGGCTAATTTCTGCATACCGCAATCGTTATTCAAAGGAGCGTAACCCGGTGCATCGATAATTTCAATATTTGTATTTATTGAAAGTGCCGCACCGATAAGTGCCTGATTAACTTTTTTGTTGGTTTCAACAATCGCATCAAAGCTGTTGCCTCTGACGAAACTTTCAAGTCTGACTGTTTCGGGGATAGCGTTTACTATATCACCGCCGCTTGTGATGATCGGGTGAACTCTGATAATATCTGATTCCTTAAAGGTTTCACGGATAGCGTTTACTGCATTCAATCCGCAGTTTGCGGCATAGAGTGCATTGTTTCCGTCCCAGGGTGTGCTGCCGGCGTGTGCTGCTTTGCCTTTATAGACTATCTTTTTTGTAATGCAACCGACAGAACCTTTTGTAACGGTATAGTAATCTGATGTGTGAACCATAAATGCAATATCAACGCCGTCAAAATAGCCCCTCGACAAAAATTCATTTTTTCCGCCTAAATATTTGATTGTTCCTTTATTTTTTAGTTCTGAACGATATTCAATTTCCAAAAGCTCCTCCGCGGGAACAAGACAAAGACGGATTTTACCGTTGAGCTTGTCTAAAACAGTCGGCTCTTTGAGTGCGGCGGCAATACCTGTCATAGCAGCACATTGAGCGTTGTGACCGCAGGAATGTACTGCACCGGTATTTTTATCAGCATCAGGGTGTGCAGGACAGATTACGGAGTCAAGCTCTGCAAGAATCATAATTTCAGGACCCTCTCTGCCTGTATCGATGACCGTATAAAATCCTGTAATGTCATCGGGGCATACCAAGTCATATCCGAGCTTGCGGAATGTGTCTGCCATATATTCATTAGTTGCAAATTCTTTATAACCTGTTTCAGGATGTTGCCATATATATCTTTCTGAATCAAGTATCAGCTGACGGTATTTTTCAACCGCATCAATAATATGTTGCATAGAGCTCTCCTTAAAGTAAAATTTCCTTGTTTGTTCCGTAGAATATATCATCACGGTTGCTTATGAGTTTGAAGAATTCCTCAAGCTTTGCCCAATATGATGTATCATAATCAAGCTCATAAGTATGACCCCAGATGTAAAAAAGCTGAGGTTTATCAGTTTCCATTTCAACAAATTTTTCACCTGTTTTCATCATAAGATCCCAATCAAGATGATAAACAGTAGGGTTAAAACGATATAGATTGTCTTGCAAGTCAAAGCTTTCTGAAGGTGTGATTGTACGGCTGTATTTTACACCTGTGTTGTTCTTAATAAGCTCTGCAACTCTGTCGTCGTTATTGACACCGCCGCAAGGGTACGCCATACCGACAACCTCATAGCCTGCAAGCTCTGAAAGATTTTTTCTGTCTTCTTCAACCTGACGGATAACTTCCGCATCATCACGCCTTGTAAGATTAGGGTGAGTGAGAGTATGTACCGCGACCTCGTGACCTTCGTAAACACTCTTGACATCTTCAGGTTTAATTTTATAATGGCAGATTTTCATACCTTCTCTTGAGAGAAAACCGCTTCTGCCCAAAAGCTCGGAATTTATGTTGAATGTGCATTTCAGATTATACTTATTAAGCAATTCAATAAAATGAATGTCCTGCACGATACCGTCATCATAGCTGAATGTTACAGCCTTAAGTTTATTATCCCAATTTGACATAAAAACATCTCCTCGAATTTTTACTAAATTATAACACAATATAAAATTCAAGTAAATATTTTGTTGATACATTTCAAGTTGTTTGATATAATAAAAAGGGTGATTTGTATGAAAATTTACAACATAGGCTCGTTGAATATAGATTATGTTTATTCTGTCGACCACTTTGTGCGACCGGGTGAAACATTGTCATCAGCAGATATGAAGATTTTTCCCGGCGGAAAAGGTCTCAATCAATCAGTCGCATTGGCTCGTGCAGGTGCCGATGTTATCCACGGTGCAAAAATAGGTGCAGACGGAAAGTTTCTGCTTGATACACTCACTGCTTCGGGAGTAAAAGTCGACAGAATCAAGCCGACGGAAAGCTCCTCGGGTCATGCGATTATTCAGGTCGATAAAAGCGGTCAGAATTGTATTTTGCTTTTCTCGGGCACAAATCACAGTCTTGACAGAGAGTATATCGAAGAGTTTTTATCAGACAGCGAAGAAAACGACATTTTACTCGTTCAGAATGAAACAAACGCACTTGATGTAATTTTTGAAATCGCACAAAAGAAAAAATTACAGTTAGCATTCAATCCGTCACCGCTTGGTGAAAATATTTATAAATTACCGCTTGTAAATGTAAAATGGTGGTTCTGCAATGAAATTGAAAGTGAAGCTTTATTCGGAAGCTCCGACCCCGATGAAATTACAGAGAATTTTATAAAAAAATACCCCGACGAAAAGCTTATATTAACTCTCGGCAAAAACGGCAGTATATATAAAGACAAAAATGAATGTGTATATCAACCGATTTTTGAAGCAAAGACCGTTGACACAACAGCGGCAGGGGACACATTTACAGGTTATTTTCTGACCTCAATCATAAACGGAAAAACTCCGTCGGAAGCATTGAAAATCGCATCGAAAGCATCGGCAATTGCAGTATCAAGAGAGGGTGCATCGTCATCCATACCGTATATGAATGAAGTGAAAATTTAGGGGGAACTGATAATGAGAATCAAAGAGAAAATCAATATGGAATATAACGACCTTGTTAAAAACGGGCCAATAAATATAGTTGCATTCGGTGATAGTGTAACTCACGGAGCTCTTGGCTCCGGAGAGATCAATTACGAAACAGTATATTGGAACAGATTGAAGCAAAAAATCAACAATGTCAGAAACTATGTACCGGTCAATGTTATAAATGCAGGAATCGGCGGAATTACCGCAAACGGCTCACTTGAGAGAATGGAGAAGCAGGTTTTTGCTCATAATCCCGACCTTGTAATAGTTTGCTTTGGTCTTAATGATGTGAATGGTCCGATTGAACGATATCTTGAAGCATTAACAAAGATATTCGAAAGATGCAACGAAGCAGATGTTGAAACAGTATTTATGACACCTAATATGCTTAATACAAGTGTTGCAGACGATACAGCTGACATACATAGGGAATACGCAAAAAGAACAGCAGAAATTCAAAACGGCGGCAGAATGGACAAGTTTATGAATGCTGCTTGCGAATTGGCAGAATCAATGGATATCAAAGTTTGTGATTGTTATTCCGAATGGAAAAAATTAAGCGAAACGCAGGATATTACATATCTTCTTGCAAACAGAATCAACCACCCTATAAAAGAAATGCACGAACTCTTCGCACAAAAGCTTTTTGAAACAATCTTTGATGAAGAAACAAAAGTTGAAAATCTTGATAATAATACGATGTACAAAGAATAAAGTGCTAAGCACTAAACGCTAAGTACTAAACGAAGGGTGGACTTTGTCCACACCTATTGCATTATATTAGAGTGAAATATAAAACGAGGTTTGATATGGAAAGTATAATTGAAAAAAAGAGTTTTACTTTTGCGGTAAGGATTGTGAAACTTTATAATCATTTAATCACAGATAAAAAAGAGTTTGTTTTATCAAAACAACTTTTAAGAAGCGGAACAAGTATTGGTGCTAATGTTTCAGAAGGCGAAAGAAGCCAGACAAAACCGGATTTTAATACAAAAATGAGCATCGCGCTAAAAGAATCAAACGAAACATACTATTGGTTAAGATTATTACGCGAAACAGAATATCTTTCAGAAAAGGAATTCGAAAGTATGGAAAAAGATATAAAAGAAATACTTGCAATCTTAACATCAATTTGTAAAAAGACAAACATAAATAAAGAATAATCACAAAACTAACGGATAAACGATAAGTACTTTATAGAGCTATTACATTGGGTGAGGGCAACGCCCTCCCGACGTTTAGTGTTTAGCGTTTAGTACTTAGTACTTAAAAGCCAATCAGAGAGCAATTCTCCGGTTGGCTTTTTGTATTTTGTTAAATTTACTGTAAATAATAAAAACAAGAAAATTTGCGGAGGTTAAGATGAAAGAGGGAAATGTTTTTGTTTTTGAGAGTAAGCCGACAATAATATCCCATGCCGCCGTTGTCGGGAAAAAAGAGGGCGAGGGACCGCTTTGTCACGAATTCGATTATATATTTGAGGATTCAAAAGCAGGAGAGGATAGCTGGGAGCAATCCGAAAGCAGAATACACCGTGAAGCGGTAACAAGAGCAATCGAAAAATCAGGTTGTGAAAATAAAGATATAGATATGATAATATCGGGTGATTTGCTCGACCAGTGTACCGGTACTGCGTTCAGTATAAAAGATTTTGGTATTCCTTTTGTCGGCGTTTACGGTGCATGCTCGACAATGGCACTTTCTATGCTTATGGCAGCAGTAATGACTCAGTCAGGACTTTGTTCTAAAACAGTTGCGGCGACATCGTCACATTTTTGCTCAGCGGAAAAGCAATTCAGAATGCCTCTTGAATATGGCGGACAACGACCGCCTACCGCACAGTGGACAGCAACTGCATCGGGTGCGGTGGTTGTGTCTGACAGCGGAAATGGTGTAAAAATCACTTCGGGGCTTATAGGCACGATGCAGGATATGGGCATAACCGACGCTAACAATATGGGTGCGGCGATGGCACCTGCCGCTTGTGATACCATAGCAAAATACCTTAAGCAGACCAAAACCACGCCTGAAGATTATGATATGATTTTAACGGGTGACCTCGGTATAGTCGGAACAGAGCTTTTGCTTGAATTGCTCAAAAAACAAGAAAATATCGACATATCTGCGGTTCATAGCGACTGCGGTCTGATGATTTATAAT
This sequence comes from Acutalibacteraceae bacterium, assembly GCA_045540355.1. Classification (GTDB taxonomy): domain Bacteria; phylum Bacillota; class Clostridia; order Oscillospirales; family Acutalibacteraceae; genus RGIG2945. The sequence goes on along the minus strand of JAZQHB010000053.1, from coordinate 61,352 downwards.
CTTGATGACAGAGATGTCAATTCAGGTGGCTCAGGTTGCGGTTGCAGCGGTGCGGTTGTTTGTTCGAATATTCTGAGAAGATTGGAAGAGGGCGAGCTTAAAAAAGTTTTGTTCATAGGCACAGGTGCGTTGTTGTCAGCAGTATCTGCATTGCAAAGTGAACCCATACCGTCTATTGCACATCTTGTTTGTTTGGAGAGAGTGAATGATAATGAATAATTATAAAATGGTAAACTATATCGTCAAAATTACAAAAGCGGTCGAAGCGATAAGAAAACTTGCGATAGCAGTCATGCTTATATGTACAGTGGTTAAATGTCTGAAATTGTTAAAGGCATAAAATCAGCGATGGGAGTACCAACTCTCATCGCTTTTTTGTTTGATATTATGAAAGTCCTGTGATGTTGCCGTCGTTGTCAATGTCGATTGTGTATGCGGCTGGTTTTTTCGGAAGTCCGGGCATTGTCATAATGCTTCCTGTATAAACAACGATGAAGCCTGCACCTGCGGATACGCTGACATCAGAAACATGAATGTTAAAGTCTGTCGGTCTGCCGAGTAATGTCGGATCGTCAGAGAGTGAATACTGAGTTTTTACGATACATACGGGTTGCTTATCAAGTCCCAAAGCTTCAATTCGTTTGATTGATTTCTGTGCCTTGAGTGATAATTCGATACCTTTAGCACCGTAAACTTTTTGTGCAACTGTTGTGATTTTTTCCTCGATAGTTTTCTCTGTATCATAAAGGCATCTGAAATTGCTTTCACCTTCACAAGCTTTGATAAGCTTTTCGGCGAGCTCAATTCCGCCTTCGCCGCCCTTTGCAAATACTTCGCTGAGTGCATATTCAACACCAAGGTTTTCGCAGTAATCGGAAAGAACCTTAATTTCAGCATCCGTATCAGTATGAAAACGGTTAACTGCAACGATAATCGGAATACCAAACTGCTTAAGACTGTCAATATGAGCACCGAGGTTTACAATACCTTTCTTCAATGCTTCAACATTTTCGTCCTTGACATTTTCTTTTGAAACACCACCGTTATACTTCAAAGCTCTCAATGTTGCAACTAAAACAACAGCAGAGGGTTTAAGTCCGCCTGCACGGCATTTGATATCAAAGAATTTTTCAGCACCGAGGTCTGAACCGAAGCCGGCTTCTGTTATACAGTAATCAGCAAGCTTAAGACCTAACTTTGTAGCAACGATAGAGTTACAACCGTGAGCGATATTTGCAAACGGACCTCCATGCATAAGTGCGGGTGTGTTTTCGAGTGTCTGAACAAGGTTTGGCTTGATAGCATCTTTTAAAAGAACAGCCATTGATCCGATAACATTCAGATCACCAGCAAAAACGGGCTTTCCGTCATAAGTATAGGCAACAAGGATCTTTGAAAGCCGTTCTTTCAAATCATTGATGTCTTTTGAAAGGCAGAGAATAGCCATAATTTCACTTGCAACAGAAATCATAAAGTGATCTTCTCTCGGAACACCGTTAACAGGTCCGCCGAGACCGACATTGATGAATCTCAAAGCTCTGTCATTCATATCCATACAACGCTTAAAGAGAATCTGTCTGGGGTCAATATTTAATTCGTTGCCTTGCTGTAAATGGTTATCTATAACTGCACAGAGTAAGTTGTTAGCGGTTGTAATAGCGTGGATATCACCTGTGAAATGAAGATTGATGTCTTCCATAGGAACAACTTGAGCATATCCGCCGCCTGCAGCACCGCCCTTGATACCGAAAACAGGACCCAATGAAGGCTCTCTGAGTGCGACAATCGAACTCTTACCGAGTATGCCCATAGCCTGACCGAGACCGACAGTTGTGGTAGTTTTACCTTCACCGGCAGGTGTAGGGTTGATAGCAGTAACAAGGACTAATTTGCCGTCCTTATTATTCTGTAATTTATTGATAGCTTCTTGAGAAATCTTTGCCTTATATTTTCCGTAAGGTTCTAACTCGTCAGCTTTTATACCAAGCTTGTCAGCTATTTCGACTATCGGTTTCATCTTCGCTTCCTGAGCAATTTCTATATCAGTTTTCATAATAAAACTCCTTATAAAAGCATTTTTTTTAGTATAGCACAAATGCCTTTTTTTATCAAGAGATAATCCAAAGCATAATTATTCGTCTAATGGTTTTAAAATTTAATAAAACTGTTTGACATAACATTTTTTATGTGATATAATTAGCTGTTTTTCTGAAAATTTATTATTTTTTTAATAGGAATAGTAAATTGGATTTTATAATGTCACGGAGGAATTATTGTGCTTTCAAAACTAATCTCATTATTAATGTCAATTTGTATGTTGGTAACAAATTCACCAACAATAGGGTGGGTGGAAGAAATTTCTGCCTTGGTTGATGATATTGGTCAAAAATTATCTCAATTATTTGATAACGATGAAAGTGAGACTGAATTACCGCAAGAGGAATTTGAGGTTACTGAGCAGGCAGTCTGGAGCTATACTGCACCCTCAACTGACAGCAGCGGTGCGTATGTTGTAAATACTGCTGCTAAGCTTGCGTGGGTGTCGTATCAGGTCAATAGTAATACAAGCACTTTATCCGGTAAAACGATTAAACTTACTGCAGACATAAGTCTCAGCGGTTACGATTGGGTTCCGATAGGCGGACAAAGCGGTTATAAGATTTCAGATAACGCATACTCAAGAAAATTCCAGGGTACCTTTGACGGTCAGGGTCATACCATATCAGGACTCAAAGTAAACTCAACTCGTACTTATGCAGGACTTTTCGGTGCAACAGGCAGTTCTGCTATCATAAAAAATGTTGGACTTATAAGTCCTTCTGTTACCTCAACATACAGCTCTGATGAATATCTTCACGGTACAGGTGGTTTGATTGGTAGTTGTGACGGCTCAACTGTTCAGTATTGCTTTGTAAGGGGCGGTACGGTTACCGCAAGTAAGGCTCAAAGTGCAGGTGCACTTATCGGTGTAACAAATTCAGCTTCATCAATAAGCTGTTGTTATGTTCAAGGCACGACTGTTTCGTGTCCTGATGCAGTAGGAGGTATAGTCTGTTATTCAGAGGAGTCAGGCACAACAATTACCCGTTGCTACAGCGTAGCTACTTTTGCCGGCAGTCCTGACTATGAGGGTCAGATTTCAGGACGTGTTCATAGTGGTGATGAGATAACAACAACATATTGTTATGCACTGTCCGGTCAGAGTTTGTTTGGAAACTCCGCCAGAGTTACAAGTTCAAATTGCTCGTTGCTTTCGATGGCTTATCTGAAATCAACAGGTTACGGCGATACTAACGGCTCAAAATATATGAATACAAGCATGTCGACACCTGCATATTATCCGGACTCCAATTCTGATAATGCCGATTATCCGATCTTTAGTTGGGAAAGAAAATATACGATAAGCTACAACGCAAACGGCGGTTCGGGTGCACCGTCAGCACAGACCAAAACACACGGAACAGCATTGACACTCAGCTCAACCAAGCCGACAAGAACGGGTTATACATTCTCAACATGGAATACCAATTCGGCAGGTACGGGTACAAACTATGCAGCCGGAGCAAGCTATACTGCAAACGCTGCGGTAACGCTTTATGCAAAATGGACGGCAAATACATACACTGTAACTTTCGATGCCAACGGCGGAACAACACCGACTGCAAGCAAATCGGTAACTTATGCATCAACCTACGGCACACTTCCGACACCTACAAGGACCGGTTATACATTTAACGGATGGTTCACAGCGGCAAGCGGTGGTACACAGGTAACGGCATCAACAACCGTTTCAATCACAGCCGCACAGACACTTTATGCACACTGGACAGCTTATACTTACACAGTAAGCTATAACGCAAATGGCGGCTCAGGTGCACCGTCAGCACAGACAAAAACACACGATGTTGCCTTGACACTCAGCTCAACAAAGCCGACAAAAGAAGGCCACACATTCAAAAATTGGAATACGGCACAAGACGGCTCAGGTACAGCTTATGCATCAGGAGCAAGCTATACTGCAAATGCAGGAACAACCCTTTATGCACAATGGACTGCTAATGAGTATTACCTCAACATAAAAGGTTTGCTTGACGGTGTTGAATCTGCGAATATTGGAAATTATGCAACTGTTGATGTCTATGTAAATGGTACTAAGGTTGCAGATGATGTAAATGATTATTATACAAAACATCCTTATGGTTCTACCTATGAGATTAAGGATATTAAGGTTGCTGCAGGAAGAACTTTCGTGCAATCAGGTTCAAACGCACTTTCCGGAACGATGGATGTTGCAGGCGAAAAAACAATATGGCTTAAATTTACAAGCAATACCTACACAGTATATTTCAATGCAGAGGGCGGTACTTGTGACACTGCAAGCAAGACAGTAACATTCGACAGCACTTACGGTACACTTCCCATACCGACAAGAACAGGCTACACATTTAACGGCTGGTATACGGCGGCAAGCGGCGGCACGCAGGTAACAGCATCAACAACCGTTTCAATCACAGCAGCACAGACCCTCTATGCACAATGGACCGCAGATACCTACAGAGTAACATTTGATTCTAACGGTGGCTCAGGTGCACCGTCGTCACAGACAAAAACACATGATGTCGCATTAACCCTCAGCACAACCGTACCGACAAGAACAGGTTATACATTCAAAAACTGGAATACGGCAAAAGACGGCTCAGGTACAGCCTACGCATCAGGAGCAAGCTACACGGCAAATGCCGCAGCAACCCTCTATGCACAATGGACAGCCAACACCTACACAGTAACCTTTGATGCAAACGGAGGCAGCTGTGGTACTGCAAGTATAACAGTAACCTATGCATCAACCTACGGCACTCTCCCGACACCTACAAAAGTCGGTTACATTTTCAGCGGCTGGTTTACGACGGCAAGCAGCGGTACGCAGATAACAGAATCAACAAAAGTTACAATTACGGCCGCACAGACCCTATATGCACATTGGACAGCTATTACATATACGGTAGATTACGATTCTAACGGCGGTTTGGGAACAGGACCTGAAAGTGATGTGTGTACCTACGATGTACAATACACAATTCCGACAAATACATTCTCAAAAACAGGATACAGAACAGCAGGTTGGAATACAAAGCCGGACGGCACAGGAACTTTCTATGAGTTGAATTCAAAATTCATAAACCTTACAGCAGTTGACGGAGAAGTTGTAAAACTGTATTCAATGTGGAGTCCCAATGAGTACAAAGTCTCATTCTCTGCAAACGGCGGTACTTGTGACACCGCAAGCAAAACGGTAACCTTTGACAGTCCTTACGGAGAGCTTCCGATAGCAACAAGAGAAGGCTATGCTTTTGCAGGTTGGTACACATCAAGTGGATCAGGCGATCTTATTACCGAAGATACAATAGTTGCCAAAACATTGAATCATACTCTCTATGCACATTGGACAGAAGTTGAAGGCTATGACATTTTGGCTACATCACCCGATGCATATATAACAGTAAGCATTAACGGAAAAGACGCAACGCTTGAAGATAATCTTTATCATACAAAGTTACCTGAAGGAACAGAGGTTACAATTAAAGCAAACCTCTACGATGGCGAAAAAAGAGACTTTATGTTCTGGAGAGATGACAGAATGAGAATAGTTTCTTACTCATCGGAATACACATTTGTGATGGAAGCTGACAAAAAGATTGAGGCGGTATATTCCGAGGAAATCAATTCAGATTATTTCACAGTAGTATTTGTAGATTCAATCCTCAAAATGGTAGTTGATATTCAGAGGGTAGCCAAAGGCGGTTCGGCAACAGAACCTATACTGACAACAGAAAATGCAGGTTATGTATTTGACAGATGGGATACCGAAACTACGGAAGTAAACGGAAATCTTATTGTAAAAGCAATATACAGACCTCTGAATAATATGCATACAATCACAATCGTAATTGGTGAAACTGTAACCGAAAGTAAATATTACTACAACACACCGATTACAGCAGTAATAACGGATAGTCAGGTACCGCAAGGTCAGAACTTCGCAGGTTGGACATTCGACGGAAAAACGATTGTAAGCTATGACAAAGAATTCAGATTCTATGTATACAAAGATTTGACTGTAACAGCATTGTTTACAACTGAAGAAGTAGCGGAAAAGGCAACCGTAGTTTTGTCAACAACCATAAAAGAACCGACCGCAACAACATACAAGGCAGAATTTATGGTAACAAGAGAAGTACCAAAAGATTATGTATTTGTAAGTTCAGGTTTGTTGCTAACACAGGATGCAAGTCTTGCGACAGAAGAAATTCTTACCTTTGAAGGACATTCAGAACCCGAAAATGAAGGTAAGATCAGACTTTACAGAACGGTACATACAACCAATGACGGACAGTATCAGTTAACTGTAAAGACATCGGCAGGGAAGACTTTATATGCAAGAGGATTTGTAGTTTATCTTGATACAAAATCAGGCGAAATCGTAACTCTTTACACAGATGTTACATCAGTCACAAATGCATAAATAAAACAACGCAGACAGGGGACGGTTCTCTGTCTGCGTTTTCTATATTTTCTGAAAAAATAAAAGTGTGCAGATTATTTTTTCTGCACACTTTTTATCAATATGTTTTATTAGATCTTTTTAACATAAACCTTGATTGTGAGTTTATCATCGGTTACAATCTCAATTTCTGAATCGAACTCATTGATTTCCTGATAAGAACTCATTGTTTCGGAACAGATATATTCAGTCCAGTCTTTCGGGAATACATCTTCGTTCGGAGAGTAAATCAGAATTTTATCCATGATTTCGCAACCGATTTTTTTGCGTGTATCCTGAATATTACGAACAACCTCTCGAGCAAGACCTTCTGCACGAAGTTCGTCTGTTATAGTTAAATCTAATGATACAACGATACCGTTCTGGCTTGCAACAAACAATCCTTCTTTAGCGATGTAGGTAACAAGAATTATACTCTTATCAAATGTTTCTTCAACACCGTTAATTTCAAGAACAGCATTTTCGCCATCAATTCTGTATTTATTAGATTTAACAGCCTTGATAATCTCAGGTATGCGAGTGGGATAACGATTTCTTATTTCATTAAAGTTAGGATCACATTTAATTGTTGCGATATCGCTTGCTTCCTCAATCAATTCTACATTCTTAACATTCAATTCTTCAGCAATTACATCTGTGAACTCATTGATGCTTGCAAGACGACTTGCATCAGATATCGCCAACTTCAATTCGCTCAAGGGCTGACGATTCTTTACGCGGTTTTTGTTACGGATAGAACGAGCAAGCGTAATGATATTCTGAACAAGGTCAACATCCTTAACAAGCTCTTCGTTTTTGAACTCTTCAGGAATATCGGGCCATTGTGCCAGATGCACAGAGTAATCATCGGTAAACAACTTATAAATTTTTTCGGAAATGATAGGTGCTACCGGTGCAAAAAGCTTAGTACAGTTAACGAGGACATAATATAAAGTATCGTATGCCTGTTTTTTATCCTCGGTAAGACCTGTTGCCCAGAATCTTCTTCTTGAGCGACGGATGTACCAGTTTGTAATACCGTCAACAAGAGAAAGCATGTGCTCAACATAGTGATTGATCTGATAATCGTCCATATTTTCAGTTATGGCTTTTTCGGTTTGATATAACTTTGCTAATACCCATTTATCCAACTGATTGTTGCTGTTAGGAACAACATCGGCAGAGGGAGTGTAATTATCGATGTTAGCATAGGAAATAAAGAAGTTGCAAGCGTTCCAGAAGGGAAGTATCAACTGCTGATAAGCGTCCATAATACCGTTATCATCAAACATCAGGTCGCCTATGAGCATCGCATTACTCTGATACATATATAAACGCAAAGCATCTGTGCCGTATTTATGCATAAGCTCCATGGGGTCGGTGTAGTTCTTTGAGGACTTGGAGAGCTTCTTACCGTCTTTAGCCAAAATAGTTCCGTGAACAACACAGTTCTGGAAAGCGGGGCGATCAAACAGTGCAACTGCAAGAACATGGAGATAGTAGAACCAGCAACGAATCTGACCTGTATATTCAACGATGAAATCACAGGGGAAATGACTGTCAAACCATTCCTTGTTTTCAAAGGGATAATGTTTCTGTGCAAAGGGAACACTTCCGCTTTCAAACCAGCAGTCCAAAACTTCGGGGATACGACGCATAGTGCCGCCGCAAACGGGACAGGTGTAGGTTACATTATCCATAAACTGTCTGTGCAGGTCGGTGAGCTTGATGCCTGATTTCTGATAGATTTCTTCAACACTACCGAGAACTTCCTCGTGATTACATCCTTCGTGATCACATTTCCAAATCGGAATAGGAGTACTCCAATAACGATTACGGGAGATATTCCAATCACGAGCACCCTCAAGCCAGTTACCAAAACGACCGTGCTTTACGGTTTCGGGGATCCAATTGATCTGCTCGTTAAGCTCGATCAGACGGTCCTTAATCTTACCAATGTCAAAGTAATAAGCATCCATAGCTTTATAAATAAGCGGACGCTTACAACGCCAACAGTGAGGATAGTTATGTTCTATCGTACCGTCTGCAACAGCTTTGCCGTTATCATACAAAAAGCGAATAACGATAGGATTCATCTCAATAACATTTTTCTCACCCTGAAGCGGATAGAAATCAGAAATCTCTTCGGTGAAACGACCCTTGGAGTCTACAGGATTTACTAACGGAACCTGATTGTTTTTGCAGGTCCAATAGTCATCTTCACCAAATGCGGGTGCAGTATGTACGATACCAACACCTTCTTCAGAACCGACATAGTCGGCTGTAACAACTGTAAAAGCCTTTTCGCTTGTTGCTTTTTTGTCAGCAAAATACGGGAATAAAGGTTCGTATGATTTACCAACAAGGTCAGCACCGACACATTCTTTTACAATATTGGGTTCCTTGCCGAAAACTTTCTCGAAATTAGCAAGAGTTTCTTTACCGGCAACAAAAATTTCGCCATCGACCTCAACATACGCGTAGGTAAGCGATGCACCAACTGCAAGACACATATTTGAAGGCAGTGTCCAGGGAGTGGTTGTCCAGGCAAGCAGATAAACTCTCTTACCGTCTAAAACTTCGTCAGTTTTAAATTTCACGACAACCCAACGATCCTGACGCGGACGGGTTGAGTCAGATTCACGAGTATCAGAAATAGAGAGCGAAGTTTCACAGTGGGTGCAGTAAGGGGTTACACGATAATCTTTATAGATCAAACCCTTATCATAGCAAGTTTTAAATGCCCACATAACACTTTCCATGAAAGAAGGATTCATGGTTTTATAGGCATTATCGTAATCTACCCAACGAGCCATCTGTTCGATATATTCACGCCATGATTCGTTATTGCTTGAAACAATCTCAAAACACTTTTCGTTAAATTTATCGATACCGATAGAATCCTCGATTTCGTTTTTGTCAGTAATTCCCATCAAAGTTTCAGCTTGGTTTTCAATAGGAAGACCATGGCAATCCCAGCCCCATACTCTGGGTACACTGAAACCTTTCATTGTCCAGTAACGAGCGATCATGTCTTTAATAAAGGAAACAAGTACAGTTCCGTGATGCGGCTTACCTGTAGGGAAAGGAGGGCCGTCGTAAAAGACAACCTCACTTGATTCATTTTTTGAAACTGATTTTTCAAATACCTTGTTTTCTTTCCAAAAATCACTTACTTCTTTATGGATTTCGGAAAAATCAGGCTTTGAAGACAATTCATTAAACTTCATTGATAAAACACTCCCAAGCGTATATATAATTACATTGTATTTTATCACACCACTGTTGTTTTGTCAATCTAACATAGCGTTTTTACTTAACACTTCTTTAATGATACCGCGGCTAAAGAATTAAGTTGACAAAATCTCGCTATATATTGTATAATTTGTGATGTAGCTTAAGTTTATGGGGTTATTCGGGATATTAAAGTAAACAATAACCTTATTGAAATTATGCAATAAAAGATAAGGAGAAATCAAAATGACAGTTACAAAAGATATGACAATAGGTTCAATCCTCGATTATGACAGAGAAACAGCACAGTTCTTTTTAGAAATGGGTATGCATTGCCTTGGTTGCCCCTCAGCAAGAGGTGAAAGCCTTGAGCAGGCTTGTAGAGTTCACGGTGTTAACGCTGACGACCTTATCAAAAAGATAAATGACTTCCTTGCATCTAAGTAAAAGATTACAAATGGCAGCTGATATGGTGCGACAGGGTAAAACGGTCGCCGATATCGGTACTGACCATGCGTATTTGCCGGTATATCTTGTTTTAAAGGGTATATCACCGGCTTGTATAGCAGCAGATTTAAGAGAAAAACCGTTAGAAAATGCACAGGAGACCATTGCCCTTTATAATGTTGAGGACAAGGTTTCAACTGTGCTTTCTGACGGTTTGTCAGAATTATCGCCCGATTCAGCAGATGATTTTATTTTCTGCGGAATGGGTGGTATTCTTATTGCTGAATTATTGGAAAAGGCACCATGGATAAAGAACAAGGATAAAAGATTGATAATTCAACCGATGCGTCACTGCGAGGCGGTAAGAAAATATCTCTGTGAAAACGGATTTGAGATTATAAAGGAAGATGCAACAGAGGATGACAACAGGCTGTATATCTGTATAAATGCCAGATATACAGGTAAGAACAACACCTGCAATATTTACACAGGCAAGCTTGATGTAACCAACCCTTATGCATTCAGATACTTGCAGACACAGTATAACCGGATAAAGAAACGCTATGATGCATTGAAAAAAGCTGACATCAAGCATGATGAGCAAGCTGAACTTCACGATATTTTAAGGAGCTTTGAAGAATGTATAAAGTAAGAGATTTTTATAATTACATAGACAGTTTTGCTCCCTTTAATACACAGGAAGAATGGGATAACAGCGGTTTTTTGATAGGTGATATCGAAGCAGAGGTTAAAAAAGTTGCTGTAATGCTCGATGTGACCGACGAAACACTTGAAAAAGCTATAGAATCGGGTGCTGATTTGATTGTCAGTCATCATCCGATAATTTTCTCACCTATGAAAAAACTGATGTCGGATTCGCTTGCGGTCAAGGCGATAAAAGCGGAGATAAATATAATTTCTGCCCATACTTCGTTTGATAATAACGGTGTGAATGATGTCCTGGCAAAAACACTTGATTTGAAAAATATCAGAGAGTATCCCGACATTCCTATGTTGAGAATGGGCGAAAGTGAAAACACGGACACCGAAAGTTTTCTTAAGAGTGTCAAGGAAAAGTTGTGCAGTACCTTAAGATATAACAGAATAAAAAAAGAGATAAATACAGTGGCTGTGTGCGGCGGAAGCGGCGGTTCGTTTGTAAATGAGCTGTCGGGCGTTGATGCTTTTATTACGGGAGATGCAGGTCATCACGATTTTCTTGATGCTGAAAGACGCGGTATATTGTTGGTTGCCGCAGGTCATTTTGAGACCGAAAGGATTGCTATGCCTTATATGGCAGAAAAGCTGACAGAAGAATTTACAGACGCAGAAATTATACTGATTGACGAAGAAAGTCCGATAAAACACATATAAGCAGGAGAAACAATGGCACTTGACGGAATTTTTTTAAGCCTTGTGAAAAGTGAAATAGAAGAAGTTGCAATCGGCAGCCGTGTGGAAAAAGTGCATCAACCCTCAAAAGAGGAGTTGGTGTTGCATTTGCGTTCAAGAACGGGTGCATATAAGGTTTTGTTGTCCGCAAGAGCCAACAGTCCGAGATTAAATCTTACAAAGCATTCACCTGAAAATCCCGCAAAACCGCCGATGTTGTGTATGTTGATGCGTAAATATCTGACATCTGCAATGATTGTCGGTATACGCCAGATTGGCTTAGACAGAATAGTTTTTATAGATTTTGATGCAACAAATGAGATAGGAGATAAGATAAAACTATCCTTATGCATTGAAATAATGTCGAAGTACAGTAATATCATACTCATTGACGGAGACGGTAAGGTTATCGACGCACTCAAACGAGTCGATTCCTCGAAATCCTCAGTCAGACAGATTTTACCCTCGCTTGAATACAAGCTTCCACCGGCACAAAACAAGTTGAATATACTTGAAAATACTGCCGAAGAAATCACAAAAACAATAGAAACAATGCCTGAAAAAAGGCTTTCTTCGGCAATACTCTCAACCCTTGAGGGTGTATCGCCGATTGTATGCAGAGAGCTTGCGTATAAAGCATCGTATAATGATGAAGTTGTCAGGAATTTAGGCAAAAATGATATTTTACCGCAGATAGATTATCTGAAAAAATCCTTGGAAAGCCGTGAAGTTTTACCGACGGTCGTCAAAGATGAAAGCGGCAAGCCGATAGACTTTACATTCTTGAATGTTTGTCAGTACGGCAACCTTGCCACCATACAGAATTACGAGAGCTTTAATGAGCTTTTAGACGATTATTACTACGAAAGAGACCGTTTAGACAGAACGCATCAGAAGGCTCAGGATTTGGTACAAAAGGTAAATACGCTGATTCAAAGAACTGCGAAAAAGCTTAATATACAAAGGATTGAGCTGTCTGAGTGTGATAATAAAGAACAGTTAAAAATCAATGCAGAGCTTATATCTGCCAACATGTATAATTTGCAAAAGGGTGTGTCAAGCTACGAGCTTTTCAACTATTACACAAATGAAAATATAACAGTAAAAGTAAACCCTGCACTCACTCCGATGGAGAATTCGCAGAGGTATTATAAGGAATATAAAAAGGCTAAAACCGCCGAAGAAATGCTCAAGAAACTCATCGAAAACGGAGAAGCGGAGCTTAAGTATCTTGAAACTGTATCCGATGCTCTTGACAGGTCAAATACGGCTGCCGAGATTGATGAAATCAGAGACGAGCTTTATCAGGGCGGATACATTAAAAACAAGGGTAAAGCAAAGAAAATCAAAGCTTTACCGCCGATTGAATATGAAACCTCTGACGGTTTTAAAGTTTTGGTCGGCAGAAACAATATACAGAATGATAAGCTTTCATTAAAAACTGCAAATAAAAACGATATGTGGCTTCACTCGCAGTCTTTCCCCGGGTCGCATGTCATTATAGTTGCTGATAACAGAGAAATTTCCGATCTTGCGATTGAAGAAGCGGCATCTGTTGCGGCGTATCACAGTAAGGCGAGAGGCTCAAAGATTGTAACGGTCGATTATACCTATGTCAAGAACCTCAAAAAGCCCGTTGGAGCAAAATTCGGCAAGGTTATTTATCATGTATATTACAGTATAAATGTCAGCTCGGAACTGACTTTAGAAGAAAAGACAGGGGGCAGCAGATAATGGCAACAAAAAGCAAAAAGAAGAACACAAAACGCAATGTTCCTCAGAAAAAAGCAGAAAACAGGAAATCAAGTCTCAAAATAAAGAAAGTTAAAAAAGCTAAAAAAGAAAAAACAGCAGAACAATTAAAAAAATCGAAGCTTATAAAACTAATCAGCATAATTGCAGCCGTTGTTGTTTTTATTCTGGGCGGTGTGCCGACTATCGCAAATGTTGTTTTCAGAGAGCTTCATAAAATCAATATAGCAGGTTTTTCGCCGGTATATGTTGAATCTCAGCTCACACCTACAAGAGAGGTTAGCGGCGATTGGACATTCATAACAAACCGCAATTTTAAAATAATGCAGGTGTCCGATTTAGAAATCGGCGGCGGCTGGCTTTCTACAATGGAAGACAGCAGTGCATTTATGGCTTTACGAGGAATGGTTGAAGCAGAAGCTCCTGATTTGTTGGTAATAACAGGTGACCTTGTAAATGCAAATTTATTTAAATCAGGCTCAATAAACAATATGGCGGCAATCAAGCTTTTTGCACGATTTGTTGATAAAATGGAAGTTTATTGGACAATTACACTCGGAGATGAAGACGCTGAAGGCAGTGCAACAAGGAAGAAAATTGCTGAATATCTTTCATCAGAAAACCTTAAGTTCTGTCTGTTCGAGCTTGGTGACGAGAATGTTGACGGCTACGGTAACAATGTAATTAAAATTAAAAACATTGACGGTGAAATTGTACAGAATATATATACCTTTGATACTCACGGTAAAAATGATGAAACAATAACCTCGTCACAGATTGAGTGGTACAAAAAAAGTCTTGCAGATTCCAAAAAAGCAAACGAAAAATACAGCAAAGATGCAATCAAATCACTTGTATTCATGCACAGACCGCTTGAGGAATATAAGACGGCATACGATGCATACAGAGAGCTCAATGTTGATTCGAAGTATTATTACGGCAATACATACGAGGATATAAATTGTTCTGACAAGCCCGATGAAATGTTTGAAACAATGCTTGAACTTGGAAGCACGCAAGGTGTTTTCTGCGGACACGACCACATGAACACATTCTCAATAGCATACAAAGGCATCAGGTTGAGTTATACAGGGGCACTTGATTATCTTGACTACAAGGATATCGACACTCTTGGCAAGCAGAGAAACTGCACAGTTATTGAAGTCGATATAGAAGAAAAGACATTCGATTGCAATATCGAAAACTATTATCAGGATAAGTATGCGAGCGATTATGAAAAGGAAAATATGATTGATATAGAATAATCTGAGGGCGGATATAATCCGCCCTAAAATTTTTTCAAAAAACTGTGAGGTTTTTCTGCGTTTTAGCGTTTGTATAATAGACGCGTCAATATAAGTAAAAAATCCTTGCTCAAGGGGGGATACAATGGATACCGGTGCAAGTAGCTACCGCCGTTATCTTGATGGAGATGAAAACGGATTTATAGAATTGGTCAGAGATTATAAAGACGGACTTATGCTTTACTTAAACAGTATAGTTTGTGATATTCATATAGCTGAAGATTTGGCAGAGGATACTTTTGTAAAGCTCGGTACGAAGAAACCGAAATACAGAGAAGAAAAGGGTTCTTTTAAAAAATGGCTTTATAAAATCGGACGAAATGTTGCGTTTGATTATTTGAGAAAAAAGTCAAAAACTCCTGAAATATCAATCGAAAACTGTGTATGGTTGTCCTCGGATGAAGAAGCTTTAGAAATTTCTGTAATCAGGGAAGAAAGAAAAATCATCATACATAAAGCACTGAATAAAATAAAGCCGGAATACAGACAGGTTATATGGTTGATATATTTTGAAGATTTTACCAATAAGGAAGCTTCAGAAGTAATGAAAAAATCAGTACATAATATTGAAACACTTGTATACCGTGCAAGAAAGGCACTTAAAGCTGAACTTGAAAGAGAGGGTTTTAAGCATGAAGAATTATAAGGAAATGGCAGATTCCGCACTAAAGAGAATAAGTGAATATGAAGCGGAGCAAAAAAGAAGAAAAAAAATAATAAAACAAACAGCGATAGCAGTTGGTAGTATATGTGTTGTTTTACTTGTTGCAGTAGGTTTATTCAAAGAAAATCTTACAAATGCAGGTCTTGTAACTGACAGTACGAAAAATACAACAGAAAATGCAGATAACGGAATGTCAAGTACCGAGAAAACAACAAAAGACACAAAAGATAAAACCCATAAAAAAACAACAAAGAAAACGAAGAATGAAAGAACTGAAAAGCAATCGACTGTCAAAAATGAAGCGACGGAAAATCCTGAAGTAACACTTCCGACAACAATGTCTTCAGGAGAACCCACATTTATAATGGTTGAAAATACAGGAAAGGGCATTGGAATAATTTACGCAGATTATGATTTAAAGGGTACTTTTAATTCTGTAAAACCGATTGAAAAGGGAAGTATAGGTCTTACGCAGGAACTCCGAAATGCCATAAATGACAATGGTGATGAAAGAACTTATGCAGTTATGGTAAACTTTAAGTATTCGTTGCCTGATAACTACATGGATGAAATCATAATTGACGGAGTATCTTCATCAGAGTTAAAAAAACAGGCTGATGTGCTGATGTCTGAGGGAAAAGATGAAGATGCTAAAAGATTATATGTGAAAATCAATGATGCAAAAAGAGCTTATCTTCGTGGTTATATTGATACTTTTGAAGAAACATTCAACAAAAACGGTATGGAGATTTATGTTGAAGAAAGAGGCACAACGGTAGATGATATGATATTCTATACCTTTGCAACGGGAGATAAAATCAATAACTTTACCTGCAAAGAGAGTGAAGCGTTTTGTTTAACACTCGCTATGAGGTTCAAATAAGAGAAAGCAGGTGATTTTGTTGAAAAGGGTAATATGTGTTATATTATGTTTGTCTATGATATCCTGTTTGTTTGCCTGCTTGCCAGCCGAAACAGATGTAACGCATCTGTCAACAGTAAAATCAACGGTAACCACAGTTGAAAGTGTAGGCACGAGCAATTCGAGTACAGTGCTTGAAACAAGCGAATTATCAGAAACAAATACCTCAACGACCCAAAATAGCACGACAACAATAAAAACTACACAAACTCAAAAAACTACTGAACCTACAGTTTATCAGAAAACAGAAACAACCACGAAAAAGGAAAGAATCCCCTTTGATATCGACAATTTATTAGATGACGGCAAGATAGTCCGTTATAAGTTAAGGAGAGAAGATTATTACAAATTTATATCAAATCCTTCTCAGGCGTTTTTAGATAAAAATGGCGATGAAATTCTTGTTTGTTCAAAATCGAATACGGTATTTGAGGTGAATTATGAATATCCGCAAACCAAGATAAAAGGTGAAGGTTTCGTGAGACTTGGGTTTGACCCACCAATGCCATTATATAAAAGCCTGATTGATTTTACTGATAAATCACAAGAGCTAAATAATTTTTTGAGTGAAAAAGGGATTAAAGAATCTGCTTGTCGCACAGCAATCGTATATTCATCAGCATATCCTATTACTATATGGCTGCAAACCGACAAAACATCATACTTTCTTACCATAGACCATACAGTTGATGACAGAGAATACACATATTCATTCTATACTTTAAAGACTTTTAAAGAAAAATACAGTCCACGAACTGCATCACTTTTTTTAAACGGGAAAGTCATTTCAAAAAATGTAGTTCTGCATTACGATTATGCTGATGTACCATTTGTAGCTGCCTTAAAGGCAATAGGGGCAAAAGTGAATTGGAAAAGTGATACAACAGCAGATATAACAATAAATGGAAAACTTTACAGATTAGATACGAATAAAGTGTCTGTTTTAGAAAAAGGCAGAGAAGAAATAGGTGGCAATAGCATTAACATCATTATGGCTTTGTCCGGTGGTACGAGATTTGCCGAAAAGCGAAATAAAGAGCTGATTTTGGACAGCGTCACAGCCAGCTATGGTCTTTACATTATGAGTGGCTATCGTGTAGAAGTTGATTATCAAAATAAAAAAGTAGAAATTATAAAAAGCAAATAGTAAAACAACCCGTGCATCGTGTGTGATGTACGGGTTGTTGTTCTTTATTCAGGCATCGTCTGAAACGACAGCATCTCTTCTGAAAAGCAAGGATATACACCAGACACCTGCAAGGGCAACCAATGTATAGATGATACGGCTGAGAATTGCACCCTGACCGCCGAAAATCCAGGCAACAAGGTCGAATTCAAAAAGACCGATACCGCCCCAGTTGAGAGCACCGATAATAACCAATGCCAAAGAAATTTTATCAAGCATAACTTTCAACTCCTTAACACTTGTTGAAGTTATTATCTGCCGATAAAACATGATTATTCAAAAAATGTTCCGTTGTTTAAAGGTTTTGTAAGGAAAACCTCGGGAATAATATTTTTAAGTTCATTGACACAGTTTTCTGCATCTTTTTTATTTTCAAAAATACCGAAAACTGTAGGACCCGAACCGCTCATACAAGCGGTTTTGCAATTGTGTTTACGCATAACGGTTTTGATATTGACTCTTTCGGGAACTTCTATAACCTGTTCAAAAACATTTGAAGCAAGGCTGAATAATTTATCAAAATCACCGTTTACCGCCGCGTGGAGCAGATTGCAGTTATCGGGATGCTTGATGTTATGAGCAGAGTCAAATGCATCATAAGCACCTTTAGTTGAAACGCCCGCTTTCGGCTTTGCAAGCACGATATAAACTTCAGGTAACGGCTGTAAAGGTGAAAGCACTCCGCCTATATCCTGGGAAAGCATTGTGCCGCCGACAATACAGAACGGAATGTCAGCTCCGACCTTTACACCTATGTCACAAAGCTCTTTTTGTGTAAAGTTTGTTTTGAACATTTCGTTGAGTGCCACTATGACACCGGCACCGTCAGCACTGCCGCCTGCAAGACCTGCCGCATGGGGAATTCGTTTAGTAATATCAATCTTTATCCCCGGATTTTCAATGTTTGCTGTATTGAAAAAAGCCTTTGCTGCTTTTGCTGCAATGTTAGAAGCGTCCGTCGGAATGTCGGCAACATTACATGTAATGCAAATTCCTTTACACTCACATTTTTCAACTCTGATTGTGTCATACAAATCAACCGATTGCATAATCATAAAAAGGCTGTGATATCCGTTATCAAGCCTTTTTACTATGTCAAGGGATAAATTGATTTTAGCTGCAGCATTTACAGTAATCATTTTTCTTTTTCTCTCCTGAGCTCTTCAACAAAATCGCCTATTCGTTTTAAAGCTTCCGCAAGGTGGTCGGTTGAATAGCAGTATGAAACACGGATATAACCCTCACCACAGTCACCGAATGCAGTACCGGGAACAACTGCAACTCTCTTTTTCTCAAGCAACTGTGCACAGAATGTTTCTGAGTCAAGCCCCGTACTCTTGATACAGGGGAAACAGTAGAAAGCTCCTTCGGGCTCAAATGTATGAAGTCCGATAAGATTAAAACCTGATACAACAAGTCGTCTTCTCGCATCATAGGTCTTATGCATATAATTTATGTCAACATCGCCGTTTCTCAAAGCTTCAATTGCGGCATACTGAGAAATAGTATTTGCACTCATAATTGCGTGCTGGTGCATCTTTGTGATGGCGGCGATAAGCTCCTGAGGACCTATAGCATAACCTAAACGCCAACCTGTCATTGAATATGCTTTTGAAAAACCGTTGATAATAACTGTTCTTTCTTTCATTCCGGGAATCTCAGCCATTGAAACATGTCGTTTTCCGCCATAAGTCAATTCACCGTAGATTTCGTCTGAAATAACTATGATATCGGTATCTTTGATGACCTCGGTAATAGCTTCAAGATCTTCTCTTTCCATTATACCACCGGTGGGGTTGTTGGGATAGGTGAGAACGAGCAACTTACTCTTGGGAGTAATAGCCTTTTTCAAAGCTTCGGGAGTAAGTCTGAATTTGTCTTTTTCCTCCGTAACTATCGGAACATAAACACCGCTGCTGATTGATGTAAGAGGTGAATAGCAGACATAAGAAGGCTCTGAAACCAAAACCTCATCACCGGGCTCCAATAATACTCTGAAGCATAAATCAAGTGCCTCTGAACCGCCGATTGTGATAAGAACATCGGTATCACCGCAATAATCAACATTGAAACGACGCTTGTAATAAGCGGCGATTTCGCGTCTTAACTCAGTAAGACCCTTGTTTGAAGTGTATTTTGTAAGACCTGATGCAATAGCATTGATGCCGGCCTGACGGATATGTTCGGGAGTGGGGAAGTCGGGCTCACCGATACCCAATGAAATTACATCATCATATTCCTCGCAGATATCAAAAAATTTTCTGATACCTGAGGGTTTAACATCTCTGATTCTTTTGTTGAGTGCTTTATTAAAATCTATCATTTTTATTCTCCTATTCAATGGGAATTTGTATCGGCTCTCGGTTCTGATAAAGTGTTACGCAATCGAAACCGCAATCTCTGGCAATGTTCATACCGTCATTGATTCCTGCACCTAAATGCTCAGCGTAATGAGCGTCAGAGCCGATTGTTATATATTTACCGCCCAGTTCCTTGAATCGTTTTACGATATCAGCTTCAGGCATAGTTTTTCCGAGGTTTTGTCTTAATCCCGAGGTGTTGATTTCCAAAGCAATTTCTTTTTCTGCAAGCATTTTGAGTATCAGCTCAATTTTTTTGTCATACTCTGATAAATCAATGGGGATTTTGTGGTCGCCGACTATATATCTCAACGGGTATGTAAGATGTGCGAGAGTATCAAAATTTCCCCAATCAACGAGATTTAATACCTCATCAAAGTATTTGTCGAGCAACTCGGGTACATTTTCTTTACTGTAATCCAGAAACCAGAAGTCCTGCATATTTCTGAGATTGTGTATCGAGCCTATAACAAAATCATAATTCTGTTTTTTCAAGAGTGCTTCGGAGATTTCAATATCATAAGTAGGTTGTCCCAACTCAATGCCCTTGCATATTATCATACGACCTCTGAAAGCGGACTTTGCCTTTGATACCTCAAAAAAAGACTGCAACGCCGAGCGTTCAAGCTGTTTTTTATCGGGAGTATCAACATCACTATGGTCCGTGAATGCAACAGCTCTCAGCCCCAACATCTGCGCTCGTTCACAAAGATATGTGGTTGAGTGATTGCCGTCAAAAGAATTATCTGTATGAATGTGCAAGTCAAGTAAATTCTTATATTGCATATACTAACCTCCATTCTAAATAGTTAATATAACATAAATTACGGGAAAATAAAAGTAAAAAATAAAAATTTGCAAAAAAAATTGAAAAATATGATGTTTTGTGTTAGAATATCAAAGTAATAATTTTAAGGATAGGTGATAAGTATGCGTGCTGTTATTACGGTAGTAGGAAAAGACATGGTTGGTATTCTTGCGAAGGTATCGGGGATATGTTCCGAAAATTCCGCCAATGTTATTGAAGTTTCACAGACAATTTTGCAGGATATGTTCTGCATGATAATGCTTGTTGATTTGAAAGCTTGCACAGTAGGTTTTTCTGAGTTTGCAAAAAATCTTGAAAAATCAGGCGAAGAGCTCAATTTATCTGTTCATGTAATGCATGAAGATATCTTTAATACAATGCACCATATATAAGGAGTTACTATGTTAAACACTAAAGATATTTTAGAAACTATCCACATGATTGAGGATGAAAATCTTGATATAAGAACAATAACAATGGGTATCTCACTCTTTGATTGTTGCTCAACTGACCCCGAGACCACTTGCACAAAGATTTATGATAAAATTACTACTTATGCAAAAAATCTCGTATCGGTAGGCGATGAGCTTGAAAGAAGATACGGTATTCCTATTATAAACAAAAGAATATCCGTTACACCTATTTCAATGATAATGGCGGCATCCGGCGGTGACCCTGTCAAGTATGCGCTTACTCTTGAAAAGGCATCTAGGGAAGTCGGGGTTAACTTTATCGGCGGTTTTTCTGCATTGGTACAGAAAGGCTTTACGAAGAGTGACGAAGTACTTATCAACAGTATACCTGAAGCATTGTCCGTAACCGACCACATTTGTTCAAGCGTCAATATCGGCTCAACAAAAGCAGGCATCAATATGGATGCGGTTAAGCTTATGGGTAAAATTGTCAAGGAAGCTGCTGAGAAAACCGCGGACAGAAACTGTATCGGTGCGGCAAAGCTTGTTGTATTTTGCAACGCTCCCGATGATAACCCGTTTATGGCAGGTGCATTCCACGGTGCAGGTGAACCTGAATGTGTCATAAATGTAGGCGTATCGGGTCCCGGTGTTGTAAGAAGTGCACTTGCAAAAATTCCCGACGGCGATATTACCGATGTAGCAGATGTTGTTAAGAAAACTGCATTCAAAATCACAAGAATCGGTCAGTTGGTTGCAAACGAAGCGGCAAAAATGCTTGGAGTTCCGTTCGGTATAGTTGATTTGTCACTTGCACCAACTCCCGCAGTAGGCGATTCGGTAGCACATATTTTGGAAGAAATGGGTCTCGAGCAGTGCGGTTGCCACGGCACAACCGCGGCACTTGCAATTCTTAATGATGCAGTAAAAAAAGGCGGCACAATGGCGTCTTCTCATGTCGGCGGTCTTTCAGGTGCATTTATCCCTGTTTCAGAAGATGCGGGAATGATTGATGCAGCAGTCAGCGGTGCACTTTCAATTCAGAAGCTGGAAGCAATGACAGCGGTTTGCTCCGTCGGTCTTGATATGATAGTGGTACCGGGAAATACCACACCAGAGGTTATCTCTGCAATTATCGCTGACGAAGCGGCAATCGGTATGATTAACACAAAAACTACCGCAGTTCGTCTTATCCCTGCAATCGGTAAAGATGTTGGTGATACTCTGGAGTTCGGCGGTCTTCTCGGAAGCGGTCCCGTAATGCCCTTGTCAGATATTTCTCCCGCAAAGTTTATCAACAGAGGCGGAAGAATCCCTGCACCGATTCAATCACTTAAAAACTAAAGGAAAATAATATGAATTACGCAGTTATAGGAACAGGTTGGATTGCTGAATCCTATGTCAGAGGTACTTGCTTGTCTGACAATATAAATCTTAAGGCAGTTTATTCGAGAACAAAAGAAAAAGGTCTTGAATTCGGCAATAAATTTTCTTGTACCAACATATATACAGATTTAAATGAATTTGCAAAAGCTGAGGAGTTCGATTCTGTCTATATTGCGAGTCCGAATGTCTTTCATTACAGACAGAGTAAGCTGATGCTTGAAAACGGCAAAAATGTAATATGTGAAAAACCTGCAACTGTTACACCCGAGCAATTAACTGAGCTTTATGACTTAGCTGAATCAAAGGGTTTAATTTTTACGGAAGCTATGATGATGGCGTACAATCCTGTGTCTGAAAAAATAGCAGAAGCTATAAAAAAAATTGGTGAAGTACACTCCGTACATTTTGATTTCAGCCAATTGTCATCGAAATACCCCGCATACAAAAGGGGAGAGGTACCGAATATCTTCAACCCTGAAATGGCAACAGGCTGCCTTATGGACTTGGGTTGCTACTGTGTTTACGCATCAAGCTACTTTTTCGGTATGCCCGAAAGTATTACCGCACATTCGGTATTCCTTGATACGGGTGCAGATGCTTCAACCTCGGCAATACTGACTTATCCCGATATGGATATCTCGATAACATCTTCAAAGGTCGGTCAGGATTTCTGTGGCTCACAGATTATCGGCGACCTTGGTACAATCAGAATAGAATCTATTTCAAAGCTTACGAATTCCGAGGTTATTTTCAATGACGGTACAAGGGAAAAAATCTGTGGAGATGTACCCAAAGAAGTGCTGATGCAGTATGAAGCGGAAAAATTCAGAGATTTTATCGAAAACTATGAACAAACTGTGAACGATTATCTCAGAGCCAAAAACAATTCAATCAATACTTGTATAATATTACAGGAAATAAGAGACAAATCAGGAATAATTATTCAAAAATAGCCGTGCTTCTTGCATGGCTATTTTGCATTTTTTTGTTAAAAGTTTCATAAAAATTTCGTATACTTATTGACAAAATTGTGCGTTCGTGATATCATTCTATCGTGAATATTATAATGTACCGGAATGGTATGCCCATATATATTACGATTTTGATTTGAGGTGTCCGTTGTATGGCTGAAAAGAAAACCAATACAAATGCAAAAAAAACACGCAGATCAGGGCTCAGAAGCCTTGAGTTGTGGTATCGTCCCGTGTTTGACACACATCTCAATATGGCTATTGATTTTGAAGTTTCTATGAGAATTAACGACAAATCAATGGGCGTTCTCTTACCGGAAACATTTATTCCGATAGCCGAAAAGTCATCGCAGATATGTGACCTCGACTATTGGATGATTGAAGAAGCTTGTGAAGCTATTAAAAGGTGTGAAGCAAGAGAAGTTGATATCAATAGTGTTATAGTTCCGATCTCTGTCAAGCATCTTGCAAAGAAAAACATTGTTTCTAAGATTATGAAGATTGTTGAAGCTAAAGACACCTTGCCTGATAAATTCTGCTTCAAAATCAATCAGAGTATTCTTGAAGCGGATAAAGCTCAGATAATCGAAAATATTCAGGCACTTCGTCAGGAAGAATTTCTTATCGAAATTGATGACTTTGGTACAGAATACACTTCATTGTCACACTTAAGTCATTACGAAGTTGATTATATTGGTATTCATGAAAGTCTTTTAGATAATATTGAAGAATCCGAAAGAGCTCAGAATATTGTTCAAGGTATTATCGATTTTACTAAAAAGATTGAAACTCAGGTCACCGTTGACGGAATCAATTCAGTCGAACGAGCTGCACTTCTTAAAAAGATGGGTGCAGACCGAATGAAAGGAAGCTTTTACGGTAATCCGATTAAAGAAAAGCAAATCAAAGGTGACTGATACATATAATTTTGTGGAAAGGAGATGGGTTGATTGAGCCGCAAACCTAAACCGACGCCCGAACCGATTGAAGGTCAAGAGCGTAGGGAAGTCAGAACCGAGGCCAAAAAGGTCAGAAAACGAAATCATATATTAAGAATACTCTTCGTTATCCTCTTACTCTTGATATTGTTAATGTCAATCAGCTATGCTTGCGTAAGTTTTGTCAACAAAGCCGGTAGATTTACAATAAATCTCGACCCGGATGCATACAATGTCGGCATTTCGATTTCTGAAACTAAAGATTTCAAGAATCCTACAATAATGCTTTCAGGTGATCCGATTGAGAATATGGATAACATCACCAAAGAGTGGATTCTTAATCATAAGTCGTCGAGCTTCTATAACCCCAAAGACCCGACTTACAGAACCTTTGCGGATGTTGACAATGTTGACGGTAGTCACAACGGTCAGAATTACATAGCCTATACTTTCTACATAAAGAACACAGGTAAAGAGAAGTGCGGTTACAACGCATCACTCGATATTCTGTCCTCAACAAAGGGAACAGAACACGCAATGAGAGTCATGGTTTACTATAACGGTGAACCTACAGTATACGGCAAAACTCCGAGAGAAGACAACAAAAATGAAAAGAATGCCTGGTTTGGAATTGACAAAACCTTTAAGGACCCGAAAACGGTTATGGAACTTTCAAACAGAAACTTCGAGGTCGGAGATATCGATAAGTATACAGTAGTTATTTGGCTCGAAGGTGAGGATCCTGAATGTGTAAACGATATTCTGGGAGGTGAAGCAAAGCTAGAAATGAACTTTGATGCAATCAAAGTTGAAGAAAAAGCTGTTTGATGCTGGGGGAGACATCAGATATCTTTGTTTTCGGCAAACTTCCCGAAGGATACACATTTAAGATATAAAAAGAAATTTATTTGGAGGAAATTATTATGAAAAAACGTTCATTAGTTTCTGCTATTGCAATGCTTGTAGTATCAGCTATCGTTTTGACATCTGCAACATTCGCATGGTTCGCAACAGGTGACACAGCAACAGTTAACCAGATCAGTGCTTCCGTAAGCAACGCAGAAGGTTCAATCCTTATCTCTGCTGACGGTAACGAATGGAAAACAGTTCTTACAACAGCTGACCTTACTGCTGTTACAACAAACACACTCGCATCTACTCTTTCTCCCGTTTCTGTAACTCCTGGTACACAGGGTATCGGTAGCATCGTTTCCGGTGCTATTGAAGACGGCGTTTTCACAGCAACTGAAGCTACTGGCAAATATGTTCAGTTCTCAGTTCTCGTAAAATCAGATGTTAATTGCACAGTTGACGTAGCTCCCGTTTTCACACATACTCAGGCTTATGTATTCGCTGGCTTAACAGTTAACGGCACATTCAAAGTTGCAGGTACAGGTTCTTACCTTCCCTACACAGGTGCTGCAGGTGACACAGCTAACGATACAAACGGTAACGCAATCCTTGATGCTGATGAAACAACAGCTCTTGCAGCTCAGGTAACAGGCGCATCAAGCTTGAATACTTCTATCGATCTTGTTGCTGGTGAAGCTACACAGCTTACATTCTACATGTGGGCTGAAGGTCAGCACGCTGACTGTAAAGGTCAGACAGCTGATACAGCTACTCTTGCTATCAACTTCACAAAGCAGGCTGCTCCTGTTGAAGGCTAATAATTATAGTTTACTTAACTTATAATTTATTTGACTTTAAATTATTTATACCAAGCGGAGTAAAATCCGCTTGGTAGCTCCCCGAGCAAAAAGCTCCCCCAACTGTAGGGGCGGTTCAAAGATCGCCCGATACAATTAAGCTTAATTTTGTGGGCTGTTTTTGAACAGTCCCTACAAAGACTTAAAACTGCCGCAGCTTATGCGGCTGTGGCAGTTTTTTTGTAGAAGTGCAATTTATGTCCTATGTTTCAGATGTAAGATATAAATTACATTTTTACAAATACATAAGAAAGCGATGGCATGGTTTTATGGCTAAAGAAGGTACAAATAAAAAAGAAGGCAAAAAGAAAGTCAGCTCGATTATAGCCGATGTGCTTGTCGGAATAGTGGTTGTTTTTGCCGCGGTAATAACGATAATGGTTATCACTTCTACTAATAATGAAACAAAAACCCCGAATCTTTTCGGCTACGCAGTAATGAATGTTGAGACTGATTCTATGGAAAGCGAAAAAGGCTTTTCAGCAGGAGATTTGATAATAGTCGAAATGCTTGATGATGACGAGGTTGATGATCTCAAGGTTGGCGATGTTGTTTCTTATGTGATGTATGATCAGAAAACAAGCACAAAGATTGTTAATACTCACCGAATTGTAGAGAAAAACGAATATGGCGGAAGAGCCTTCTACAGAACACGAGGCGATAATGCTTTTGAAAAGGATCTCGATCAAGCATCGTACAGAAACATTCTCGGCAAATGGACAGGAACAAAGATATCCGGACTTGGAACAGTATTCAAGTTCCTTCGTTCGCAGTTAGGATTCTTTATCTGCATACTCCTTCCGATTGCGTTGTTCTTCCTGTGGCAGTTATATAAGCTTATAGTTGCCATTAACGATAATAAGAAAGCAAAAGCACTTGAAGAACTTTCCGAAAACGAGGAAGAAATTAAGAAGAAAGCCATTGAGGAATACCTTGCTAAACAAAAGGAGCAGGAAGCTTCTCAGGGCGAAGATAAACAAGAGTAAACAAAAATCACTAAAAACAAAATTTCAAGAAATGAGTGGGTGACTTAAATGGGAGCTATAGTTAAATTTTTAGAGCAATTCCTTGAACAGTTTGTAGTCGAAGGTATCTGGGGAATTATCAAGGGTATTGGTTTAGGTATTGCAAATATCTTCAATATCCCGAAGTACATAGATATCTTCAAGGCTTGGTCAAAAGACCTTGGTGTTGGCGGTATCATTCTTGCAGTAGTATGTATCTTACTCATATTAGTAGTATTGGCTGCTATCGTATGGGCTTTGGTATTACTTATCAAGAAATACATCAGATTCCGTAAGACTGTTGTTAATCAGGAAGAATTACTCAACGAAGTTGCATCTCTTAACCGTGAGGTTATGAAGCTTGCTACAGAAAAAGAAAAGATTCTTGCTATGAAGGTTTCTCAGTTAGGTCTTCGCCCCGGTGAAAGTCCGTATGAAGAAATCCCTGAAGAAGACGGCGAAAAGAAATCTGATTCCGATTCGGATGCAGATATGCTTGACGAAGATTACAGCCGTTTCTACAAGCTTACTCAGGTTGATTTGGAGCTTGCTGATTATGTAGCACCCGAATACAACAACGATATTACACTTCCTGAAATAGTTGAAATGTATAGAAACTTTGCTTGTTCAAGAATGGGTCTTTACTATGAACCAAACACAATCAGACTTTTCTTGGCTGCATTCTCAACAACAAGACTTATTATCTTACAGGGTATTTCCGGTACAGGTAAAACATCACTTCCTTACTCATTCGGTAAGTTTATACAGAACGATGCTACTATCGCATCAGTTCAGCCGTCATGGCGTGACAGAACCGAGCTTTTCGGTTACTTCAACGAATTCACAAAGAGATTCAACGAAACAGAAGTTCTCAAGAAGATGTACGAAGCTACATACAAAGAGGATATCTTCCTTACAATCCTCGACGAAATGAACATCGCTCGTGTTGAGTACTACTTCGCTGAATTACTTTCAATCCTTGAAATGCCCAGCCGTGATGAATGGGTAGTAAGCCTTGTTCCTTCAGTATGGCCCACAGACCCGAAACACCTCTTTGACGGTAAGTTAAGACTTCCTGAAAATATGTGGTACATCGGAACTATCAATAACGACGACTCCACATTCGCAGTTACAGATAAGGTTTATGACCGTGCTATTCCGATTGATATCAATACAAAGGGTAAATATTTCGAAGCTCCCTGGACAGATCATCTTACACTCAGCTACAAGCACCTTGAAGAAATGTTCAGAGAGGCAAAAGAAAAGTATAAAGTTTCTGAAGAAAACCTTAGAAAACTTGCAGAACTTGATGACTATGTTATTGAGCATTTTCGTTTGGCATTCGGTAACCGTATTGTTAAGCAGCTTGAGGACTTCGTTCCTGCTTATGTTGCTTGCGGCGGAACAGAAATTGATGGTCTTGATTTCATTCTTTGTCACAAGATTTTGCGTAAATTTGAAAGCTTGAACCTTGCTTTCATTCGTGATGAAATCAGCGGTTTGATTACATATCTCAACAAGCACTTCGGTAAGCAGAACATGAAGGAATGTAAAGAATATCTCGAAAGACTTCAGAAGCTCATCTAATTTTATCTAAAAGGGGACAGCGGGTATGCCAAAGTCATATAACGAACTCTATTCTCAATATAAAAACTCAATGTCGTCCCTTGTCAAGGACAACGACTTTTATGAGGATTTAAGCTTTGATGTTGGTGGTGGTAAGAATTCCTTATCACTTTTCCACAGATATTTTGAAAAGAAAATTGACCTTCGTTGGGTCGATGCTATTGAGGCGTGCATTGTCCCGCTTGATACAATTATCAGAAACCCCAGAAAGTTCATCGTTCAGGAAGAGGAAATCGTACCGATTGCACGAGCAAGAAAAATTACTGCTGAATCGGTAAGACATCTTGCTCAGCACACAAGTATGATTGCTCGAGTTGACGGTGACAGGGTTACCCCAAGTAAGATTCTCAATGTTTTCCGTGAAGAAAGCTTTGAAATCTATGAAAACAGATTTATCTACACACTTATCAAAAATGTTCAGCGATTTATAGACGCAAGATATAATGTACTTTTCAATCTTTCTGATGATGAAAATATGGCATCAATGAAGATGGAAAGTGAAGTTAAACACGGTAATGAGTTAATTACATATAAACTTGAAATAGCAACTCAGTCCTCAGGCGGACACGAATCTCAGTCAGGTAAAACGGCTTCTGCATTCCAACGCATTGACAGGATAAAGAGAATTATCAATGAATTTGCGGGTTCAGCGTTTATGCGTGAATTGCAGGGTTGTACTCCGGTTCGTCCTCCTATTATGAGAACCAATGTTATTTCAAAAGACCCGAACTTCAGAGCATGTTTGGAATTATGGCAGTTTGTATCGTCATACACCGATGTTGGTTATGAGATTATCGCCAAGGAATCAAATGAAGTGGTATCAGACCAGTACAGAGAAGACTTGAATGAACTTTTAGGTGTTAATTACCTTCTCTTAAAGAAGAATGTTATTCCTGAAGAAGAGCTTAAGTCAAGACTTAAAAAACGCAGGCTGAAACCCAAGATGCTCAAACGACTTGCAGAAGAGCTTGTTCTTAATTATGATATGGATGAAGCTGAAATACGCAAGGTTTTTGTTGATGAAATGAAACGAGTCAGCAAGAAGAAGGCTGCGGGTGAACAGAAAATTAAAGATGCTATTGCAAGAGCTCTTCAGGCTGAAGCTGATCGCAAAGCAGAAATTGCAGAAAAGATCAGACTTGAGGAAGAGAGACGCAAAGAAATCGAAAGACGCAAGAAAGAAAGAGAAGCTGCGAGAATTGCAAAACAGATTGCTCTTGAGAAAGAAAGAAAAGCAAAAGAAAAGGCAAGACTCAAAGCAAAGAAAGAAAAAGAACTTGCACTTGCAAAAGCAAAACGAGAGAAAGAAAGAGAGCGTCAGCGTATTGCTAAGCAGAAAGAGCTCGATAGAATCAAAGCAGAGAAAGAAAAAGCTGCTCTGGCAAAGCAAAAAGAGCGTGAAAGAATCGCAAAAGAGAAAGCTGACAAGATTGCTAAAGAAAAAGCAGCAAAACTTAAGCAAAAAGAGAAAGAACGCCTGGCAAGGGAAAAAGCTTTACAGGCCGAAAAAGAACGAATTGCTAAGCAGAAACAAACTGAAAAAGAGCGCTTAGCTCGTGAAAAAGAAAAGCAGGCAGAACTTGAAAAAGCTCGTAGAATCAAGGAAAAAGAGAAAGAACGAGCTGCAAAGGAAAAAGCTTTACAGCTTGAAAAAGAAAGAGCTGCAAGAGAAAAACAAAAACAAAAAGAACGAGAGCGTATAGCTCGTGAAAAGGCAAAAGCAAAAGAAAAAGAGCGTGCTGAAAAAGCAAAGCTAAAAGAAAAGGAACGCAGAGAGAAGGAAAGACTTGCTCTCAAAGAGAAAGAAAGAATAGCTCGTGAAAAGGCTAAACTTAAGGAAAAACAAGCAAAAGAACGAGCTCAGTTACTTGCCAAAGAAAAGGCGATGAAAGCAAAAGAGAAAGCAAAGAATGCAAGCAAATGATTCGTAAAGTGAAACGCTTTACAGATGTTTCTTTGCCCGGTAATGATGGTTTTAGTGGAGGTTCACAATGATGAAGAGAAGGATTTTTGACAGGCTGATGGGGCTGATTTTGTCGGCTACCGTCATTTTGTCATGTATTTCACCGGCAACTTACGCTGAAGAGGTTGGTACAACTTCTTCGGAATCAACAACTGCGTCTACGACCCTTTCTGAAACCACAACCCTCTCTGAATCAACAGAATCATCAACTGAGCCTACAACTGAAACAACAAACGAAACAACAAACGAAACAACAACTGAGCCTACAACTGAAACTACTACGGAAGCAACAACTGAAGCTGCAACCAAACCTGTTACCACTCCGGACACAAATGTAAATGTTAAACCGGCAAAACCTGCTCAAAAGGTTGAAATTCAATCTGAATTTGCCCTTGAAGAGCAAGCTGTAAAAGATCTTACGGTTACTTGGGAGGGTAACGGAACACAACAGAATCCCTACCTTATAACTTCTTTAAAGCATTTTGTTTTAGTTCAAGAAAAGTTAAACACTGCTGACTCAAACAAGTATTTTAAGCTTACTGTAGACCTCGATCTTAGTGGTCTTAATACTATAGCTGTTGAGGCCGGATATTCTGCTGCTTTTGATATTTTCACAAACAATACTTTTGGTGGCATGAATGGTTGGCTTATTTCAGATAACCCGACAGATACTTCCAAATTTATAAATCTTGTCGGTGAAAAGATTGACGGTACAAAACCGACAATTTCAAATTTAAATTTGTCTCATGGTGCTCAGAACACCTTGGCGCTTTTTGGCTATTTATCATCCAATTCAGTAATTGATAACATTAATTTTGAAAACTTCGACCTTACCCTTACATCATCAAACGCACTTGCTCTCTCAGCTTTTTCATTAAAGAATGACGGTGTTATTACAGGTTGTTCTTTTAAGGACATAAAGATTACGATGGAGTCCAATACTACATCTAATGTGAGTGATCCGTACACTACCGAAACCGGAAGCTTTACACTTTACAATGGTG
The DNA here is from genome assembly GCA_045540355.1 of Acutalibacteraceae bacterium. Taxonomy (GTDB): domain Bacteria; phylum Bacillota; class Clostridia; order Oscillospirales; family Acutalibacteraceae; genus RGIG2945. The sequence goes on along the minus strand of JAZQHB010000053.1, from coordinate 29,728 downwards.
TTGGTCTTGTTGCGGCAGACAATGGCGAATCAGGTCGAATCAGAAACATTACCGCTGAGAATGTGTACCTAGTAATTCGAGGCAGTCGTTCTTATGTTGGTGGCATTGCCGCTCAGAACCGTGGTATCATTGGTGGTGCTTCGGCTGTTACAGACAGTGTTGAAATTAAGAATCTCAAAATTACTGCTACCTCGGATAACAATTACATCGGTGGTGTTGTTGGTGCAAACCTTGCCGGTATGCCCGAGAACAAGAATTCAGGTGTACAAAATGTTGATGTAATTTTTGCAGCAGAGGATAGCCATTCAGATTTTGCTGCAAAGAATATAACCGGTGGTAACTATGTTGGCGGTATCGCAGGTAGTAATGCAAGTTATATTATTCAGTCGGCAGTTGTCGGCAACACAGCGAACAATGTCGCAGCAACAGCAACTAATGCTAATATCATCTTCAACGGCAACAATTATATCTACGGTGCAATTTCCGCAACAAACGAAGGATCAATTGAAGGATGCTCAGCTATTGATGTAAGTGCTTACCATGAGAGTGGTGCAGGTACTGTTTATGGTGGTATCGCGGGTACATCAATTGGAGCAATCACACAGAGCTTTTCTTCAGGTACTACAGGTACTGCAACAACTTCAGATATTGCAGTTGGCGGTATTATTGGTAAAGTAAATTCACTTGACATAACGGTTGACAACTGTTATACACTCGTTAAAATCGCAAACAGCACATTATCACTCGGTGCAGTTATCGGCGTAGGCGGTAGAGACACCATTCTTGACACTACATACTGGTCAAGCGATGCAAGTGGTCGTCTTGCTTCATGCTCATACACCGGTGCAGGTGTTAACGATATTGAGCTGACAAGAAAACTCATCGCTATGCATACAGGAGACTCTGTAGAAATTGATGCAGCTGACATTGAGTGCACTTGGAGCAACGCGGTCTCAATCTCAGTTGCCGGTTCGTCATTTGCTTCGATGAATAACAGTATAGCTACTGTTTCTCTCGAACAAGGTAAAATGACTGTTGCTTCTGTCGGCACTGCTGACGGCGGAACAAAGATTAAGTTCAATACTACAATTAATCTTCCGAAAGGTGTTGGTTCATCTCACTTCTCGGGAACGATCACACAGGAGTTGTATATTTCTGTTTTAGTCACTTCCGGAACGCTTACCGGCGACGGTCTAACTCTAAACACACCGATTGAAATAGCAAACCTTGCACAGTTCAAGCTTATAAAATTTGCACCGTTTGCACATTATAAGCTCGTTGCTGATTTTGCTGTGCCGAATACAGATTGGACCTCGTTTGATTTTACCGGTACTCTCGATGGCAACGAAAAGACTCTTAGGACAAATACAAAGATTTTTAACTTCATCTTTGGTAACATTGATGAGAATCATACAACCGATACACCAAACAGAGGTTATGTTCATGACCTTAAAATTCAGCTTAGCTCAGCTATAACCACTGCTATCTTCGGTGGTTTGAGTAGTGCAGCTTTTGATAACATATCTTTGACTGGCATCAATGGTGCAAATACTTACACGCTTACGACCTCAAAGATAAATGATGCAGCATTTATCGGAATGGTTACGGGTAACTCCTACATTAACAATTGTACTGTTGATGTTAAGGTATGGGCAGGTGCTGATTATTCGGCAGGTTTTATCGGATTACTCGATGCTGAAGTCACAAATATTTCTAATTGTGCGGCTAAGTCAGAAGTTCTTCAGTCACCCAATGTTACCGGTACAGGTATTATTATCAAAGGGTGTTCACCTTTTATTGCTCAGCTTGAAAATTGCACAGGTCTTATCAAGGATTGTTATTCTTCAGGTCGTCTGCATCTTGATACCGGTTCCGGTATCGTTTTTGGTGCTTCAAACGATTCAAGTGCAACTTTTGAAAATACATACTGGAGTATGTATGATAATAAACAGTCCTCAACTAAGAACTATGGTAGAGGAACAGTTTCAGGTGAACTCATTCAATGGAGTTTCAAAACACCGGATCGTCTTAAGTCTGATATGACTACTGTGACACCGCTTTATATTAACCTGCCGAATCTCAGTGCTTTTGACGGTGCTGAAATTGGTGATTTTGAATTTTCTGTTACAATATATTCAAATGGTACAACTAAGGTTGCCATTGTTAACGATGCAAACCATGCTCCGTCGCTTTCCTCGGATGGTGTTCTCAGCGTACCTGTTAGAGCTGTCACCGAGGATGTCGATAAGTCTACTGTTATTGTAAGACATAAGCCTACAGGCTTAACTGCAAGAGCTACTGTTACAACGAAAGCCGGCCTCATCCAGGATGAAGATGGTGTTTTCCTTATACAGGCTCCTGACGATTTGATATATTGGGGAGATAACTACAAGCTTCCTGAACAAGGCGATCCTTTGCGTGGTGAAGACAAGATATTCAAGCTTGTTGCAGATATTGATATGTCCGGTCTTAGCCATGTTCCTATTGGTGGTCAGGATCCATCGGATCCATCAGGTACTACCCGTTATCCGTTCAACGGTGTTTTCACTTGCGATCTTGATCCTCAGGGTAAGCCTTTATATTCAATTACTAACCTTAAGGTAGATGGTTCAACTCTTGTAACCAACAATGCTCTTTTTGCATATGTTGGCGAAGGTGCAAGCATAACAAATCTTTATTTGAAAAATCCTGTTGTTGCAATGGCAGACATGGATGCGGAAAACTCTGCAGTTGTTGCGGCATGGGTTCAGGGTTCTGCGGAATTTGATAACATTTGGATAGAAAATCCGCAGATTGATGCTGGTAAAAATGTCGGATGTCTTATCGGTAAGGCGGAACCTTACGATTCAGGCACAACAGCTAACATTTCAGTTAAAGATATTCATGTTTATGCAACGGAAGGCTCCGATGCTTATATTAACGCAGACGGTGTTTGCGTAGGCGGTATTGTTGGTATATCTAAATTCCCGACTACAGTTAACAATTGTGAAGTTACAGACCTTGATATCAATTTAGCTCAGTACGGTGTTGGTGGTGTAGTCGGTGCGGCACACTCCAATAATGTCGTGGTTACCAATTGTACCGTTACAGCCTCTGACGAAAATGTGTTGAAAACTATAAGCGGCAGCGGTGGTGGTGCCTACAATTCAACTCCCGGTCCGGGTGTTGGCGGTATTATAGGTACTCTCGGTATCAATAATACCAAGACTGACGAAAACACAGGAAATCTTATTGATAATTGTATTGTAACCGGCTATAAGGTTGAATGTACAAAGACAAATTCCGGTGTCAGCACTGCTACAGGCGGTATCCTCGGATATGGTTACGGAACTGTTTCGGATTGTTCTGTAATAAATTCCGAAGTTATTGGCAACGGTGCCGGTGGTGTGGTTGGTTATGCACTTGATAATCAGGCTACACTTGTTATTAAAGATTGTGAAGTTCAAGGTACGGATATTTACTCCGCTTCAACTTCTGCATCAGCTACTATAGCTTCCGGCGGTATCTTAGGAGCTGTATATGATGCAGGTAATACAGTTACTGTTTCTCATTGTTATATTAACGAAACATCAATGGTTGGTAACGAATCCGTCACACAAGGTGCAGGTTCTGCAGGTGGTATTCTCGGTTTAATTAATGCTAATGCCACAGTTAGTGTTTCATACTGTCAGGTACATTCGGATGTTTATTCTAAGTCTACTTCCAACGGTAACGGCTCAGGAGGTATTGTGGGCAGAATGGCATCGAGTGCCACAGTCGCAAATACTTCTATTTCATACTGTGAAGTAGCTTCAGCTATTACTGCTGCCGTAACAGGCGGTACACAGGTTGGTCACCGTAAAGGTGAGGGTGGTATTGTAGGTAATGTACTCAACGCAAATGCTACCGCAACGGCAGGCACGCCGTTTATAGTCGGCAACACAATAAGATGCACTTTCTCTGAAAACACCAATTACAAGGGAATTGTTATCGGTAATGCTGTTAATGTGAAGACTCTGACAGCTACAACCGATACTACAACTATTCCTGACGGCATATTCAGTGATAACTACTATTCGAGCTTTGTATATAATACCGTTCGTGAAAAATGTGAGTTAGCTCAGAATCCCGTGGGTAGTTTAACTGCTGCTGATATCGGCAACTACGCTTCAATTGCTACTAACTTAAACTACAAGGATATGCCTGTCTTTGAATTGGACGATAAGGGCAATGTTGTTCGCGACGACTCCGGTACGCCTGTTTATAAGTATGATTCAGAGGGTAATGTCTTGACAGCACCTAACTATCGTGTAGACAGAACAATACTTCCTGCCTACATTACTGATCGTACGGCTGTTCAGGTATTCTCACCCGGCGGCGGTATTGACTTCCCTGAAAGCTCAACCAGATTTACTGTAGATCGTTCTGCTAATGCATGGGCTTCACAAACTCGAAGTGTTATGGAAGTTACATCAAGCATGCAGAACAGATATGTAACTGTCAGAGCTTTGCGTACTGGTAAAACTTTTGTTTATGCAAAGTTTAACAAAACTGTTCGTGACGATGTTACAAGGCAGACTTACACAACATATCTCTATATCGCTTTCCCGCTTGAAGTTTCGTTGGATGATGATTTCAGCGGTGCAGGAACAAAGGACGATCCGTACTTGATTTATTCGGCTTATGATTTGGATACAATCAGAGAGGAACGCTACCTGCAATCTTATTTTGCTTTGGCGAACGATATTGATATGTCGATTCTTGAAGAGCCGTATTTCTTACCGATAGGTAAGAGTGCTGCTATTAATGATCCTGATCAATTTTTTACCGGTGGTCTTACAAGTACGGAAGGCAATGTCTTTGCGATTACAGGCTTGAAGCTCAGGTCTGCAGATGCTGCAAACTTAGGTTTATTCTACGGTTTGTCGGGTGCGGAGCTTTCCAACTTTATAATTGACTCGCCCGAGGTCAACGGTAAGAACTCCGTCGGTGCACTCGCAGGTTATGCAACAACTTCATCATCCGATAATGATGATACAATAATAACGAATGTTACTGTCCGTCAGCCGCAGATCAGCGGTGAAGACGGTGTCGGCGGTCTTATAGGTACGGCCAAGAGTATCTCAAACGGCAGCAGAGTTATAATTGACGGTTGTACAATGACATGTACCTACGCTTCTGAGTTTGGTGATATCACAGCGACTAAGAATGTCGGCGGTATCTTAGGTAAAACTGTAGATTCTCAGTTTGACGTTGTAATCAAAAACTGTACCGTAAACCAGATGCGCGTCAAGAGTACGACGAACTCCGGTTCTACTTCATACTTTGCCGGCGGTATCGCTGCAGATATGAACGGTATCGTGGAAAATCCGACAATTACCAATTCTGAAATTGCCGCTATGGGTGCAGGTGGTATTGTAGGTACTACATCATATAATGCTGAGAACATTAAGCTCACAATTACCGGAGCTAATGTTACAAACGGAACAAAGATTGTTGCGACAAATACAGAGCCTTTAACAACAGTCTTAACCCCCGCGGGTGGTATACTTGCCATCATGGTCAATGAGAATGCAACATATACAATTAAAGATTGTATTGTCGGTACAGTTGGTGCGTATACACCGGATGTTACTGTTGAAGGATATTCTGTATCCGGTGGTGCTATAGGTTCAATCAACTCTCGTGTTTACGGCGGAACACAGACAAAGCAGATAAATGCAACGATTGATAACATCAGAACTGCAGCGAATGTTAAGGCGACACGTCCATTTGTGTCAACTGATCTCCATCTCTATAATGCAGCTTCTTTGATAGGCTATATCGGAACTGATTTCTCTTGCATTTCACTCACCGATTCCGTTGCCGGCGGTATTGTTGAAGGCAAAGTAAGAGTCGGCGGTCTTATCGGTTCAATCAACTTCACGGCTGCCAACCTTGCAAATAAAGCTTTTGCAAGCGATTGTATAATCACAGCAACTCTCAACATTCCTCAGAACGATGTGAATGCTAAGAGAGGTAGGGTTGTGGCTGACTTTGTATCAGGTGACGGAGCACCGTTCAAGCCTGATGATGTTTACACAACCTATGCGTTTAACAACATTTACTACTCAAGCTATCCGCAATCACTCAGCCAGATTGCTAATGTCGGTGAAACAATACCGAAATTTGGTGTATCGCAACTCAATAATTACACCAACGGCATTGATGCCAAGATATACAATCTCAACAATGTTGTATATTCAAACGGCGGTGAGATACTTGACACCATTACCTTATCAGAGGGTCAGGAATTTGTAATTGACAATTCCAATGAAGGTGTAAAGATTGTTTCAACTCAGCCTACTTTGGCAATTACAGAAGGCGGTGTTTTAGGCTTTACAGCAACAGCGGATTCAAAAGATACGGTATTTGAAATTGCATCTGTTGCACCTGCTTATGACGGATATCTCTCTGTTTCAAGAGATTACGGTGCAAATACTGCTACGATTATAGCAAACGGTGCACTCAAAGGTACTGTTGACCTTGTATTCACGTACAGTAACGGTCTTAAAATTTCCATCCCTGTCAAAACAAATGCTACAGAGGGTACGGGTACTGAACTCGATCCGTTCATAATCAACGAACCTGGTGACTTCGATCAGTTTAGCACTTATGAGGGTCAGGAGGTTTGGTTCCGTCAGGTCTGTGATATTGATATGACAGGAATCGAGAACTGGCAGCCCAAAAACTTCGCGGGTCACTACACAGGTTATGATGTTGAATCAGGCAAGGAAGTAGTACGAAAGATTACTAACCTTACTATTAACGAGCCCGCAATTGATATTGTCGGTTTCTTTAAGACTCTTTCAGGTTCGATTTCGAATATTGATTTTGAGGGTATTCAGGTAACCGGTATTACAAATGTCGGTGCGATTGCAGGTTCTGCAACAGGTGTAATCGAAAACTGCAGAGTTATTTCATCTGCAGACAGAAACAGCTCCGTGACGGGTGCAGGTGAATGGTACCAGTCAACATCCTCAGGTACAGGAGGTCTTGTCGGTAAGACGGAAGGGGAGACATTAACTCTCAGAATTTCTGATTGCTATATTGATGAAAATACGGAAGTTAAAGGCCCCTCATCTACAGCCGGTATTTTAGGTGTCGATTTTGCTGTCGGCGGTTTGATTATCGAAAGATGTGAATCCTATGCGAAGGTTACATCAACTGGTCTTACATCATCAATCGGTAATGCTGCATCAATTCTCGGTTATGTCGGAAGAACAACCGTTAATAACAAAACATATAATACCGATCTCAACACAATCTTTATTGATAACTGTGTTGCGGGAGGTGCTGTCAAGAGCTCATACAATGCAGCAGGTGTTATAGCTTCTGTCAATGCTAACTCTATTTCTTGGGAAGCTCCCGGTGAAGGTGAAACTAAGTCAGCGTTGATTCAGAATACCATTGTTTCTGCACAAATGGAATCTGACAGAAGCAACTACAAAGCAAAAATTATAGGCAGCTGTGCAGAAAAAGCATTTTCTCCTGCAACAACAGGTGTTCAGGCTGCTATTACGGGTATTTATTACTCATCTTATCCGCAGAGTCTTGCGTTCATAAGCAATACCGCACTCAATAATGCGGTTAAGGAGAACTGCACTGATGTTGCACTTTACCTCGGTCAGGATGGTAATTATACTTCCTCGGTAAAATATTCACTTAATTCCGATTTCTCCAATTCAACGGAAACAATGGTTGTTGATACTGTAGGTCAGCCGGTAGTACTTTATGTTAAGAATGAGTATTCAGAGGCAACGATAGGTAAGTATGCAATCACTATCAATAAATTTAAACCTTTGAATGTTCCTACAGGCATAGATGTTAAAATGGAGCTTGATCCCGACTTCATCAATAACAGGAAGTTAACTGTTCAATCGGATATCAAGTGCACAACAGATGTTGAAATTTATCTTTCACACGGTCTTATGATTCGTTCAGCTGCAACCTTCGGAAGTATTGAGGGTGAAGGCACGAAGACAAACCCCTATAAAGTCAAGACTACCGAAGACCTTAACTTTATGGCGGGAATGTATTACACGACTGACAGATATTTCGAGCAGGTCAATGACATTGTTATCGATAATGATGAAGATTATGCATCAGGCAAAAGATATGATACAAGTGAAGGCGGTTTCAGACCGATCGGTAATGTTGAATATAAGTTCAACGGCTACTATGACGGTAAGGGATATAAAGTTACAAACCTTTACATCAACAGACCTAACGAAGAAAACATAGGTTTCTTCGGATATCTCGGTGCTGATGCTGAAATCAGAAACCTTCATATCGAGCTTATGCTTGACGGTGTATTAGGTAAAGAAAAGCAGTTTGATGACGGTTATTGGAATATTGCAGGTGGTATTACCGGCGGTGTCAATGTCGGTGGTCTTGCAGGTTCATCCGAAGCAAAGATTATCGAAAACTGTTCGGTAGCTTACGGCAATGTAAACGGTAATACTAATGCAGCTGCTTTGGTAGGTTCTTCTGTTCCTGCACTCGGTGGCTCATCAACAATCGATTCCTGCTTCACAACATCAACTGTTCATACACAGGGTAATGTTGCCGGCGGTATAGTTGGTGAGGTTAACGAAACTCTTGTAATAGATAATTGTTTCTCGACAAGCTTTGTATATGCAAATGGTTACTATGCCGGTGGTATGGTCGGAACAACAGCTTACGGTTCGGATGTAACCATAAACAACTCAATGTTCAACGGTAGTGTTGCAACAACCATGGGCCACAGAACCTCAGATGAAATGGCTAACAGAGCTGCGTTGTTTATAGGTCGTTCGATCAACTCAACATTGTCGGTATCATCAAACTTAATCGGCGGTACATTTGTTGATGTTGACTTCAATAAAGAAAAGAAAAACAATTCTGGAGAAATTCAGGTTTATCCGATTTATGTAGTTGCTTATGTTGATGCTTTAAGTGAGTACACAGCGGCAACACAGAACAACTACTATGACATGTCCACTCTCGGTAAGACAATTTCAGGTGTTTCAAAAGTTGTTAATACCGCGGACGATTCTGATATGGAGGTTGCTACAGCAAGAACAGCTGAACAGCTTTCAGTTGATACTTTGCCAGAAGGCTTCTCTTCTGACAAGTGGAATGTTGAGAGCGGTAAATATCCCTATCTTACAATGAGAGATGATTACTCAAACGCCTTCTCCAAGGTGTCATCACTCCACATCACTCCGGACAAATATGACGAAGAAAATACGGATATAACAAGAGGTTTCTCATCCGCTCCGTCAATTCCGAACAAACTCGGAAGCGGAAGCGATGTAAAGAAAGTTTTATTTACTTCAACCGCATGGTTAAAAACGGTTGCAGCAGATTATGATACCACAATGGATAAGGGGCTTTACGGCAACGGTGTTAATGGTTCGGAAAGAAACACAGATGTTCTTTTCAAGGACAACGAAACGGTAACAACCCTTTATAAAAATTCATTCGGACTTAACAATACTTTCTCGACTCAGACGGGTAAAGCAAATTACCTTGACGGAAAGACTAATACGAATGGATATGAAGCATATGATGCAAGAGTTCCGTCAATCTTTGCAACAGTTGATTTTGTTTTTGATGTTGACGTTGATGGTGACGGTGTCGTTGATGTCGGCGGTGACGGTAAACCAATGACCGTTACAATGACCGTTACAAGAGAAATCAAAGTTCCGTTCAATGTACCGAATACAGGTAGAGGCGGCACTAATGATTCTGTCACGGATTATTATGTTTATACCGAGTATCAGTTGAGGGAGTTGACAAAGCCAAACTCAAGCATTTATAAAGATGGAAACAAAGGTTATGCAGGTCATAATATCTACATCGCAGCTGATATTGAATTGACGGGTGTAAATCCCGACGGCGGAAAAATGGCTTATCCGACCATTTCGACTCTTTATGATACTACAATGTACGGTTGTAACCATACCATTACGGGAATGGAAATAACGGCCAATGCCGGCGAGAGCGATATGGGTATAGGGTTCATCAAGAGAGTTGGTGACGGTACAAATTCCGTAACCATTCAGGATCTTACTTTTGAGAAACTTAATATTTCCACAACATCAAATAATGTCGGCGGTCTCGCAGGATATGTTGACAACAATGTAACTATCACGAATTGTGTAATCGGAAGCTCTTTGACACATACAAAAAAAGAGACTCAGATTATCAATGGCGAAGAAAAAGAAGTTGATGTCGTATACTATGATACAAAGATTAAAGGTGGCTCAACCGTCGGCGGTCTTGTAGGTAAAGCGGTTGGTGCAAATACAACTATTACCGATTGCTCGAGTGCTATTTATGTCGAGGGTTCAAATGTTGTCGGCGGTCTTGTAGGTGATTCAAAAGTTCGTCTTATAAAGAACTCCTCTGCGACAGGTAATGTTGCAGGTACAATAACAGGTGTTTCTACAATTACAAGAATGGGTATCGGTGGTTTTGCAGGTATTCTTGACCTTGCAAACGCTGATTCTGAAGAAGAGCTTTCGGGTCTTGCATTTACAGGTGTCGGTGCTTGTTTTGCAGCAGGTAATGTTGATGTAACGGAAATCAATAACGCTGTTCTTACAGGTAAGAGATACGGTGTCGGCGGATTTACGGGCGTTGCCTATACATCGGATGCTTCCAAAGCAAACGCATGTATCTGTATCTCGTTCTCCAGCGGTAACGTAACTGTAGAAGGTATCGAAAATATCAAAACAGGTGACAATTATATTGGTGTCGGCGGTTTCGCAGGTATCAATGAAAACAACATAACGAACTTCTATACAAGCTCAGCTGTTCATGTAAACTTCGATGAAAGTGCTTCTGTAGATGATGATAGTTCGGTTGTCGCCGCAGGTGGTGTTGTCGGTGTTTCATGGCACAAGTTCCAGGATACTTACACTTCAGGTCTTATAGAGTTTGGTGCAGCAACCTCCGACAAAGCAAATTGCTACATCGGTGGTGTACTCGGCTACTATGTACAGGGCGATGAGCTCGCTAACTCATTCTACGATTCATACAAGAATAACTTTGAAGGCTTAACTCCCATCGGCGGTAACGTTGAGGGTGGCGGTATCTCGGATAACGTCAAGGCTTTGACTACTGACGAGCTTTGCTTCGACCAGTACGTTGATGCTTCAAAGGCTAACTTCAAATTCTGTGCTACTTTGAGTACAAATATTTGGGGTGCCGATGACAGTGCATATCCTTACTTAAAGGAATTTATGGCTGCTGATGTTGCTGATAAGATCAGATATCCCGCATTATTGTCAGTTATCTCGGTTATCTATGATGAGCGTGATACATCAGTCCGTGAAGGTAAGGGTATCACAATGGCAATCACATTGCCGACGGAAATCAATGATAATCCGCTCAATTGGGAAACAGCTCCCGGAAGTGCTAACTATTTAAGAAACGGCAATAAGGTTGTTCCGATCAGAACAAAGAACACGGAAGAAGTATTACTCTTAGGTGTTAGCGTTGTAGATAAGAAAGAATTTGCTTACAAAGAGTATGAAATCCTCTGTGCCGATATGCTTGGAACGGTTGGCAATCCGTACCTTATCGGTACACCCGAAGATTTACAGACAATCGGTCTGACTCCCGAACAGAACATCGCTAAATACGGAGCAGACTCAAAGAATCTTCATACAAAATGGGTAACTCAGATAAATACAGAAGAAGAGGTTATCCAGGAAACGGCAAATCCGCAGATTCACTTCAAGTTCATGGCTGATGTAGATATGCTGAATACAGGTCATACAATCGGTGAGTTGAATTACAATGTTGCAGGTATCGTACCTGATAAACCGGTTGAAGGTGTGGAGTATAACTTCACATATAAGGGTCTTGATATCAACGGCTTTGGTTTTAAACTTCAAAACTTCAAGGACACAACTCCTTTGGCAACAGTCTTTGATGCTCAGAGCGAGATGTATGATCTCATATTTGAAAACCTTGATATCACTTCAACCCAAACAACAAATGTTGGTATCGTTGCGGAAAACCGCGGAGAATTAAAAGGTATTGCTGTTTATGGTAATGTATCAGGTGCAAACGCAAACAATGTGGGTGCACTCGCAGCTGTCAACAAGGCTACAATTTCTGAAGTAATTTCCGAAGCAACGGTTACAGGTAAAACCACAACCGGCGGACTTGTCGGTCTCAATGATGGCGGCACAATCACACTTTCAGTTGTAAATGCTGATATTAACGGTGCAGGCACACTCGGCGGTTTGGTAGGTGCTAATAACGGCACAATCGAAAACTCGTTCAGTATGGGTGATGCAGAAAGCACTGCAGCTTCAGCAAGTGTTGGCGGTTTCGTCGGTATAAACAAGGCTAATGCCAAAATTACTGCTTGTTACTCAAGAACAAACATTACAGGTAAAGGTAATGTTGCAGGATTTATCGGCACAAATGAAGCCGGCGGAACAATCACGGCTTGCTATGCTTCAGGTATGATTGTAAATAATGCTTTGCCGGATACACAGACATGTATGTTCTGTGCAAGCAACAGCGGTAATGTAAACGGTGCGATTGTCGACAAAGCAATGGCAGGCAACAGCACCTATAAGCTTTATGAACACGGTTTGTTAACCGAAGATGTATTTAACTTATCTACTTTCACACAGGAGCAGAAAGATTATTATTACATCAACGGAAATAACTATCCGCAGCTTAAAGCAATTGTTGATTTAGTAAGTATGTATGATGTTGTCGAAGACGACACACCTGTTACAGATGAACCTGAAGGTGGCGAAGAAGGCGACGGCAACGAAAACGATGGCGAAACAGGTAGTGATACCGGGGACGAAAGCGGCAAAGAGCCGGAGGTAGCAGCGGTCGTTACAGAGCACAATGACTACAGCTTAGGTATAGTAAATATGCTCAAAGCATATTCAAACCTCAGCTCTGCGGCACTCAACACTCCGTACAGTCAGTATATTGACAGCTTGCCGACCAACTCAACAGCGACAATAGCTTCTGACTTGTCAGTATTGTGGAGCAACAAGGCTGATGCAGGTGTTGCAACATTTACAACAACTGAGTTGAATCTCGGAAATACTCCCGGTAACGGTGTTCTGACAGCAGCTGTTGATGTTCCGATGGTAATTGCTGAAACAACATATAAAGCTACATTGTCATTCAACTACACAACAGGTACGCAGAACAAGAACTTCACAAGCGGTGTCGGTTCAGCGGAGAATCCGTATCAGATTACAACTGCTGAGCAGTTAGCGGCTCTTTACTACTACGGACCTGATGCAGAGGTTAACTACAAGTTAGCAGCTGATATTGATATGGATACTCTCAAGGATACAAGGTTCATGAATGAGGATCTTACTCTCAGATATCCGATAACTGAATTGGCAGGTAAGCTTTATGGCGGATATGCGATTGAATCTCTCGTAATCAACGATAACCAGTTGTCACTCTTTGGAACAGTTACAGGCACAATCGACAATCTTGGTATTCTTGATGCCAAGGTTGAAGTAACAGGCGGTACGGCGGATGAGCCTAAGCTTGCAGGTGTACTTGCTCAGACGGTACTCGGCAGCGTGACCAACTGTTATGCAAATGCTGATATTACAGCAACCGGCGATTATATTACAGTCGGCGGACTTGTCGGCAGAACCGAGAACGGTGCTACATTGTCTGGTTGTGTAACAACAGGTAAGACTATGTTCAGTGGTACAAATTCATATATCGGCGGTGTTGTCGGTTATGTTGATACTGAGAACACAGTTGAAAATTGCCTTTCAACCACATACATCGAAGTAAGCGGTAATGATACTGTTTACGCAGGCGGTATTGCAGGTTATCTTGCAAACACATCCTCAATGAAAGCTGTTTCATACGCATCTGACCTCAAGGATGTAAATGAAGCCACTCCGTCAAATATCGGACTCTTCATTGGCGGAATGTCAGATACTGCAACACTTGAAGATGCTGATTATGACAAACAGCTCGCTCTTACAAGAACTCCTGTGGGTTCACAGGGTGAAGCAGTTGTAACAGGTGTTTCTGCAATGACAACAAAGGCAATGCAGTCCAACTCAAGAGAAGGCTGGTACGACGCAAGCGGTCTTTACACAAGTCCGATTTCATTGAACGGTGAATCAGTTAAATTTGCAAGAGGTCTTAAATTTGCAACAACACCGATTACAATCACAATCGGAGTCAACGCAGGTACAATATCCAACTATAAGGATATCGACTTCACAAACATTGACAGTGTTATTACAATGTCGCCTGCAGAAGCTGACTTAGGCTTCTTCAAAGTAACAGACGGCACTACAATCAATGCATCTGCTGATCCCGACTTTGTCTATGATGAAGATTCCGGTATCGAAAGTGCAGGCTTGAATATCACAATTGATGACACTTATGTCACAAGGTACGCTGAATTCAGCCTCGTAAGAATTGTTGCACTTGATGTTGTATTTAACGATACAACAGGCGAGATTGGTAACAATCAGAGCTTAGCGGCATTGCTCAAGAACAAACACGGTAAGAAAGAAACATCTGATGTTACAACAACGAACTTTATGACATCGTTGGCAACTCAGAGTCAGACAAATCTTGATGATTTCGCAGTTTCACTTGCAGTTAACGGATTCTATGTCGGAGCAAAATTACCGCAGGGTTACAAATTCTCCGTATCTGCTGTTGACGGTGGCGGCAACACACTCTCTTGTGAAATGCAGGAAGGTGAGTACGGCTACTTCGTACAGCTTGAATCAGGTGAGGATGTAACAGTCACAATCGATATAGTTAAAGATAACGGTTGGGGCGTAAGAGCAATTTGGGACAGCTTGATTGATGCAATAGTCAAATCAAATTGATAAGAATTTATAACTTTAGGCAGGAGGGCCAATCATGAACAAGAAAATTATTAAAAATTTAATAATGGTGATTGCTTCGGCTCTCCTGCTTCTTGCAGCGACCTTGGCGTGGTTTGCGACGATTGATACTGCAAGCGTTGAACCTATCAGTACTTCGATTGACAAGATTGAGGTTGATTATGAAGTAGAAGACGAAAACGGTAACTGGGTCGACATCAGCAGCAGTACCACGACAACAGGTATGCTTATACCGGGTAAGGAATACCGCTACAGAGCGATAGTCACGGCACCTGAAAACAAAGATGTTTTAGGTTATTCGGTTTCTCTTGAAGGCTTGAAGGTTACCGATCCTGACAGTGCAGCAGAACTCGAATATGATGTAAGAGAACATACATTTATTAGATCTTATGTTGTTGAAGGTGCAGGAGATCCGCCGACAGATGTTGAAAACTATGAATTTGCTTCATATATCGGCAAAGGTGTAGAAAATATTTCTATCGTTAGAATTGGTTATTTCGGTGAAAGTGCTGATGATGAGGAAGAAGATGAAACAACAACGGAAGCACCTACAGAACCCCAGGCTCCGTCTGTTGTTATCAAAGCAGGCGAAAAAGTAACGATTTATTATTCTTTGATGATTCCGGGTCAGGATATCGGTGATGAACACAATATTCTCAGCAACGCAACCTTGGAAATCGGCAAGGTTAACATCATTATGATGTATGATGATGCAACAACAAACGAAACACCCGATCCCGGTGAAAACTCCGATCCGGATAACATACCGGAAGCTTAAATAATAAAACTTGAAGAAGAGGCAGAGCAATGTCCGGTTTCAAAAAAACAATCCGTATAATAATCAACTCAATAAGTGTTATTTTGTTGATTATCGGTATATTGGCATTTGTTTTGATTCTTACTTCAAGTAAGCAAGGCTTACCGTCGTTATTCGGTTATAGCTTTGTGACAGTATCAACGGAAAGTATGCTGCCTGATTACAAAAAAGGTGATATGCTTTTGATAGAAAAAACAGAGTGGGATTCCCTAAAAGTCGGTGATGATATATGTTTTTTTTCATCAGATCCCGAAATTAAGGGTTTACCCAATACGCACAGAATTCACGAGATAAAAACCGACGAAAAAGGCGAAAAGTATTTTGTGACCAAAGGTGTTGCAAACTTCAAGCCTGATGATTATTATGTGTATGATGACCAATTGATTGGTAAAGTTATCGGGTCGTCATCATTTTTCGGAAAAGTATTTAAGGTGATTGCAACTCAGGAATTTATGTTCTTTGCGTTGATTGTACCGTTAGTTGCAATTATATTTACAGAAGTAATGAATATCCGCAAAATAGCGGCTGATAGGAAGGATAGCGGTGGCAACCAAGAAGATAAAACTTATAAGTAATATTGCCACGATTGTTGTTATTATATTTTTTTTATTTGTAACGGCAATATCCTTAATCCCCAAAGCGATGGGTTTGTCGGGTTACTTTGTAGAAAGTGACAGTATGGCACCGACATTTACAAAAGGAAGCATAGTATTTACAGAAAAGGTTGGGTTTGAAGATATCAGAGTGGGCGATATGCTTACATTTGAATCCGAAGACACAACGAAAAGATTTACACATAGGGTATATAAATTAGACAATAACGAACAGTTAATATATACAAAAGGCGATGCGAATGATACGCGTGACCCTTTGCCGACATCATATAAGTTTGTAAAGGGCAGAGTGATATATATATTACCTTTTATGGGGTATGTGATCGAAGCTTTAAATTCAACAGCGGGTCGTATTGTTGCAGGTGTTGTAATTATTTTATGGCTTGCAATTGAAATTGAACTTTACAGAACAAAGAGGAAGGAGTTGAGTAAAACCGATGAAGAAAAGAATTCTTAGTGTTGTTTTGGTTGTTGCGGCATTTTTGTCTGCAACTCTCTTTCAAAATACATTTGCTTGGTTTACGGTTGATTCATACTTAACACAAAGCTTCATAGTTGGTGATGTAAATTATGAGCTTACATATACTCCTGACGAAGGCAGTACCTTCAAGTGGGAAGAAAAAACGACTGCAGAAGAAGTCACTAAGGAGCAATCCGAAGCAGATACTCCGGTAATCGAAAACGACGAGCAGTCTGAGACTTCTCAGGAAGATGAAAGCGTTGAACAGCCCGAGACCACTTCCACTACAAGGAAAGAAGGTAAAAGAGTTCTTCCGGGTGATGAAATTTTGCTTGGCACGCTGAAGCTTGTCAACAAATCTACAATTCCGACAGAAATTCGATTCAAATTGGTTGATACCGTAAGACCGAATGCGACTGACGGTTTTGTTATTGAATTTACAGATTCAAATTTGTGGAAATCCGAGAACGGATATTATATTTACGGAACAACTGTTAACGGCGAATTAGTTTCAGATATTCCGGCAGCTACAGACAGCAACGGTTCAGAAATCAGCTTTATTAAGAATATAAAATACAACGGTGAAGCAATAGAAAGAGACCAATACTCAGGGAAAGATTCAACGGTAACTTTGATATTCCAGGCAAAACAGGGTGAATTTGCAACTTGGGAAGACATAGGCGAGTTTAAGATTTAGTATGAAAGTTTTTAAAAATATACTGTTTAATTTTTTTGTTATTATCATGTCAGCGGTTATACTTTTTGTAGGTTTTATTCTAATAAGCGGTGCAAAGGGCTACGCAGTATTAAGTAAAAGCATGGAGCCGATGTTTTCAAAGGGCGATGTGATTTTTTCTAAAGATATTGCTTTTGCAGACTTAAAAGTCGGTGATATAATAACTTTTACCCATGGTGAAAATGCACAATTCACAACGCATAGAATAACAGAAATTGATACAGATAAAAAATCTGTTTTAACAAAAGGTGACAACAATAAAACGCTTGATCCCGCATGGGTTACGGCAGACGATATTACAGGTGTCTATTGGTTTTCAATACCCTTTGCAGGATATTTGTCTTTTTCGCTTTACGGCAAAGATGTATTGATAGTCCTTGCGGTTATAGCAGTGGTTTTACTGCTTTTCAGAATTTCCTATGCAAACAAACGAAGAAATAACGGAGGTGAGTCGGATGAAAAATGCTAAGAAAATAGTCTCATTGGTACTTGTAATTGCTTTTACATTATCATTGGGTTATTTTGCAACACTCACACCGACAGGTGCCTGGTTGTATGACGGCACAGATCTTGAAGCTGATTTTACTTTTGGTACTTTTGATGTATCAACGGGTCAGTTTGTTGTAGATGCTGATGTAACATTTGACGCAACAACAAAGTTCAACGATTACATCGGTCAGGTTGAAAACAAAAAAGCAAGTGCAGATGCTGAAATTGATTTCAATAATGCACATGAATTTGAAGAAGGCTCGAACGACAAGATCGTTTATAAAAAGGATGTACTTGTCACAAATTCAGGTAATGTTCCGGCTCGTATTTATGTTTCTCTTGACGGCGGTATTCTCAATCCTGAAAATCCCGGAGATACTGCAAAAAATGATTTAAACGTAAGCTATTTCTTTTATGATGTAAATGAGAATGATGCTTCAGTAAGAGAAGCTATGGAAGAGAGTATTGTCGCTTACAGCGGCGACACAGCTGTAACTTCTGACAACAGAATGTCTGTTTTGGCTGATTATCAGAAGCATTATGTCGAAATTCCTGCATCAACCTCGATGACATTGAGAGTATTGTTCTGGGCAGACCATGATATTGTGGGTGCAACTTTGGACGATACCGATAATAAAGTTCAGACATTATCAACTGATGCTCGCATTATTCTTACTGCAATTCAGGATACAGACGGTGCGATTGACAGCTATTATAATTCTGTAAAGAAAGAAGACAAAGCATAATCTACATTTTAAGAACGGAGGTGCATTCTGTTGAAAAATATGAAAGTCAAAGACACAAAACGGGTGACGAGTATAGTCTTGATTGTCGTAGCGGCAGTTTTGGCTGTATCAGTAACGCTTGCATGGTTCTATACGGATTTCGGCGGAATGATTTATAACGCCTTCAATATTTCAAATTTTAATACAGCTGCTGACATCTATTTTGAAACTGCTAACGGTCCGGTTGATGTCACCAAAGAAGCAGCTCAAAACGGTATCGAACTCAGCATGGATAAAAATGCTGATAACTATATAGGCAACCTCAGAGTTGACGCTTTATATAAAGGCAAAGGCTACGGCTATCTCAGAGTGCGTATGATTCACAGCGTTACTTATACGGGTGAAGACGGCAATACTCATGTTTCACAGTTTGAGGCTCAGGTACCTTACGGCATCTCAACCTCAGAAAATTACGAGTGGTTTGATAACAGAAAAGATGATTACTGCATTTATCTCAAAAACAAAATCAATGCAACATCAAATGAGGATTGGGAAAAATATCCCTTGATTACTGACGGATTCTTTGCAGATAATCTTGATATGGCTCCTTTTGAAAACTCTGAGATAGAAGCTACTCTTAAACTCATTGTTGAAGTTGATGCGGTTCAGATTAACAGATATATGCAGTATTGGGATATTGAAAAACTCCCGTGGGAATAAATAACGGAAGGTAAATTCTTATGGCTAAACACAAGTATAAAAACAAAAGTAAAAACAAAAATAATAATTCGCCTGCGGTAGCACCGAAGGCGAAATTTTCTACACCTGAAAATGATGTTGAAAAAACAAAAGCTGAGGTAAAAAAAGCTCCTGAAAACAAAAAGAATACTAAAAAAACAAAGTCAGAAAAGAAGCCTTGTGCTTTTTGTCAAAAAATCAAAAAGCACAAAAAGCTCGTTTGGGCTTCAGCCGTGTTTGCGGTAATTGTTGCTGTTGTAATAATACTCATTGTTACTTTTTCAAGCGGGGTCCCTGAGTTAGCTGTATCTGAATACAACGGACAAAACGCAACCGCCAGCGTTGCTGCCGACATCACGGTTGACGAAGAAACTCAACTTGAGAGATATGATGAAATCAAACGAAAAATCAAAGGCGATAAGAGAAAGTTCAAATTTTATTGCCGTCCCTCAATTGAGATTGACGAAAAATATAATGAAGGTACAATCATGTTCAGCAATCTTACAATGAATGACTGCACGATGATTGTCACAATTATGGATAAAGAAGATGACATCATTTTCCGTTCAATGGGTATCGCACCCGGAAAATGTATGCAGAGAATTGCACTTACAAAAACTTTGAACTACGGTATGCATGAAGTTACAATGTATGTTACCGCATACGACAGTATGACTTTTGAGGTTATTGGCACTCAGCGTATGGAGATTGAGCTTCAAATCGGAAACGAGTATAATGCTTCTGATGAAAGCGAGCTTCTGACTTCAGAAACAAACACAACTCCGAGTGTTACAAGACCTGTTGAAGCAACAAGTGCAACAAGACCTACGAATCCGCAGGTAACAACTCCTGTGACTAAAAATACAACCTCAACAGTAGTGCAGGGTAATTCAACAACGGCACTCAACACAACCAAGAGTAATGTTGCAACTCCAAATTCCTCGACTGCAAATAAGGTTATAAAAACGACTCGTAATGCATCTTGAAACACGAAAGAGGTGTAAATTTTGGTAACGGAAACAATTAAACTTTTTGAAGACAGAACATCAACTCTCACAACATATATCCATGAAGCATCACCCGAGATGAAGCATTGCACAGTTAAACCCGCGATGCTGGTTATGCCGGGCGGCGGGTACAAATTTTGCTCGGAGCGTGAATCTGAAGTTGTTGCGATGAAATATTACAATAAAGGCTACAATGCCTTTGTTCTTCGCTATTCTTTGAACGAAGAGTCTGCTTTTCCGAGACCGCTTGAAGATGCAGAAAAGGCGATGGAAACAATAATCAGCCGTGCTGAAGAATTTATGATTGACCCTAAAAAAATCGCGGTTGCAGGTTTTTCTGCGGGTGGACATCTTGCTGCTAAGCTCGGCACAATGGGTAAAAATAAACCTAAAGCGATGATTCTGGCATATCCGTGCATTATTGAGGAAATGCTTCAGGTGCTTTCACCGGAACAACCTGCACTTGACGATAAGGTTGACGAAACAACACCAAAAACTTTCCTTGTTGCTGCATCAAATGATGACCTTGTTCCTGTTATAAATTCGATAAGATTCGCAGAAATGCTCAGTAAACATAAAGTACCGTTTGACTTACACATCTATTCCGTGGGCGGACACGGTTTTTCCGTTGCTGAATATTCAACCTGCGGTGCACCCGGAAGACGACCGATTATTGAAGTTTGTCAGACATGGGTCGAGATGAGCCTTGCCTGGCTTGATGATGTTTTGAATAATTAATCGTCATCGTCACCGAACAGCATATATTCAAAGAGGTCATTTTTATAGAATTGAAGTGCCTGCTCCTGATTTTTGCGGTAAGATTTTTTCAGATGTCGCTTCTTTAAAATACCGTTGATTTCCTCGATGCGAGCTTCAAGATATTCACGACGATTCAACAAATCACCCTCTTTCAAAATTATTTTAGCGATTTAAAACTTATTTATTTGTGTAAGTTTCTGGCTTATAAGGAGGAATATGAAATGATAACAGAGAAAATAAAACTTTTTCCCGACAGAAAAACAACACTCACAACATATATTCACGAGCCGTCAAGAGAGATGGAGCATTGTAAAGTAAAGCCTGCAATTCTTGTAATGCCGGGCGGCGGATATTTTATGTGTTCAGACCGTGAAGCTGAAGTAGTTGCAATGCAGTATTACTCAAAAGGCTTCAACGCATTTGTTTTGCATTATTCCGTAGGTAAAGGAGAGGCAGTTTATCCGAGACCTCTTGAAGATGCAGAAAAAGCAATGGAAACGATTATTTCAAGAGCAGAGGAATTCAGCATTTTTCCCGAGCAGATAGCTGTTATCGGCTTTTCTGCAGGCGGACATCTTGCGGCAGAGCTCAGTACAATCGGCAAATACAAGCCTCGTGCAACAATTTTAGGATATCCCTGTATTCTGGATGATATTTGCGAAAAATTAGCCGAGTATCAGCCGAGTCTCGATGACAAGGTTGATGAAAACACACCGCCTACATTCATTTTTGCAGCTTGTGATGATAAAACTGTTCCGATTATGCATTCTTTGAAATATGCAGAAGCATTGGATAAAAACAAAATTCCCTTTGAAATGCACATCTATTCCGAAGGTGGTCACGGCTTTGCGACAGCAGATTATATGACCTGCGGATATACACCCGAACGGCTCAGATACTCAAAAACCTGTGCATCTTGGATTGAACTCAGCCTTAAATGGCTTGACAGAGTTTTCAATAATCTCAAAGCTTAATGTATCAAAAATTAAACCTCCTAATATATTAGTTATTGAACTATATATCAGGAGGTTTTTTATGTTTGATGAAAATTTCAACTTTGCACTTGAACGCTATAAAAAAGAACTGATGGAGTTTGCAAAGAAAAATAAAGTGTCGTTTACAGATATGCCGAGCGAGGAAGCTCTACCAACGATGAGCGAGATTGAATACTATCCTCCGACTACAAATTATCAAAGGGATTTCAATCCGCCGATTTCAAGTGTTCAGAATGTACCCTTGAGTGAGTTGGAAGAAGTCCAAAGCACTCAGCCGGAAGAAAATCTCTATAATACATACGATGAATTTTTGAATGATAATCCACAAAGCGGTAGTCTGAGAGTTCAGGCTTTTGTCGCAGGCAGAGCATTTCCCGTAAGTAATGTTAAGGTGAGTGTAACGAAGGAAATAGGCGGTGAGCCGTACCTTGTAGCCGAGAGAATGACCGATTCAAGCGGCATCGCGGGGAATATCACGCTTCCTGCACCCGAAAGCAATCTATCCGAAACACCTGTCACAACGCAGATTCCTTATGCTACTTATGATGTCTTGATTGAGCAGCCGAGATATGTTACTCTGCTTTATAAAGATGTGCCGATATTCGATTCCATTGAATCAATACAACCCGTTGAAATGCGACCGAGAATTGAGGGAATGTCAAATGATATGATAGTGATTGATGAAAAATCACAATGGAATTTGTCACGGGAGGCAGAGTAATGGCGGTAGTTACAATTCCCGAATATATAACAGTACACCTCGGCAGACCGAACCAGGCGGCGAGAAATGTAACGGTGCCGTTCGTAGATTATATAAAGAATGTTGCATCGAGCGAGATTTATCCGACCTGGCCCGAAAATGCAATCAGAGCAAACATCTATGCACAGGTGACTTTTGCACTCAATAGAATTTTTTCTGAGTATTATCGAAGCAGAGGATATGACTTCGACATCACCAACTCAACACAATATGACCAGGCTTATGTTGACGGCAGAGATATTTTTTCTAACATCAGCCGTCTTGTTGATGAGCTTTTCAATGATTATGTTACTAAAGAAAATCAGGTGCAGCCTTATTTTACACAGTATTGCAACGGCACAACCGTCACTTGTGACGGACTTTCACAATGGGGAACAGTACCGCTTGCACGACAAGGTCTTACACCCTATGAGATATTGCAAAATTATTACGGTGATGATATAAACATCGTAAGGAATGCACCGATAGGAAGCAACATTCCGTCATACCCGGGTGTTCCGTTCAGGTTGGGAAGTGCAGGAGAGGAAGTCGTAGTCATTCAGAGAGAGTTAAACCGAATTGCAAGAAACTATCCTGCAATTCCGAGAATCCCCGAAAACGGCGGTATATATGACCTTGCAACGGAAAACTCTGTCAGAGCGTTTCAGGACATTTTTAATCTGAATGTAGACGGTATCGTCGGCAAAGAAACCTGGTATCAGCTCAAGCGAATTTATTACGGTGTAAAATCAATTTCCGACTTATACTCTGAAGGTCTTACTTTGTCTGAGGTCGACCGCAGATATGAGCGAGCTTTGTCGCAAGGTGACACAGGCGTGGGTGTCTGGATAATCCAATATTACCTTGCTTTCATCGGTTTCTTCAATGACAATTTGCCGCAGCTTGAACCCGACGGAGTTTTCGGCAATGCAACGGAAAATGCGGTAAGACAATTTCAGGAATACTATGGCTTGACGGTTGACGGCATAGTCGGCAGACAGACATGGAACAAATTGCAGGAGATTTATTCAAGCTACCTCGCTGTTTTACCACCGCAATATAATCCGCTTTTTGCATATCCGGGTTATATTCTTACAACAGGGGCAACAGGAGAAATTGTGTCGCAATTGCAACGGTTTATAAATACAATAGCAGATAACATTCCGAGCATACCTAATGTTGCAGTTGACGGAATTTTCGGTGATGCAACAGCAAACGCGGTCAGAGCGATACAAAATTACGAGGGTCTCAGTCCTACAGGTGCAGTAAA
Source organism: Acutalibacteraceae bacterium (assembly GCA_045540355.1). Lineage (GTDB taxonomy): Bacteria > Bacillota > Clostridia > Oscillospirales > Acutalibacteraceae > RGIG2945. The sequence goes on along the minus strand of JAZQHB010000053.1, from coordinate 5,488 downwards.
TCCTCTGACATGGGAAGCAATAATAGAGTTATACAATCAGTATAGATAATCAATATTTTCCATATAAATATATAAGCGAAAATCTTGTATATTTATATGGAGTTTTTATTATATGAAAAAATCACAAAAACTGCTAATCAACACAATAGTATTAACCGTTGCAACATTTCTGATGCGTACAATTGATGTCAGTTTCAATGTGTATCTGACAAACAAAATCGGTGCGGTCGGCATCGGATTGTTTCAGTTAGTTATGACAGTCTACGGCTTGTCCGTAACCTTTGCATCTTCGGGTGTGCGGCTTGCATCAACTCGCCTCACGGTAGATGCAATAGATGTAGGCAGATTACGATTAAAAGATATTATGAACAACTGCTTCGGTTTTGCACTTTTTATGGGTATAAGCATATCCGTTCTTTTGTATGCTTTCTCGGATATTATAAGCATCAGATGGCTCGGTGATGTTCAGACAGCAAGACCTCTGAAAATACTTGCTTTTGCATTACCTTTTATTGCGGTATCATCTGCACTCAACGGCTACTATACCGCCGCAAGAAAAGCTTCAATATTCGCAATAATACAGATAGCTGAGCAAGGTGTTAAAATAGCAATTATAGTCGTGCTTTTAAAAATGCTTTTACCCAGAGGCGTTGAATTTGCCTGCATATCAATCGTAATCGGTATAACCGCCTCAGAAGCAATAGCGGCACTCTTTTCTTATACCTTATACCGTCTGATGCGACCCGATGAAAAGGGAAGAGAAAAATCAAAAGGTGTATTGCACAAAATGCTGAGAATTGCAATCCCTGATTCCGTCGGCTCGTCTGTTCGTTCAATACTTCTTACAATCGAACACTTGCTGATACCCATAGGCTTCAAAAAATCCGGAGCATCACAAACTGAGGCTCTGTCAATCTACGGCAAAGTCCACGGAATGGTATTTCCTCTGCTTCTCTATCCGTCATCTGTACTCGGAAGCTTATCAGGCTTGCTCGTGCCTGAAATAGCGGAATTTGATGCAAAAGGCTTGAAAAAGCAAATAGATTCAGTCATAGAAACCACAATAAAAATGACAATGATTTTCTCAATCTGCACCGCGGGAATAATGTATGTTTTCGCACCTGATTTTTCACAGACAATCTACAAAACAACAGAATGTACGAACTATATACAAATTTTATCACCGCTGATTCCCGTGATGTATCTTGATATGATTGTCGACGGAATGTTAAAAGGACTTGACCAACAGCTTTATTCAATGCGATACAATATCCTTGATTCAGGTATATGTGTAGTTCTCGTGTATTTTTTAATACCCGAATACTCAATTAAAGGCTACATAGCAATCCTGTTCATCAGTGAAATTATAAATTTCATACTCTCAATCAGAAGATTATCAAAGGTGACAGATTTAAAAATTGATATAACAAATTCAATAATAAAACCGCTTGCAGCTGTCTTTATATCAACTGTAGCCGTAAGATTCCTTTTTGCTCAGTTTAATATATCCACACCGAGCCTGGTTTTAAAAATAGTAATATCGTTGATAATATACTCTGCGATTCTTTTTATTTTAAAATCACTCAGAAAGAATGAAATAATGAGAGTGAAAAAATTTTTTTGTTAAAAATTATTTATTTATTCCGTTTTGAAAAAATATTTCTCCTTACATGTGATAACATATATTTGTAAAATAGGATATACTCGTATGGGTATATTTTACTGTTGAATGTAAGAAAAATAAAGGAAAGGGGAGATTTTGATGTTATCAAAAATCTTATCGCTTGTACTCTCGGTATGTATGCTGATAACCTCTGCACCTATTGGTGGTGTTGAAGAGCTCGGCACACTTATTGACAGTATAGGTCAGAAAATTTCAGATTCAGTTGACGGATTTGTCGAAAGCCTTGGTCAGGAGACAAAAGACACATCTGCAACTGCAAATTCAGAAGAAAAGGACTTTGTCGTTACCGAACAGGCAACAAGCACATGGTCAGGTGGAACTGCGGCTCCGACATTGAGTGGTTCAACTTATACAATTGATACAGCTGATAAGCTTGCTTGGCTTGCTACACAGGTAAATGACGGCAACAAATTTGCCGGATATACATTTAACCTTACGGTTGATATTAACCTGAATAACCTTGCATGGACACCTATCGGTGGTATCAGCAGTACATCCAAATATTTCAACGGTACTTTTAACGGTAACGGTCACACGATATCAGGCTTGAATGTTAGTCTTGCAAACTATAATATAGGCTTGTTTGGTCATACTTACACAGCGGCTGTAATAAATGATCTTGGACTTATATCTCCGACTGTTAAAAGCACTGTTGGTACAAGTACGACAGCGCTTCGCGGAACAGGAGCTTTGATTGGTCGTGTTCAAGGTACCGATGTTAATAGGTGTTTTGTAAGAGGTGGTTCTGTAACAACATCCGGTACTGTAGGTTGTGGCGGACTTATAGGTTCTGCAGGCGGAACAGCATCGGTCGTAAAGTGGTGTTACGTTCAGGGAACAACGGTAAGTAATACTTACAGCAATAATGGTGCATCGGCAGGCGGTATCTGTGGTTATGCTGCACTTACCGGAGATACATTTCAATATTGCTACAGTACAGCTGTATGTTCCAAAACAAACACGAGAGACCATATAGGTGCAATTGTCGGTCGTCCTGCAGCTGATGTCGATGTTTTAACTTGCTACGGTGCAAGTGATGTAGGTGGCAGTGCGAATACTCTTATAGGTGAATACGAAGATGGTGATTGGGGTAGCCTTTCCGGCGGCGGTATGGTTACGGGAGCTACATTGAAAGGTTATTGTTATCCGACCCGTACAGCCAACGATACGCTTAACACAGGAGGCAGATATTTTTATAAAGATTATAACAGCGTTAATGCCGGTTATCCTGTTTTGACATCTGAATACGCTTTTAAGTCTTTGCTTGACTTAATCAACACGGCAACATCAAGATATAACAGCCGTACAACATATTATACTGCTTATGATGCAATCAACAAACTTGAACCTGCATTGTTTACGAATTTGCAGACTGCAATAAACAATGCAAACTCTTTCCTTGCAGGCTCACCCACGGCATCGGGCGCAACAACTCAGGCAAATAACATAAATGCAGCCCTCAATGCTCTTGCAACAGCAAATACAAAATATGCAACAGCAACATATAAGCCGACACTTACTTTAACCGTACCGACAATCGTTACGTTGAACGGTTCAACCTATGCTTCGGCTACGGTAACTCTTGTTTCAAACTATGAGCTGGTACAGACCCGTACTATTACTGCTACAAACGGTATGGTACTTACACAATCGGGTGTGACTACATCAGGCTCAGGTAGCAGTAAAACCTGGACTTATACATACACAATCAGCGGTACCTGCACAGCACCTAATGCTGCAGGAACTGTAACCTACACGGCAACAGGTAAGGCTAATAACCAGACTACAACCGTGACTGCTACAAGCCGATATGCAGGTGGTGTACCTGCAACAACAGCATTGAATTTCAATATTGATATGGAATTTACGCGTCAGAACTGGTTGGGTGACAACTTGTCTACGGCTAAATTGAAATTCTGGCTTCAGATTATGGGTTTACACGAAGTTACCACAACAGACACATATAATTATACTATTGATAAATCAAAATACCGTGATGAGTGGGACGATGAGGATGAAAGCGGAATAATCGACTGCTCAGAAACGCATATAGGTACATATTATCATGATGTAAATCAGTCAAATACACTCGGCACTGCAGTAGGTGCAACGAACCTGGAAAATGTCAAACATGTCTTTACGGATAAAAATGACGATGACCACGAAACCAGAGAAAGAATCCGTATATCCGTTGATAATACCGACTACTTCCAATATGACAGCGGTTATAATTACAGGGAGATCAGCCTGCTCACAATTGAGGAAGATGAAACACTCACTGTAACAGCACAGAAAAATCCGATATCGGCAAGCGGTACTGTGCCGGTAGTATACACACTTGATATGAATGCCGGAGCCAATGATGACGGTTCAACTTATATATATAACAAGCTGAAATATACGATAAATTATGTCGCTGTTGATACAACACAGCTTTGGGCTATATATAATTATGAAACAAACACATTCAAGAGATTGAATTATGCTAATTTCTACAATGCAAACAATTCAACTGCCTGGAATAATTATATTACAGCATATCTTAACACACAGACAGTCCTCAAAGGCGGTGTTGACCAGACAACAATCAACAACGCATACACTCAGCTTTGTAATGCAATCGTAGGACTTAAGGGCAAAATCAACTACAACGCAAACGGTGGTACAGGTACTTTTTCAACACCGCAGTATGTTTCAATTTATTCAAGTGTATCAGCAAGTGCTACAACAGGTGCAGTTACATATAATTATGCGATTGTGTCGCTCAATGCCTACTCAGGTCTTACAAAGACAGGATATATTTGTCCCGGTTGGGCAACAAGCAGTACGGCAACGGCAACAGGATTCCCGAACAACAACTTGACTATGACAGAAACACGAGCCAAAACGGCAGTTACCCTCTATGCCGTATGGAAACCAATATCATACACAGTCAAGTATAACGCAAACCCGCCATCAGGCAAGACCTCAACAGGTAGTGTAGCAAGCCAGACTTGTGCATATAACACATCGTATACAGCACAGGCAAACTCGTTTGTTGTAACAAATTACAGATTCGTTAAATGGAACACAAATGCCGCAGGAACAGGCACATCGTACGCGGCAGGTGCATCGTTCAAAAACCTCACAACAACCAACGGTGCAACAGTTAATCTCTACGCAATATGGGAGCCTGATACCTCGAACATCACATTCAATATCAACCTTCCCTCAGGCGTAAGTGCAACAACAAGCGGCTTTAGTGCAAACACAACAAAGGCACTCACAATCGGCTCAACACAGAATATCTACACAGGCGACTACAAGATGACCGCAGTAGGATATAATCATATAGGTTGGGCAACAAGTGCAGGAGCAACAACAGCGGCTTACACAACAAATTACACTGTACCGAATTCAGCACAGACACTTTACGCAGTATGGCAGAAGAAGTCAATAACAGTTGCATACACTTTGAACGGCGGTACATTGGGCACAAGCGGATTTACCGCAAGCAACTCAACAGTACAGTACGGTGCAACAGTTGATCTTCCGAATGCCGATCAGATAACAAGAGCAGGATACAACCTCGCAGGTTGGAATGCAAGCGTAGCAAACGCATCAGGTACAACATTGTTCGCAGCAGGAACAAATTATGTAGTTCCCGATGCAACAGGAACATTTACATTGACGGCAGAATGGACAGAAAGAACAACAACATATACTTTCCACCACAATAATAACGCTGACTCAGACTATACAACAACAATCTCTGGAAAGTATAATGCAGCAATCACAGAAGCATTCCCGACCCCGACAGCAATG
>JAZQHB010000052.1:0-5950 GCA_045540355.1 Acutalibacteraceae bacterium | reverse complement strand
ATTATCGCAGGTACATATGAAAGTGCTGAGCGTGATGCTCTTGAAGAAAAGCTCGGTTATGAGCTTGGCGGTATGATGGAGGTCACAGGCGGTTGCGAAGCTAACGGTGCTGTGCCTATCAACGACTGCCACGTAAACACTTTCAATTGTCAGGCAGCCCGTGCAAAAATGGGTATTTACGGCGACTTCAAAACAATTGTTGAGGATTGCGAAGAAGAGGGCGGATACTCCTTCCTTGACCACACAGGCGAATATGTAGGCAGATGGGTTGAGGATGAATGGCGTGCGCATGAGCCTTATTATGCAAACAAGTTTGCAAACATTTTCCTTGAGTATGAGTCATGTGTTGCTTTTGATGTTAACAGCACAAGATTTGATTCAGTAATCTGGGACGAAATTCTCCAGCTTACAATTCCCAAGGGCAGAAACGTACCGGGTATTGCATTCTCAGACTCTCACCAGAAGGGTGACGATAACGACTGGGCGTTCACAATGATGCTTATGCCTGAGCTTACAATGGAAGCTTATGAAGCTTGTATGAGAAGCGGTGCATGGTTTAACGTGGGCAGAGTTGATACATTCTATCTCGGTGACGAATTCAATGGTACAGGTAACCTTCCTCCTGCAGTAGCAAGAGTTGATGTTGACGAAGAAGAGGACACAATTTCTTTCACAGGCAGCGAGTTTGATAACGTTCAGTGGATTTCAAACGGTAAAATTATCGCAGAGGGCAAAGACCTTACATCAATTGACCTTGATGATTACAAGGATGAGCTCGGCTGTTATGTCCGTTTCCAGATCACAGGCCCCGGTGGTATCCTTTATTCTCAGCCATTCGTAACTATGGCAGAGGGCGTTGAATACACATCAACAGTTTACAGACAGTTTGACACATCAATGATGTTCAGGGCACTTGCGAATGTTTTCGATGCAACTATCGGACGTACATTTATTGCAGTTCTCCTCAAGAGATTGCTCTGGAACCATGTATGGTAAGGAGGTAACAGAATGAATTTTTAACTGAAATTATAACCTTTCTTCTTGGTGAAAATGCCCTTGCAGATGGATGGGTAGGTCTCGGAGATATATTCAGTGCACTGTATTATAAAGACACACCTGCGATTATGGCAATTCTCGATCCGATTTACGAAGGCTTCTGGGAGTTCCTTATCGGACTTCTGAACAAGTTCATGTAATGAAAAAAATTATCCCCTGCAGAAAACAAACTGCAGGGGATGTTCTTATATAAAACAGGCTTAAAAGTCCCGATGAAGTTTACATAAAAAAGAAAAAACCTTGTAAACTTTTGTCTACAAGGTTTTTCTGGTGCGAGTATTCATAAGGGATTACTTAATGGTGGTGTTTATTGCCATTACTATTAGGGCTGATTCTGACAAAAAGAAACTGCCCTCAGACGAGATTTTCTATCTGCTCAGTCAGAGAAGAGGGAGCGTGAACCTTTGCAATTATCTCTTCGTCCGCATCTTTATCTATAATGAGTTTGTATTTAATCGCATCAAATCCTTATTGTTTTTTCATTTGTGTGAGAAAGCTGAGAACAGCTATCGCAGTTATAAGTACACTGTACAGAATAATGGGTGTAATGTGAGTTAAGGCAAGCTCAAAGTTCCCGCTGAACAATGCTTTTTCCATTTCTGCTGCGTGAACAAACGGTAGTACATTAGCAATTTTTATGAAAAAACCACCCACAAGCTTCAAATCAAACCATACTCCGGATAGCCACGCAGAGAGATTAGTAAGTAATGCACCGCAAATACCGCCGACTTGTTTAACGCCAAAGATACTTCCACACAAAAGCCCTAATGCAATATTTAAAACAGCCATTGGTATTATACCTATTATTGCATAAACAATGTTTATGCTGACCGTCAAGCCCAGAGGAATCGCAAACAGGTAACAAATGATTGTCTGACTAATGGCAAGAGGTAAAAGAGGTAGCATATAGCCAAGAATAAAATCAAAACCTGTAAGTGGTGTTGCGTATAATCTTTGCAAAAAAGCACTTTCTCGGTCCTTAGCAATCAGCGTGGCGGAGAAAAGTGTCATAAATGACAAACCGAACACCGTAATGCCGGGCGTTAGTGTGTCAATATCAAACAATTCTGCGGGGATATTTTTCTGCAAGCTACTCAGAAGTAATAGTAACACCAAAGGAAAACCGAGACCGAAAGCAAGATTTATCGGGTCACGCAGAATCTCCTTTGTACACCTTTTTGCAAATGTCAACATTCTCATAATGCACCCTCCTTCACTATAGAAACGAAGGCTGATTCAAAGTTATTTGTACCTGTCATTAGCTTTAATTCTTCTGTAGTTCCTACAGCAAGAAGATTGCCGTCTTTCATGATACCTATACGGTCAGAAAGTGATTCTGCTTCTTCCATATAATGTGTTGTAAGAATAATGGTTACTTTGCCCTTCAACGAGCGAATCATATCCCAAAGTTCATGCCGTGCAATAACATCTAACCCAAGAGTAGGTTCATCCAAAAAGAGAATCTTAGGTTCACTGATAAGTGCCATAGCAATACTTACACGGCGTTGCCATCCACCCGATAGCTTACCCGCCTTTCTCTTCAAAACAGAATCTACAGCAAATTGCTCGGTAAGCTCTTTGATTTTTGCTTTGCTTTTTTCTTTAGAAAAACCATGAATACCACACATTAATTCAAGGTTTTCCTTTACAGAAAGATTCGGAGCTACTGCAGTTTCCTGAGGTGATACACTAATCAATCGCTTAACCTGTTCGGGCTGTTTGGTTATGCTGTATCCACCTATAAATGCATCGCCATCCGTTGGTTTTGTTATGCAGGTTAACATTTTTATCGTTGTGGTTTTTCCGGCTCCGTTAACGCCTAACAATGAAAAGATTTCTCCTTGATGTATTTCTAAATTGAGCTTATTCACAGCAGTGAGATTTTTGTATTTTTTGACAAGCTCAACTGTTTTTATTTCTTGCATTTATGTTAGCCTCCTTTTTATTTGCAGTACCATCATAGCAAATATAAAAGAGGAAATGTTGGATTTTATTTAATCGGTCATTTATCGCATCTCATCGGTTGCCAAAAGTATATCACATTAACGCCTTATATTTCAAATTACATATCCTCGTATTTTAAGTTTCAGTACGGGGATTTTTTAATGCAAAAATTTTAAGTAAAGGAAGTGAAAAAATGCTTTAGCAAACCAACCGAAAAAGCAGTAAAAAAGCGTGGCATAAGTCTTAGCAAGCATTGAATTTGTGCATACAAATTCCACTTGTTAGAGACTTACCATGAAACCCGAAAAAAGTCGCACTCCAAAAGGAATGCGACGATACATAAAAATATTAAATTATATACAAAACTCTATTTTAAGCAAAAAAATTGAGTATTCACAGGTCAAATCCCTTATGAATACTCAATATGGTGCACCCGACACCTTGAAATCCGAACCCAATGCCGACTTTTCAAGGTCGGCAAAGGTTATGGTTTCAGTACCGTCTTTGAAGTTGAAGGTAATTACCATTCTATCTTCAAATAAAAATACCGAGTTAACAAAGTTGTTTATTAAGGTTCTTCTGTGGTCAAGCTTCTTCGGATTGAGCTTACGGAACTTATAGAACCAATATAAAATCTCTTCACGGGTAAGCTTAGGTCTTGACATTTCCTCTTTCATAATCCTGATTGAAAGCTCGCTCTTTTCCGCTTCAAGCTCTTCCATACGCTCTTTGGTAGTAGGTGTTATGATGCCTTTCTCCATAGCTGTAATAAGATTATTGATTGCTGTTAAGGTCTGTGCATATTGCTTTTGTAGTATGGGGAGAACAGTACTTTCCTTATTAAAGGTTTCAAGTGCTTGGTCGGTTAAATATTTAATGGTTTCATCATTCATAATAAGCCTTCGGATACTGTCAACAACAATATCCTCAATCCAAGCCTTTTTGACTGTTTTCTTGTCACAGCCTTTGTGATTCTTCACACTTACACATTTGTAGTATCGGTGCACGAATTTTGTTCTGCTTGTACCGCTTTCCCCAACCATGAGACACTGACACTTGCCGCAATAGAGCTTTGTCGTTAAAAGATATTCATCTTCCGCTTTGTGTTTTGCAGGGGCTTTCTTATTCTGCTTCATTTTTTCCTGTACCAATTCAAACAACTCCTTATCAACTATTGCGGGAATTCCTCCCGGTGTAATAACATCTTTAAATTTGTATTCACCGATATATTTTCGGTTGTGTAGCATACGGGCAACGATGTCAACATCTAACTTAGTTTTCTTGTGAGTACGAACACCTTGGTAATTGAGCATATTTGCAATATGTTGCATAGACATACCCTCGGCATAACTCTTGAATGCAAGAACTACCGCAGGTGCAGTGACTTCATCAATTAAATAATTCTGCTCTTTATCTACCTTGTAGCCAATCGGCAAAGTACCGCCGTTGTATTTGCATTTAAGAGCATTTTCTATCATACCTCTTGTAACCTTTTCTGCAAGCTCTACTGAGTAGTATTCAGCCATACCTTCAAGCAGAGATTCAAGAAGAATACCCTCTGCACCTTGCGATATTGTTTCGGTAATGGATACAACCTTAACTCCGTTCTTGCGGAGCATATTTTTGTAATGAGCAGAGTCGTATCTGTTACGGGCAAAACGGTCAAGCTTCCATACTAGTATAACCTCAAATTGCTTTGAAGCACTGTCTTTTATCATCTGCTGAAATCTCGGTCTGTTATCGGTCTTGGCAGACAATGCTCTGTCGATATAGGTATCAACGATTTGGATACCGTTCTTTTCGGCATAGGCTTTACATTCACGGAGCTGACCGTCAATACTTTCTTCTTTCTGATTGTCGGAAGAGTATCTTGCGTAGATAACGCCTATCATATATATTTTACCTCCTTTGATTTCTGTAAATATTGTAATTCATACACTTGTTTTTGTTAAATGTGCGGATGCGACTTTTACATCGCACCCGCTGTTTCTTTATTCGATTATCTTTAATTTGTCCCAATCTCTGTCCCATTCTTCAAATTCTTTTCTACCACTTTCACTTTCAAAGAATGACACTATATCTGGAAGAAAACATCTTACAAGAGATTCAGCGGCATCCTCTGAAATGAGAACACCGCTGAGATTATCGGAAATAACCTCGCTTTCAGTAAAATTTATCTTAACATCATCCATAGGCTACCTCCTTATCTCGCATCTCTGTTTCGCTGTCGCTGAAGGTATCTGTAATAGTGCTCACAGGCCTTTATTACAAAATCTTCAAAATCTTTATCCTTAACCTTAGGTGCAACCTTTTGTAGTTTCTCCATAGATACTTTGAACATAGGCTTTTGATTTGCCTTTTCTTCTGACAAGATTTCACCAATATGCTCAGGAGTTAAACCTTCCTCTCTGCTTATTGCACGAAGCCTTTGAGCTTGAGATAAGTTTGGAGTAGCATCACATACACGGATTTCTTCAACTAAGTCCGCCTGTTCAACCTCATTCAGATAAGAAAGCTCTACTGCAGGGGTAAATGCTATTCGTTCTTCATCAACAAGGTTAAGCAGTTCAGGAATAAGATAAGTTAAACGGATATATCTATAAACTTTATCTCGGCTTTCACCTGTAATATTGCCTATTTCAGTTGCAGAGTCGAACTTTGTCGCAACTTGCCGCGAAGTTAGGTCTGTTCTTTCACCCCGACTCTTAATTGCTTCAAGCTTTAACTTATAAGCAAACGCCTTCTCAGAAGGAAGAATATGCTCTCGATGCAGATTACTATCAACAAGCATAATTGTCGCTTCATCACGGCTTACGGCATAAATTAAAGCAGGTACTGTTTCCAGCCCTGCTTTCACTGATGCTCTCAGGCGTCTGTGTCCTGAGATGATTTCATATTCATCAATTGTATTTTCTAAAGGTCTTACGACAATGGGTGAAATAACACCTTT
>JAZQHB010000051.1:0-4894 GCA_045540355.1 Acutalibacteraceae bacterium | reverse complement strand
CAAAAGCTGATTAAGATTGTTACCCACAGCACGAAGCTCACGGATAAGCTTCGGGTAATCGGCAGGCGGAGCTTCCTTGAGCCTGCACATTGTAATCAGAAGTCGGATGACCTTTGATTTTGAAACTCCCGTTGCTCTGCTTAAGCTGCAGAGCTTTTCATATTCATCTTTGTTAAGATACGCTTTGACAATCACATCGTGATTTTTCTTTGTCATTGGATTTTCACCTCCTTAAAATTTTGTTTCCACTTATACGGACTGGGAAAGGGCAAGTGGAAACCCATTTTCCCGAAAGTTAACAGAATATTTAAAGTCATTTTTTTCATTCGTCTGCTGTTAACTTGATTCTTTTTCTTCTTTCATCTCCATTCATTCTGTTTTGTAAAACGGCTTTTGCCCGTTTGGGGATTTCCGGGCCCGAAATCCAATGCTTGCTAAACTTCGGACCAAAATCCAAAAAGTAATAGTAAGCATTGGTTTGTCCTCGTTTAATTACCTGCCGCATAAGAAAAGGCGAGCTGTTCAGGCTCGCTTTTCTTTCTGTCAACTATCTTACCGGGACCAAAAGGTAAGTCTTCATCAGTTTCTTCTTCGGGTGGTAAGCTCTTGTTAAAGGTTTCCTTTGAAATGCAGATAAGCCTCTTTGGTGTACCGAACACTCTGACATTTCTTGTATATTCTCCCTTTGAACAGATGCTGACTCCTTCATTCTTAAGGGCCTTAATTAACGCTTTCTGTGTTAAAGGGAAATGCTCACCAACATCGTAACAGGATTTTATAACTGCCGCATAAGCCGCATCAGATTCAAAGTAAAAGTTTTCATCGTCATAATATCCGACAAGGTTTCTCGGCATATCAACAGGTCTTATCATACGCTCAACAAGATTTACCTTGCCTACATCAATAAGACAGCGAAGCTTACGGATAAATATTTCTGTAGGTTGTTCCGTTTCCGTGAGTGCCTGCTGTGACACAGCGAGCCTTAATAAAATTTCGTCAAGCTCTTTTAACATTTCAACTTTCTGTTCATAGGTGATACCTTTATAGTACGAAAGCGTTTCACAATAAAGTTCAAAGCCGATTCTTATGTTTGCAAGGTCGTCACATAATCTCGGTCTGATACGAAAATTCAATTCATCAGCTTTGATTTTGTAAAAGTTTCTGTTAGAAAGAAAACCGCTTTTGAGTTTTTCTAAAAGCTCATTCACTCCGTTTTCTTTGTCAAGAAATTTTGCCTTCAACATTTCTGTTGCAAGGAAAGTGAAATGGGATAAGGTTCCTTCCTCCGCTTCCTTCTGATACTTTGTAAGGTCATTAAGGTTAATGTCACCGGGCTTCAGCTCAAGAGAAAGAAATCGTGCAACACCACTTTCACCAACATTGGGAAGATACTCTGCTGTCATTATCACGTTACACTGCGGTCTTTTGGCCGCTCTTTGTCTTCCGCTTTTATCAAGAGCGCCTCTTGCTTCTCTGTTACATATACCACGGATAAGAGCCTGAGTGGTTGCATCCTGTGCCGATTGTTCTCTGCCAGAGCCGGGATGATAGTCGTCAATGATAACTGCACAGTCCTTAAGTGTGAAACAATAGTTCAATATACTCTTCGGCGTATCACGGAAATTCATCGGAATATTATCTTCATTGAACCTACCGAAAAGGGAATTGATTAAAAGTGACAGCGTTGTTTTCATTGAACCTGTTTTACCGTAAAGCATAATAACCGTTTTAGTTTCCTTTCCCGCCTTTGCCATAAAAGTACCGAGTATGCTGACCAATGTGTAAGAAAGCATAGGGAACATAATCTCTTTCGGTGCGACAGAGTAAGGAAAGTTTTTCATAACTGTCATTGTTTCAATAATGTCCGAATCAGTTTTAAATGAATAACCCTTTGTCTTTTCCGTCAGCTCAACCTCTGCATTGCTGTTACCGGGCATACAGAACTGCCAACCCTTTGCAGTTTCCCACCAACCTGTTGTACCGTAAATTGTTTTTGCCTCTGCATATTTTGCCGTTGACTGAATAGCCTGACGAAGATTATCACGGTTGCCGTAGCCGGATTCAATAACACAGTTGATACCCCAATACTCCTGCGCCCAATCAAGCTGTGCAAAATTTTTCAGGGGTACTGTGATTTTTCTAATGTCCTTTCCTTTATCATCTGTACCGACAATAGAAAGGAATCTTTCGTTTTCGGTTCCGTTGGTGCAGGTGATATCCTCGGTTATCCTTGCAAGGAAATTACTGAGCTTAATGTTTACCGGCTTACCGTTTATCGTCTTTTCAATATACAGTGAGTTGTTATATGCAAAGAACGGGTCTGAATAGTATAAATAATTCTCCAAATTTTTACCTCTTTCTTGTAATGTTTTTCCGAACATCCGTACAATACGCACATAAACCAACAGCACAAAGCTTTTGTCTGTTCGGGTTTTATCCGTACAATGTGCCACAGTGTACGCTACAAATACGAACGCCGCAAGGCAATAGCATAGGGCTTTGCTGCGGTTTGTTCGTTTGTTCGGGTTTCAGATTTTTGTTGTATAATGTTTTTTCTGTGTGGATGTTTTAAAACGCAATAACATAAAAGTATATTGCTTCTGTCCTTCTGCCATTTTTAAGCCTTTATTTTGGCGGCTTCAGGACATCATAAACATCCACCCGAGACCTTTTTGCAGACATATATTCTGCATTTCTCTGTCGCTGTTTCTTCTTCGCACAGCCGGGACAGAACTTCTGATTTCTGCCTGTTCGCTCTGTTTTACTGCCGCATAAAGCACAGACAACCGTTTCGACAGGTATCTGACCCGTAACGCTTTTCATAAGGGCTTTATCACTCGGCAACACACAGTCAAGAAAATATCTGCAGATAATATGGCTCGGTGTTATGAGCTGCGGACAGGTGTGAGTGTCACCGTCATCAAGAATCAGACAGTTTCCCTGATAACAGTTACAGCATCGGATTTTAATCATTGCCTTGATTTCCGCAAACTGCTTAAGGGTAAGGTTGATTGTTTGCATAATGGGTTCCTCCTTTCTTAAAAAATATAGTTGTACTGCAAAAAAATGTGACGCAGTATTCATATACCCAAAATCACGGTTTTGGGCATAAAAAAAGCACCTGCTACTTTTGGGGTAACAGGTGTATGTAACGGATTGAAATTTGTGGTGTGGTTGTGGTATAATGGGTTCGGTAAATAAGAATTTGACAATTATTTAGTTAATAAGCTGGAGGTTTTCCAAAGTGAATAAAAAGAAAAACAGAGTAGCCATTGTGATAATGATTGCATTGGTATTTGGTTTTATACTATGTATACAACTAATCCCTGACGAATATAAGCCTGCTGATGATGAAATAGCATTGCATATACAAATGAATACAAAAGAAGATATCGGACTTTTGGTTTTTGATTACTATGTAGATGATGAAGAATACAGCGGCGGTATATCAAATGCAGACAAATCTTTAATCAAGTCTAATTCTGATAGCATAATGGTATGGAATAAGCAGGAACTAAGCAGTTCTTCTGATGCTGTAGAATTGTCATTACACTTCAGAATCATAACTGAGTACGTGGACCCCAATTATGAAAACATATATCCAGAGAATATTACCCAATATATAGATACTCCTATTTCGTGGAAGGCATACTTTGGCCAAGAATACTTCATTACAATTACTGGCGATAAAGCAAACGGGTATAAGGCTGTATTAAACTGACAAATTCCAATTTCACGCACTGTAAAATACTTTTGACACGGCTAAAATGGACAATGTCAAAGCGTTTTGATAGACCAAAATTTCTTTTTTGATTAAAGTGGGTTATGAAGGAGGTGACAAAGATGGAACTTAGCAAGCAGATAAAAAAATATCGAACAGAGGCAAATTTATCGCAAGAGGAGTTGGCAGATAAAATTTATGTTTCAAGACAAACTATATCAAATTGGGAAAATGAAAAAAATTATCCTGATATTAAAAGTTTAGTGCTTATGAGTGAAGTCTTTCAGGTATCTCTTGATAATTTAATCAAAGGAGATTTAGAAAGAATGAAAAAAGAAATTGACACACAGGAATATGCAAAATTTCAAAAGGATAGCACTATTTTTACCGTATTATTTATTGCTTTATTGATAGTACCTGTACCACTTGTAATGTTATGGAAGTGGTTTGGAATGGCATTGTATTTATGTTTGTTTGGAATAGGAATGTATTTTGCTGTCAGAATTGAAAAGTACAAGAAGAAATATGATATTCAGACTTTTAAAGAAATTGTTGCATTTACTGATGGGAAGAGTTTGGATGAAATTGAAAAAGCAAGAGAAGAAGGCGAAAGGCCATATCAAAAGGCTCTCTTGGCAGCTGGTTCAGCGGCATTGGTTGTTATAATTGCACTTATTATGAGTGCTGTAATGAGATTATTCTCTTGAGAACACGAAACTTTCAGGTTGACGGAGCGGCAAATTCCAATTTGTCGCACAGTTTGAAATGATCGCGTAGGGACACCGCTCCTGCGGTGTCCGCTAAAAAAACTGCCTTCGTTTGCAGCAGAGAATATAAAAATAAGCAATGTTAAGAAAACGGGCGGCTTTTCCAAGGTGAATTGGTAGAGTTTTCGGCTTGGTAATGATAGAATTCATAGCGAAAGGAGTTGATAACATGGAACTTGGTAAACAGGTCTATGAACTAAGAAAGAAGGCAAACCTCTCGCAAGAACAGCTTGCCGAAAAGGTCGGTGTATCAAGACAAACTATTTCAAAATGGGAGCTTGGTGAAACTGCGCCTGACATTAAGCAAGCACAAGCTTTATCACAGGTATTTAGTGTCAGTTTGGATGAATTAACCGGAAACGACACAAAGGAAGTTATCTACAAAAAGGTAAGCAATACAGAAAAA
>JAZQHB010000050.1:0-6954 GCA_045540355.1 Acutalibacteraceae bacterium | reverse complement strand
AAAGGTTTATTCTTTTTAAATATTTTAAAACACCAAAACAGAACAGCAAAGCACTCTTTAGCATCAAGAATATTGTGGTTGAGTTTATCGCCATATATGTCTGAAACTATGTACATATCATCTTCACTGTTAGGAAAACTTTTCTTATATAAAATGTTTATTTCCTTTGAATACACACCAACTGTGTTTTGAATGTCTTTTTTTGATAAATTGTCAGAGAACAATACAGACACATCGCAATATCCTTTTATTTCAAAGCAACGCTCAACATAGCGGTTAAAACAGTACTTTATTAATTCATTGGTTTCATAATTGAAAAAGAAAAAGAACATTTTACATCCTCCTAGTAGTTGTTTTCTTATTTATACAGTTAATATTCTTACAAAAAGTAACACAAAAACCTCGTATTTTATCGAACTTTGTCGAACCTCACAATTCACACCCACCCAATTTGTACAACTCTCCCAACAAAACACAACCGCCTTACCTGCAAGAACACAAGTAAGGCGGGTAGTTCATATTTGCTTTTATAAATTGTTCAGACACTCCAAAATCTCATCTCTGACACCGTAATAATAAACTATATGTTCCATAGTTTCACGAACTTCTGAAATGCCCATTTCAATTTCATCTTCACCGCAATCAATGCCTAAAGCACGCCTGACATTGTATTCAAGCCATTCTAAACGGCCATAACTGCTGTAATAGATTGTTTCCCAATCATCAGGTAGTTCACCACCGTTGTCAGCATACGACTTGATAAGTGCCCTGAAAAGATTGAAATCAATTTTGCAGTTTTCATAACCTGACCAACACAAAGCCATTTCATACAATTCTACAAACGGACTTGAATAGCAAAGACATTCCAAATCAATAATACGACAATCGTCACTGTTCCAAAGAACATTTTTGCTGTCCATATCATTGTGACAGATTGTCAGTACAGACGGCATCTTCTTTGTGGCAAAATTACCTTTTTGCTGACTCTCATAAAGAATATCACGGTTAGCACTTAAAAGATTATACAGCTCGGTATTACTTTCTGACAGTTTTTCAATAATCATATCCCAATCAACATTAATTTCACTGCGATTATACGGCTGTGATTTCTTTTTAATGCAATGTATTTTAGCAAGAAATTTTCCAATCTTTCGGCAGTGTTCAACAGTGATGTCTTCACCCTTGAGAGATTTGCCCTCATAAAAATCAAATAAATAAAAATACTGACCGTCAATTTCCTGCATCTTCTTACCATTAAAAGTCAAAGCTGGGAGTATTGGAATATCTGTCTGCTCTAACTTTGCTTCAAGTTCTTCTGCAATACGGTAATTTTCAAAAACAGTATCACGCTTCATAACATAAGGATTTAACAACTTGATAGCGTATTTTCCATTTGTTGTGAACAGTGAATACATCTTGTGCATAAAGCCGCCTTTGAGCTGAGTCGGCTCTGTTATTATTTCGCCTAAATCTAACTGTAGGCAGATTTTATTAAATATATCCATCGTTTTTTCTCCATTAAATTCTTTTCAGCAACAAGTCATATTCATAACTGTCGCCTTGATAACTTTCTTTTATTCTTGCAATAGTTTCTGTAAAACCGTGTCTTTCATACATATAGCGCGCTCTTGAGTTATCCTCTTCAACGCCAACGGTAAATTCGCTATAACCGTTTTCTGCAAGATTTTCCAACACATTTTCAAGCAAGAAATTGCCCAACCCTTTTCCTTGATGTTTCTGATGAATACGAAAAGCATAAAGATATGCTCGTTTATCTTCTTCAGCAAAGCGATTATCATAACTGATATATTTCGCTCTCAGTTCGCCAATAATCTTTTCATTATTAAACAAAGCGAAAATATCAACAACCCCGTTTTCAAGAGCTTTTGTGTTTTCGGCAATCATATCATTGACATCTTTATATTTGAAAAGAACTGTTAGCATAGAAAGTTCACTAATTTTCAGTTTTCTAACTATATTCATAAACTTTTTCCCCACGCATCTTTTAACTCTTTTATCGTCTGATAACGCTCATTTCTATCATCGCTTACTGCTTTTGTTGCAACTGCAAAAGTTTCTTCAGACAGTTGCCAATCTTCACGGTTACGATTGTAGTTCCCAAACAAAGCAAAAGCAAACGCTCCTGCGGTATAAACATTTGTTATCTCGTCAATATCCGCACCAAGTTGATACTCCTCGGGGGATTGAAATTTTGAACTACCCCACATTCTTCCCATATCATTTACACACGGCTGTTTTCTGAAAAAGTCAATATCACAGATTGTTGTTTTGCGATTCTGGGAATCGTACATAATACTACCGTCGTAAAAATCAACTGCAATATATCCGTTTGTATTGACATAGTCCAAGAAATCAAGTATATCTCCGAAAGCATTCAGTCTGTCTGCAAAAGGCAAATTCATAAATCTGCGGTGTTCCGCAGGGTACATTCTGCCCATACAGTCACCGTCAACCCATTTGAATACCATTGCAAATCCGCCATTGATTTCTTTGGCTTCGACAAACTCGATTAGATTTTTGTGTTTCAAATTCTCATACACGGGTAGGGAAGATTTCAAACGCATAACGGCATCTTCAAGAGAGCCACTGTATCCCGCTGTCGGAGCACCTGCAAATTTAATGAAATATCTCTCACCACCTTTTTCTGTGCCGAAACAGATGTTGCCTGAATCCTGGTCATCAAATACCTTAAATACTTTTCCGTACTTACTGATAAAATGAAAATCGAAGGACGCTTTCATTTTATAGGTAAGATCATCTATGCACTTTAAACAATATTCATTACTTGTAGTAGAACTCATATTTTATATCCTCTCACATTTCTTGAAATCAATAAATACATTCCTTTATTACTCTCCACGCCTCAACAAGCCTATCCATACTCCAACCGGCATTTGCAGGTGAGGTTGAGGGCAGACAAACAGCTTCTCTGCCGATAGTGTCACGGATATACTTGTTGTAATACTTTTCAGCGGTTTTGCCGTTGACGAAAATCTGTCTGATGTCAGCGTTTTCAAGTATCTCTGTGAGGTCATTTGCAACTACATTTTTAATTGAGCTGTCAGAACTGCCTGTTATATCGCAAGAAGCAATTACATCCCATAATGCAATGTGATTTGAGTGCAGAAAATTGCTTTTCTCACCAATGGTTACGGGCGTATCCGTACCAATAACGGCAGAAACAACCTTCCAGAATCTATTCTGTGGATGTCCGTAGAAAAACATCTGCTCACGGGATTTTACCGACGGAAAACTACCAAGAATAAGCACTTTTGAATTTTCGTCATATAAGGGTAGGAATGGGTGTTTCGGCATATTATATACTCCTCATAAAATCTTCAACCTGCCGTTTAGTTTTCAAAACAACAGTTTTATCTTGGTACTTGTCTGCAATTTCAGCATAATAGTTGCGTCTTTCTTTGTTTCTGCAACCAAAAAAAGTAAACTTCGCAAACCACCAATTCATATCGTTGGCATAACCATCTCGTCTGCGGCTCTTTGTTCGTTTAACCGCACGGAAAAAGCAAGTAGCTCTAGGAAGCTGAAGCAATACTATTTTGTCTGCTTTTTGCAGTCGCTCGTCTATCATCAGATATGTATAGTAGCCGTCAATAATCCAATCTTCCTTTGCCATAAATTCTGCAACTTTCGGCAGTACAACAGAATCATCAACCGGCTTCCATTCCTTGTCCCACTTGATATCATCAAGGTGAAGGACGGGGATGTTTTTCTTTTGTGTTATGTAATCAGACAGATATGTTTTACCGCTTCCGGCATAGCCTAAAACTGCAATTTTCATTTCCTTCACCTCTTTCAGTTGTTAAACGGATTCAATGAAATCCGTATAACTTATTACATTATCTTCGAACACAGCTTTATATACATCCATACTTGAAAATTTATCAAAGCCATATTGCTCGTTTTCTATCAATGATTGTTTGATGTTTATAACGACTTCTTTAAGCTCAGGATTAGCTAAAAGTTTCTGCTTTATGTTCTTACTGAAATCCAAAGCTTTAGTTATGGTATCTTTATCAAAGAACCAAATATCCACATTACAAAGCTCACCTAATATTTTAGTTTCAAAACCATGAAACCAAACTGTTTTTCCGTCAGAAACCTCTTTCTTTGCTTCATACCACACTGGGTGGAAAGTATTAAGAATAAACGAGGTCAGCTCATACAATTTTTCTGTTGACATAGACTCATTAGAAACATAAATATCCAAGTCATTCCATGCCATTAAGTCCATAGCATAACTGCCAACAATGTATGGAGTACCATAATTATTCAATTCATCTAGCAGACCGAAATCATAAAGTAGTTTGTTTGCGTTGTTTTTGTAGTTGTTCATAATCTTACCTTATTTCATAGCAAGTGTAGCAAAATACTGCGGATAGTATTTGCCGATTTCGTTTCCGCCTTCTCTGTCACGATCTTCATATAAAGCTTTAAGTACAAATCCTGCTTTTAACTGACCACCGATTTGCTCATCTAATGTATGGCTGAACTGTACACCGTCACCGTTTTCAATCATTGCGTCACGCTTTTCTTTTGACATTTTCAGAGGATTAAATGGTAAAGGATTAACTACTTTCAAAGGCTTATCCTCTTCAAACAAATAGTTAATACCATTATCCATACCCGCAAGCAATCTGCCTCCCTTTTTAAGTACACGGTAACACTCATTCCAGATATGATAAACATCCTCAACATAACTGTTAGAAACAGGATGAAAAATTATATCAAAACTTTCATCTTCAAAGGGAAGCGTTTTTGACATATCTCCTTTGATAATCTCTATGCTGTATCCTTCTCTTTCAGCTACCATTCTGTCTGCTTCAAGCTGCTTGTCAGAATAATCGAACACCGTACATTCTGCACCGAGCTTTGTAAGCACGGGCATCTGCTGGCCACCACCGCTTGCAAGTCCCAAAATCTTTTTATCCTTCAAATCACCAAACCACTCGTGAGGAACGGTAATGCAAGGTGTAAGGTAAACTGTAAAATTATCTGCAGTAGTTTTTTCGTATTCTTCGTGGCTTATGGGTAATGACCATTCACAGCCGTCTTCTGCCCACGAATCCCAAGTTTCTGAATTTATTTTAGTATAGTCAATCATTTCTATTCCTCATTTCTTATGCAGAATATGCCACACATCATTGCCGCCAAATCCACATTTTCTATACAACGCTTCAGGGTTAGTCGCATTATCAACCTTGCCTGAAACAGTTGCAAAATCTGCAACATCTTTAATTCTAAATAGCAACTCTGTTACTATTAACTGACCAATTTTCTTGCCTCTGTATTCTGGCAATACTTGTATCCATTCAAGAATAAGTTCTTTTACTTCGGCATCAAAATCAGCTATACCGCAACCGACATATTTGCCTATTGCTTTTTCTTTAACCATAATCCACAGCGTTGCATTATAAACAGGTGTTTTGGTATAACTTTTGATAAGGTCTTTGTTTACAGATATATCCGTATATGAATCGTTTATTATCCGCACGATTGATTTAATATCTTTTCGTGTCGCTGTTACAATTTCAAAATCATCATTTGTAATTTGAGGTATTTTTTTGAGATTGTGATACAAGCGAAAATATTTTTCATCAGTATAGTCTGATAAGATATTTGCGCTAAAATCCTTATCATGCAGAATCTTCATTTCAGGCGGTATTGTTATGTTTTTAGCCTTCCAATACGGAATCGAAAGGGTACCGCAAGGATTGTTTAAGTATTCATCAAGTGTAATCATATTTACTCCTCATTAAAAACATCAATCTACCCATTCTTCAACAAATCGTTCAATTTGCCATTCGGGGCCTTCAAAAAGAAACTGCAATAATACTTGTCTTAAATCGTCTTTAGACATACTGTGCACAGTGTTGATCACATTGTCACAAAGTTCTTCAAATTCCTGCTCTCTTTGTTCTTCTTCAGCTTCGTATTCTTCAAGCTGCCTTTTATAATCTTCCGCTTCATCAGGAAATGCTGTAAAATATACTGCCATCATATGTTTGCATATTCTTCTGCCGTTGGCAAAAGGACAGTCACAAACTGAAGTTTTAGGTTTGTCGATATTAAGATGTACTTTATACGGCTTTTCTTCGCTGCCTTGCACCAAAGCCTCATATTCAATATCGCTGATTTTAACAAGGTTGGAAACCTTATTCTTAAGAAAATAGTCGTATCCACGATAAACTGATTTTCCGCTTGCGCTTGTGAATATACTCATAACTTTCTCCTCTTAAATCGTTTTCTCATATATGTATAAATTATTCTCAGGCGATTTCTCTCCGCTGTTCGTAAACCCTATTGCACTCCAAAAAGGCTCACCCGTAATAGGGTCGGCAGTCAGCCAAATGTTACTGACGCCGTTTGACTTAAACATGGCTTCAAGATGCTTATATATCTCCCCACCGTAGCCAATTCGCCTGTATTCAGGTTTAACATAAAACTCCATAACATAACCCCAACCGGGTCTTATAAAACCTCTGTGATCCTCACAGTCAATCTTGCCGTAAGCAAAACCGATTAAATCTTTGCCTAGATAACAAAGCTCAACGAATCTGTCTTTGTCCTCGGACATACTGACAATACTTGCGATAAATTTTTTCAGTGTTTCTTCGGGGGTTTCTCTGCCTACATTACTGT
Source organism: Acutalibacteraceae bacterium (assembly GCA_045540355.1). Lineage (GTDB taxonomy): Bacteria > Bacillota > Clostridia > Oscillospirales > Acutalibacteraceae > RGIG2945. The sequence goes on along the minus strand of JAZQHB010000050.1, from coordinate 273 downwards.
CGAGTTCTCTGCAATATGGAAGCATTATGCTCTCAAGGAGTTTGTGGTGTTGTCTGTTATTTTTCACTGTTACAAATTTTAATTCATTCATTACTGTACCTCTTTCATAAAACAAAAAATGCGTCTCTGACTGTGAAATCAGAAACGCATAAATCCGTATAAAAGAAGTATTATTTGCAAACGGACAAAACGGTAACTGACTTCACCAAGTAAATTCTTTTCATCATTTTGTCCACCTGCCTTTCAAATGTTTTTATCAGTATAGCACTGACA
>JAZQHB010000049.1:0-8783 GCA_045540355.1 Acutalibacteraceae bacterium | reverse complement strand
CAACCATCGCCGAAAATAGAATAAGATAATCAAGTTCATCTGGTGGTTTTTCCGAACAAATCTTGAAAACTATCAAAGCAATTAACACGAGAAATCCGATGATCAAACTACGTTCTACATACTTTAACTTTCTTTTCGCACACTTTAATGCTTTTTTCATTGTTTTTTTCCTCCTCATATAAGTAGTGTTAAACTCTTTCAAAAAAATGTTTAAAAGGTTTAACCTGTCTTTATTATATAGGATGAAAATCCGATTGTCAATATCTTTTTAATGAAAATAGCTATTTTTTTTCAACAATAGATATTATTTTTGTGAATTTTCGTTAAAACAATGTTTTTTTATTGTTTTAGGTATTGATAAAACTTTTTTAACGATCTAATAAACTGATGAATGCAACATTGATTTTTCTTTTATTCAGCCTGTTTCTCTACCTCACAACATCACTTTTTTGCCTTGTTTCCCGTTCGCCCTGCTCAACAACCTCACCTTCATCAATCTCATTGTCCTTGTGGTCCATATCAAGCAGAGCATTAAGCTCAGCCAAGCGTTCACTTTTTTCTTTGAGCTCCTGCTCCCTCGGGAACGGTCTTGCGATTTCAGCCTTTGCATTTTCAATCTGCTTTTCAGTTTCAGCAAGTTTTTCCTTGCAGGCTTCAAGCCTGTCAGGCAGACGGGATATAAGGTTATCAAGTCGAGTGATGTTACCCTGAATGTCAGCACCGACAGATATGCTGTGCTGTAACGCACCCTCAAGAGTTACATTGTATTCTTTCTCAAAGCTGTTAAAGGATAAATACATATTAAAGCCACGGTAAGTACCGATGTATTTCTTTTCGGGTGATGTCATTGCGTGACACAGTTCAAGAATAGCGGAGCCTGCCGCTTTCTTGTCGTTATGTGCGACACCTTCAATCACCATAGTAGATATACCGTCCTCAACCGGAAATGTGTTATCCTTTGCAAGCTGAATGTCATTCTCGTAACCGTCTATAAGAATTTCGTATGTCTTTATGTCTGTAGGAAATTTTTTAATCAGCTTATCTTCAAGAGCATACCTCTGACTTAAATGGCTCTGATAAAGAAGCTTAAGCTTTGAAACCTCAATATCCAAGTCCATCTTCTCCTTGATATATGGATTACCCGTAGCAAGAGCTTTAATCTCGGCATAAGATAACGCCTGCTCGTCAACATCTTCTGCTGAACGTACAGGCGATTTGGAAGTCATAATCTGTCCGATGAACTTTTGCTTGTTCTCTACAAGCTGATAGAGATAAGCATCAAAGGTTTCCTCGGTAACATAAGAGTAAATCTCTACTTCGGGATTTTCGTTACCCTGACGGATAATACGTCCCTCTCTCTGCTGAAGGTCAGCAGGTCGCCATGGACAGTCTGTGTGATGAATTGCGATTAGCTTCTTCTGCACATTGGTACCTGCACCCATCTTAGCCGTGCTGCCGATAAGAACTCTTATCTTTCCTTCACGGACTTTGGAAAAGAGTTCTTTCTTTTTTGCTTCTGTGTCGGCGTTATGGATAAATGCAATTTCATTTTCGGGTACACCCTTTGCAATAAGCTTCTTTTTAATATCATCGTACACATTGAACTTACCGTCATTGTGCGGAGTGGAAAGGTCACAGAAGATTAGCTGTGTTGATTTCTGCTCTGCTGTCTTTTCCCAAATCTTAAAGACATTATCTGCACAAACAGACACCTTACTGTCAGGCTCATCGGGAAGCATTTCATTGGTAAGCCGTTGGTCAAGAGCCAGCTTTCTGCCGTCATTAGTTATGAGCAGCATATTGTCTTGGCTCGAATCAACCAATTTGTTTCTTACCTTTTCTGCTCTCTCACCGAGAGAAGCAACAATCTCTTTTTGAATGTCCGTCGGCTTTACCGCAATGTTATGGTAGTTTGCTTTCGGAACAGGAAGGTTGAGCATATCAGCCGTCTGTATGTCTGCCACCTGCTTGAACATCATCATAAGCTCAGGAAGGTTGTAGAACTTGGCAAAGCGTGTCTTTGCTCTGTATCCCGTACCTTCGGGAGCAAGCTCAATAGCAGTTACGGTTTCACCAAAGGTGGATGCCCATGAGTCAAAGTGCTGAAGCCTTTTATCCGAGAGTGCATCATACTGTAAATATCTCTGCATTGTATAAAGCTCTACCATTGAGTTTGAAACGGGCGTACCCGTAGCAAACACAACACCTTTGTTCCCGGTGACTTCATCAAGATAGCGGCACTTCATATAAAGGTCAGATGATTTCTGTGCTTCCGTCTGTGCTATACCGCCGACATTACGCATCTTTGTGTACAAAAATAAATTCTTGAACGAATGAGCTTCGTCAACAAAGAGCCTGTCAATGCCTAATTCTTCAAAGTTGATTACATCGTCCTTACGGCTTTGGTCATTGAGCTTATCAAGTTTTACCTCAAGGGATTTCTTTGTTTTTTCAAGCTGTTTAATGGTAAACTTTTCACCTCTGTCATACTTTGCCTGCTCAATGCCGAGGGTGATTTCATCAATCTGCTGTTCAAGCATATACTTCTGTCTTTCAATGCTGATTGGGATTTTTTCAAACTGTGAGTGACCGATAATAACAGCATCGTAATCACCCGTAGCAATTCTCGCACAGAACTTCTTTCTGTTCTTTGTTTCAAAGTCTTTCTTTGTTGCTACAAGAATATTTGCAGACGGATAAAGCTGTAAATACTCAGTTGCCCACTGCTCCGTAAGGTGATTAGGTACAACGATAAGCGACTTGTTACAAAGACCGAGCCTCTTGCTTTCCTGTGCCGCAGCAACCATTGTAAAGGTTTTACCTGCACCGACAACATGAGCGAGAAGAGAGTTGCCGCCATACATAATTCTTGCAACAGCGTTCACCTGATGCTCCCTCAATTTGATTTCAGGATTCATTCCGCTGAAGGTTATATGACTTCCGTCATATTCTCTCGCTCTCATTGAGTTGAATGTATCGTTATACATTCGGCAGAGCCTTTCTCTTCGCTCCGGGTCTTTCCATATCCAATCCTGGAAAGCCTGCTTAATCATTTCCTGTTTACCCTGTGCTATGGCAGTTTCCTTTTTGTTTAGAACGGGTTTACGGTTTCCGTATTCATCCTCAACATAGTCAAAGATACGGACATCCTTAAGATTAAGAGTGTCTTCAATAATCTTGTAGGCGTTAATCCTCGGTGTACCGTAGGTGTTTTCCGCCATAACATTCATTCGGTCATGGCTCTTGCCCTTAATTGCCCATTCGCCCGTTATCGGTGAGAAATTAACCTTCATATTGTACTGACAATATCGGGGAGTTCTTAATGTTTCAAAAATAAAATCCTGAACATAATCAGTAGGAAGCCAAGTGGCACCGAGACGGACAGAGATTTCACTTGCATCCAAATCCTTCGGTTGTACCTTTTCAAGATATTCAACATTGATGTTGTAATCTTCGGGATAGAGTTCTGCACTTCTTTTGGCAAGTGCCAGCTTTTCACGGACGTTGCCCGAAAGATATTCATCTGCTGTGAGATATTTGTCCTGACCGTCATGCTCATGGGTGTGTAAGGGATTAAGGAAGATTGCACCCTTAAGCTCTTCAAAAAGCTCCTGCTCAGTTTTACCCGAAAGAGAACACATATACGGCATATCTACTCTTGCTTTATCTCCGATTGAAACGGCCAGTGCTTCACTTGCAGTTTCTACGGAGGTGACTTTAATATGCGGCTTAATTGTTCTCTTGGTAAACATATCTGCTTTTCTTTTAAGCTCACCGTTTTCACCGATAACTTCAAGTGAACAAAGAAGATAATATGAGCTGTCATCAGAGAAAACCAAGCGGTTCGCTCTCGAATTTATGAGGCCGTATTTTTTTGTAAATCGGTCATAAACCTCATTGAGCTTTTCCTGTGCTGATTGTATAGCCGAGTCGGGATAATCCTCTGTCTGAAGCTGTATAAGCTCTCTGACGCTATCTCTTATCTCAACCATACCCTTGATACGGCTTTCGGCTGTTGCAGAAACCTCAACAGCATTCATACGGCTGTTTTCTCTGTAATACACCTGACCGTCAACAACAGTAAAGCTAAAATTCCTTACATCGGGATCTGCGGGGATTGAATTATCAACCGCTTCTCCCGCATCCTGTATTTCAACCTCTGTTATCTCTGCGTGAATGTTCTGCACCGCTTCACTTAAAAGGTCAGAAAGCTCTCTGTCCTCATAAGGCTTACAGGTAAGTGACTGACCGAACTGAGAGGATTCCATAACCATTTCGCCAAGCACCATTTCGGGATGATCAACGAAATATTTGTTGTACTCGTTTCCGTTTTCATCACGGTCAAGATGTACCCAGTCAGGCTCCTCGGTTACAAGGGTATCTCTCTTTTGCAAGAAGATAATATCCGAGGTTACCTCTGTTCCCGCATTAGCCTTGAATGTGTTGTTGGGCAAACGGATGGCACCGAGAAAATCAGCTCTCTGTGCTATATACTTTCTGACATTGGAGTTTCTTTTATCGAGTGTACCCGATGAAGTAATGAAAGCAATAACACCGCCGGGGCGTACCTTGTCAAGTGTCTTACCGAAAAAATAATCGTGTATAAGCCAATTATGCTTATTATACTTTCTGTCGGAAACACCAAACTGACCGAAAGGCACATTGCCTACAGCAATATCAAAGAAGCTGTCGGGCAGGTCTGTTTTTTCATATCCCTGTACTGCTATGTTTGCTTTTTGGTAAAGCTGCTGAGCTATTCTGCCCGTAAGACTGTCAAGCTCAACACCGTAGAACTTACTGTCCTTCATACTTTCGGGAAGCATACCCATAAAGTTACCGACGCCGCAGGAAGGCTCAAGGATGTTGCCCGTCTTAAAGCCCATATTTGTAAGTGCTTCATACATTGAACGGATAACAACGGGAGGAGTATAGAAAGCAGTAAGTGTGCTTTCTCTTGCAGCTTCGTACTCTTCGGGAGAAAGAGTAACGATAAGCTCCTTAAACTCATCTGCCCAATTTTCCTTGCTTTCATCAAAGGCATCGGCAAGACCGCCGAAGCCTACATACTTTGAAAGGACTTCCTGTTCTTCGGGTGTAGCAAGTCTGTTTTCAAATTCAAGATTATGCAAAAGGTTTATTGCATCCATATTGGCTCTGAATTTTGCCTTAAGACCGCCGACACCGAGATTATCATCGGTTATGACAAAGTTATGCTTCTGACTTTCGGGAACATCAGGCTTTAAAAGTTTAGGTTTAGGCTCTTCCTTCTTTTCCCAAGACGGAGTAAGGTCTGTTTCTTCAGTCTTAATTGTCTGTATAACAACATCATATGGCAGACCGCTTTTTTCACCCGAAATTTCTTCAACCTTTTCAGTTGTGTAGCTTTGTTTCGGCTCTGCAAGGTGTTCACGGACAAAATTTATCTTCTCAACACGGTTAATCGGATAAAAAGATGAGGTGTCCCTCATTGACACATCACCAAAGACGGGGTCAATCCTTTCGATGATGTACTTATCACCGTCAATTATGACCTCTTTACCGATAAGGTCTGCATCAGTAAGTTCTTCCGTCTTTTCTTCTTCGGCTCGTTCCAAGTACGGACTTGGAATTATCTTAAAGCCTTGCGGAAGTGGATCAAGAGAGCTTTGGAAATCAGTAGAAATTGTTTTACCGTCTTTATCGGCATAAACATATATTTCCATTGGTACGCCGTAGTAATTTTCTTCCTTAATATCCTTAATGAATTTATGTTCACTTGTGTACTCAATGCTTTCTCTCACCTTACCGCCAGCACCAAGATAATCAATCCTGCCAATAGGTTTACTATCAACGGGGGCTTCCTTGTTTTGAGAAACAATAGTTACCGTCTTTCGCTCACCGTTTTCAAGCGATGATACGGTTACATCAAAGCCTCTGTCATTAAGAAGGTTGATATATGTTTCAAGTGCGTGCTTAGGAAACCCGACAAGCGGAGCTCGTTCATCATTTCCAATAGGTCTTGATGTGAGCATAAGGTCAAGAGCTTCCGCAGTCTTTTCCGCATCATCGTTATACGCTTCAAAGAAATCTCCGACCTGATAGAGAACAATGGTATCAGGATTCTCCTCTTTAATCTTAAGGTAGCTTTTGTATAACGGAGTTAAGTTGTTACCCTTCAATGAGATATTATGCTTGTCTGCATATTCCTTAAAGCTGTCAAGGAGCTCATTATCCAAGCCGAGAACACCGCCGTCTTTATCATAGACAAAAACTTCATCGGTTAAGAAACGATAGAAATCTCTGCCTTTCCAAGTGTTATTTTCATCCTTTGCAACAAGTGTTCCGTCCTCATAAGAAAGCTCTATATCCTCAATTCTCAGTGCAGAAAGCACATTATACAAAACCTTTGTTTCTACCGTTTCAGGCTGAACAAAGGTAAGAACAGGTTTATCCATTTCCTGTGCCGCAGAGAGAATTGAAATCATTGTTTCATCTGTTAAATCCATCAAATCGGGATTACCGTGAAATCTCTCTAATGCTTTTCTGAAATCTTCGGTACCGTTATCTGCAAGCTCTTGTCTTGCAACTGTTCCGAGATAATCAAAAAAGTCGTCTGCTTCTTTATGAGCATCGGCGGCTTCAAATACATCTGCAAGATAGAAGTGGTTAATAACGAACTGTCCGTTCCCGTCATGACCGTCGGGATTGTAATAGAGCCAATCAAAGCTACCGTTTTCCTTATTGATAAAGAATGCATCAGTATAGTTGGCATCCAATTCATCGGGAATAGATAAAATATCTTCTGACGGTGCAGGATACCTGTCAATAACACCCTTGTCCAATGCCGCCACAACAAGACCTACATTGTTTTCATTAAGCTTCTTTTCGCAATAGCTGAGATTAAAATCAAGCACCTGAAGGTAAGGAATAAAGACATTGCCGTAGAAATTCTTTTTCTTTGCTACATATCCAGTACACCTACCGAGAATTTCGGCATCCTTACCGAAGGCAAAATAAAAGGGTCCTATATGTGTAAGAAGTACACCGTCAGGGTTTTCCTTTTTGGTCTGCTCATACTGAAGGATGAAGTCCGGCTTATTGCTTTCATCAACCTCTGCTTCGTGCTGTTCGGCAGAAATCGGTCTTTCGGTTTCAATTTCAATTCTCAGATGCTCGTTTGCAGGGTTTTCCTTAACCTTTTTCTCAAAATCTGATTTTGAGAATTCTTTTGTAAACAGCGGAAACTTACTGTCGCTTAAAATTACGGGATTTTCAAGAGAAACAATATTGTATTCATCCGCACCGATATATACGGTGTCACCGAGCTTGTATTCGTATCTGTATTCTTTAAGCTGCTCCGCTTCTTCGGGAGCTTTATTTATGAAGGAGCGAATATCATTTTCTCTTTTCCATTCAGCCTCTTTAAGTATTTTTTCGGCAAGCCATTGAGGATATTTTTCCTTTTCTTTGGGACTTAAATATCTGTCGAGCTTAATAAGTTCTGAAATACGCTTTTCAACATAGTTCCATTTAAACAGAACTCGTCTTACGGGTACACTGTAGTGGTCAGATATTTCAATGCCTTTAGCATCGTGACTGTTCCAATAACCTGTGCCGGGAATAGCATCGGTGTGACCGCCTGTACCGTATTCATTTTTGAGAAACTTGATATTTTCTTCCTTTGACAGACTTTCAGAAAAGTGTCGGTAAATACGCATCTTACCTTCACTGAAACCACTTCCTACACCAAGAATATAGTCGATAGCTGCCTGCGGTAATGGAAGAACGGCATCCTTTACCTTATCACCGATAAACTCTATCTGCATGTCGGCACTCGGCAAAAGAAGTGCCTGCGGGTCTGTCCATTCTTCAAGAAGCATCATGCCGAAAATATCTCTTTCAACACCGTGCCATCGTCCCCATACTTCGCTTTCAGGATTGTTTCTGTCGCCTCTGAAAAAGTGTATAGCGTCGGAATATGCTTCTATACCTGCCTTTACTCCGTTTGAAAGTGTTATTTCATAAGGCTCGGAGGTAAAGAAGGATTTAATAAAATCGCCACGTTCCTCTCTGTCAGAATGACTTTCATAGAAGGTGGCGATTTCATCAATATGTGAGCGAAGATAAGTTCTTAAAAGCTCATTTTTTTCTTTGTCTTGGTGATAATAGTCAATGCCGCTTCCACGGCCATTGAAGTCGTGTCCGCTTAACTGTAAATCAGTTCCTTGAGAACTATCTCCTCCGCTGAGTGACGTATGTTGTTCATCATCTGCACCCAAAGCATCTGATTGTTCTCCTTGAGCTGTTCTGTCACGCCCTGAGCTTTCATCATCTGTTCTGTCAGGTGTTCCAGCATCTCGTTCGCTTCGTCCTCGGTCTTCTTGAGCGTTCTCATCAATGTACCCTTGGTTATCAGAAGCATATACATTCCCGACTTGTTCTGCTGCAGGAATTTCATCCTCATCATACCGTACCTGCCAAGAGTAACGTTCTCCTCCTCCGGAAGTCTGATGTTCGGGATTTTGTAATCTCCTACCTGTCTGTATTCTATGTTCATATTATACCGTCCTTCATTTTACAAATACATCGTGAGTGAATTTCGCACCGAGGCGAAAGCCTGAGATAAAACTGTCAGCTGTGCTCATACTGAGAAACTCGTTGCATGAGTTTGTGTATTTCTCGAACAGTTTCTTCTCTTCGGCGGATAGCTTTTCTGTCAACTCTTCTTCGTTTTTCGTAAGAGCATTGAGCTTCTTTTTCAGAGTACCGCCAAGCTCTGAGCTGAGCTCCTGCGCCTCAATGTT
>JAZQHB010000048.1:0-10370 GCA_045540355.1 Acutalibacteraceae bacterium | reverse complement strand
TTTTGGTAATAAGTCCTTGATTTTCTCTGATTTCTCACACTTTGGCACTGTATGTTATCGCAATACTTCTGTCGATTACTTTTCTTTATAATAAGTTTCCCACAAGCCTCGCAAAATGCGAGGTTATTTTTTTCTCCGTCATCGTTAAGAATATCGGCATTTACAGCCATAAAGCGTACAAGTCCGTAATATGCCGAATCAATAATCGATTTAACTTCCGGCTCAAACACCATTTTATTATGCCTTAAATCCATTTGAAGTCGCATAGGGAAAATAGGAAGCTTTTCAAGATATTCTTGGTAAAATAACGGCTTATGTTTCTGCGAGGACGTATTCCATTTATATAGCATATCGCCCTTGTTTTCAAAATCAATATCCTTAAGATATTGCTTTGCTTGGTATTCGTCTCCATCCATCAAGCTCTTTAATGCAAATATCTTCATAGTGTCGGTATAAAGCTTTTCCAACTCTGAACGCATTGTTTTTATGTGTACATAGTAGCATTCAAGAGCATTAATAAACATATCCCATGTATCTGCCGGGTCTTTATCCGTTTCTGCCACATAATCTGTATCCGGGAAATGGTAATACGGATGAATGTTTTTCTTACACCATTCAACAATAACTTCGGCAGCCTCTTCATCAGATAGCTCACATATTTCATTATGCAAATTGCAAAGCTTCACTAACATTTGTTGTCCTGAAGGATATCCGTCATAAAACTTAGGCGGATTTTTCGGCTCATAAATCGCATATATTGTTAACTTACCATCCTCTTGTCCCATTCTGTAGGAATTAAAGCGGATGGTTTTGTATTTTACATTGCCAAGTCCACCTATATCATATAAATTCAGTTTTTTCTTTATCTCTTTCATAGTTGTTCTCCTTACCGCAATTATTACCGTTAGAACAATGTCTACGGTAATATTATATAGTATAATTTACTCAAATACAATACTTAAAAGTAAAAATTGTATTTTGAATATCAACGAAAGGAGGAGAAATATATGGATAAAGTAACGATGAGCGTACAAGAAATGTCAATGACAATGGGTATCAGTTTACCAAAGGCATACGCACTTGTACACAGTTCCGGATTTCCGATAGTGCGAGTTGGAACGAGAATACTTATCCCGGTGGAAGGCTTTAACAAATGGTTGATGAAAACATCTGCATCACACAAATAACGACATCTAAATACTAAATCGAAGGAGGTGAAAAAATGTACGAAAAACTACCAACCGAACTGAAAGAAAAAGCTGTGTTCTGTTTGTGGAAACACGAGGCAAATGGTAAAGTGCCCTATCAGGCAAATGGCAACAAGGCAAAGTCCACAGATAAGAAATCTTTTACTGATTTCAATACCGCCTGCGATAACCTTGATAGGTATGACGGAATCGGCATAGGTATCTTTGTTGGTTTCTGTGCTATAGATATTGACCGTTGTGTTGAAGATGGAAATATATCCAAAATAGCACGGGATATTATCACAACAATGAACTCATATACCGAGTATAGTCCGTCTGGCAAAGGTATCCGCATTATCTTCAAGGTGAGCAATCTTTCCTATGATAAGAAACGCTATTACATCAACAACCGAAAGCTTGGTCTTGAAGTATATGTTTCCGGGTACACAAACAAGTTTGTAACCATCACAGGAAATTCCATAAATGAAAATGATGTAACCGAATGCGATACTGCACTTATGACAGTTTTGGAAAAGTATATGCTTAAGCCTAACATTGACACAATCACAGTTAATACTCCCGGCAGCTATCTGTCGGATGACTCTGTCATCGGCAAAGCATCTGCATCAAAACAAGGTGAGAAATTCACATCTCTTTGGAACGGAGATATCCCCGAAGGCAAAAGCCACAGCGAAGCAGACCAAGCACTTTGCAACATCCTCGCATTTTGGTGCGGTGGTGATACCGAACAGATGGACAGGCTTTTCAGATTGTCAGGTCTTATGCGTGACAAGTGGGAACGAGATGATTACAGAAACGCCACCCTTGAAAATGCAGTAATAAGTGCCACGGAATTCTACAAACCCATTAATATAAGCTCTGCCACAGAAGATTTCAGCAATTTAGCCGATATCCTTGTAGCACTTGATATTGTAAATAACAGCCGCTATCGCAGCGGTGATATGGGGTTCGGCAGATTGTTCGCAGATGTATATAACGGCATAGCACAGTATGTCCCGGAACGCAAGAAGTGGTATGTCTATAGCGGTCAAAGATGGATGCCGGATGTTGGTTCTTTGAGGGTTATGGAACTCGCAAAAGACCTCGCTGATGCCTTGCTTATGTACACACTCACAATCAAGGATGAAAATATCCGAACAAACTATTTGGAACAATGCAGAAAATGGCAGCAACGCAGATTCAGAGAAATATATCTCAAAGAAGCACAAAGCATTTACCCGGTATCAATTGAGGAATTCGATGCCGACCGTTATCTGTTTAACTGCGAAAACGGCACCTTGGACTTGCAGAACATGGAATTCCGTGAACATCGAGCTACAGATAAAATCACAAAGCTTGCCCCGGTAACATACGAACCGACAGCACACTGCGAGAGGTTTAAGAATTACATATCCGAAATTATGAGCGGTGATATGGAAAAGGCAAAGTTCCTGCAAAAAGTTCTCGGTTATGCCATCAGTGGAGATACCCGCTATGAGTGTATGTTCTTCCTCTATGGAGCAACCACACGAAACGGCAAAGGTACTCTTATGGAAAGCATCCTTAAAATTATGGGTGATTACGGCAAAGCTGTCCGTCCTGAAACCATCGCACAAAAACAGAATATCAACAGCCAAAGTCCAAGTGAGGATATAGCACGACTTGCCGGGATAAGATTTGCAAATATATCTGAGCCGAGCAAAGGTCTTGTATTAAACGCTGCACAAGTTAAGAGTATGACAGGCAATGATACATTAAATGCTCGTTTCCTTAACGAAAACAGCTTTGACTTCAAGCCACAGTTCAAGTTGTATATCAACGCAAACTATCTGCCTGTCATAAACGATACAACCTTATTCTCAAGCGGCAGAATCATAATCATTCCATTTGACAGACACTTTTCTGAAGCCGAGCAAGACAATACCCTCAAAGACACATTTGCAAAACCTGAAGTGCAAAGTGCTATTCTAAATTGGCTGATTGAAGGATACAGCCTTCTGCAAAAGGAAGGATTGATACAACCACAATCGGTAATTGATGCCACCGCTGAATACTTCCACGATAATGACAAGATGCAACTGTTTGCAGACGATTGTCTTGAATACACAGGTTCAACAGATGTAAAGACATCCGAGGTATACACAGCATACCGAGAGTGGTGTTGTAGCAGCGGATGTTACCCCGAAAATCAAAGAAACTTTAACCAAGCACTCCGAACTTTCGGAAATGTAACAAGGAAACGACCGTTAACAGGCGGTGAGAAAACCACACTTTTAATCGGCTATAGGCTGAAAGAATGTATGGAATTTCTTGCTTAACACAATCCGGGGCAAGTATGGGGCAAGATTTTATAGCCATTAAAAATATTCTCTATATAGAAATCGGATAAAAAACCTGCCACATAACTGCCCCAAGTAAAAAACAGAAAGGACAAACACTATGAAAAACTTCGTAGCAAAAGGAATTATAACCGGCAAATATAGAATGCCGGTGGGAATCGAAGCATCTGACTTCGACAGCAAAAATTACACAGGACAGCAACTTCGCATAGCAGAAGACGGTGAAATGGTACTTGTGCTTAAAAGCAAAAGATTGACACCTGCTCCTTGGGTTGTCCAAAAAGGTATGAGCAATGTGTTCTTTACCACATACAAACAGGCTATGGACTACTGCGATATGCGTGGGTATGTAGTTAAGAGAGGTAAAAGGAAATGAGAATCAAAGACCTATGCGGACATATCGACTTCGACACCTTTTGGGTACTCGAAATATTCAAGGCAAAGAATAAACCTTCGGCAATATTGCTTGCTCCTAAGAATAACCGAAAGGACAAATTTTTCAATCTTCAGCTTGGAGAACGAAGTCTTTGGTATAACTCTCTTGAGAATATGCTTGCCGTATCATCCGAGCTCGGTTACACAAACTCATTACAAAATGTGCTGATAAAGTACAGATATAAAAAACTTATCAAAAAACATTAATTGGAGGAATTAAATATGTATACAGATTTTCATGTAAACTCAACCGAATACGAAAGAGAATTTTGGAACGCTGCAAGAGGTAAAGGTTCTGTCGGTAAACTCGACGCAGGAAAACACAACATGACCGGGACTTACAAACTTCCGGCAGTATCAATGAAGAAATACAAGGCAGCACTCTTGGAGGAGAACCCTTTCAGAAGCCTTGCTACCATCGTTAGTGCACCCGGTAGCGATAAGTCAATCAGAACTTATGATGCAGATGATATTGCAACATGGCTCGGTGAAAAGACTCTTGAATACTACGATGGTGAAGGTACCTTTAACACTATTCGTGTTGCAAACCACAGACTCGGAACAATCATCCGCATATCCGCAGATTTCACCGCTGATGAAAAATTCGATATTGAAAAATATCTTTCCAAATCATTTGCAAAGCGTATCGGCAGAACTGAAGAAGATGCCTTTGTAAACGGAGATGGTATTGACAAGCCTACAGGCATCCTTACCACGGCGGAAGTCGGTGTAGAAACATCCGAGCTTACATACGAGGATGTGGTGAAGCTCTACTTCTCCGTGGACAAAGAGTACCGCAAAAACGGCATATGGATGATGAACGATGAAACAGCACAGACACTCCGTACACTTAAGGATAGCGGAGGTAACTATATTTGGAATCACAACAACGATACCATTATGGGTAAGCGTGTGGTTCTTTCCAATGCTATGCCCACCACAGGAAAGACTATCGCTTTCGGTGATTTCAGCTACTTCTGGATTGTTGAAAGAATTCCTCTTACAATCCGTCCTTTGGTTGAAAAGTATGCCCTTAACAATCAGATAGGCTATTTCGGTTACGAACACCTTGACGGAAAACTCATCCGCCCGGATGCTATAAAAACTCTTAATATCACAGCATAAATCCACATTGGCGGTATGCCCCATAACCAATGTTTGATTATGGGGTTAATACCCCCTTTGATTTCCGATTTTTGTGTGCGAAAGCCCACGCCCGTTGCACGAGCATAAAGCTGTAGAGATTTTGATCACCCCCGGTCACAGAAAGGAGAATGCTATGTATAAACAACAGCTTGACAAACTTAACAATTTAAGACTTCAAGGATATAAGCCGACATTTATTGCAGCAGTGCTTGGATTGTCTGTCAATACTGTCAAGTCGCATATCAGAAGACACCCGGTAATACCGAACACACTTAATTGCGAGCATTGTGGAAAGCCTGTCCTTCAAAACGAAGGAAGAAAAGCAAAACGATTTTGCTCGGACAAATGCCGTATAACATATTGGAATAACAAACGCCGGAAAGGAGTCGATGTCAATGAAAGCAAATCCGCCTGATAAATATAGTGCAGATAACATAATGAGGTATAGAACCGCTGTTGCAACTGTTGACAGCCTTGTAAAACAAGGACTCCTTTCGGCAAAAGACAAGACTGAAATGTGCTCAATATTAAACAATAAATACAGCATAAATTCGTGTAGTATATTTGCTGCATAATGGTTGACTTTCTCCTCCTTTAGAGTGATGTATATAGTACCTAATATCAATACAAAGGAGAATTGCCTATGAGAACAGTTGAAAAAGTCGACTTTCAAGCATTGGAAATACCAAAGAAAATCAATGTTGCTGCATATGCCCGTGTATCAAGCGGAAAGGATGCGATGCTACATTCACTCTCCGCACAGGTCAGTTATTACAGTAATCTTATACAAAGCCATAGCGGATGGACTTATTGCGGAGTATATGCGGATGAAGCAAAGACCGGGACAAAGGATTCAAGAGAAAACTTTCAAAGACTTCTTGCAGATTGTCGTGCCGGAAAGATTGACCTTGTAATTACAAAATCAATTTCAAGGTTTGCACGAAACACGGTCACCCTCTTGGAAGTGGTGCGTGAATTAAAAAACCTTGGCATTGATGTGTATTTTGAAGAACAGAACATTCACACCATGAGTGCAGACGGGGAACTAATGCTCACAATCCTTGCATCATACGCACAAGAGGAAAGCCTATCCGCAAGCGAAAATCAAAAATGGCGGATACGAAAGAATTTTGAAAAAGGCATTCCAAATACATTCTCCCTCTACGGCTACAGATGCAAAAACGGCAATATTACAATCTGCGAAACTGAAGCAAAAGTAGTGAGACAAATATTTTCAATGTACTTGTCCGGCATCGGTAGCATAACAATTGCAAATCATCTGAACTCACAAGACATTCCTTCTCCCGGAGGAAATGAATGGACACCGAGAACTATCGTGGATATTCTGAAAAATGAAAAGTATACAGGAGATATGCTTCTTCAAAAGTTTTATACGAAAGACCATTTAACAAAGAAGGATGTTCTAAACAAGGGAGAACTTCCACAGTATTATGTTGAAGGCTCACACAAAGGCATTATTTCAAAAGAGGACTTTCAGGCGGTACAAGAAAAATTCCAAGCAAGACCTCAAGTTGATAACAGCCCAAATGAATATGAATTCAAGGGTATCATCTTCTGCGGAATATGCGGAAGTCGATATGTACGCAAAAAGAACTACAAGAAATATGTGTGGCGGTGTCATGTGTTTCATAATCAAGGAAAAGAAAAATGCCCGGCAAAACAAGTGCCGGACGATGTAATAAAGAACATTGTCAAAGGTTTTGAGAAAGTAATCTCCAAAATCATCGTGCTTCCAAACAACGAACTTCAATTCATATTTACAGACGGTTCTGAAATAAAAAGGACTTGGGAGCAGCCATCAAGAAAAGACAGTTGGACAGATGAAATGAAGGAAGTTGCTCGACAGCAAACATTATCAAGAAAAAGGGGGTGAAAGTCAATGTCAAGAACAGTAACAGTTATACCGCAAAAGATAAATCCTATTACAAAAATATCCTTCGAAGTAAATGCAAAAAGACGAGTTGCAGGCTATGTCCGTGTATCAACTGACAGCGAAGAACAGCAGACAAGCTATGAGGCACAGGTCGATTATTACACTCGGTACATACGCTCAAAGCCTGAATGGGAATTTGTAAATGTATATACGGACGAAGGTATCTCCGCTACCAACACCAAAAAGCGTGAAGGCTTTAACCAAATGGTGCAAGATGCACTTGACGGAAAGATAGACCTTATCGTTACAAAGTCAGTCAGCCGTTTTGCACGAAACACGGTTGACAGCCTTGTGACAGTAAGGAAGCTAAAAGAAAAAGGTGTAGAGGTATATTTTGAAAAGGAGAACATTTACACTCTTGATAGCAAGGGCGAACTTCTCATTACAATTATGAGTTCTCTTGCACAAGAAGAAAGCAGAAGCATATCCGAAAACGTCACATGGGGACAGCGTAAACGCTTCGCAGATGGGAAAATCACTCTTCCGTACAAACAGTTCCTCGGATACAAAAAGGGTGATAATGGTCTGCCGGAGATTGTGCCGAAAGAGGCGGAAATAGTCAGGTTGATATACAAACTTTTTATGGAAGGTAAAACTGTAAACGCCATTGCAAAATACCTGATGAAAGAGCACATCCCTTCTCCAAGCGGCAAAGAGCTATGGCGGACTTCCACTATTGAAAGTATTCTTACCAACGAGAAATACAAAGGTTCGGCAATACTTCAAAAGAAATTCACAGTAGACTTTTTGCAAAAGAAAATGAAAGTAAACGAGGGTGAAGTTCCACAGTACAAAGTCGAAGACAGCCATCCGGCAATTATCGAAACAGAAGAATGGGAACTTGTACAATTGGAAATGCAACGCAGAAAAGCACGAGGCAAGCACCATAACAGCCTATCACCATTTTCTGCAAAAATCATCTGTGGAGATTGCAGTGAGTATTACGGCTCAAAGGTATGGCATTCCAACAGTAAATACAAACGGACAATATGGCAATGTAATCACAAATTCAAGGGTGAAGAAAAATGCCGGACACCGCATTTATATGAGGAAGATATACAAGCATTGTTTATACGAGCATTTAGCAAACTGACATCGGACAGAACTGCACTTATCGAAGATTGCGGATTACTACACAGCTACCTTCTTGACTTCACGGGAATTGAGTCAAAATGCAAAGAGTTTCTTGATGAAATGGAAGTTGTATCTGAACTTGTAAAAAGACTTATAAATGAGAACGCAGCCACACCTATGAATCAAGATGAATACATTGAAAAATATGATGGATACACCGACCGATTCAACAAGGCAAAAGCGGAATATGAAAAGCTTCAAAAAGAGATGGAAGATAGAAAAACAAAGGCAGATGCCATAAGCGGATTCATGTTTGAAATAATGGAACTTGACGAGCTACCGATTGAATTCGATGAAAAACTGTGGAATTCGGTTGTTGATACGGTAACAGTTTATGAAGACGAAAGGATTGTATTCAAATTCAAAAACGGAGCGGAAATTGAAGAAAGATTATAAACCACAAATATACGAAGGCTCGGAACAGAGTAAGTTCTGCTCCGAGCCTTTTAAGGTATATGCCTGCCTTATTTAACATTTTCATCGTCTTTCCATCGTAACAACCATATTAAGTATATGAAAGTTGAAACCAAGCCAATCGAGAGTAGTAATATAGACACTATTTTCATTGTAATATATTGGCACTCATTAATTGTCGTAATACTACTGAAAATCAATGGCTGTATTATATTAAAAAAAGAAAATAAAATAAAATAAACAGCGTTATTCCACAACGCATTCCTCGTGGTTTCTTAAGAGATTTTTTCTGCTTTTGACATTGTTCCTTTTGAATATTTAGTGCCTCTATCTCAAAATCAAGATTATATACTCTTTGGCTATCACGTTCATACCATGCACCTGTAGGTGGAGTAAAAGGTTTTATCATAGATGGTGAACATTCTTTAGCTATTTCACAGCACACATCATATGCAAAAGAATTCGACTTTATTTCAGCAGCAAGGGAGCTTGGAATATCATCTTCATTGAGAGAGTGTTCTATATCCGGAGCATTGGCAAATCTATCAACCAAAGCAAGTGCTTCATTCCAATATGGCAATAATTCTTCTTTTGGAAGGCGATTTTGCTTATCATCCTCATAAACATTATCCAAAACATCTTGATTAATCAGGGCAGAAATATTGTCACGAATAAAATCAAGAGCATCATCTTCATCTAAACCTTTTTGCAATCGGTCACGTTCTTCTGTCTTAATGTCAAGTTGCAACTCAATTTCTTCAATTTCCCCTGTAATACGTTCTCTTTCCCCATTTACAGTTATAAGTTTACTTGCTATAAAACCTCCTAATATCGCTACAAAACTTGCAGACAAAGAAGCTATCGTTGTGAAGATAGATATATCACACGACATATTTCGCCCTCCTTATATTTGATGTTGTTTTTTAATTATATCACATATTTGTGAAAAACTCAAACAAATACACGATAAATATATTTGAAACGATATGAAATGTAGAAATTAAAAAACAATATGGCAGTATCAACAAAATGGTGATTAGATATAACCGTCCTAATTATCAAATGCACCCTTGCACTGAAAAGAACCGCTTGAAACAAGGCTTTTTTGACATAAAAAAACGATAGAGTAACTGATAAATTGTATCAATTACTCTATCTGTTTTGGCTCCCCCTGCTGGGCTCGAACCAGCGACATCATGATTAACAGTCATGCGCTCTACCGACTGAGCTAAGGAGGAATATTAAGCAGAAAGGGATGAACAAAGTCATCCCTCCACTATCCTTCCAGTGGAAGGTGTCAGCATCGACCTATCTTACCGGGCCGTCGCCAGCCAAGTATTGTCGGCACAGATGAGCTTAACTACCGTGTTCGGAATGGGAACGGGTGGACCCTCATCGTTAATGACGCTGACTTCTGAGCAACTATCCATCGCTCGTCTTCTGCTTTTTGTTGTTGGTGCTCCTCTTTTAAAGAGGATGGTGCACCTTCAGGGATTCGAACCCGGGACCCACTGATTAAGAGTCAGTTGCTCTACCAACTGAGCTAAAGGTGCATTTTCCTACCGGGTATTCAACATACCCTGAAAACTGAATAAAACTACTCTGGAGTGTTTCTTACTCTTGTTCAAGCCCTCGGACTATTAGTATCAGTCAGCTAAATACATTACTGCACTTACACCCCTGACCTATCAAACTTGTCGTCTTCAAGTGTCCTTACTAGCTTGTGCTATGGGATATCTTATCTTGAGGTGTGTTTCACGC
>JAZQHB010000047.1:0-8925 GCA_045540355.1 Acutalibacteraceae bacterium | reverse complement strand
TTTTTGCGATTTTTGATAAGCCGGAATATGTGTACATACCAAAAGAACATTTTGTGACGTACGACGACTGTCTCGGACTTAATTCGATTGCGGCTCAGTATCGCCCGGAGTTTGTTCCGTGGGAAGAGTATCGAAACTGGGTGCGAGAGCAAAACCGTACCGATGATGGGTATATCTATCCAGGCGACACAGTTATTGTTGCTGATGTTGTGGAGGTTTGAAATGCCTTACTACTATACTTGCCCGCTTTGCGGTGCAAACCTTGACCCCGGCGAAAAGTGCGATTGCACAATAACATTAACACCACCACCAAAAAATCAAAACGAAAACAAGGAGGACAACACAAATGTTGGAAATCAAAGTAACAATCGAAGCACCCGAGATAGCAGGTGCTATTAACAATCTGTCAAAAGCAATAGGCCTTGCAACGACAAGCCAGACTGGAATGATGCTTGGTGCAGTTCCTGCCAATACTACCTTTGCGGATGTTAATCCCAAAGAGAAGAATATAAAAGATGATATCAATGCCGTTCCTGGCGGCTCCACAACGCCTCAGAGCAACGCTGAAATCAATGCTGTTCCTACGGCACCCACAGGAACTCCGACATACACACTCGATATGATTGCATCCGCAGGTGCCGCACTTGTTGATGCAGGAAAGATGGATGCCCTCTGCGGACTGCTTGAAAAGTATGGTGTAAACGTGATTACTGCACTCGATGCTTCTCAGTACGGTGCTTTTGCCGCTGATTTAAGAGCTCTCGGTGCACAGATATAAACGGAGGTATTGAATATGCCTACACCTGAAAAACACGCCCTGCTTTCAGCATCTGCGGCTTCACGGTGGCTTAGATGCACAGCGGCTCCTCGATTCGAGGAAAAGTTTCCTGAAAACACAACAGAATATGCGGAGGAGGGCAGACTTGCTCACGCAATATGTGAACTTAAAGCCCTCAAAGCTTTTACAACATCGCTTTCTGCTCGAGCATATACCACTCGCCTCAATAAGCTGAAAAAAGACCCCTTATACAAGGATGAGATGGATAAGACTTCAGATGAGTATATTGAAATTCTTACGGAAAAGGCTATGGGTTACGACTCTGTGCCGTATGTTGCCCTTGAGGTAATGGTAGAGTTTGATGACTATGTTCCTGAAGGTTTCGGAACGTGCGACTGTGTAATGATAGGCGGAGATTTGCTCACAATCACAGACTATAAGCACGGCAAGGGTGTCGCTGTATCTGCCGTAGAGAATGAGCAGATGAGACTGTATGCTCTCGGTGCTTTAAGAAAATACGCCCCTATTTACGGTGACACCATTAAGCGTGTTTGTATGAATATTGTACAGCCCAGACACCAAAGCGAGGACAGTACCGAAACAATATCTGTCTATGAACTCAAAGAATGGGGCGAATTCGTAAAGCCCATAGCCTTGAAAGCATACACAGGTCTTGGAGAGTTCTGTCCCGGTGAACACTGCCGTTTTTGCAGAGGCAAAGCACAGTGTAAGGCGAGAGCCGACGTAAACACAGCTCTCGAAGAGTTCAAAGACTGTGTACCCGAAAACGGTAAAAATCCCCCTATGTTCGGTCAAGGTGTTCTCACCGATGAAGAAATCGGAGATTTGCTTGAGAGGGGCAAAGGCCTTCTCGCTTGGTATAAAGACCTTGAAGAATATGCACTTAGCACGATTCTCAAGGGTGGTAATATCCCAGGTTGGAAAGCTGTTGCCGGCAGGAGCAATAGGAAGTTTACAGACCACGATGGTGCAATTCAAACGGCGATTAAAGCGGGATATGACGAAGCTCTTCTCTATGAGCGGAGTCCCAAGACTCTTACTCAGATTGAAGAATTGTTGGGTAAAAAGACATTTGCTGAAATGCTCGGCAGTTTTGTTGTGAAACCCCAAGGAAAGCCTACTCTTGCACCCATTACTGACAGCAGAGAGCCATATAATTCTGCTGCGAGCGAATTCGCGGAGGTGGGCGAGAACGGCTGATACGGTATACTTTTCTGATGGCACGCAGGATGTTATTTTTGGCGACATCGAGGAGTGGCTTGAATATCACATACATACCAGGCTCGGTGATGGCGTGGCAAGAGTTTTCAAAAAATACATTAGCGAACTCAAATCTGAAATTGAACAGATAACAGGTTGTCTTGAAGAAGCTAACATAGCCTATGATGAACAATATGAATTTGCTGAAAAATGCATAGATGAGTTAAAAGCCGCAAAAGAAAAAATATCATTACTAAAAGAAGTGATTCTCGGTTTTGAAAAGCAACTTATTGAAACCGTCTACGATGTAACAGACGGATTATGATGAAACAAAGGAGAAAAATTATGTATCAGAACATTGCAACAAAAGTACTTACTGGAGAGGTAAGACTCTCATACGCAAACCTCATAACGCCTAAGCCTTCTCAGAACGGCGGCGAACCCAAATACAGTGTAACGCTTCTTATCCCTAAAAGCGACACTGCAACAAAGATTGACATCGAGCAGTCGTTTAACGCTGCATACGAGGAGGGTGTAAGTAAAAAGTGGGGCGGTGCAAGACCTGTTGCCCAGCCGCTTTTACACGACGGTGACGGTCTTAGAAACGACGGACTTCCTTACGGTAAAGAATGTAAGGGACACTGGGTAATTACAGCATCAAGTAAAAACAAGCCCCAGGTTGTAGGCATTGACAACATAAACTGTGAGCTTGCACCCCAGGATATTTACAGCGGTATGCGTGCCAGAGTAACAATTAACTTTTACCCCTTTGATACAGCAAACAGGAAAGGTGTAGGTTGTGGACTCGGCAACATTATGAAAACGAGAGACGATGAGCCTTTGGCGGGCGGAGCATCTGCAGCAAGTGACTTTGCAGATTTTAACGGTGTTCAGTCCAATGGAACTACACCTAATTATGCACAGCCGGCAACGCCTGCATATAGTGCACAGACCAATGCTGCTGTGCCCAGAATCAACCCTTTAACAGGACAGCCTATGTAATTGAGTCCCACATTTGACAAGGAGGAAACGCTATGCATCACTTGAGTATAGACATTGAAACTTTTTCAAGTGTCGATATAAAAAAATCGGGTTCGTATAAATACATACAAAGTCCCGACTTTGAGATATTACTCTTTGCGTATGCATTGGATTATGGTGACACAGTTTGCATAGACCTCGCACAAGGAGAGTGTATTCCCGACTGGGTGATTAACGCTCTCTCAGACCCCGACTTTATCAAGCACGCATATAATGCCTCGTTTGAATGGGGCTGTCTGTCGAAGTTCATCGGCAGGCAGCTCCCGCCGGAGCAGTGGCGGTGTACGATGCTCAAGGGGTTATACGCTGGATATACTGCTGGTCTTGATGCAACAGGCAGGGCACTGGGGCTCCCCGAAGATAAGCGAAAGCTCAACACGGGAAACGCACTTATCAGATATTTCTGCGTGCCGTGTTCACCAACAAAAACAAACGGGAACCGTTTACGCAACTATCCACACCACGACCCCGATAAATGGGAACTGTTCAAAAAGTACAACATACAGGATGTACAAACAGAAATGGAGATAGACAAAATATTATCTGACATCCCGATTCCCGATTTTGTTCAAAGAGAATGGGAAACCGACCTCATCATAAATGCAAGAGGTGTTGCTGTCGATATGGAAATGGTAAGCGGAGCTCTTGAACTCGGTGCCGAAGTAAAAAGACGTTTTATGGCTGAGGCAAGAGAACTTTCGGGACTTGATAACCCAAATAGCATAGGACAGTTGGTTGCTTGGCTCGAAGAAGAAACGGGCGATGAAATCTCAGATTTAAGAAAAGATACCGTTGCTAAAATGCTTGATGCCGATGATAACAGCCCCAAAGTTCAACGAATGCTTGAACTAAGACAGGAACTCGGTAAGACGAGCACCAAGAAATATGATGCAATAGCTCAGGCTGTCTGCTCTGATGGCAGAGTGAGAGGGCTTTTGCAGTTCTACGGTGCCAACAGAACCGGGAGATGGGCAGGCAGATTGGTACAAGTTCAAAACTTACCCCGTACATATACAGAACCGTTGGAACTGGCGAGAGAACTCGTCAAAGATAGAAAACTCGATTCCGTAAAACTGATATACGGTAGTATTCCAGACACTCTCAGTCAGCTTATACGAACTGCTTTTATTGCCCCCGAAGGACACATACTGATTGATGCTGACTTTTCAGCGATAGAAGCACGAGTCATATCCTGGCTTGCTGATGAGGCGTGGAGGCTTGATGTTTTTCGTACGCACGGAAAAATATACGAAGCATCAGCATCGCAGATGTTTGGTGTACCGATAGAGCTTATAAAAAAGGGGAATCCCGAATACGCACTACGTCAAAAGGGCAAAGTTGCTGAACTCGCACTCGGTTATCAAGGAAGCACCAACGCTCTCATAGCTATGGGGGCTCTTGATATGGGAATACCAGAAACCGACCTCCCTGATATTGTAAGTCGTTGGAGAGAATCAAATAAACGAATTCGAGACCTGTGGTATAAGATGGATTCCGCAGCGGTGCAGGTGATTCAGCAGGGTGGCTGTGTTGGTGTTAATAAGGTTATCGTATCAAAAGAGTATTATTACAAACTCGGCACCGAATGCCTTACAATAACCCTGCCTTCCGGTCGTAAACTTTTCTATGTATCACCGGAAATAGGTGTCAATCAGTGGGGAAGCCCCTCTATATCATATATGGGAATGGACCAGACATCTAAAAAGTGGAAACGAATCGAAACATACGGCGGTAAACTCGTGGAAAACTGTGTACAAGCGATTGCACGAGACTGTCTTGCATATGCAGTTCAAAATCTTGAGAACGCCGGCCTCCCGGTCGTTTTTCACATCCATGATGAGGTAGTAATCGATTGCGACCTGGATGCTGCTTCGCTCGATGACGTTGTTGACATCATATCTACACCAATTCCCTGGGCGAGTGACTTACCTCTCGGGGCAGATGGATGGGTAGGTAAATTCTTTAAGAAGGACTAAAGAAAATGACATACGAAGAATTTTTAGAATCCAAAGCTCACTCTGTTCCTTGTAGTGGCTTTACTGTTGACAAAGCAACAATGAACCCGTTGATGTTTGAGTGGCAAAAGGATATCGTGTGCTGGGCTTTGAAAAAAGGCAAGGCTGCGTTTTTCGAGGACTGTGGTCTCGGAAAAACAATACAACAGCTTGAATGGTGCAGGATAATAAATACGCATCTTGATAAACCGACTCTTATTCTTGCACCTCTTGCCGTTTCAAGACAGACAAAGAAAGAGGGGGAGAAGTTTGGATATGCTGTTAACATTTGTCGCACACAGGCAGACGTGATAAATGGTATCAACATTACAAACTATGAGATGCTTGAGCATTTTGACTTGACCGCTTTTGGTGGTATTGCTCTTGATGAATCCTCTATTCTTAAACATTACAGCAGTAAAACTCGCACACAGATTATAGATGCCTGCGATTCTGTTCCGTACAAGTTGAGTTGTACTGCTACACCTGCACCAAACGATTTTATGGAGCTTGGAAATCAATCTGAGTTTCTCGGCGTTATGACAAGAGGAGAGATGCTTGCTACATTCTTTGTGCATGACGGAGGGGAAACAAGTAAATGGAGACTCAAAGGCCACGCAGAGGATGATTTTTGGGAGTGGCTTGCAAGTTGGGCTGTTGTACTTACTACTCCTGCGGACTTGGGATATTCTGCCGACGGGTATGAGTTGCCGCCACTTAACATTGAATACATTACCATTCCTTCAGCGGAGCCTGTGGCAAATACACTTAGCGAAAGAAGAACGGCAAGACGTAATAGCCTATCCGACAGATGTAAAGCGGCAGCAGAGATTGTATCAAAAGAGCCGAGCTCACAGTGGCTTTTATGGTGTGACCTCAACGACGAAGCGGATGAGCTGACAAGAATCCTCGAAACAGCAAGAGAGGTAAGAGGTTCTGACCGCTCAGATAAAAAGGAGAGCTTTTTGACAGGTTTTTCTATAGGTTTTGTTCGCCGCCTTATTACCAAGCCGAGTATTGCTGGTTTTGGTCTTAACTGGCAAAACTGCCACAATATGATTTTTGTTGGTCTTTCTGACAGCTATGAAATGATGTACCAGGCTATACGCCGCTGTTACCGGTTCGGACAGACTCAGCCTGTAAACGTATATGTTGTTATCTCTGAGGCCGAAGGGAATGTTAAGGACAACATCCAACGTAAGGAGAGGCAATGCGAAAGAATGATACACGAAATGGTATCAAGAACAAAAGATATTCTCTCAGGGGAGATTAAATCCACAATACGAATGACAGAGACATACTTGCCGAGCATACCTATGTTCGTGCCTGAATGGCTTATGACGGGAGGAATAACAGCATGAATGTACTTAATCAGGCTGTCGGAGAAAAATTTGCGATATATAATGGCGACAGTTGTGAGATATTAAAGGGCATACCTACTGATAGCATACATTATTCTATAACATCAATTCCATTTGCAAGTTTATATACATATTCAAACAGTGATAGAGACTTTGGTAACAGTCGCAGTTATGATGAATTCGCCAAGCAGTATGAGTTTCTCGGGAGAGAGTGGTATAGAATCACAATGCCCGGAAGGCTTGTATCCATCCATTGTATGAATTTACCTGCAATGAAAGAGCGAGACGGATTCATCGGAGTAAAAGATTTCCGAGGCGACATAATTCGTTGGATGCAAAAATCGGGATTTATATTCCATTCTGAAGTTTGTATATGGAAGAATCCCGTTGTTGAGATGCAACGTACTAAAGCTCTGGGGCTCTTGCATAAGCAGATAAAGAAAAACTCATGTATGAGCCGTATGGGTATTCCGGATTACATAGTGACTTTCCGAAAGCCAGGTGAAAATCCTGAGCCGACAGAGCATACGAATGAATCATATCCGGTTGACCATTGGCAGCAGGTCGCATCCCCTGTGTGGGAAGAGTTTCCTGCCCCCGTATGGTGGGATATCAACCAAAGTGCTACTCTCCAAAGAAATTCTGCAAGAACAGAAAAGGACGAGAAGCATATATGTCCTTTACAGCTTCCTGTAATTGAAAGGTGCATTGAGTTGTGGACTAATCCCGGAGATGTTGTTCTTGACCCGTTCGATGGCATCGGCTCAACAGGCTATCAAGCTATTAAAATGGGTAGGCGGCACATAGGAATAGAGCTGAAAAACAGTTACTATCAGCAAGCAGTTGCAAATTGTGAGACCGCTGAATCCGAAATAATTAGCAGTGCCGACATAAATCACTCTGAGACACCCAAATGTATTACAGGTAAAAACCCATACGGGTTGTGTTCGTGCTGTCATACAGACGGGATAAAATGCTGTGCGGTATGTCCTACTGCTGATGATTGTAACATCTGCTGTGGTTGGTTAAGTGCGAATAAAAAATCGGAGGAACACTGATGGAAGCAATAGAAACTAAAACTACAAACACAGTATTTGTCGCACCAGACTGTCACGATTTGCCGGGAACACGATTCAAATTTGATGACGGAACTCCGTGCATAGAGGTGTGCTTCAAACTATCCGATGATGAGATGGCACAGATTGTCGTGAATGACGGGCATCTATTTCTGTATATGCTTGGTAATTCAGTCCCGCCTTTGTTTCTTGATACTAAGTCAATGCTTGTGGATGGAGGACCTAAGGATGAAACACATAAATGACCTAATACACGAGCTTGATGGTGCAGATTTATATTTAAGAAACAGAGCTGATACACCCTCAATTCCGCTGAACACCTGCGATATAGAAGAGATGCTCGGTATAGCAAAAACAGTAGACAATGCTGCAAGAGTGCTGGAAAAATCCATTATTCCTCCGTGCAATATCGGTGACACTGTATACCGTGTTGCGAGTAGAAGCAAAAAGAAACGTATATTGCCGCGGACGGTGTGTAACATGGTGTATGTTGTCAATTATTTCGGCAAAGGAAGCTGGCGTATAATCACTACAACTGAAGATATACTTGGTGAAACAGTATTTCTTACGGAGGAAGAAGCGGAGGCTAAGATAAAAAATGAAACGTAAAGTGTATATTGCAGGAAAAATCACAGGCGATAACAACTATAAATCTAAATTTGATATCGTAAAAAAAACCATTGAAGCTAAAGGATACATAGTTTTATCGCCCGCAGAATTGCCTGAGGGAATGAGCTCCGCAGATTATATGCGGCTCTGTTTTGCGATGATTGATGCAGCAGATGAGGTTGCTTTTCTTCCAGATTATGGAAGTAGCGACGGGGCAAGTATCGAACACGCATACTGTTTGTACATAAAAAAGGACATAGTGTATTTTGAGTCGCCCGCTGTTTCTGCTGTAAGCACCAAGACTGCGGAATGGGTATGTAACCCCGATGGAACTGACTGGAACAGTGGTGCGTGGCAGTGTAGTAATTGTGGGTCAAAAAACAAAAACCTCAGTTCAGACGGAGATACTAATCCATACTTCTTTGCAGGCTCTCGTTTTTGTCCGCACTGCGGCTTACCGATGCAGGGAATCTGGAGGGCATAACGTGATTGAAATAAAATGTTCAAAAGCACAGTTTACAAGGGTAGTTAGCTGCTTATTGAGCAGCGGGTTAACACCGGATGGAAGATGTGTTCTCGGTAAAAACGAATTTTCGTGTCCTTCTTCAAACGGTAAAAACAAGAATATTACTTGTACGGAATGTTTAAAGAAAAATATTAAATGAGTGGGCACCAAATGAAAAACGATAGAAAAATTTCCTTTTCTGTTGGTGCAAGCCGTCGTGCGACACAGTGGAATTCGCAGACGATGCTTGTATCGGCTTTGTGGGAAAAACTGAAAACACCTGCAAGAAGTGCCGAGAGTCTTGCAGAGTACATGAGCTACAACAAAGCAAAACAGGATG
>JAZQHB010000046.1:0-39428 GCA_045540355.1 Acutalibacteraceae bacterium | reverse complement strand
ATGCAGGTGATATCACAATCACAGGCGGTACAATCACAGATGACGGTGTTGCAGTATACTTCCCGCAGAACGGCAAGCTCACAATCACAGGCGGTACAATCACAGGTGCAACAGCTGTTTATGCAAAACAGGGTACAGTTGCTATCACAGGTGGTACACTTATCGCTAACGGCGAAGCAGTAGACTACAAATACAACGGCAACGGTGCAAACGCAACAGGTGATGCACTTGTTATCGACACTTGCGGTTACGGTGATATTGATGTAACAGTAACAGGTGGTACATTTGAATCAGCAAACGCTGATGCAATCGCATCTTATGCAACAACAAATTACGAAGCAGCAACAGGCTTCGTATCAGGCGGTACATTCAACACAGCTATTGATGAAGCAGTTATAGCTGACGGCTTCGAACTCGTTGAAAACAACGGTCTCTATGGTGTTGAAGAAGCTGAAGAAAGCGGATTCTTAACATTGAAGGCTCAGACAAACGGTAAGGGCGATCAGTTGAGATTCATCACAACAATCGATACACTCAAGTATAAAGAGGTTGGTTTCGTTATCACACTCGCTGATAACCCGAATAAATCAGTAAGAGTAACCTCCAAGACAGTTTATACTTCAATCGTTGCTGGTGGCAGAGTATTTAATGCTTCTCAGATTTCAGGCGATGAAGATATGAACTATATCCTTACTTACACAATTACAGGTATTCCTGCATCAGCTCAGAGCATGGGCTACATTGTTAAACCGTTCGTAGTAACACTCGACGGTCAGACAGTATATGGTGCAGAGAAAGAATATTCTGTAGCAGATATGCTTGGATAATTTAATTTTAGCAACATGACCTAAACAAAACGGCGGTTGTGCTTCGGCACAACCGCTGATTTTTTTCAGATTAAAACAAAAAAGCACCCTAAACGAGTGCTTGACAAAATCTGTATGTATGATATAATATAAATGAAATAAGGGAATCGTATAGACGGTTTACCCTCTAAAGAATTAGATTAAAGAAATAATCGCCTTACTTTTGACGGGGAAAGGCGATTATTTCTTTTTTGTTGCCGTTAATACAAGCGTTATAATCGAAATTATAACAATACTAAACTGAAATAAATCCTGAGTAGTTATGTACATAGGGCACCACCCCCGAATCCGAGGGCAAGATTAACCGCCTACCGTTGTAGGTTCACCTTATTTCGACAAAATTATAGCACTTTTGTTTGGTCGTGTCAACTAACTTGCAAGCACCCGAAACGAGTGCTTGCAAGTTAGTTGATGATGTAGTATAATGAATCGATATTATAATTTAAAAAGAAAAGGAAAAAACAATGACATTTCCAACTAAAATTGAAAAACCGATGCAGTATCTTCTGAAGTTTCTTAAATGGGGACTTTTGGGCGTTCTGATGGGTTCGGTCGGCGGTTTGTCAGGTGCGTTGTTTTATCACACTCTGCACTTTGTAACACAACTTCGTGCCAATAATAATTGGCTGATATTTTTATTGCCCGTCGGCGGTCTTGTGATTGTTGCTGTTTATCGTATTTTCAAATTGCAGACTAATCGCGGAACAAACGAAGTTATTGAATCTGTCCTGACGAACAAAAGGGTAAATCCTCTGATAACACCGGCAATTTTTATATCCACCGCAATAACACACCTTCTTGGCGGTTCAGCAGGTCGCGAGGGTGCGGCTTTACAGATAGGCAGTTCGATTGCATCTTTAATCAACAAAGTGTTTCGCTTAAAAAAACGCGAACGAACAGTTTTGATTATGAGTGGAATGAGTGCGGTTTTTGCGGGAGTTTTCGGAACACCGCTGACCGCTTGTTTATTCACAATGGAGTTTGAATCAATCGGGAATATATACACTCCTGCATTGTTGCCTTGTTTTTTATCTGCGTTGGTTGCAAGCAGGATATCGTCAGCTTTGGGTGTTCATGCAGAAACTAACATACAAAAAGAAGCAGTTGCTCTGAGTTGGCAAAACGGCTGGAAATTCATTCTGCTTGCTGTTTTAGTGTCGTTTCTCGGCATGGCAATGTGTTATATTTTCCACAAATCAGAGCACCTTGCAAAGAAATATATTCAAAATGATTGGCTCAGAATTATAATCGGTGCAGTTGTAATTGTTGTGCTGACACTGTTAGTCGGTGACCAACGCTTCAACGGTGCGGGAATGGAAATGGTATTCAAAGCATTTGACGGAGAAGTGGACTGGTATTCTTTTCTGTTGAAAATCATTTTTACCGCAGTTACATTAGCTGCGGGCTTTAAAGGCGGCGAGATTGTACCGACATTCTGCATAGGTGCAACCTTTGGCGGTCTTGTGGGAATGATACTCGGTCTTGATGTGGGCGTTGCTGCGACACTCGGATTAGTCGGTCTTTTCTGTTGTACTACAAACAGTCCGCTGGCATCAATTGTGTTGAGCGTGGAGATGTTCGGCAGTGCAAATCTTCCGCTGTTTGCCTTAATGTGCGTAATCGCATTTGTATTGTCGGGCAAGAGCAGCTTGTATGCAAGTCAGATTTTTAAGTTTCCGAAGCTGTCGGAAATTGAAAAAAATACAGAAGATGGTGAAAGTGATGAAGAATAAAGTAATTTTAATATCGATTGACGGCATGAGACCCGACGGACTGAAAGCGTGCGGAAATGATTATGTTAAGCAGCTGGAAAAGGATTGTTTATACACATATAACGCACAATCTGTTATGCCGTCGGTCACATTGCCCTGTCATTTTTCAATGACACACTCCGTAACACCGCAAAGACACGGTATTTTAACCAATACCTATGTGCCTCAGGTAAGACCTGTTGACGGTATTTTTGAGGTCGTTAATCAAAGCCGAGGAGTTTCTGTAATGTTTTACGGTTGGGAACCCCTCAGGGATATCGCAGTTCCCGGATCACTCAAAATTGCGAAATATATCAGTGCATATATGAAAGAGGATACTGATACTTTATTGACCGATGATGCGTTAGAAACGATAGAGGAATTTAAGCCTGATTTTGCATTTCTGTATTTGGTGGAAACCGACGGAGGCGGTCATAATCATGGCTGGATGAGCGAGGAATATCTCAACAGAATATCAGTTGCGATTGATAATGCAAAAAGGGTAATCGAAAAATTCGGCGATGAATACACGATAATCATAGTTGCTGACCACGGCGGCAGTGAGCGTTCACACGGAATGGATATACCCGAGCACATGACAATTCCGTTTTTCTTCCGCGGAAAAGAGTTCACACCGGGCGAACTCAATGAAGCAACATCACTTCTTGACATAGCTCCGACAATAGCTGATGTAATGGGTCTCGAACCTGCTCCCGAATGGGAAGGCAGGTCGTTGGTGAATAGGATATAGCAAAAAAATCTCCCCGAGAACATAAGTTCTTGAGGAGATTTTTGATTTTGATTATAAACTCTTGACTTTGTTTTCAAGAAGCTCTTTGATAACTGCGGGATCGGCAGCACCCTTAAGCTCTTTCATACAAGCTCCGAAGAGTGCCATAAGAGCCTTTGTTTTGCCTGCCTTGTAATCTGCAATAGCTTGCGGATTATTAGCTATAACGCCGTCTATGACGCTCTCAACAGCAGATGCATCGACCTTCTTGTCAAAGCCGTTTTCTTTGCAGTAAGCGATCGGGTCAACATCGCTTTCAACAACTGCGATAAGAATTTTCTTACCGATGTTTCTGTTGATTTTGCCTTCGTCTACCATCTTGATGATAGCTGCAAGCTTTTCTGCGGTAACAGCAAGGTCGTTGAAAGTCTTGCCGTCTTTACGGAGAATACCTGCACAGTCTGTAAGAATCCAGGCAGCGGTATCTTTAGCATTACAGCCGAGTGCGATTGTATCATCAAGAAGTGATGAAATCTTATGGTTTGACATAAGCATATCAATTTCCTTATCGGAGATACCTGCAAGTCTGTACTGTTCAGCTTTTTCGTCGATAGCTTCGGGTTTAGCCGCCTTGATTTCCTCGAGCCATTCATCGTCGATGATAATCGGCATTAAGTTTGCATCGGGGAAGTAACGGTAGTCAGCTTCTGTTTCCTTGTTACGCATTGCAAAGGTCTTACCGCTGACATCGTCAAAGCGTCTTGTTTCCTGAACAAGCTCTTCTGTTTCAAATTCAATTGCATCGATGTGTCTTTGTGATTCGTACTTGATAGCTCGTTCAATAGCCTCAAATGAAGCCATATTCTTGATTTCTGTACGAACACCGAATTCTTCGGAGCCTTCGGGACGGACGGAGATGTTAACATCGCAACGCATTGCACCTTCTTCACATTCCGAAATACCGCCCGAGATGAACATTGATTTCAGCTTGTTGAGGTATGTTACAACCTCTTCTGCACTGCGGAAATCGGGCTGTGTAACGATTTCGATAAGCGGGACACTTGTACGGTTGAAATCAACGAATGAAGAATTACCGCCGTGTACTAATTTACCTGCGTCTTCTTCCATGTGAATCTGCTTGATGCGGATATCACGGGCACCCTCTGATGTCTTCAATGTAACGCAACCGTCTGTGCAGATGGGGTGATTGAGCTGTGTAATCTGATAAGCACAGGGAAGGTCGGGGTAGTAGTAATTTTTCTTATCAAATGTTGTATATTTGTTGATGTTACAGTTGAGCATAAGACCTGCAGTAACTGCCAACTCAACAACTCTCTTGTTCATTACGGGGAGCATACCCGGCATACCGGAGCAAGCGGGGCATACGCAGTCATTGGGCTCTTTCGGAGAAGAATGACCGCCGCATGAGCAGAAAATTTTAGAATTTGTGTTTAATTCAACATGGGTTTCAAGGCCGATGACGATTTCGTATTTCATATTCATTCACCTTTCCTTTCAACACTCTTTGCAAGGCTTAAAAGTGTGCTTTCAGCGAAAGCTTTACCGATAAGCTGAACCTTACCGCAAGCAAGTGCGGGGATACCTGTGAGGTTAGCTGTTGCGGTAAACACGCTTTCATCAAATACTTTTACAAATGCCTCGTTTATATCATAAGCTTCGTATTTAGCTGAAGAACAAACGGGAGTGAGAATTGCGTCGTAGTCAGCAAGTATCTTTTCAATACCTTCAGCAACAACTCTGCGAACGCGGAGTGACTTATCGTAGCAATCCTTATAACGGTTCTTTGAAAGAACATCAGAGCCGTAGAGAATAACTGCCTTTGTGAGGAAGTTGAAGCCCTCTGTTCTGGAGTTTACATATAATTCGTCAATGTTTCTGTATTCCTTTGCACGGTGACCGTATTTAACACCGTCATAGCGGGAAACATTGTTGCAGGTTTCGGCAGTCATAAGAATCTGCCAGGCTGTGTTTGCGATTTCAAAAAGGTTGCAGTCAATTTCATCAACCGTAACGCCGTCAGCCTTGAGTGAATCAACAAAAGCGTTGATTTCAGCCTTGACCGCATCATCAGCCTTGTTTACAAGGTCTTTGATGATACATACTTTCATTGAAGTAATATCAAGGTCGTTTTTGTATTCATAGCTGTCGTGGCGTAAACTTGTGCCGTCCTTGTCGTCATGACCTGCGATAACTGATACGACCTCTTTGATTGAATCTGTATCCTTGCCGTAAACACCGACGGTTTCACCTGAAGCGGCAGTTGAGATAACACCGTAACGGGATACTGTACCGTAAGTTGTTTTCAAGAATTTTACGCCTGACATGGCTGCAGCTCGTCTGGGAGCACCGTTTATATCAACGCCCAATGCTGCTTTAACATCACCGTTTGCAACGAGTTCAGCCGCTGCACCCTTGAGTTCATCTTCTTTTTCTGAATAATAGGAAAATTCACCGACGAGGTCAAGACCGAATTCACCGACATGGGTTTTTCCCGAAACAGAATAACCTTTACTTTCAAGGCGTTCAACCGCTTCTGCGGAGAAAAGCGGTTTGAAGCCGTCAAGAATACGAGAACCTGCAGATGTGACTGCACCCTTTACAAGAAGTGTATCGTCAACTGCGATATTTCCTTTATCGTTAAGTTGTGTTACATAATATTTCATCTCATACACCTCACTTTACAAGTCTGGGCACTTGCCAACTGTCATCGCTTCTCTCGGGAGCACCTTCAAGAAGACTCTCTCTTGTGAAGGGCTGCTTGCGTTCATCTTCACGGAGTACATTGGTCATAGGCATTACATAAATCATTTCTTCGACATTTTCTGTATCAATGTCTTTGAGTGTTGCTTCTTTTTCGTTCATTGACTTGAAGATATCCTGCATTACTGCTTCTTCGTCCTCGGTAAGTGAAAGCTGATTGAGTTGCTGTGCACTGCCGAATGTAGAACGCTTTGTCTGTGCGGATTTTGAAGTTTTATCGGTTGCTCTGCCTGCAAGAGCACTACCGTTACCTAAAAGATGAACATCCTCAAGCTGCTGATTTGTAACTTCGCTCGGAGCACCGAGGAGTAAATCCTGTGCATTACCGTTAAGCGGGAATGCGATAACATCAAGGATTTTTTCTTCATCTGTGAGAAGCATTACCATTCTGTCAATACCGGGTGCCATACCTGCGTGGGGAGGAGCACCGTACTGGAAAGCGGTATAAAGTGCATTGAAACGGGATTTGAGCTCATCTTCTGAATAGCCTGCAATTTCAAATGCCTTTTTCATTATATCAATATCGTGGTTACGAACCGCACCTGATGCCAATTCAATACCGTTACATACAAGGTCGTACTGATATGCAAGAACTTCTGTCGGGTCGTCGCCCAAAAGTGCGTCCATACCGCCTTGAGGCATTGAGAATGGGTTGTGAGTGAATATCGGTTCGCCTGTTTCTTCATCTAATTCATACATCGGGAAGTCGACAACGAAGCAGAATTCAAAAGCATCATCACGAATGAGATCGAGCTGGTCTTTGCCTGCAAGCCATGTGCGGATGTGACCTGCTTTTTTTTCTGTATCGTTCTTCTTTTCGTCACAGATGAAGAAGAGTGTTTCGCCCTCTTTAACGCCTGTGAGTTCAACGATTTCAGCTTTTTTCTCGTCTGTGAGGAATTTTGCGATAGGTCCTGCAAATACACCCTCTTTAAGAGTGATGTAACCGAGACCGCCGAGTCCGACTGCATCAGATGTAGCAAACTTGAGTGAGTCTTCAAAGAATTTCTTTGATTTACCCTGACAGTTTGCAACGATACCTCTGACGGGCTTACCCTTAAATGCGGGGAAGTCAACATCTGCAAAATAATCAGTAAGGTCACAGATTATAAGCGGATTGCGAAGGTCGGGTTTATCTGAACCGTAAGTCATCATAGCATCAGCGTAAGTGATACGGCGGAAAGGTCTCGGAGTAACCTTTTTATCGGAGAAAGTTGTGAATGTGTCATAGATAACATCTTCACAAACCTCTAAAACTTCTTCCTGAGTGGCAAAAGCCATTTCAAAGTCGAGCTGATAGAATTCACCGGGTGAACGGTCAGCACGGGCATCTTCATCACGGAAGCAGGGAGCAACCTGGAAGTATCTGTCAAAGCCTGATACCATCAACAACTGCTTGAACTGCTGCGGTGCCTGGGGAAGTGCATAGAACTTGCCCGGATGCTTACGGCTCGGAACCAGGAAGTCACGAGCACCCTCGGGAGATGATGCAGTGAGGATAGGTGTCTGCATATCAAGGAAGTTCATGCTCTCCATCTTGTTGCGAAGATGGCGGATAATCTTTGAACGGATAACAAGGTTGTTGTGATTTATGGGATTACGCAAATCAAGATAGCGATATTTAAGACGAAGTTCGTCCTTGCTCTGTCTTGATGCTCTTACCTCAAAGGGCATCATGTTTTTGCTCTTGCCGAGTACCTGTAAAGTATCGGCAACAAGCTCAACATAACCTGTTGCAATTTTTTCATTAACTGTGTCGGGATCTCGTTTTTCAACAACACCGCTTACCGAGATAACAGTTTCGCGGTTAACATTTTTGAGAAGCTCCTCGTTGTGGATGATTACCTGTGTTACGCCTGTATAGTCACGAAGATCAAGGAATATAACGCCGCCGTGGTCACGGATAACATCAACCCAGCCTGCAAGCTGAACTGTTTTTCCGATGTGTTCATCACGGATGTCGTTACAGAACAGTGTTCTATACATAGTGCATACCTCCTATAATAAATGTATTTTATACAAAACAAAAAGTCCCGGGGAATATAAGAATATTCCCGGGACGAGTAAACTAATACCCGCGGTGCCACCCGCATTGATGCAAAAGTGCATCCTCTTTTGGATTAAGTTTTGAAAAATCAGAGTGTTCCCAAGCTTACTACTCATCTCAAACGCGCTTTCAGTCGGTGACGCATTCTCCCTGTCAGACTTTCCGAAAAAGCCGAGTCTCCGAATAGAATTATATCAAACAATGAGTTTGTTGTCAACAATTTATTTTACAATATTATATGAAAAAATTTGAAAATTATGTATCAGAATTTTCTCATAAGTCTTATGTAAAATTCAACTGTTCTGTTGTTGGTTTCAATGCGGAGCTTTTCGTCATTGCCGTGGATTGTAGCTCTTTCTTCAGCGGTTAAATCCATTGCAGAGAAGCGGTAGACTTTATCGGAAATCTTACCGTAATGACGAGAGTCCGAGCATTGCATCATAAGGTAGGGAGAAACAATCGTGCCCTTCCAAGTTGAAGCAACGGAAGATGCAAGCTTGTCCCATACATCAATACCGACCTGCGAAATGCGGCTCGGGTTAACTCCGTTGATACAGGAAACCTCAACATTTTTATCGCCGATTGCATTGTTTATGTACTCAATTGCACTATCCATTGTGTCTGCGGGATTGAGGCGTATGTTTGAAACAAGTGTTGCTTCGGGCGGAATAACATTCGGTGCAGATGAACCGTTCATCTGAGTGAATGCAACCGTTGTGCGAAGCAATGCATTCAAGTCACCGCCGGTTTTCTTGCAGAGTAAATTGAGTACGGGCATAAAGATTTTAACATTTGCAAAAATTACTTTATAGACGAAAGAAGAATATCTGCCGAGTGTATCAAACATCAGGGCAACGGGCGGAGTGAGCTTTATTTTGAAAGGCTTTGCGAGTACCTTGTTGCAAGCCTTACAAAGAACATCAACCGGAGCATTCGGTATCGGAGCAGAAGCGTGACCGCCGCCTGATGTAGCCTTGTACTGAACATTCATAAGTCCCTTTTCGGCAATACCGATAAGACCGACAGAGCCTTTAACACCGGGGAAAACATTTTCAACTACCGCACCGCCTTCGTCAAGCACAAAGGAAAGCTCAATGTTGTTTTCTGCAAAGTAATTTACAATATGAAGTGCACCGTCTTCGTTGATTTCCTCACCGCCTGAGAATGCAAAATACATATCGCTTTCGGGAACAAATCCCTCTGCAATCAAATGGTCAGCGGCAAAGAGAATGCCGTTCATTGTGACCTTTGTATCAAGGGAACCGCGACCGTGAATGTAGCCGTCTTTGATGATACCCTCAAAAGCGGGGAAGGTCCATGCATCTTCGTTAACGGGAACAACATCAAAGTGTGCCATCATAACTGAAGGCTTGCCGTCAGTTTTGCCTTTCCAATGAAAGAGAATACCTCTGTCGGGGAAACGCTTGAATTCACAGACCTTTGCGACATTCGGATAAAGTGAGGGGAGTGCGTCAATAAGCTTTTCAAACTCCGCATCATCTTCAAGTGAATGGTCGCGGTAAGAAATTGTTTTATAACGGACAAGCTCTGCGAGATTATTTGCTGCACGCTCTGCGTCAAAAGCTTCTGCAGTATCATCAATCTTCGGTTGAGGCTTGGGATTGAATAAAAGTGCACGGATAATTATTACAGAAAGGAAAATAACCACAAGTGCCAATATGATATATAATGCCCACATAAATCAGATGATTCCTTTCTTGTAAAGAATTCTTGCAGTGATAACTGTAATGATAACGCCCACGGGTACCATAATGCCGACTGTTGATGCATCAAGGAAAGGTACGAAGATAAAGAGGATAAGCATAAGGATAACCGGAACGATTGAAAGCTTAAGGTTCTTTGAAATGAATACAACTGCAAGTCCGCCGAAGAGTGCGGGGAGAATCATATTGAATGCAGGTTCTAAAATGGGAGATTCAAGAATCGGTGTGAGAGGAACGATGCAGATAACACCGATGATAATGATTATTGTTGTAACAATGCTTGAAACTGCGATTGAAATAGTTGAAATGACTTCGCCTTTTTCTTCGGAAGCTTTAACACCTGCTTTTTCCATAGCGTCAATAGCACAGGGGAGCTTGAGGTTTGAAATATTACCTGTAATAAATGAAAGGTAAGTACCGCCCGCACCGAGCATGGGAGTGAATGTGAAAATTTCAATGATACCTACTGCCCAATACATGGGAGCAGTTGCAAGCAAGCCTTTGATAAGGATTTTGCCGTCAGGGAGTGTTTCAAAAATTGCCATAAGTATTGCGGGGAACATTAAGATGATGCAACCGATTACAATGCCCCAGATGCGTCCGTCGCGATGAACGCTGTCAATATAACTAAGATTCTTTTTCATAGCTCTCAACCT
This sequence comes from Acutalibacteraceae bacterium, assembly GCA_045540355.1. Taxonomy (GTDB): domain Bacteria; phylum Bacillota; class Clostridia; order Oscillospirales; family Acutalibacteraceae; genus RGIG2945. The sequence continues at coordinate 28,873 of JAZQHB010000046.1, read as the reverse complement.
CCAAACAAGTTAGTAAACGGGATTGCCGACGCCATACCTGCAACAAGACTTATAGGTAAAGCGTAGTCGTTCATCCAACGGATTTTTGTTTTGATTGAAATAATACCGAGTACTGCCATAACAACAGCCGATACAAGCATTACGCAAACAGGGATAAGACCTGTTAAATCGCCTTTTGCAACAAGTCCTACATCACAGAAAACATAGCCTAAGAATGCGGAAATCATACCGAGGAACATTGCGTTGCTTAAGATGTCGCCCCATTTGGGATCTTTCATGCCGATTTTTGTAAGACCTTTCTGAATACCCTTTGTAAGGAAAGGCACAAGAACAAGACCTGCCGCAATACCGATAGTCATAACCAATGCAATTGTGATGAAAATTGAGGGGTCTGAAATAGTTGTACTCATGTTAGAGCCTGCAGCTTCGATTGCATTACCTGCCGCAACTGTTTCATAAGAGATTGAGCCGATAACCGAAAGTCTGAGCCACGGAAGTGCAAGACCTAAACTCTTTGAAAGTGCAACAACACCAACGAGGATTGCCATTGCAGGCGCGATTGTGAAAATAGCTGATGAAGTGATTGTTTTTTTGATTGTTTGTTTTGTGATACCGAGCTCCTTTGCTCGTTTGATTGCCCGCACAAGGAAATATATTGACTGTGCGAGAACAAGTGCAATGATAATTCCGACTAAAACGAAAATAATCGGATGATTAACATCAAATTTCATTATGCTTTGCCTCCTTTTTTATCTTTGGGTTTTGGGAAAAATCTGAAAACCATCGGCCATAAAACGCCACCGACGATTACCATTAAGAAGTAACGGATCATACGAGCCCATGTGTCAGTATAATCGGGAAGAAGAGCTTCAAGCGGTGCACGCATACCTTCTTTAACCGCCATTACAAGACCGATACCTACAACAATCTTGATGATTTGTGCCCACCAGACAGCCTTTGTATCAAACTTTGTCCATTTAAGGTCTACTGTATATACAATGATAAGACCGATAAGGCAACCTGTCAGAGTGAAAGCATTTTTCTTTGCAGAAAGAAGATTGTGAGGGTCTGTATCTGCAGGGAATTTATAAAGCATAACAAATAAAAGGAATGCAACCATAATTGCTGTAAGCACGCCCATAAGAATGAACATAACCTTGGGTGATTTTTCAGCCTTTTTGAAAACGGGAGCAAGACCGAAAACCAATATCAATGCAATAATGATTGAAACACCGACATCTAAAGGTGTATGTACACCGAGATAAAGTCGTGACAGCGGAACAAGCACACAAAGTGCTATTGAAACAATACGGATTGCAAGATTTTTGTTAGTTCTTGCAAGACCGCCGAAAAGACCAACTGAAGTCTGGGTGTGACCGCTGGGGAACGAATAACCCGTTGCGGCTTCACGAGCCGACTCAACAATCGTGAAGTTGGGGTCCTTGACCCACGGACGGGGAATACGGAACATCATTTTTAAAAATTGATTGATGACCGTACCTACAAAACCGACACAAAGAAGGTAATAACCTTTGAATTTGTCGATGCACCAGAAGAAAATCATACCGAGTGCCATAAAGATGATTTCGTCGCCGCAATAGGTGATTGTCGAGAAGAAGAAATCAAGCACGGGATTTCTGATGCTTTCAAGAGCGTACAAAAATGACATAAAACACCTCTCCTTTTTTAGCCGTCGATTATCGTCGGCTACAGTTAACTTATATTATATTATAACAATCACATTTTTTCAACAATTTTTGTATATAAAATATTATGTTGTCCTTGTTCAATGTTGCGTGATGTAGTATAATATATCCGAGGTGAGTGTATGATTTTTTATTACATAAGACATGGTGAGCCGATTTATGACCCGGATTCCTTGACAGAGTTGGGCACAAAGCAAGCAGAAGCTTTATCAAAAAGATTGGCTGTTTACGGTGTTGATAAAGTATTTACATCAACATCAAACCGTGCAATTGAGACCGCACAACCGACTTGTGACCTTTTGAAAATAGAGCCTGAACATCTGGAGTTTGCACACGAAAATAATGTCTGGGCAGATTTGTCCGTTGAAAAAGAAGACGGAAACGGCAGATTGTGGATATTTAATTCACAGAAATACAAGGAGCTTTTCTGTGATAAAGAAATCAGAGACCTCGGCGATAATTGGTATAAACACCCCGAGCTCAAAGATCTTAACTGCGAAAAGGGTATCAAACGAATTTATGACGAAGCAGATGCATTTTTTGAAGCATTAGGTTACGAGCATATCAGATATACGGGCAAATACAAGGTTAAAAAATCCAACGACCAAAGAGTTGCTTTTTTTGCACATCAGGGCTTCGGACTTGCATTTTTAAGCTGTTTACTTGATGTACCTTATCCGATGTTCAGCACACACTTTAATGTCGGACACTCGGGACTTACCGTTATTGAGTTTAAAGAGGAAAACGGTGTTGCTATACCGAGAATGCACACGATGTCATCAGATGCACACATCTACAAAGAAGGCTTACCGCTTAATTACAACAACTACATAAAATTTTAAAAAGAGGAGAGTTAGCATGAAAAGAAAAGTTATTATCGTGTTGGTTTTAGTTCTTGTTTTTTCTGCAATCTCTCCTTTTGCAGTCGGTCATATAAATAAGCTGCTTTTACAACAAAACGAAGGGATTGTTGTGAGTGAAAAGGTTGAAAATATAACATTAAAAAAGGGTGATTCGATTTACTACGGTAAATATCTCGGAGAGCCGATTTTGTGGAAAGTGACAAGCGATTACAAGGACGGAAAAATACTGCTCGTTTCCGAAAAGGTTATATGCTTCAAAGCCTTTGATGCAAGCGGCAAAGATGAAAAATATCACGCTTCACGCGATTTTGAAAAGTTTGGCAATGCCGATTGGAACGACAGCACCCTGAAGCAATGGCTTAATTCTTCCGACAGAAAAGTCGCGTATTCGCATTGCAGACCATCTTCTGAAAATGTCTGTTCAGGTGCAAATGCTTATGATGAAGAAGCAGGATTTTTATGTGAAGAAAATTTTACCGAATCACAAAGAAATCTGATAACGGCAGACGGAATTTTTCTTCCGTCAAAATCATATCTTCAGAAAAACTACAAAGCGGAAAGTCGCAGAAAAATTGCAACATCTTCCGCAATTGCACACAATAATTCTGCATATATAAACTTTCCGAAAAAATCTGTCTGGTATTGGACTTGCGATAAAATTGATACCAACAATGTGAGTGTTTCAACGGTCACTGCTGCGGGTGGCTTTTACAAATCACTTGCTTATGATTCAAATGTCGGAGTTTGTCCTGCACTTTATCTGAATACAGATAAAATATCTGCGAAAAAGGTTGACGGAGAAAATAAATTTTTAATCATCGGAGGTGTTGCCGTATGATTAAAGACAGAAATAAAGAAGTGAAAAAATATCTGACACCATTTGTATTCTTTCTGATAATTTTTATCTTTCATCTTGTTTTCACCAGACTTCTGATAAAAACAGACGACGGACATTTTTCGGGCATAGTAAATGCTCCTGATTTTACATATCTGACTTGGCTGACGGAGAGATATAATACGGTGTCGGGCAGAACAATCGGAGAATTTCTTCTTGCGTTTTTTCTGAGGCATGATTTGTTTTTCTGGAAGCTTGTAAACAGTCTGATGATGACTTACCCTGTTTATTTTTGGTGTAAGCTGTCCGAAGAATTTAAAGGCGGATTTACCGCTGACGAAAAACAGATATACTGCTGTTGCGGTATATTCACAATGTTTGTGTCGTGCCTTAATCCTGCGGCTTTGTGGTATGCGGGGTCGTTTTCATATCTGTGGCCGTTCTGCGGAATACTGATGACCGTTTCACCGTTGCTGTTTTACATACTTAGCGGAAAAATCAGCATGTCAAGCATAATAATTTCATTTTTTGCAAGCTTTATCGGTACAATGCAAGAACAGTCGGCAGCTTGTTGCATTGCAATATATCTGATTTTGATTGCGGTGATTTTAATAAGAAAAATTAAGTTTAAAATCCTTACACTTCTGCCGTTGATACCGATGATTTTGTGTTCTTATGCAATGTTAACTTCGCCCGGTGCACAAGGCAGAACTGCAATGGAAACCTCAGCAAGCTTTGCTCGCTTTGTAGATTTTGATGTGTTTGATAAGGTCTTATGCGGACTTTCATCGTTCTTCTCGAATAGCTACTACTTTTCAAATTTTCTTATCATAATATTTACTGCATTGTTGAGTGTAGCAATATACAGTAACACTTCGGAAAAATCAAAAATGAAAGCAAAAAAATTGCTTGTAATTGCTAACATAGTTATAATAACAATTTGTGTGCCAATAAACTATGGTATTGCAATTTTAAAAAAATCTTTCTCACACATAATTTTCAGAAATTGTTTTACAAAAGGTGAATTTGATTTTACATTTTATCTGTTGTTCTTGCTCGGCGTTATTGTGACACTTATACTGCTTGCGTTGACCTGCACATTGATAAAACAAAACACAAAACTCGGACTTATTATCGGTGTTCTTTTGGCAGCGGGTTTCTTTTCCGCAATAGCAATGGGATTTTCACCGACGGTATTTTCATCGGGACAGAGAACAGGCTTTTATACAAATATGTTTGTGATAACGGCGTGCGTGGTGTTGTTTTCATCAGTTGACAAAAACAGACTGACAAATATAATTTTTAAATTATCGCTCGGATATTCGTTTTTGACTTTTTCGCTTAATTGTTTTGCTTTTAAACTGATTGAGCATCCGTTTATGGGGTAATTTGATAAAGATTTTCTGCATAAATTTGTCGGTGAAATTCAAAAAAACTATTTACAAATTCAATAAAAATGGTATAATAAGATGTAAGTTTTTATTTAGGAGGTACAAATATGTTCCCGATTATCAACAAAATTATTTCATGGTTAGTTTCCCTTTCCTTGCTGTGTGCAGGTTGGTTCTGCATCGGTGAGCCTGTTAACGCAGAGGAATACAAAGTTTATGACAATGTAATTCTTTTTATCGGTGACGGCATGGGTGAAAATCACCTCAAAGCAACAAAGAAAGAATTAGGAATCTCACTTCAGATGGAAACAATGGAAGTAAGAGGTCAGTCAATGACAGATAACTGGATTGGTGAAACAACCGACAGTGCTGCAGGCGGTACTGCTTTAGCTACAGGTATCAGAACAGGTAACGGCAATGTTGCGGTTACACCTTTTGATACAACTCACAGTCTTGTAAGCCCCAAAACTCTTGCAGAGCTTGCAAAGGAAATGGGCAAAGCAGCAGGTGTTGTTACAACTGACCAGACAACAGGTGCAACTCCCTCATCATTTACAGCACATACTGCAAGCAGAAGCGATGCTGAGAAAATCTTCAAACAGCAGATAGAATCTGATTTTGATCTTATCTGGGGTGCAGCTTGCGGTGCATCAGACAAAACTCTTGCAAGCTACGATAAGACAATCGTAAAAACTGTTGACGAAATGGAAGCTCTTAAATCAAGTGAAAAATCATACGGTCAGTTCAGCTGGGATGATTTCCAAAATCTCAAAAATCCCGGTGTTACTCCCACAATCGAAGAAATGACAGTTAAAGCAATTGATTTGCTTGATGACGATGCAGACGGATTCTTCCTTATGGTTGAAGGTGCACACATTGACAAACATTCTCATAACAAGGATATAGATAATGCAATAAAACATGTTGCAGAACTTGACAAAGCTATCGGCTACGCACTTGATTATGCAGAAAAAGACGGCGATACACTCGTTGTTGTTACAGCAGACCACGAAACAGGTAAGGTAACTTATGATGCAGAGCTTGATAAGTATGTATGTCTCTCAGGCAGCCACACAGACAGAAATGTTCCTCTCCTTGTTTCCGATGATGAAGCGGGATTTGTAGACGGTTGGGCAGTAGAAAACCGCTCCGTAGGTGCTCAGCTTGGTCTTTGCCTTGGTGCAGAGGTTGGTACATTCCCCGTATGCACACCTCTTATTGAAACATTTCAGGGATTCCTCAAGGAATGGATTGGAAGTTGGTTTAAATAATTTACAACAGAAAACATAAGAATTAAATCAAAGGAGGAATGAAAATGAAAAAAGTTTTATCAGTATTTTTGGCTCTTGTATTAGTTTTGAGTTGTGCGTTGCCGACATTTGCTGTAAGTGCAGAGCAGGAAACAGCTAATGCTCCCCGCATACTTACTATTTCAAGCATCCCGAAAATCCTTGCAAGTATTCATGAAAACATAACTGTCGCACTTGAAGATTTTGATTTGGATTTCAAAGATTTCAAAGCAGAATATGACAAAAGGGGTTTTGAATCAGCCGCTATTAAATTAGGTGTAAATGTTTTAAATGTTCTTACACAGGCACTTTTGAGAGGTGTTCTTGACGCTTTTGCAGATCCGGTAAATTGGAAAAATATTGAGGATTACAACGCAGAAGCAGAAAATATCTATTTCGGCAGAGATACATATCAGACTCAGGCACAGGCAAATGCTGAATGGAAATTAGGCTATGCAAGTGCATCTGTACTTCCTGACGATGTAGGTGAGACAAAATACAGCGTAGGTCGCAGCTTGGTTATCACATCATTCTTCGGCGGTGTGCCCATGAGAGGTGCAACGGCAGAAAGCGTTCTTGATGACCAGAGAGTAAGAGTTATTGCAGTTGATGACGGCACAGGTGAAGGTGCGGTTATAATCGCAGTTATTGACGGTATCGGTGTAGGCTCAGGTACTATCAGAGCAATTCGTGAGAAGCTTACACCTTATGTTGAATCCGGTAAGGTTTCCAGCATAAACATTTCAGCAACTCATTCTCATACTGCTCTTGATACACAGGGCGTAAGCACTCCCTTTATCTATGCTTTGATTGCAGGTTTAAGCAGAAATGCAAAAGAAAATCCTGAAAAATATCCGACATACAACGATACTTTCATGGAAAATCTTGTTGATACCTCTGCAGAAACCATTGAGACTGCAATAAACAACATGGAACCCGGTAAGCTTTATTATGATACTGCTGATGCTTCAGGTTTTGTTTATGATAAACGCTATGAAGTGGAAGATGTACCTCCTGTAGGCATACTTCGCTTTGACCCGACAAATGCTCAGAGCAAGGAAACATATCTTGCAAACATCTCTTGTCATCCCACAATTGCAAATTCAAAGAATTGTGCAGTTTCAGCAGACTACATTTATTACCTTGATAAGAATTTCCAGATGGCAGGTCATAACTTCATCTTCGTTCAGGGTGCAGTAGGTCAGCTTTCAGCAAGTGACGGTGCATCTGTAATCTCCAATGAAGAGCTTGCAGAACGCATAGATGATTATGATATAACAATTGATGAAGAATATCGCAGCGGCATCGAAAGTCGTGTAAGACAGATGATAGGTCTTGCAGATGATTTCTCAAGTCTTATTCTCTCAGCTAAGGCTGACGGTGAGGAAGAGCTTGCTCCCGTTATCAATGCAAAGCATCAGGAAATTACATTTACAACAAGCAACTATCTCCTTCGATTGGCTTGCCAGATGAAGTTGGTTGACAATGTTATCTACAGATCAGGTGACGGTGTTGATGAAGTTATGCTTCCTTCAGAAGTAGGCTATGTTGAATTCGGCAACAGAATGGCATTCGGTTTGTATCCTGCAGAGTTATATCCCGAAGTTTTCCACGGCGATGTAACAGGTGCAGATGAATCATGGTCAGGCGAAGAATGGACCTATGATTCCATGCCTGATTATGTCAAGAAAAACTTGTCTGCAAATATAGATTTGTATGCAATGTGCTTTGCAAATGACTATATCGGTTATGTTGTTCCCGACACCTATTATGCTTTCTTCGGTCATATAATCCCGATGGGTGATAATACAGCTTGGGGCGGCGGAAATACAGGCAATGACGAAGTTATGGACGAAATACTTTCCGCAGGTAAGGGTACAGCTTCCAACATAGTTGAAACATTCCAGACCTTGATTGACAACATCAAATAAAGTTTCACAAAATGAAAGACAGCTTCAATCGCGAAGCTGTCTTTTTTCGTTATTACAGTTTTTGTTCCATTGTGATTTTCAAGGGAGAAAGTCCGCACTTTTCATAGAAATTCATTGCGGGTTCATTCAGACACCATACATTGAGCGTTATATTATTGCAACCGCTTTTCTTTGCAAAATCAAGCACATATTCATAAAGCTTTGTACCGATTTTCTGCCCTCTGATATTTTCATCAACGCACAAATCGTCTACATATAAAGTCTTTCTTGTTGTGAGTGACGGGTGATTTTCAACAGCTTCAAAAATACAGAAAGCATACCCTAAAACAGCATCATTATCATCAACCGCAACAAAAACAGGTGTTTTTTCATTCTTGATTATTTCAGCAATTTGTTCAGAGTTATATTTCTTTTTGCCGTCTTGAAATATATCAGGTCTTTTGTCGGAATGAACCTTTTGCACCTGATATAAAAGCTCGTTTATTCTGTCAATATCCTTTTCAACTGCTTTGCGTATCATAAAATTTCACCAACCAACTTCAGTAATGTTTCACCGTCTGCGATATATTCCGTTGCGATTTCTTTTATTCTGTCCTGACCCGGATTGTTTTTATCGTAAATGCCGACAGTCGGCATGCCGAGTTTAACCGCAGTTTCGATTGCAACAAGTGAATCCTCAAAAACGCAGGTGTCGGAGATTTCAGTGCCTAAATAATTTTTTGCCAGAATATAAATATCGGGTTTGTCTTTACCTACACCCAATTCACCGCAGGAAAAAAGTTTTGAAAAATACTTATCAATTCCGCAGTGTTCTAATGCGACTTTAATGAGGTCAGGTGAGGTTGCCGATGCAATACACATCTTGATGCCCTTACTTTGTAAATAATCAAGAAATTCTTTTACACCGTCTTTGAGTTCAACATCTTTTGCATAAAATTCACCTAAAGCCTCAACCATTGTCTGAAGCAAATCTTCACCGTTTTTACCTATACCGTAATTTTCGTGAAGCAAATTCATCGCTTTTGCAAAAGGTGAAGTTCTCATATGTTTGTCGTCTTCAGGAGTAGGTGCAAATTTTTTTCCGTCGAGATATTTTTTTGAAATAATATCCCAGAAAACATCCCAGAAAAACAAAGAATCCACCAATGTCCCGTCCATATCAAAAATTGCAGATTTTATGTTCATATTGCCACCATAAAAACAGATTATATTGTAATTAATTTACCTTGAATATATTTAATAAATTTATCCAAATTTTCTTCTTGACTCTCAATGCCGTATACCTTTTTTGATACTCGCAAGTTGCACGGTAAACCCTCATTAAATTCAATGCGGATTTTGTATTGGTGAGGTATCAGACTTTTTTTAATTTTAACAGTTTTTATGTCTAACGGAATACGGTTTGTCCAACAGATTTCTTTAGAGCTTCCTTTCAGAAGAGCAATAAGTAAGTGCTTGTCTGTTAAACCGAAAAAACCAAACCAATTAGTTTTCTTTTCTAAAAGAGTTGCGTAAATAGGAAATTTCAGAACCTCACCATTTTCAAGTAAAGCAGATAAAGATTCTGTCATCAGTTAGTTATAGGTCATAGTATTACCTCTATAAATTATTTTTTGCCTTTAAGTAATGCATTTTACCTGATTTTATCTTTTTATCGGGAACATACGGACAATCAGCCTCGGTGCCGCTGTAAAGAACCGTTGAACTGCCCATAAATTTACGAATGACGGTTATATTTCCGATTGTTCCTGTTTTTTTAATATCATCATATATTTCAAAAACAGTCGGATGCCAATGAGTAATTTCACGAGTAGTATTACTACCGTTTTTTTGGCTGATACCGAAGAGGCAATCTTGAGGATTGATATCTATATCAATCAGGAAATCTTCATCAAATTCCCAATGAATACAGCCGTTATCAGTAATTGAAAAATCACCGCAAAGATTAGGTGTTGTGATTATCAAATCGTAGAGCTCTTGAGCAGTTGAAGGTATTTTGAGCAGTTTAGTAGAATCATTGTCATCAAAAAATGTTTCATAATTTGAGGTTAGGAAAATACACTCGGGAATTGATACTTCGGTCAAATCAAGAATCGTAAACATATTTCTTTCAACAAGTAATTTTACAGGTAAATCAGCTGCATTTTTGTCAAGTTCAGAAATAATGTCATTGTATGATTCCTCAAAATCTTTCCATTCTCCGTCATAATCAACAGTCCAATTCAAATTGTCTTTATCTAAATCAATTTGGTCAAAATCAGGAAAAAGAAACAGCGTTCCGTCATATATGAAATATTCAAGTCCGTTTGATTCCTGACGGAAATAATCCAAATCCAAGCATCTCTTTTTATAGCTGTTAAAGAAACGATATTCCGGGGAGTGTAATCTCCAAAACCTGAAAGGTAAGCCGAATTCTTTATAGTATAGTGAATTCTTATATTGCTTCTTGTCAATCGGAAGTTGAAAGAGATATGTAAATACTGCCCATATCAATCCTAAAAGAATTACAGGAGAAAAAATAATGATAAAAAAGGCAATGAGTAGTTTTGTGTACCATTTCATAATGTCACCTTACTAATTTATGAAAAAATGAAATCGTGCTTCGCACGATGAAATCCTCGCACACCTCGGATGAAATCTGCTTCGCAGATGAAATTAAATCCGTCTACAACCCGACGAAGTCGGATTTCATCACAATAGTGATTTCATCCATCATCGATGGATTTATCCCGTCCTCAAGGACGGATTTAGTTAAAAAACCTCTTTACAAGCGTAAAGAGGTTTTTTGGAGCTGCTAACCGGATTCGAACCGGTGACCTCATCCTTACCAAGGATGTGCTCTGCCTCCTGAGCCATAGCAGCAAATGGCGACCCGGAACGGGCTCGAACCGTCGACCTCTAGCGTGACAGGCTAGCGTTCTAACCAACTGAACTACCGGGCCATTTGCATATTCAATTTGTCAACGCTGATTATCATAACACAGATATAAAAAAATATCAAGAGTATAAGCAAAAATTTTTAGCATTTTACATTTATTAAGCAAATTTGTTGATTTTATATTATTAAATGTTATAATATAATAAATCAAGCTATTTATATGTGTAAAGGAGGTACCTCGTTATGAAATTTATGGACTTTTGTGCAGGAATAGGCGGCGGCAGATTAGGTCTTATAAAAAATAGCCTTGAATGTGTGGCTCATAGTGAAATAGATGAGGTGCCAAATTATACATATAGATTATTTTTTGGAGAAGAAGAAAAAAATTATGGAGATTTAATGAACATTGACCCAAAAACTCTTCCTGAGTTTGATGTTTTGATTGGTGGATTTCCATGTCAAACATTTAGTATTGTTGGCAAGAGAGAAGGCTTTGCAGATAGCAGAGGTCAAATAATTTATGGGTTAATTAAAATTTTATCAGAAAAAGACATACCTTGCTTCATCTTGGAAAATGTTAAAGGCTTAGTAAATCACGATAAGGGTAAAACTTTAGAAAAAATCTTAGAAGAGCTCTCTAATATCGGTTATTGTGTAGATTATAAAGTTCTTAATTCAGAAAATTATGGTGTTCCGCAGTTTAGAGAAAGAATATATTTTGTGGGCGTTAAAAAAGAGTTAAGGAAAAAGCCGTTTAAATGGCCGGAGCCGATAGAAATGCCGGATATACGAGAATATCTTATAGATACAGATAACGAAATTTTGGATTCTGAAAATCCTACTTGGCAAAAGTATTTAAATAATAAGTATAACAAAGGAAAATTTAATCTTGAAGAGTTATTAAAAGAAGATTATTTAGTTCTGGATTGGAGACAAAGTGATTTAAGAATATACAAAGGAAAAACTCCGACACTGAGAACGGGCAGACATGGGATACTATATGTGAAAGACGGTAGGTTAAAGAAATTAAGCGGTTATGAAGCTTTATTGTTACAAGGGTTTCCAAAGGAATTAGCGGATAAAGCGAGAAAGGCGAAAATCAACAATAGCAAATTATTGTCGCAAGCCGGAAATGCTATGACGGTTCCGGTTATAAGTGCAATCGGAAAATCTCTTTTGGAGTGCATATAGGGAGAAAAAGAAATGAAAGATTTAGTTTTAAGAGGTTCACAGACCGCAAAAAACGGATTTAAAAACGAGAGAGAAATAGCTGATAAATTTAACCGCTGGGAAACAGATCCTGAGGCTAAACAATGGTTGGTTATTATGGATTATGATTTAAACGAAATTGAATATGTTAAAGCGGTTGTTTTAAGTGGATATAAAGCAGACATAAATGTTCAAGTTCAAATTAAGTTAAAAAGAGCAGTTGATACAGAAAACATACAAGTAAAATTAGTAAGCAATGCAAGAGGCTTCAATCAGGTTGATAAGCGATGGTTATCGCATTACAAAGAGCTTTGGAACATACCGGGTGATGTCTATGAAGCATTAGAGTATTTTACCGGGGAAAAATTGCCGTACAAGACAAACACCAAAGACAAACGAAGAATGTTTTTAAATGAAATGGAAGAAGAAAAACAAAACTCGGTTATTGAATGGTTTTCACAGAATAAGACACTAATATTAAGTGATATTATTAAAGGCAGAGGACAATTTTCGGCAGAGTGGGTTCTTGTTGCACAAAAGGTTGAAACAAACAGTAGGTGGGTTTTAAAAAATATAAATGAAGTTCTTCAACATTATGCAGAGGGAGAGGTTAAAATATCTCCGAGAGGGAGTATAATTCTTGGCGGTGTGTTGGTACAAAGAAAAGGTGGCGATGCCGGAAGAAATACCGCAAAAATGTTGCAGTTCAAATTGGATCCAACGAGCTTGTTTAGTGAATAAGTATTTCCTTTTTTAAAAAAGTATTGTATATTCAAGAAAAACTTGGTAAAATAATATATGAAATTAAAAATTTCAGGAGGCGATTTTTATGAATTTTGAAGGCAGCAGAACACAAGCAAATTTAATGGCAGCATTTGCAGGTGAATCACAGGCAAGAAACAAGTACACCTACTATGCATCAGCAGCAAAAAAGGAAGGCTATGAGCAGATAGCAAATATTTTTACAGCTACAGCTGAAAATGAGAAAGAACATGCAAAAATCTGGTTTAAGCTTCTTCACGGCGGCTCAGTTCCCAAGACGATGGATAATCTTCTTGATGCCGCAGGCGGCGAAAATTATGAGTGGACAGAAATGTATGCTCAGTTTGAAAAAGAAGCTAAAGAAGAAGGCTTTAACGAAATCGCAGCATTGTTCGGTCTTGTGGCAAAGATTGAAAAAGAGCACGAGGAAAGATATCGCAAGCTCATTGAAAATCTTGAACAGGGCATTGTTTTTGAACGCACCGAAGAAGTTGTATGGATTTGCAGAAACTGCGGTCATATCCATGTCGGCAAAAAAGCTCCTCAGGTATGTCCGACTTGTAACCATCCTCAGGCATACTTCGAGATTAAAGCAGAGAATTATTAAGTCTTAAATTTGCAGAGTTTATCGTAATTTGAAAAAAATTGCGATAAACTCTTTTTTTTATCAAAAAAAGGTTTAAAAAAATATTTGTTTATGATATAATGTATCCGAATATAATTTTTTGAAAATCAAGGGGGATTTTTTCAATGGCAAAGTTTTTATTCTCGGCATTTGCAGACGAGGCAAGTCATGAGCTTGACAAACAGATTGAGGCTCTCAAAAGAAATAATTTAAAATACATAGAGCCCAGAAATTTAGACGGAAAGACAGTTTCTAAGATAACTGTTGAAGAAGCTAAAGAAGTTGCAGAAAAATTGAAGAAAGGCGGAATCAAGGTTTCTTCAATAGGTAGCTTCTACGGCAAGATTGAAATTACAGACGATTTTGAACCTCACTTTGAAGAATTCAAGAATACAGTTGAAGTTGCAAAGGTTCTCGGTGCAAAATACATAAGACTTTTCAGCTTCTATTTCAAGAATGGCGAAAGCTATGAAGAATACAGAGATGAAGTTATCCGCCGTTTGAAGATAATGACAGAGTACGCACTTGATAACGGTATTCAGTGTCTTCATGAAAATGAAAAAGAAATCTACGGTGATACAGCAGAAAGATGTCTTGATATTTTAAAGGCTCTTGACGGTAAGCTTTTGGCAGTATTTGACCCTGCAAACTTCATTCAGTGCGGTGAAGATACACTCAAGGCTTATGATATGCTTGAAGAATATGTTGAATATATGCACATCAAGGATTGCAACGAGGATAAAATCGTTGTTCCCGCAGGTGAAGGACTTGGAAATATCTCTGTAATTCTTAAGAGATTCCGCGAAAAAGAGGGTACAACAAACTTTGTATCACTCGAACCTCATCTCAAGGAATTTGTCGGACTTGCTGACCTTGAAGGCGGAGCAAAGACAAAGATGTTACACTCCTATGCAACTAACGAGGAAGCTTTTGATGCAGCAGTAGCAGCACTTGACAATGTTATCAAAAACACATGGAAGAGAGTTAAACTCGGTATCATCGGTGTAGGTAACATCGGTACATCACATACAAGAAGAATTATGGACCGTTCAACTGAATATGTTGACCTCGTAGCTATTGCTGACCTTGACGAATCCAAATTCCAGAGAATCAAGGATATCACAAAAAATCCCGACCTTATCTGCTATAACTCAGGTTCAGAGCTTATTGCAAGCGGAACCTGTGAAGCTGTAATTATCTGCACACCTCACTACGGTCACCCCGAGTTAGGTATTGAAGCTATGGAGCACGGACTTCATGTTCTCAGTGAAAAGCCCGCAGGTGTTTACACAAAGAGAGTTCGCGAAATGAACGAAACTGCAGCAAAATCAGGACTTGTTTTTGCAATGATGTTCAATCAGCGTACAAACCATGTTTACCGCAAGGTTAAGGAATTGGTATCAAGCGGTAAATACGGCGAAATGAAGAGAGTAAACTGGATTATCACTAATTGGTATCGCAGTCAGTCATACTATGATTCAGGTTCATGGCGTGCAACATGGGAAGGTGAAGGCGGCGGTGTATTGCTTAACCAGTGCCCGCATAACCTCGACTTATGGCAGTGGATTTGCGGTATGCCCAATAAAGTAAGAGCATTCTGCCACGAAAGCAAATGGCACAACATCGAGGTTGAAGACGATGTTACAATTTACTGCGAATATCCCAACGGTGCAACAGGTGTATTTGTTACATCAACAGCTGATACTCCCGGTACAAACCGTCTTGAAATTACACTTGATAAGGCAAAGATTGTTTGCGACAGTAAGACAGTTGAGCTTTATGAAACAGAAGTTCCCGAAAGACAGTTCTGCTTTGAATACAAGGGCGGCTTCGGTGAACCCAAGTGCACACATACAACAGTTGAAACAGACGGCATGAACTTCCAACACGCTGAAATCGTTTCAAACTTTGCAAAGTGCATCATCGACGGCACACCTCTTATCGCAGAAGGTTATGAAGGCATCAACGGTCTTATGATTTCAAATGCGGCACATCTTTCATCATGGCTTGATAAGACAATCGAATTGCCCGTTGACGAAGACCTTTTCTATGAAAAGCTTCAGGAGAAGATTGCAAATTCTTCTTTCAAGAAAGAAACAACAGAGCTTGTTGTTGAAGATATGGACAGCTCATTCCAGAAATAAGAGCAAAAAATCGAAAGGTTTACTTAGTTTTTATGAAAGTTTCAGTAGTTGGTTGCGGCGCAATATCGAGAGTACACTTAGGTGTCATTGATTCACTGCCCGATGTTGAACTTATAAGCGTTGTTGACACAAAGCCCGAGAAGGCACAAAAAGCAGCAGAAGCTCACAACACGGTTGCGTTTACAAGCTTTGAAGAAATGCTTGAAAATCAGAGACCCGATGTGATTCATCTTTGCGTACCTCATTATCTTCATGTACCTATGGCACTTGAAGCACTAAAGAGAAATATCTCGGTATTGTCGGAAAAACCCGAAGCCACAAACAATGATGATTTAAACAGATTGATTGAAGCTCAAGCAAACTCCGAAGCAAAATTCGGAGTTTGCTTCCAAAACAGATACAACGATTCCGTCCAGATGCTTAAAAAGATGATCGATAGCGGAGAGTACGGAAAAGTTACAGGCGTCAGAGCATTCATCACATGGAAAAGAGAAGAAGCGTATTTTGTGGAAAGCGGCTGGAGAGGAACACGCAGGATGGAAGGCGGTTCGCTCCTGATAAATCAGGCGATACATACACTTGATTTAATAGGATATCTCTGCGGTGATTATGAAATTGTCAGAGCACACGCGTTCAATGACCATCTCGAAGGTGTAATTGAAACCGAGGATACGGCAAATGCGTTTCTTAAATTTAAAGACGGCGTAAGAGGACAGTTTTTTGCAACGCTTGCTTATGCCGATAACTGTCCGGTATTTATTGAAATTTCAATGGGAAATAAAGTGTTCAGACTTGAAGGCGATGTTCTTTATGATATCAATAAAAACGGCGAACACAAGCTTTTACTTGGTGCAACCAAACAGAAAGCCGGTGAGGCAAAGGATTATTGGGGAACAGGTCACGGAAAACTTATAAGAGATTTTTATGACTGTGTAAAAAACAATAAACACTTTGAACTCGACGCAAAAGAGGGCGGCAAGGCTATAAAAGCCGTTTTCAATATTTACAATAAGGTTAAAGAGGGGTTAAAGAAATGAACACAGCAATAATTTTATTACTTGCATTTTTCGGCGGTTCATATCTTTGGGCAATGAGAGGAACAATCCTGGGCGGACAGAAGGGTGCTATACATCCCGGTGCATTCCTCGGGTTGATTATTGCATTGGCAACAGGCTCACAGTATATGATAGATAATATGTGGGTTCTTACGGCAGTCGGCGGTGCGGCAATGTTCTTCGGCGGCTCACAGTCGTACGGACAGACTCTTGACCTTGCGATGGAAAAAGATGATTATAGTCGCAGAACGGCAGGCAGAGTCGGTGTATTCATGAAAGGTGCAACCTGGTTTGGTATCTTTGCAGGAATTATCGCAGTTGCGTTCAATGCAATGATAGGTGCATATAAGCCTTTAGAGCTTGTTATCTTCGTAGCACTTATTCCTGTTTGCAAATGGCTCGGTTTCTTAGTTCTCAATTCTCCTCAAAAACCCAAGAAGGGTAAATTACCCATTTTCTATTTCTCTGAAGGTCGCTTTGAAATGTGGGGCGGACTCACTTTCGTAGTTCTTCAGCTTATCGCATTTGCGATTGCAAAACAAGATTGGTTCATTCTTATAATGACACTTGTAGGCTTCCTTGCAGGCGGTCTTGGCTTCACAATTGGTGTTATTATGCAGAACTCTGTCAAATGGGCAGATTTTAACAACAGATATATCTTCGGCAAACTTCAGAAAGCCGGCTTCGTAAGCGGTTGGAAAACAATGGAATTCACACTCGGCGGCGTTGGCGGTCTCGGTACGGTTCTTTGCTTTATCCTTACATATCCCAAAGAAAAGCTTGCGGCTTTTGAAGCGTCGGGTGCATCTGCAATCAGTGTAGGTGACGATACAATCAAATGGCTCACAATCGGCTGGATTGTAGCGGCTGTAATTTATTGTGTATTAAGCATAATCCCCGAACCTCCGAAAAAGGTTTCTGATATTGAAGCAAGATTGAAGTCAGGCGAAATCAGTCAGAAAAGAGCTGATGAACTGATGAAAACAGCGAGCAAGGAAAAGAGCTATGCTTTCAGAAATGCACTTGAAGGTTTTGCTGACGAAGTATATCATTGGTTTGTTCTTGTATATCTCGGAATTTTACTTCCGTTGCTCGGTTGCACATTCGTTGCAAAACTCTTATCAGTCGGAATGATTTTCTGGGTAGTTGCAGAAAAATTCATAAAGAAAAATTATCACAAGAGAGCTTTCACAAAGATTCTTCCTTTCAAGGTGATAATGGTAATAGCTGCTATAGCGGTCTTTGCATTGCAGTTTGTAACTGAATTTACAGGTGTACTTGAATTTACACCCTTTGCATTATTTGCATTCTATCTTCTTTCTTATGAAATTCTTGAAATGTTTATTGTATTTGGCCCCAAGGGCGAGTTGAGAAACTTTAATAAGTTAAGAAAAGAAGGTAAAAAGGTTGATACTATAACGGTAAGAGTATTTTCCTGGATTGAAATTGCAGTATGCTTTATCATAGGTGCATTGATAATGATTTGACAGATAAGAGGTTTTAAGAAATGAACACAGCAATAATTTTATTACTTGCATTTCTCGGCGGTTCTTATCTCTGGGCGATGAGAGGAACAATCTTAGGCGGACAGAAAGGTGCTATGCACCCCGGTGCATTTCTTGGCTTACTTATACCGTTAGCGACAGGCTCGCAATATCTGATAGATAATATGTGGGTATTCACAGCAGTCGGCGGTGCGGCGATGTTCTTCGGCGGTACACAGACTTACGGAGATACAATTACACTTGCGATGGACAAAGATAACATAGCCCGCAGAACAACAGGCAGAGTTGGAATGTTCATCAAAGGTGCTACTTGGTTTGGTATATTTGCAGGAATCATCGCAATTGCATTTAATGCAATGATAGGTGAGTATAAGCCTTTAGAACTCGTCGTTTTCGTAGCACTTATTCCTGTTTGCAAATGGCTTGGATTTTTAGTTCTTAACTTTCCTCAAAAACCCAAGAAAGGCAAATTGCCCATCTTCTATTTTTCGAAAGATGCTTTTGAAATGTGGGGAGGTATGACTTTTGTAGTCCTCCTTATTGTTGCATTTGCAATAGTTAAGCAAGATTGGTTCATTTTAACAATGACATTTGTCGGCTTGCTTGGAGGCGGCTTCGGCAATACAATCGGTGTTGCAATGATGTACTCTGTCAGATGGGGTAAAGAAACCAACAGATATATCTTCGGCAAGCTTCAGAAAGCCGGTTTCGTAAGTGGCTGGAAAGTAATGGAGTTTACGCTCGGCGGAGTTGGCGGTCTTGCGACAATCCTTTGCTTTATCCTTACATATCCCAAAGAAAAGCTTGTAGCTTTTGAAGCATCATCAGGTATATCTGCATTCACATCAGGTGATGATACAATTAAGTGGCTCACAATCGGTTGGCTTGTATGCACGGCAATTTATTGCGTGTTGAGTATGATTCCTGATGCACCGAAGACTGAAAACAGTAAAAGTTATACTTTAAGAACTGCAATCGAATTCTTTACCGATGAAATATATCATTGGTTTGTCCTTGCGTATCTCGGAATTTTACTTCCGTTGCTCGGTTGCACATTTGTTGCAAAGCTCTTATCTGTAGGTATGCTTTTCTGGGTAGTAACCGAGAAAGTGATTAAAAAGGGTTATCATAAGAGAGCCTACACAAATCTTGTTCCGATTAATATTATAATGGTAATAACTGCTGTAGCAATTATTGCGTTGCAGTTTGTAGCGGAATACACAGGATTGTTTGAAATCACTCCCTTTGCATTGATGGCATACTATCTTCTTTCCTATGAAATAATTGAATTAGTCGTAGTTTTCGGACCCAAAGGCGAATTCAGAAACTTAAAGAAATTAAAGACTGCAGCCGTAAGACCCGAAGCACTGACAGTAAGATCTTTTTCATGGTTTGAAATTGCAGTATGCCTTATCATAGGTGCGTTAATAATGTTTTAATTAAGAGAGAATTTTTATGTTTGTTGATATTACCGAAATTAAGATAATCGCAGGAAAAGGCGGTGACGGAAAAGTCAGCTTCCGTCGTGAGAAATATGTTGCGGCAGGTGGTCCCGACGGCGGTGACGGCGGAAAAGGCGGCGATGTAGTCTTTGAAGTTGACGACAACCTTTCCACTCTTGCCGATTTCAAATATAAACGCAAATACAAAGCACCCGACGGAAACAACGGTGACGGTTCAAGAAAGAACGGTAAAAAAGGTGCTGATTTAATAATAAGAGTTCCGAGGGGAACACTTATTAAAGAGGCAGAAAGCGGTGCAATATTAGCCGATATGTCTAAAAATCAGAGCTTCATAGCTGCAAAAGGCGGCAGAGGCGGTTGGGGTAATATGCATTTTGCAACCCCCACAAGACAGGCACCGAGATTTGCAAAGCAAGGTACGCCGGGTGAGGAGTGGACAATCCGTCTTGAGCTAAAGCTTCTTGCCGATGTCGGTCTTTTAGGTTTTCCGAATGTCGGAAAATCAACCTTTATATCCGTTGTTAGCGAGGCGAAGCCGATTATCGCGGACTATCATTTTACAACAATAACACCGGTTTTAGGTGTTGTATATATGGGCGAGGGCAGTTCTTTTGTAATTGCCGACATTCCCGGAATTATTGAAGGTGCAAGTGAAGGTGTCGGTCTCGGTCACGAGTTTTTAAGACATGTTGAAAGATGCCGTATGCTTGTCCATATCCTTGACGCAGGCGGCAGTGAAGGCAGAGACCCCAAGGAAGATTTTGAGATAATAAACAAAGAGCTTGAATCCTTCAATCCCGAGCTTGCAAAGTGTCCGCAGATAGTTGTTGCAAACAAAATTGACCTTGCAACGGACGAGCAGCTTGATGAGCTCGAAAAATATATAACCGACAAGGGTTATGAATTCTACAAGATGAGTGCACCCATTGCTTACGGCACAAATGAAGTAAGAAATGCCATAGCGGCACGGCTTGCACAGCTTCCGCCGATTAAAGAATATGAACCCGAGGAAGTTCCGCTTGAAATTCTTGAAAAGAAAATCAACAATAAATTCAGAATTGAAAGAGATGAAGATACTTATTTCGTCGAAGCAGAGTGGCTTCTTCGTATTCTCTACCGTGTTGATCTTGATGACTATGAGTCACTTCAATATTTCCAAAAGGTATTACACTCCAGCGGAATAATTGATGCTCTCAAGGAGCAAGGTATTAACGATGGCGACACAGTAGATATATATGGCTTTACTTTTGAATTTGTAGGGTAAAAAATTGGCTAAAATCGGCTGTAGCACAATTTTTTGCGAGGGGCAGTATCTCATACGGCCGCCTCGCTTCAAAACCGCACTACAACCAATTTTATCTCAATTTTTGGAACATTGTCCACAGCACCCTCATTCAAAATGCACTGTGAACGATTTTTCCTCAAACTTTCCAACCATTCAAAGCACCCTCGCTTCAAAACCGCACTACAACTAAACGCAAAATGCAAAGTGCAGAATGAATGGTGGACTTCGTCCACACCTATTTTAATAAAATCAAACAAAACAGGTTTTTTATGAACAGATTTTTAGAAGAAAAATGCGAACCCAAGCTTATGAGTCCGTTGGCACTTGCGTTTGTCGGTGACAGCGTATATGACTTATTTGTCAGAGAGCATCTTTTGTGTCAGGCTAACCGTCAGGCAAACAAGCTTCATTCTGAAGCGGTAAAAATGGTCAAAGCTCAGGCACAGGCGGAAGCTTACAAAAAGATTGCATCTCATCTTACCGACGAAGAAAATGATATTTTCCGACGCGGTAAAAATGCACATACAAGACATATTCCTAAAAATGCAACCAATATGGATTATCATATAGCAACTGCAATGGAATGTCTTTTCGGCTACTTATATCTGAAAGGCTCAATTGACAGGCTCAGAGAACTGTTTTACATAATAAACAGTGACGAGGTGCCTGATGAGGAAGAAGATATCCGCTAATGTAACAGATTTAATGCTATGGTTGCTCGGTACGGCTATGTATGCCGTCGGTGTCAATGTGTTTGCAAGTCCCAACAATATCGGTCAAGGCGGATTTACGGGAATTGCTATAATCCTCAATTATCTTTGGGATTTTCCCGTCGGCACAGCGATATTCATTCTCAATATTCCGTTGTTTGTAATATCAGCAAAAAAGTTCGGAAAAGCCTTTATAATAAAAACGGTTTTTGTGACAGGCTTGATATCAGTTGTGATAGATATTTCGAAAAGCTTTTTGCCGATTTATACGGGTGACAGATTTTTAGCATCTTTGTTCTGCGGCGTCATGATAGGCGGCGGTCTTGCACTCATTTTTTTAAGAGGTGCAACCTCAGGTGGAACAGATATTTTAGCAAAGCTTTTAAGGCTTAAGTGGCCCCATTTATCAATCGGCAGAGTAATCTTAGCGGTTGACCTTGTGGTGATTGCTCTTTCGGGTTTCGTTTTCAGAAGTCTTGAAAGTGCACTTTATGCCTTAATTGCAATTTACACATCAACTCGCGTAATTGATATTATTATTTACGGGTCAGGAAACGGAAAAGTTTTGCTGACGGTAACGAAGAAATCCGATGAAATCACACAAGCCGTAACAGAAAAGCTCCAAAGAGGTGTTACGGTTTTAGAAGTGAAAGGCGGATATACCAACGAGCAGAAAAACATGGTGATATGTGCCGTAAGAAGCTCCGAGGTATCAAAGCTTAACTCAATAATAAGAGAAGCAGACGAAAACGCATTTACAATAATATCCGAAGCAGGAGAAATCTTAGGCGAAGGCTTCGGACAACGAAAAATATAGAAAGGCGGTGCATCATGACAAAGAAGGTAAGCGTAATTTTACCTACTCACGCGCGTCCTAAAAGATTAGAAACCGCTATTGAATCAGTTTTAAATCAGACTTATGAAAACATCGAGGTTATTGTTATTGATGACAACAACCCCGATTCTGCTGCACGCAAAGAAACATCAGCAATAATGGAAAAAATTCTCAAGGACGAAAGAGTTGTATATATACTCAATGACCGTTCCTTGGGTGGTGGTCCTGCGAGAAATGAAGGAATAAAAAAGGCAACGGGTCACTATATAACTTTCCTTGATGACGATGACAGATACTTGCCTGAAAAGGTTGAGAATCAGGTCAGATTTATGGAAGAAAATAACATCGAAATGTGTTTCGGTAATATATATATACATAACGATGAGGACAAGCTCGTCGAATATCGTCGCAACAACTGGGCAGAAGGCTTATCGGGCGAAGAATTATTCAAGGGCTTCGTATTACACTCAAGTCCGACCCCGTCAATTATGATACTTCGTGAAGTTGTTGAAAGAGTGGGTGCATTTGAAGATGTGCCTATGGGTCAGGAATATGTTTTTACCTGGAAGATGATGGAAGCAAATGTTAACATCAAATACTTTGACGGTTGCGATACGGTAGTCTATGCCCATAATGACGGCAGAATTTCCAACGGTGAAAACAAGATGAAGGGTCAACAGATGATTTTTAATCTCAAGAAAACGAAGCTTCATCTCTTGAATAAAAAAGAAAAAAGATTTTTGTATTTCCGCCATTATGCAGTATTGGCACATACATCTTTAAGAAGCAAAAATATTAAAGGTTTATTCAAGTATGGAATGATTATAGCGTTCAGATATCCGTTAAACGCAGTCAGAATGGCGTTGGATACATTGAATAATAAAAAAATAGCGAGAGAAATGTCAGGCAAATATTGATAGGTGACTTCATGATAGATTTAAGTCGAGGAATAATAAGAATAGGCGGGAAACAAGAGCTATTTGGGTATATACACGATTTAACCCTTTTGGCTATGTTTTTCTCTGTCTGTTTTTTTAATACCGGCTCAACAGTCAATACGATATTGCATTACCTCGCCTTTGCCGCATTTATGTTCACAACGGTAATTGACATCACAAGGCAGATAGTTTATGAAAAAAGATATACAATTCCGATTTCTGTGATATGGTACGGAATGTTCACTATTTTAGCAATATCGTCTTACACATGGGCTGCTGACCCGCAATCAGTTACATTCCGCTTTAAGATGCTTATAGAAGTTTTTGGTGTAATACTCGGCGTCACAACCTATATATCATCAAAAGAAAGACTTTACAAATTCTTCAACATAGTTTGTCTTGTGGTTATTATATTAAGCTGTGTTTTATTGGCAAGAACTCCTATTGATATGTGGTCACAGGGCTTTAATAACAACGATATTATTGAGGGACTTAACATAAATACGGCAAGTCAGATGATGACGATTTGTGTTATGATAACATTCTACCTCGCATACATTGAACACAAAAGAATTTACTATGTTCCTACGATTTTCTTTACGATTATGGCATTTTTCTCAGGCTCAAGAAAAGCGTTTCTGATGTTGGGTCTGGCTTATGTAATGATAATAGTTCTGAATTTCGGAAACAAAAAATATTTCCGCAACTTATGTATTATCTTAGTGCTGATTGTTATTGTTTTTATTGCGGCATTTGAAATTCCTGTACTGTATGATGTTATCGGTTACAGAATGGAAGATATGATAGAACATTTTATATTTGATGTAGAATCCGATGCAAGTCTTTGGCAGAGAGAAATGTATATCAAAAAGGGTTGGGAATATTTCATGGACAGCCCATTGATAGGAAACGGAATCAACAACTTCGGATTTCTTTTTAAAGAAACCGGTCTTCGCGGCGGGTATGCTCACAACAATTTTATTGAGTTGCTCTCAGGCTTAGGAATAGTCGGATTTATCCTGTATTATTGGTTTCATGCTTATCTTATCATCAACCTCGGAATCATGGTTTTCAGAAAGAAAAAAATAGCTATTTTAGGCTTTACTTATATGCTGATTTTTACTATATTCGAGTACGGCATAGTGTCATACTATGACAGATTTATCGGTGCAACGATAGCGATGTCATTTGCGATTTTCTCTATGATAAAAACGGAAGATGAGAAGAGATATGCCTTGAGAGGAGGATATAATGCTTCGAAAATTATTTAAAAGCGAGTATATCCTATCATTCTTAAATAAAGGCTCAAGCATATTCTTCGGAATGGTAACGGCAGTTTGTCTTAATCGTTATTTGGGTCCCGAGCTTAAGGGTGAATATGCACAGATAATGGTGTATGTCACAACCTTACCGTTGATACTTGATTTCGGAATATATCAGGCGTACCCGTATTTCAGAAAAAAATACGGCGAAGAAATGCTTCAACGATTTACGGATTTGTCATTATTGCAGTTCATAATATATATGGTTATTGCTGTGATAGCGTGTTTTTTTGCGAAAGATACCGTGATAATTCTTGCGATATTGACAGTACCGATTGCAACACTTTTAAATCAGGTAAATAACCTCTGTCTTGCGGTAGATGTTGTTTACAGAAGCCTTTCTACAATAGTCAGTCTTATCGTAAATTTTGCTCTTACATTCACACTCTTTATATATCCGACAGATAAAAAGAGTCTGGTTCTTGCGATAATAATTTTCATGACTAAAAATATAATGATGGTACTTCTTTTCTCAAGAAAATTACCGTTAAAGACTGCCTTCAGAAGCTTTGATTTCAAGCTTATCGGAGAGATAATCAGATACGGATTTTTCCCGATGCTGTCAGGCTTGTTGATTGTAATCAATTTCAAATTGGACATTATATTTTTATCAGCATTCAATATAAGCGATTTGCAGATAGGTTTATTTTCAACTGCGTTGTCGATTATAGAGTACATGGCATTTATACCGGGAGTGTTTAATGATGTCCTTTACAATCATGCGGCAAAAACAAATCCGGTTAAGGAAATTGTATTTTCAATAAAAACGATTACTTTAGTCACTTTGGTTGTGGGAATAGCGGTAGCGATACTCGCCAATCCTGCACTTACGATACTCTACGGTGAAGAATTCTCAGGTGCAACACCGATTATATGGGTGCTTTTGCCCGGTCGATTCAGTCTGGTATTTTTCAAGCTTATCGGAACATTATTCCTGTCCGATAACAAGAGAATTTCGTACTTCCTGACCTTACTTTTAAGCTTTGCTTTGAATGCGGCACTGAATCCCGTCCTTATACCGTTATGGGGTGTTTGCGGCAGTGCAGCTGCATCTGTAATTGCAGAGATAATTGCAAGCGGTGTTTTTCTTGCAATCTTTATTAAATCTTACAAAATTCCGGTAAAGAGTTTGATTGTATTTGAAAAACAAGAAATCAACAGTCTAAAGATGAAAATAAATAAACTTATTGGTCGAAAACAGTAGAAATTTTAAAAAATATTTGATATAATTTTCTTCGGCACAGTCGAAAGGATGTGGTTTTTTGAATAACTATGAAGAGAATACAAGAATAAATCCGAGAGGTGTGGAAATCAATTTCGGACACATTTTCAGAGTTGCAATTAAAAAATGGTGGGCAATTTTGTTAGCCATGGTTATAGCGGCGTCTGTTTTTGTTGTTGGTGAAAAAGTATTGGTCGACGACACATATACTTCATCATTCTCATTTATCACAAACAACAAGTCAGTTTATAATGAGGAGTATCTTTCCAACAGCGATGTTTCTGCGTCAATAACAATGGCAAATACATTCAAGTATATCCTTTCAGGAAGAACATTGTTGACAAAGGTTAAAGCAGACTTGGACAAAATTAAAGTGAGTCTTGAAAAAAATCCTGACAGTGCGGAAAAAGCTGAAATTTATAATTTGACACTTGAGCAACTTGAAAGATGTATCAATGTTCAGAATCTTACAGATACCAATATCATTGAGATGTCAGTAAAAACCGAGCATAAGGAGCTTTCAATTGCGATTGCAGAATCAATCGTTAAGAATTATAAACCTATTGCTGATGAAAAGTACCCGGATACAAGCCTTAAAATCTGTGATGCTCCCAGCATACCGAACAAGCCTGATGCAGGCACATCAGCAATACTCATAGCAGCTATCGGTGCAATTTTAGGTGCAGTAGTAGTTATTGTATGGCTGTTGGTAGTCGATGTAACGGAAGACACGGTTAAGAGTATTATTGATATTTCTGAACGAATTGATATCAACATCATGGGTGCCGTTACACAAATTGATAAAGGAAAAGATAAAGACGGTGAGCCTAAGAAAAAGCTTCTTATCACTGAAAAAGGAGCATCCTTTGGATTTGTTGAAACCTATAAAGCTATCAGAACAAAGCTTGAAGTTATGGCGGCAAGAAAAGGCTACAAGGTATTTGTTGTTACAAGTACAAGAGAGAACGAAGGTAAGACAACGGTTGCTACCAATATCGCAATCGCACTTGCACAAAACGGAAAATCGGTATTGTTGATAGATGCCGATTTGAGAAAACCGTCAGTTTCAAAAATGTTCTCGTTGAAGGATGATGAACACAAGTTTTCTCTTGCAGATGTTATCAGCGGTAAAAACAGTGTGGACAGCTGTGTGAAGTATTTAGAGCAGTACAAGCTTTTCGTACTTGCAGGACAGAAGAGCTTGCGTGAGCCTACAGAATTGCTTTCAACAGCATCAATGGAAATGATAATCGAATCAGCCAAGAAGGAGTTCGATTTTGTTATTATTGATACTCCGCCTGCAGGACTTGTTGCTGATGCTGCAATTATTTCAAAGTATGCAGATGCATCAGTATTTGTAATCAGAGAAAATGCGGCTCATATTCCTGAAATAGATGTGGCTATCAAGGATGTCGGAAACAGTGGTGTCGATATCATCGGTTGCGTTTATAACTGTGTCAATGCACCCAAACGACACGGCTACTACGGACGAAAGAAACGATACGGCTATGGAGGTTATTACGGTTACGGTGGCTATTATGGCTATGGTTACGGTTATGGCTATCACAGCTACGGTTCGTCGAACGATAAGGAAAATAAATAACCAAAAGCTTCTCAGGGTTATGAAGTGACCCCAAAAAGTTAGACAAAGTTTTTAGAAAAACTTGTGCAAATTGAATATTAAGCATCTTTGATGGCTTGAGATCTGTGCATAGCAGGTGTCAAGCCATTTAATTTTAGCTTGATTCTGCGATTATTGTAATAATCAAGATAATCTTCTAATTCTGTTTTGAAATGTTCAATAGAATCAAATTCTTGCAGATATAACAGTTCTGTTTTTTGTAATCCAAAGAAATTTTCAATTACTGCATTATCTAAACAATTCCCCTTACGGCTCATACTTTGTTGTATTCCTTTATCAACTAACATCTTTTGATATTGCTTGTGTTGATACTGCCAGCCTTGGTCTGAATGAAGAATCAGATTTGTATCGTCTTGTATCTTCTCAAATGCTTTATCAAGCATTTCTGTAACCATACTTAAATACGGATGTTCATAAATTGTGTATGATACAATATCT
Source organism: Acutalibacteraceae bacterium (assembly GCA_045540355.1). Classification (GTDB taxonomy): domain Bacteria; phylum Bacillota; class Clostridia; order Oscillospirales; family Acutalibacteraceae; genus RGIG2945. The sequence goes on along the minus strand of JAZQHB010000046.1, from coordinate 825 downwards.
CCACTATATAAATCAAGAATTGGTGAGAGATAAAGTTTTTGGTCAAACAAACTGAACTCTGTTACATCAGTAACCCATTTTTCATTTGGTTTTGAAGCAACAAAATCTCGGTCAAGTAGGTTAGGTGCAATTTTGCCGACTTCGCCCTTGTATGACTTGTATTTCTTCATTCTTACTCTGCATACAAGATTAAGCTGCTTCATCAGCTTTTGTACAGTCTTATGGTTAATTGCAAAACCTCTGTTATGCAGTTCTTTGGTTATTCGTCTGTATCCGTATCTACCTTTGTTCTCTGTGTAAATACTTGATATTTCTTCTTTAATTTCAAAATATTTATCTTCATCGTTTCTGTGTTTCACATAGTAGTAATATGTGCTTCGAGGGATTCCGGCTATTTCTATCAACAATGATATTTTAAATCCATGCCTCAGCTCCCAAATTATTTTTGCTTTTTCTCTTGCCGTACCCTCTCGGCAACCAAGGCATTCAATTTTTTTAAGTACGCATTCTCCGCCCTTAATCGTTGAACTTCTGTCAATAAATCTTCCTCTACTTCTTTTGGAAGTTTTCTTGGATGACCTGTACTCTTTCTTCCTCTTCGTTCAATGTACAATCCTTCAGGTCCTTCTTCAAGATAGATGCGTTCCCATTTTGCCACCATCTTGTTATCACTTATCTCGAATTGTCGTGCTGTTTCTCGGTAACTTAACTTTTCCTTCTGCATTATTTCTACTACTTTTTGCTTGAATTCCCCTGTGTATCTTCTGTTCGGTATTCCCTTTGGCATAAAAATCACCCCTCCTGTTAAACATTATATCACAATGT
>JAZQHB010000045.1:0-4039 GCA_045540355.1 Acutalibacteraceae bacterium | reverse complement strand
ATTTCTTTGCGCCATAGAAATACCTCCAAAATTTTCATCCTACAAATGTAGTTTATATTTATATACTACACTTGTAGTTTGAATTTGTCAATACTTTTTTGAAAATTCGTTTAATTTTTTACATAAAAATCCCTCCGGTCTCAATAACCGAAGGGATTAACCTATTTCACATATATTATCTGGTCTCCAATTGTAATACGTTCTATGGTGTTAATATCAGTTATTTTATCAAAGACATATCCGAGTGATGAAACGCCTTTGCTGTTATCTCCTGTTTGATAGTTAGAAAACATAGACATTGTATTTTCCAAGTTATCTCTGCCGGTATATTGAAATTCTGTTCCGTCGGTAAATTTTACGATTGGTGCAAGTATTCCGAGAACATTATCACCCTCAACCGTTATCCATATTGATATAGGCGATATATCAACGGTTTTGAGTACATTATCGTTTACATCGTTAAGGTTGAGCTTATTATCTAAATCGAAACTCTTTCCAATATTGTTATACCTAAAATTCCAAGATACAACAATATCAAAATCGCCTTTTACGGCTTTTCTTACGCTTCTTACAGAATCGTTAAATTGTAATGTTAGTTTGTTTCCCTCAATAAAGGTATTATCCGTATCATCAACATATTTATTATGTGTAACTGTTAGCGTAATTGTTTGGTTAGGTGTAATTTCTCCCGAAACACCATTATAGTACATAAGCGTAATGACATTATCTTTAACACTTATTATTTTCTGTGATGATATTCCGGCTCCGTAAACATCTTCTGCTTTTTGTTCGTCAGAGATTGTAAGACCTCTTAATACATCACGCAAATATGTTTCTGCATTGAGTGAGTTTATTTCTTTGTTTGGAGGACATACAAGCTCATAAAGAACATATATTCCGTGTTTATCTGCTAATGTGTTCAAAACATTAACAGTATATCCGTTGTCCGTTCCCGAAACCATAGGAGCGTCAAAAGCTCCGTTCATCAGCTCCATTTGTTCGGAAGTCGGATTGTTAAAGTATTCAATCAGTTTATGGTGCCAGCCAAGCGTTGCAGCAATAACGGTTAAACTCGCGATTGATAGAATGAGTGCGGCAACAAGTGCCGAACTTATAAATTTTCTTCTCATAAATAATCTCCTTTCCACAGGATCAGCGTTTATGCTATTATTTACTTTTTCAATAATGCTTTGAGAGTTCGGAGCCTCCGCATAGTCATTTAAGCCCAATTCATCATTAAGCATACGAAGCCTTTTATTATTCATCGTTAAACCTCCAATTCTGCATAATAGCATTTTTTAGCTTTTCTTTTCCGCGTGATAGTTTTGATTTTACAGTTGAAATATTGATATTCATTACATCTGAAATTGTCCTGATTTTTTCATTGTAATAGTAATATCTTAAAAATATTTCACTGTCCGGTTCCCCAAGAGCTGCAATCATATCAAGAAGAAATTTTCTGTCCTCATTCTTTAATAATATATCCCGCGGATTGTCAGAATCAGTAACTATGTTTTCGTCAAGTTCCTCGTTTATTCTAATTGTCCGCAATTTATTTTTTGCTGTGTTCCTTGCAACAGCTCCGATATAAGAACGAATACAACCTTTTTCCTCGTCTATACTGTCGGCATTTTTCCATAGTTGGAGGAATGTATCGGAAATTGCTTCCTCAATATCCTCTTTGGGTGCTATGCTACCGATAGTGTTATAAATTACAACACTCACATAAGGGGTATATAGTTTGATTACATCTTCCAAACTGTTCCTTTTCTTGTTTTTCAGATTATGTAATAGTTTTATCTCATTTATCACCCTGCGGAGCCTCCTTTCATAAAAGATAGCGCTCTTTTTATTACTCACTATTATATACACAGGAATAATGAAAAAGGTTGCACAAACAAATTTTCTTTTAATATACAAATTATTCCTGCCCCGATTGGGAGCAGGAATTTTACAATTTACTTATCTTTTACATGAATGTCCATATCTGACATACCAATATACATATCATCATTACCGTCAAGCGTATGGTACTTCACAATTGTATAATCAGGATACTTAAAAACCGCACTGCCGCCATCTTTGTATCGCAAATCTTGTATAACACCATCTGCAACATCCCGATTGGCTTTTGCAAGGATTGCGGACATTGTAATCTTGCCACGCTTCAGTGCGTGAGCAAGGGAGTGTTGCTCTCCGTCAACTGTGATAATCACATCCTCAAGACCGTGATAATAGAGATTATACTGTCTATACCAATGAGATTCTGTGTCACTATCGTGTGGCTGTGCTTTGTCATATATTTTCTTGGTTGTATGCTCATTTGACGGAACTACCTTCATTTCCCAATCACGGAAGCCCTCAACGGATATATCATCAGTTTTTATAGATGACATTTTTCCATCATCAGTATTGATTTCACCCTTATAATAGATAACAACCAAGCGACCTGTGCCATAGAGATAATCTATATGGTCTGTGCCATATTCGATTTTAATTCTGTCTGCGACTGTTTTCTCGTATTCATCTTCTGCAGGTTCAACAATCATATAGGTTGTTGTTTCTTCTAATACCTTGCCGACAAAACTTTGTTCTTCATTTCCCAACGGATAATCGTTTTGTTCGACTTCCGGCGGAGCATAGTCATATCCCCACGAAGAAAAAACAACGGGTTTGTTATTCTTCATTCGGTTCATATCAATAGCATAAGCACCGCCGATGGCAATAGCAATTAGAATAAGGACAGATAGAACAATTAAGACCTTCTTTTTCATCATAGACATCCCTCCGAACACTATTTATCGGTAAAGCCTACAATGGCGGTTATTAAGCCGATTGCGCCAATACCCCATGTGATGTAAGCAAGGTGTCCGTTATGCGATAATTCAAGGCAAATTGCGAATAGAATTATCGCAATACCTAAACCGATTTTCTTCATAAAATCGACCTCCATTAAAGTTTACTTTTCTACTTTTGCCATTTTAACTCCATCTTCGCCAACAGTAGAAGTAATCTCATACATTCTCATAAACACATTGTCTTTATCGCCGTTCTTTACAAATGACATATTTGCACTTATAACTCCGTCACCAAATTCCGAGAATGATACAATCGCAGAATAATCGCCTTCATACTGAACAAACAAAGCAAAGTTGTTTTTGAAGTCTTTAGGCATTATATAACCTCTGCTATTTGTGAGTATTGTGAGAGCTGCAAGATTTTCAGCACCGTAGGATGCGTTTATCATACTTGCAAGTGTAGAGAAATTAAGTTTTCTCCAAATGTGTTCAAACCAATGCTCACCCAAATCTTTTATATCAACACCTTCAGCTTTTGCTAAAGCTTCTATATTAGCAATTATCTGTTCACGATCTGCAGAAAGGTAGTATATGTCTTTCGGATTGTTGAAGTCAACGGCGCCGAGAGCTAAAACCTTTTCTGTCATTTCATCATTAGTTGTATATACACTAATGAAGTCTTTATCAGATGCAAGCTTGCCTGATTCTGTGATAAGTTTAATTGCTTCGTCAACATAAAATTCATCAACTTTAATTGTATCTGTTACTACAATCTCTGTCGGTTTATCAGCTCCACCGATAACAGTTGTATTTTCACCAACGATAATTGATGTAGGACCATCTGCACCACCGATTATTCCGATGCTTGTGTTTTCATCAAGCAATCCGGAAGCTCCTGCACTTTCAAGAACTCTGACAAGAGTTACGATTGCTTGTTCTGTTGTGTAAGTGTCCTTCGGAGCAAATCTGTTATTGCCGACACCGTTCATAAATCCTAAATTGCTGATTGTCTGAATAGAATCAGATGCCCATTCGGAAACTTCGTTTATATCGTCATACTCAAACCACATTTCTGTTGCTGCCATTGGTACAATCTTGTTTACCATACGCACGATGATAGTTGCAGCTTCTTCACGGGTGAGATAATCGTTAGGTGCAAACTCTGTTGCGTTTTTGCCATTTATAATTCCCATAGTAAATAATGCAGCAACGCTTTTGTTATCGGTATCAGCAAAGTCCTC
>JAZQHB010000044.1:0-9183 GCA_045540355.1 Acutalibacteraceae bacterium | reverse complement strand
TTTTCTGTTGTTTTTGTTTCTTCGATAAATTGATTTACGTCAATAGTACCATTCAGACCGGGCTGTTCATTCCCCGACATATCACCGCCTGATGATTCTGTAACATTGCTTCTGTCAGGTATTGCAACCACTGCAACAATTACTGCAATTATTACAGCCGCAATTGAACCGGCAACTGCAAGAATGCGTTTTTTAGTTTTAACATCTATGTTTGATGTAAATGTTTTGATTTTTTCAATGACGCTGACTTTCTCTTTATCATCATTGCCATCATCTTCTTCAACATCTTTGCTGAAGACCGAGAAAGCCTGACTGAGATCGATTGTATTCTGATATCTGTCCTCTTTTTTGATTTCGAGCATCTTTGTGATAATATTTGCAAAATCAGGTGAAACACTTTCAAGATTTAAATTACTGCCATCAGTTACTCTTATCATTGCATTATCAAGAACTTCACCTGTCAATGAATAATAAAGCGTTGCACCAAGGGCGTAAATATCTGTCCATGGACCTTGCTTTCCCCTTGCATTATATTGTTCAGGCGGTGCAAAGCCTTCTTTAAGAACTACTGAAAGACTTTTTGAAACCTCACCCATAACCTGTCTTGCAGCACCAAAGTCAATAAGCTTTATTTTTCCGTCACTGCAGATAAAAATATTATCAGGTGATATGTCACGATGAAGAATGTTTGTGCTATGCACAATCATCAGAGCCTGAATAACTTTATCGGCAATATAGAGTGCTTCTCCCTCGGGTATCTTTCCGCCCTTTTGCTTTATGTAGGTTTTCAGATCAACACCGTCAAGGTATTCCATAACAAAATATGTTGTGTTATTTTCATAGAAAAATTCATACACACTGATGATGTTGGGATTTCCGTTGAAGTTGGAAACAAGCTTTGCTTCATCAAAGAATTTCTGTGCACCTGTTCTGAAATATTCCTCAGTTTCTCCACTGTAGGTCGAAACCTGTGTCTCGCCGGTATTTCTGTGAGTCAGATGGTCAGGAAGGTATTCCTTGACTGCAACTGTTTTGTTTTCTCTCGTGTCATAGCAAAGGTAGGTTATACCGAAGCCGCCTTTACCCAGCACTCTGCCCACAACATATCTGCCCGCAAGGATAGTGCCTTCAGGTAAAGCAGTGGGATATTTAGAATTATTTTTTTCAGAAGAACAGTTAGGACACTTATCCGCATTCTCCTCAATCTCTGAAAAACAATGTTCGCAAAGATTTTTATCGTTAAGTTTTATCATCTTTATTCCCCCTGAAAGATAAAAACAATTTATAGATTCAAAACCGTGTTTTATTTGACTTCAAAAAGATTTTCTGCGCAACCAAGATAAAATCTTTCACCGCTTTTTAAAGCAACATTTCTTTCGGGAGTTACCCTTAAGCCTGATTGTGTAAATGTACCATAGGATGAGCCTCTGTCGCTGAGGATAAACATTCCGCTTGCAGGGTTATATGAAACAAAGCAATGCATTCTGCTGACACCCTTTGATCTTTTAAGAACAATCTGACAAACAGTGGGATCGTAGCCCATAAGCAAACCATTTCCTTTTATAGGAAAACTTGTTCCTGCTGCTTCTCCCCTTATTCCTATTACTGCATGTCCGCTTTCTGAACCTGTACCGACACCCGCATCGTTAAATGAACCGTCAACAACATATGTATTTGCAAGTTTATCGTGAAGAGTTTGTTTCTCATCAGAAAAAGCCGCAATCAAATAACCAATACCCAATATAAGTCCGGAAAGATATCTGCCGATATATCTGACTGCTGCTTTGCCGTAATCAATTCCTTTTCCGTTTTCATCGACCACAATTATATTGAAAAGCTTTTTACCGAGAGTTGCGTGCCACACGCTTCCCTCACAGAAAATATAATACGCCGCCGACACAAAAACAGAAATAAAACTTGTGTACCACAACCCGGTGGCCAGTGCAAGTCCTCCGCCTATAAAGGCTGTAATCATGCTATCAACGATAAACGCTCCAAAACGCTTTGCTAAAGAACTGTAATTCATAATAATCCTCCTGAAAATTTACTTTTTATAAAGGTCAGACATTTACTGAATATTTCAGACAAAGATGGTATATCTACATCTCTGAAAAACGGCAATTTATCAGCAAAAATAAATCCTGCCGCAACAACCAATATTACGAACAATAAAGCAATCACGATTTTAATTGTTTTGCCGTTGTTTTTTGTTTTATTTGTTTCTTCAAGTGCACTGCTTATTTTTATTTTTTCAAAACCATATCTTCTTGAAAGCCTGTTAATATCCTTCACAAGAGATGAAAGGCTCTCATATTTTTGGCCATCAATCCTACACATCTTCTCAATGATTTTAACAAGCCTTTTCTCACTTGTACTGTTTTCAAGGGCAGTTTTGTCAAACTGAGCTTCCGCTTTAAAAGGCGATTGAGGTTGCTTTGCGGTAAGCATTGTATAAAGTACTGCACCAAAGGAAAAAATATCAGAAGAAATATCCTTTTCCTTTTTTGCAAAATCGTAAGCAGACATATAAAATGAAGTTTTTCCGAAAGCTACCGACTCTTTCATATGATGTGCAAGATCATACTGATCAGTCTCAAAAACATCTGCTACAATGCCATCATCATCTATGTAAACATTCCTGTCAGATATTTTGCTGTTGACAAAACCATTCTCCTTGAGTTCACATAAACCTTTTACTGCCAAGCTAAGACTAAGCACTGCTTGCTTATCAGATATTTTTTTACCACTCTCAACATACTCCCTTACAGTAAGCTGCGAATGGTTTTTAATCACAAAATATGCCGTATTGTTTTCATAAAAAGCATTTTCAACTTTGATAAAGCAATCAGACGACAATCTCTGAGGTATCTGCATAAGTTCTATAAACCTTTGCATTAAAGAGTTATATGCAGTCAGATCGTCTACATCCTTAATCTGAACACTATTATCACCGTTTCTTGAAACAAGCATTTTCGGGAAAAATTCTTTAATCAGAACTGTATCTGACTTCTGAGGGTCATAGCAAAGATATTCTTTTACCGTATCGCTTTCCCTGACCTGCTTTCCCACAATAAATCTTCCGTTAACAATCGTTCCGCTTTGGAGACTATTTGCATAATTTCCGGAAAAGCCACAACTGCATTCACTTTCTTTATCAAGCTCTTTAAAGCATCCGTCACACAGGATTTTTCCGTTTATTTCAATCACAGCTATACACCTCCAAAGACAAATTGAAATGTGTTGCAAAAATCAGACTTTCAAAAACAACACATTTTCCCAGATTATTATATTCTGTTTTATGATATCACAACCGTTTCAAAAAGTCTACCTTTTTACACAAATATTCTTAGATTTTTCTGTAAAAAGTTGAGTAATTCATTCCGCAAAATTCTGCTGCTTGGCGGACAGTCAATTCCCCTGAAATATATTTATTTTTAGCACTTTCAAACTGAGAAAAAGCAACCGCTCTGAGAATATGATATAGGAAGATTTTTTATTAACGACACATAATAAAAAACTAATGATATCAAACAAATAATCTCTTTGTACAATTTGTACACATTTTTATCGGCACATCTTTTGGGCACAACTTCAAGTAATTTTAAAGTGTATAAAAGAAAAAACGGCTATATTATTAGCTTTTACAAACGTCATGAATCTGATAACCTATTGGTTCGGGACCAGGAGGCCATGGGTTCAAGTCCAGTCACTCCGAACATATTGAGTATTCATAAGGGATTTGACCTGTGAATACTCAATTTTTTATACAAAAGTATATAACCCACTATGACACTTTCAGCTTTACTGCAAAGATGTCATAGTGGGTTTTGTTTTTAAAATTACAAATTTATTTGTTTACTAAAATCTTTAAGAGCCATCAACCATAACTCATCGTTTTCTCTTTCAGCTCGCCATTTACAATGATTTAATTCATTTTCCAATAATGAAAAAGGCATTTTTAATAATCTCTCAAAAATCACATAAGCGCCGGGCCAATTCAAATCTTGTAACCACTCAAATAATAAACACAAATATGGCTTGAGTTCTTCATCTGATTTTAATGCAATAATCCTTGCACACGGTTCCCATATGCATTTTGATTTTTCGGGAATTACCGGTTGAATAAAAGGATAAAGGTATTTATATTTTTTGGCCTCATTTATGCCAAAAGCAATCTTAGATTCATATTCTTCATCAGTGTATGATGCATCCCAAATAAATGATTCATATATTTCGTCTAATGTCATCTAAAAAACACCTCGCTTTATATTAAGTATAACATACCCGAAAACAAAAGTAAATATAAAGCATAATCCCTCATGAACACTCGCACCACCTAAGTACAGCTTAGGTAATACAACCGAAATCCCTTGATTTATAGGGGTTTCGGTCTTTTTTATACCTTAAAGCACTCTAAAAATGAGTGCTTTTTTCATTTTTACGGCAGTTCCGTAAGTGTAAAAGTTTTACGGAGTATAAAATCACCACCCCTGTCACTCATAACAGTAAAAAACAGTTGCCTTTTTGCCAGTATGGGTGGTATAATTAGTTCGACAAAACATATTGTCAACAAATCGGCTATATGATAGACTTATATGGTTCCGTTTAATTGTTACGGTAAAATTATTACATAGGGGTGTTTTTATGTTAAACAAACGTGGTGCGGGTGTACTTATGCATATTTCTACCATTCCTTCAGATTATGGTGTTGGTGTTTTTGATAAAAACTGCAGATATTTTGTTGACAAACTGCAATCAATGAATTTCGGGTATTGGCAGGTTTTGCCTTTTAACCCAGTAGATAAAGCTAATTCGCCTTATTGTTCGGCATCTGCTTTTGCGGGAAATATTCTTTTTATTGATCCTAAGGCTTTATATGAAGATGGCCTTTGTACAAAGGAAGACTATGAAGAGAATATATACCACGGTTCTCCCTATACTGCCGACTATGAGTTTGCATCAGAAAAAAGGCTGAAGCTTCTCAGGAAGGCATTTCTTAACATAAATGCTGAAACGGCACAGAAAATAAAAGATTTCGATAAAGAAAATACATGGCTTTCTGATTTTTCACTTTTTATGGCACTCAAAGATAAGTACAATGATGCTCCTTGGTGGGAGTGGGATGAGAAATATGCACATTTTTCGTCTGCTGATGCTTTGAGAGGAGAGTTTGAAGAAGAATGTGCTTTCTGGAAATTCACTCAGTATCTTTTCTATAAGCAATGGAACGCTGTAAAGACATATGCAAACAGCAAAGGGATTGCAATTATAGGTGATATGCCCATATATGTTGCTATGGATTCCTGCGATGTCTGGGCGAATGTTTCTCAGTTTATGATAGATAAAGAAACACTTAAACCGAAAAAAGTTGCCGGATGTCCTCCTGATTATTTTTCCGAAGACGGACAGTTGTGGGGAAATCCCCTTTATGATTGGGATTATATGGAAAAAGACGGTTTCAAGTGGTGGCTTTCAAGAATTTCACAATCGCTTAAAACCTATGATTGTGTAAGAATTGATCATTTCAGAGCATTTGCTTCATATTGGGAAATCCCCGCCGATTCTGATACTGCCAAAAACGGAGCATGGGCAAAAGGTCCCGGAATGAAACTTTTCGACAAGGTAAAAGAAGCTTTCGGTGAACTTCCGATTATTGCAGAAGATCTGGGTACTTTTGGAGAAGATGTAATTAAATTGCTTTCAAACACAGGTTTCCCCGGAATGAAAGTTGTTCAGTTCGGTTTTGACCCCGATGCAGATTCTTTGCATCTTCCCCACAACACAGTTATAAATTCTGTAAATTACTGCGGTACGCACGATAATAACACACTGCTTGGTTGGTTATGGGAAGCAAGTGAGAAAGAAAGAGCATTTGCCCTCGAATACATAGGTTTTACGGGACAAAACTGGGGTGACGGCGGTTATAAATCTGAAAGTTGTCGCAAGATCATAGAAAGTGTATGGAAATCTTCTTCCAACACGGCAATTATTGCTTTTCAGGATATGTGCGGATTCGGAAGCGATGCAAGAATGAATATTCCGGGTGTTCCTGAAAAAAATTGGCGTTACCGCACAACAAAGGAAACAATTGATAATGTAGATTTTGATTATTTCAGAAAATTAAATTCTGTTTTCAGAAGAACATATCCCGTTTTTGAAAAATAAAAATTACATAAAAAGTTACATAATACATATTGATACACCTTGCACATGGACTAAAAACCGATGGTTGTTCGCAATAAAAACTATTGCGCTTTCCTTTTAAATATCTCGACAAATAAGAATTCGTAAGGACGAAAGCTAATGATTATTTTAATTACAGGCGCATCTCATACGGGAAAAACCGCACTTGCACAGCAACTGCTTGAAAAATATAAATACCCATATTTGTCCATTGACCATTTGAAGATGGGGTTAATTCGTAGCGGTAATACAGCCCTTACACCGATGAGTGATGATAGCGATTTGACTTCATACCTGTGGCCAATTGTTCGTGAAATGATAAAAACTGCTGTTGAGAACAAGCAGAACTTAATTGTTGAAGGTTGCTATATTCCGTTCGATTGGCAAAAAGACTTTGACTCCAAATATATTCAAAATATTAGATATTATTGCCTTGTAATGAGCGAGAACTATATAAGAAATCATTTTGCGGATATAAAGGGATACGCAAATATAATTGAAAATCGTTTGGACAATGAATGGTGTACAATAGAAAGTGTATTGGAAGATAATGCAGAAGTGTTATCTCTTGCACAAAAGCATAACGTGAACTATTTGCTTATTGAAGATAAATACGAAATCAACATTGATTTGTAACGACAAATTCCCACTTATAATTTGAGGTATTAAATATGATTAAAACGTTTGAATTACATACCGATGTTCTTGTTCTCGGAAGTGGTCCTTCCGGATTTGCAGCGGCATATACTGCTGCAAAAAATGGTGCAAAGGTTATTCTTGTTGAGCAAAGCGGAGATGTTGGCGGAATTTCAACTTCAGGTCTTATGAGCCATTGGACAGGCAGTTGCACAAGTCCTTTGTATTATGAAATTCTGAAAAGAACATCTGAAAATAATGAAGGTGAATTCAAAAACGAAATCACCAACCTGATAGACCCTGAAAAACTGAAAACACTTTATCTTGAAATGCTTTGTGAGGTTGGTTGCAAGCTCATGCTTTATACTTTCGCTGAGGATGCAATCTGCGATGGAGACAAAATCCTCGGTGCAACCGTTATCAACAAATCGGGCAAAACAGATATTTATGCAAAAATTACTATTGATGCTACGGGTGACGGTGATATTGCTGCAAGAGCAGGAGCAGAACTTGTTCTCGGCAGAGAAAATGATAATAAAATGCAACCTGCAACACTTATGTTCAAAGTCGGCGGTGTTGACTATGACCGAGCTGTATTTTTAGGTTCATTTGAATCAACCTATGAAACACCGAACGGTGAACTTCAGGCTCTTGCCAAAGAACATATTCCTTATCCTGCAGGACATATTCTTACATATAAATCAACACTTCCGGGTATTGTTACCTGCAATATGACAAATGCTGTTAATATTGACGGTACAGATGCAGAGGATTTAACAAAAGCAACTCTCACTTGTCGCAGACAGATGGATGACATAGTAAAATATCTGCGTAATTTTGTTCCCGGTTACGAAAAATGTTATGTTATCAGCTCTGCTTCCCTTATGGGCATTCGTGAAACAAGACATTTCAAGGGTAAATACACCTTGAATGAGCAAGATATTCTCGAAGCGAAAGTCTTTGATGATTATGTTGTAAAAGATGCTTACTTCAATTTTGATGTACATAATATTACGGGGTCAGGTCTTGACAAAACAGGGGTACAAAAGCATTTTCAGCAAGATAAAGGGTATACCATTCCTTATGGCTGTCTTATTCCTGAAATTAAAGAAAACCTTCTGCTTTGCGGAAGAAACATTTCGGGTACACATATGGCACATTCAAATTTCAGGGCAATGCCTATCTGCGTAGGAATCGGTGAAGCTGCAGGTGTTGCGGCTTATATCGCAGTTTTCAATAATTGCAGTCTTAATGATGTTGACGCAAAAGAAATCAGAGAAATTATAGGAATATAAGTATCGATTAAATTCCAATTTATCGGGGCAACAAACATAACTACATAACACAGAAACGCAGGGAGTATTTTGTCACCGGCGATTGAAAAGAAAGGTTACATTGTGCTATAATTATTTCAACAAATCAGAATTCAGGAGGATTTATTTTTATGAAGAAACCCTTGAAAACAATAATTTCCGGAACAATTTGTCTTGTTTTGGGCATAGCTTTTGCAATTGTCGGTTTATATTACTACCACATGCAATATCTCTGTTTTGAATATACACCGCTTCAGTTTATTCTCGGCTTTGTTGTTTGCCTTGGCGGGGCATTGCTTTCGATACCGCTGAGCAAAAAAGCGGATAAAAAGAAAAAAGCATTGAATGCAGTTTTAACGGCTTTGGTCTTTGCGTTTGTCCTTATGGGACTTATGTTTTTGATAAATGCCGTAATCGGCAGCGGTGAGCTTGAGTTGGCGGCAATGGTTATTCCCGTGTATCTCACATTCATCATTACATCTGTTATGGCTCTGCTTTGTGTGTTCAGGATATTTAACAACAAGGTTTTAAAAGTCATTCTCTCCGTACTTATTGTTATCGGGTTTCTCTTCGGAAGTCATACCTATATCAAATCACATATCTATGATTTGATTTACGAAGATTACATAGCACCTGTACCTGTTTTTACTGCACTATCGCAAGAAAAGGATGATGCTAAAATGATGGTCGGAGATTTTTATGTAAGCACAAATGGCAATGACAAAAACAACGGTACAAAAGATTCACCGTTTCTGACAATTGAAAAAGCTGTTGAAGCTGTAAGAAACACAGATAAAGCAGGCAAAAACGGAATTACGGTTTGCATAGAAGGCGGTGAATACCGTGTGTCTTCTCTCGAACTTACCAAAGAGGATTCAGGCACAGAGGAATGTCCCGTAACATACTGTTCTTATAACGGTGAGGTTATTATCAATGGTGGTATAACACTTAATACCGCTGATTTTAAAAATGTAAAAAGTTATCCCGAAATTGCAGAAAGACTTTCTGCCGATGCTCAGGAAAACGTTATGGTTGTTGACCTGACAAAAGC
>JAZQHB010000043.1:0-7133 GCA_045540355.1 Acutalibacteraceae bacterium | reverse complement strand
AATCAATTGTTGAAGCCAGGTTCTTCATTAGGTGGTGCAAGACCGAAAGCAACAATACAGGACACTAATGGAGAACTTTGGATTGCAAAGTTTCCATCAAAGAATGATGAGTTCAACACAGGTGCTTGGGAAAAGGTTGCTCACGATTTGGCAAGATTATGTTCTCTCAATGTTCCTGAATCTAAACTTGAAACTTTCTCTAAGTTAGGAAGCACATTTATTGTAAAACGCTTTGACCGTGATGGAGATAAACGCATACATTTTGCATCTGCAATGACGATGCTTGGTAAAACAGACGGTGCTTCATCGTCAGACGGTTCAAGTTATCTTGATATTGCCGGATTTATCAAAGGAAGTAGCTCAGCACCTAAAAAAGATTTAAAAGAACTTTGGATGCGTATTGTGTTCAATATGGCGATTTCAAACACAGATGACCACCTGAGAAACCACGGTTTTATTTTAACAAAAAACGGTTGGGAGCTCTCTCCCTTGTATGATGTTAATCCTACACCATATGGTGATGAATTGGCATTGAATGTAAATACCGAAGATAATTCTATTTCAATTGACCTTGCAATAGAATCGGCACAGTATTTTGGCTTATCAGTTGAAGAAGCAACTGAACTTGCAAATAATATCACAACGACAGTCAGAGATAATTGGGAAAAACTTGCAACAAAGTACGGTCTAAGACGTGGTGCTATTGAATATATGCGACCTGCGTTTAGTGTGTGTTATTGATTTTTAGGAGGTAATGATTATGAGAAAGAATTTTGGAGCGAAAGCTATTTTATATCCGATGCCGGTACTCATTATCGGCACATATGACGAGGATGGAAAACCTAATGCGATGAATGCCGCTTGGGGCGGAATTAGTGAAGAAACACAGATTTCTATTTGTGTGGATGACGGACACAAGACAGCAAAGAATGTTGTTAAAACAGGTGCATTTACAGTAAGCATTGCAGATGCAGAAAATGTTGTTGCTTGTGATTATGTTGGTATTGTTTCTGGTAATAAAGAGGCTGATAAAATAGAAAAAGCAGGTTGGCATACTACAAAGAGTGAGTTTGTAAATGCTCCGCTTTTTGATGAACTGCCTATGGCTTTGGAATGTAAGCTTATCAGCTACGACGAAGAAACTTGCAGACTTGTGGGCGAAATCGTAAATGTCTGTGCTGATGAAAGAATACTTGATGATAATGGCATAATTGATTTGAATAAATTCAGTCCTATTACCTACGATCCGGTGCATCATACTTATCGTAAATTTGGTGATGTGGTTGGCAAAGCATTTAGTGATGGGATGAAGTTGAAATAAAATGAAAAACTATTGTGCTTTGATGTAATATATGTTACAATATGGCAAACGATTGTTTGTCGTTGGATGAACAGGTAAATTAATCAAATATAATAATATTCACCTATAAAATAAAAGAAAGAAGGAAAGAAAATGAAAAAAATAATTAGTTTATTGCTTGTTTTATCCATTATTCTCTGTAATGGGGTAGTTTCCCTTGCTCTCGGAGAAAACGAGGCAAAAATAACCTCGCCAAGTAATGGCGAGTGGATAGACCCTTATAAAACTACAACTATAAAATGGACAACACCATCTTCAGGATTGAACTACAGAGTAACAATCAAAAATGAACGCACAGGGAAATATATTGTTCAGAATGAAAAGGTAAGCGGCAGTTCATATTCAATAAAATCAAATGTTCTTGATTTTGAGGAAAGATATGTAATATGGGTTGGCACATACGATGGTGCTACTTCTGTTGGGCGTGGGGATTCGATAACCATTAGTGTAAATGACAGAAATTCTTCACAAAAAGTTTATCAGGAAGCGGATTTTTCATATCCGAGAAACAACCAAGAGATTTCTGCCGATAAAGATTTAAAAATTACCTTAAACGGAAATAGTGACCTTGCATATAATTTGACAGTCAAGGACACAACAAGCGGAAAAACTATTGTAAATGAATCCGGCTTAACAAAAACATCTTACACAATTAAAAGCAGTTTGCTAACAGAAGGACATTCTTATAAAGCGTGGGTTGGCACATACAAAAAAGCATCTGTTGAAAAGAAGCAGCTCGGAGCAGGTAATAGTATTGAATTTAAAACAGAAAAAGCTACTGTAAATGAGCCACCACAAAGACCTGTTGTAGATACAACTAGCGGAAGTGATAGACCTGAAAGACCTGTAGTTGATACAACAGGTGGAGAAGACAACAAACCCGAAAGACCTGTAGTTGATGTTGAAACACCAGAAACACCTTCTTATGAAGC
Source organism: Acutalibacteraceae bacterium (assembly GCA_045540355.1). Classification (GTDB taxonomy): domain Bacteria; phylum Bacillota; class Clostridia; order Oscillospirales; family Acutalibacteraceae; genus RGIG2945. Next base: position 4,841 of record JAZQHB010000043.1, on the reverse strand, counting down.
TGCAAAGATTTCTGCACCATCAAATAAAGAATGGCTTGATCCTACTAAGAAGATTACAATAAAGTGGAATAATCCTGCATCAGAATTAGAATATTGCCTTACAATAAAAGATGATGTTACAGGTGAATATATCGTAAAAAATGAATATACAAGTAGTACATCATATAGCATAAAAGCAAATACATTTACATCTGAACATAGATATAAAGTTTCTTTAACAACTTATGCTGATGAAAGCAAAATTGGCAGTTCCGATGAAATATATATCAATATGAATGAAGTAGACTATACCGAAGCAAGATTTTCATATCCTACTGACGGAGCTACAATTGATGCTTCAAAGAAACTTACACTAAAAGTCTCAGATACAAATTCTGTTTTTTGCTATAAACTTTCAGTTGTTGATACTGACACCAATAAAAGTATTATAAAAAACAAAGTGATTAGCGGGGGCTCTTATTCTATTAGTGCCAACACATTAGATTTTGGAAAAGAATATAAGTTATGGCTAGGAACATACATTAATTCTAATGCTTCAGAAGCTGTAGGAAAAGGTAATACTATTTATATTTATACAGAGGAAGAAGAAAAAGAAATTGAAACTGCAACGGTAGAAGCTGTGTTTTCTTCCCCTGAAAATAATGATATAATAAACTATAAAAAAGACTTAACAATAAAATGGAAAAAATCTGATGTTGATACTTGCTTTGAATTGACAATCAAAGATACAACAGACAACAGTTTTATTGTAAAAAATGAAATCGTATCGGTAACAAGTTATAAGATAAAATCTTCAAAGCTCAAGGCAAAACATCAATATAAGGCTTGGATAGGTACATATAACAATTCATCTAATGATAAGAAACTTATTGGCAAAGGTGATGAAATATATTTCAGTACAGACGGAACTATCCCTGTTTTGGTTAAATCCTTAAACGCAGAGCTTGAAGATAAGGGACTTGTCTTTAAATACGAATTTACAGGTGATGATTTTGGATATGCGACAGTTGTTGTAACAGATTCCAAAGGTAAGACAATTTATAATGAAAAAGTTTATGATTTAAATGGCGAAATAATTATAGAATCTGACAAATTGGAAGAAAACTATACTTATACTTGTGAAATTCAAACGTATTCCTCTAATGGAGAAAAAGCCGCATATAAATCACAAAAATATACTGTTGCTAAGTCGGGATTTTCTGTAACAGGCGTTACTAAACCAACCGGAGAGCTAACTTATAAAAAGGGATTTACTGTAAAAGGTGTCGTTGGCTCGGCTTATCCGATAGCGGAAGCAAAAATCGTTATTTTTACAAAAGGAAACGAAAACAGCGTATTAGACATTGTTCACTTGAAAAATTATAATCAAACAGCAAAAAATCCCACCCAATTTAACATTAAAGATTATGACTCGGAAGTGAATTTTGGAATATTAATACCCGGTGAATATACATATAAAGTTACCGTTGTTGATACGATGGGGAATAGTTATACTGCTGTTGAAAGTAATTTTACCATTGTTAGAGAGAAAGGCACTTACGATGATGTTCCTTCTAACCATAAAAATTATAATGCAATAAAACAACTTTCGCTCGATGGGATACTTGCAGGAGATGGAACAGGAAAATTCAGACCTAATGATTCTATTACAAGAGCAGAATTTGTGAAAATGCTTTATTTTGCTTTTGATTTAAGTTCTGTTGAAACAGGAGCAGTACAAGGTGAATTCAAGGATGTGCCAAAAGACCATTGGGCACGAACATTCATTATGGCTGCCTATAATAAACAAATCATAAGCGGAAAAGGAAATAGCAATTTTGCTCCAAGTGATAATGTTACATTTGAAGAAGCTGCAAAAATGTTGGTATGTATTAAAGGCTGGAAAGATACAGCAGAACAAAATGGCGGTTGGTCAGGTGGTGGATATATAACCGTAGCTAACAAAAATAATTTCTTTAAATTAACATCTGCTATAAATGGTAACTATAAACGGAATGCTTCTCGTGCTGATGTTGCACAAATGTTTTATAATGCTTTGAATAAGGATACAAATGATGTGGTTAAGGCAGATAAAATATATACGATAAATGGAATTGAGTTATATGCTTATAGATTTTCTGACGGTTATCATTATGTAGACACTTCTAAAGCTTTCTCTGCTTTTGGAGGGTATGATAACAAATCAAAAGATAGTAATTTAAAAGGAAGTTTGCAGATATGGGATTCAAATATAACTAATGGTGGGAAATCGTTAAGAGTTGATTATGATTTTACCATAAAGCGTAATAGTTATCCTCCATATGAATTTGATATTAAACTAACCCAAAATGGCGTTTTGCTTGCAAACTCAGAATACAAAAATTATTTTCGCAAAAACAAAATTCAATTAGCTGATTATAATGACATGGTATTAATAAATGTACATGACCTTGCTATGATTACTAATCATACTATAAAAAGTTGGGAGTTTGTTCCAGACCCAGTTAGAAATGCAACTATAATTAATGGTAATTTATATTCAAATGATGCCGTTGTAAGAAAAGCACAGATTCTCTATGACAGCATAGAAGATTTGGGAGGATATACTTATCTACAAACAAGATTGAATGAATATATTAATTGTCACGAAGGTGCAAAAGAAGCATATGGTAAAGCAACAAATGTTGAAAAAGTATATCAGATAGAGGGATTTCTTACTGGGCTTACTATAACTATAGGCTCTCTTTGTGCTGGCAATGTAACCGGTGTGGAAGCGTCAGTTTCTACGACTCTTAATGCACTTTCAGACAAAATTAAACAAAATTGTGATACAGAAGGTGATTTAGTATTTTTATTGTTAAGCAATTCTGGTACAATTTCATATTCTAAATTTATTAGTCTTCACGCTGGGGTAGATAGAAATACTATGACAAGGGAACGAGCGATTGAATATTTAACTCTATATTATGAAGCAAAGATAGATAGTGCAACAATCTTAATGGCATTTTCATATTTTGCAGAAAAATGTCCAGAACATTTTGGCGACGCATTATTACAATCCGCAAAATCTGCTTTCGGTCCGATTATATCTGCATTAACAGGAGATGTTTTGGGGAAGTATGGTATTTCTTCAATGTCATATGATATAGCAAGTTTCTTGTGTGGAACTTCATCAAGCTTGCTTGATTCGTTGGTAATTAGCGATAATGAAATATTAGTGAATTGGGCGAAAGAAGTAAAAAGACTAAAAAATGAACTTACTGAAGCCCTATATTCTGAGGGAGAACAAACCTTTGATGTTCCCGGAAGATTTGTATAAAATGAAAAATAAACAATTTATAAAGGAGCGTTAAAAATGCAAAACAAAGAAAACAAACAAGAGAAAAACATCAATTTATTACCCGAAGGAATTTTATGTGCAGGGTATTGCAAAAATTGTAGGTACAGCGAACCATACAATGATGGTTGGTACTATTGTAACTACAAAAGAAAAAGCGTTGACCCCAACGAGTGGCACGAGTGTTGTGAATAAGGTGTTACATATTACCGAAAAATGTTATGAAGCTATCGTGAAAACGATAGCTTCGACCATTCCTGAATGTGGCGGTATTCTTGGAATGAAAAGAGATACTGTTATTTCTGAATATGTTTTTGACAAAGGTATTGAAAATTCAACAGAATATTATATCCCCGACATCAACACTTTAAATAAAGTGTTGATTGAGTGGAGCGATAAAAATATTCAATTTTGCGGAATGATACATAGTCATTTGTTGGGACGAAACAAATTATCTTCTTCCGACATTGATTATGGAAGGCAAATTTTGAAAAGTATGAATATGGATAGTATTTATATGCTTCTTGTCGATACAGATACAGTACATCATAATTTATCGGTTTTTGAATTAAAAATGGACTCGTGCAAAAAAATACAGTATGACATAATTTAAAATTCTAGTATTGAGTATCAGTGATAAAAATTGTTTGATAAAGAGAAATGAGAATGAAAATAAATGAAATTAAAAAATCACAAATAGGCCCTGCTTTGTTTTTCTGTGTAAACGGCGAATTGTTATTTCATGGATGCACTCTTGAAGAAAGTGAACCATATGGTATATTTTCAAACTTTCCACACAGTCATTATGATGTTTGGAATAATAATTATGAGAGAAAATATGGTGTGGACTTTGACTATTATCCTAGAGGTAGAGTTGTATATCGCAGCAGTGATGATACATACATGATTTACTATGATATGTGTATGAAACCGTATATTGCTTTGGTGATAAATAAATATGCAGGAAAGAAAACTGAGGTCAGTTATGATGAACATTACCAGTGTCACATATGCAATAAAAACTATGTGTTATAAAATATTATAAGTTTTTTGAAATTAGAAAAACTCTATGGATTGTATTGCCTACAATATAGCTAAAGCACAGCCCTCGTGGCTGTGCTTTTAAAATGCCCAATTTATGCGGCTTCCAAAGACCTCAGTTTGTTACATATCATATGTATATGAGGAGCAGATGTAAAAACTCGTGTTTTTATTTACTGTACTTCTCTAATAAATAATCACAATTAATCACTTTTTCACAAATAGCAAATCTGCTGAAATAATAGTGGTTTGCCGCTTCAAAGCCGATTGCAGAATTCATATTCATCAGGCGAAGCATATTCATAGCATTTTCTTTCTCATCAAGAACCACTTCGTAAAGTTCCTTTTCCGAAGCTCCGCCATTACGCAAACGAACAAATTTAGTATGATTAAGCGACGCTCTAAAAAGGCTGTATCCTGCCTCTGCCATTATGCGGATTTCCTTGTTTTTATCGTCTTTTATAAGTTCAAGACCTTCTTTCCA
>JAZQHB010000042.1:0-77954 GCA_045540355.1 Acutalibacteraceae bacterium | reverse complement strand
ATAGTCATAATCCTTGATAGTATGTCTGTCAAGGTTTGTACCGTCGAGAACCATGTCTGTAACTGTAAGGTTTGCATAGTTCTGGATGAGCATTGCGAAATCTGTTGCACTCTCTGCTGCTACTTCAAGTTTACCGTTCTTGAGAACGATGTCGTTATCCTTGAGGAGCTGCATGCCGAGTGTTGTTGTACCTGTAGAACCTACTGCAGGATTTGTGATTGTGTATGTGTTGCCGCCAAAGTCGATTGTGATGTCTTTGTCGATCTTGAGAGCTGCACCTGTTGCATCAGCAAGAAGTGTTACTGTTGCACCGGGTTCTGCTGCTGCAACTGCTTCTGCGAGTGTTTCGTAAGCAACACCGTTAACTGTTGCAACTTTAACAAATTCTACAGTTGCATCTTCAGCTAAGAGAGCTGTGTCAATGTTACCATTGATTACAGCGTTGTTAACGAAAGCTGTACGAGCTGTGTAGTTTTCGTTTTCAGCATAAGAAGCGATAGCTGATGCGTTTTCAGATACGAATGTACCGCCGTCAACCTGTGCATAAAGGTTACCGTAGTGACCTGTTTCGATTACAAGTGCATCACCTGTTGCGTCAGCACCGTTACCGTTAGTTACGAAATCTTTTGCTTCGCCTGTAGCAACGAGAGTACCGCCGTTAACAAAGATCTGGCCCTGTTTTGCATAAACAGCTGTTGTACCTGTGATTGTACCGTCATAGATGCAAAGTAAGCCGTTCTGCGGGAAATAAATACCGAGATCGTTTTCAGATGTTATTGATCCGCCATGAACATAAACATCACCTGCATAGTTGCCGTTACCCTGGATAGCACCGTAGCTGCCTGTTGTTGTGATGTCAGCATAAGTGTGGAGTTCGCCGCCTCTGAGGTAAACACCACATTCGCCTGCTGTAACTGTTACATCTTCACCAAGCCAGAGATAACCTGATGTCATATAGAAGCAGTCTGTATCAGATACGAATGTACCTGCTTCAACTTCAAGGTCACCGCCTGTGATTTCAACGATACCGCTGATTGTGCCTGTTGTGTCAACTTTTACAAAGGGAGCCTCATAAGAAGCATACTTGCAAGAGTCAAATGCATAAGCTTTGTTACCGTCGTTGTTAGCGATAATGTTTGTATTGCCCGCGATTTTAATTTCACCGCTGTTGACTGACAATACATAAGAATCGCCGTCTGTCTTGGACCACTTATCTAAGTTAGTTCCGTCCAATGTCATGTCGGTTATGGTCATGCCTGCATAAGTCTGAATGAGTGTGTAGAACTTGTCAGCTGATTCAGCTGCTACATTCAATGTACCATTCTTGAGATTTGCATAGCTACCGGCAAGAATCTGGAAACCGTTTGATTCTGTACCTGTTGAGCCAACACCTTCTGTGAATGTGTATGTGTAACCAGCGAAATCAATTGTGATTGATCTGTTGATTACAACGCCTGCGCCCTCAGCATCTCTGAGGAGAGTAATGGGGCTTGTGCCGTTTGCTACTGCTTCAGCAAGAGTTGCATATTCGACGCCGTTTTTGTCTTTAGCAACATTGCCTTCAGCAGCTAGTGTAATGGGAGCCATGCAAAGAAGCATTGCGATAGCCATTACGACTGCTAAGATTTTCTTGGTCATCTTCATTTAGTAAAACCTCCTAATATTTTTTCGCACCATGACCTTGGTACAGAGTCATTGTAACAAATCTTAGCAACATTTGTCAAGGGGGTATTTTGCTTTTTCTTACAAACGAAACATATTTTTTTATATCATATTGCATATTTTGCACAAAAAGCAAGTTAGTTTCCACATATTGGCAACTACCTTGTTGATTTAAACAGTTTTTTCGTAATTTAAATAGAAATTTATAAAAATAATATAATACGACGAAATAATTTTTGCCCCACCAAATGAAAAAAGCACCCACACAGGGCGCTTTTAATTATGCCGTCAAGGTTGAGATTATTACAGAATACAGTGCTGCCGGGTCTTCAAGGAAGCGTTCTTTGATTTGTGCCGCTTGTTCTGAATCCGCAACATATAATTGAAGCTTCATCAGCTCGTCTTCCTTTTCAAGGATTGTAAAGGTTACATTGTAGCCTACTTCAAGTTTTTTTATTTCGATTTTATTCTCGCTTTCCCGTCTTGCACGAAGCAATATTCTTGTTGCTGTATTGATTGCTTTTTCTCTGACAGTCAAGGGAATATCCTTTTGCAAAATTTCCGATGCATTTCTGCCTTTTTCGGTTGTCTGCAAGATTTCGTCTTCACCCTCAAGCTCAGAGGTTATATTTCCGTCTTCAAGTAATTCCGATATTGCCTGATTAACTTCAAAATAATTCGCAAGGCTCTGTTGAAGCATTACTTCATTTATTTGTGTTTTGGTTATCGGTCTGTCAACATTGTTTATTATATAGCATACCAATAATTTTATATCTGCTCTGTTTTTAAGTCCGCCGGGTGCTACGCCCTCGTCAAAAACATCATAATACTCATAATCCATTAGCTATTCCTCCAGAAAATCTCATATCATCCCTGCTCTTGAAATGGAAATTGACCATTTTTTCAGGGCTTTTCAATACTATGCCCGTACCCTTAATTACACAATTCTTAGGGTCATCTGCTATTACCGTTTTTACTCCGAGGCGTTTTTCAAGGTATGTGTCTATTCCGCGAAGCTTTGCAGATTCACCTGTTACAATGATGCCGGTATCAAATATGTCTGCCGTCAGCTCAGGCAAGGTCATTTCAAAAACCGATCTTATCGCTTCGACTATCTGCTCAAGACTTTCTCTGATTGCAAGAAAAATTTCCGTCGATGTTACTTCAAAGTTAACCGGCATACCCGTCAGAAACTCTTTACCCTTTGCGGATATTCCGATTTCCTCGTTACCGAGAGTTGCAAAGCCAACTCTCTTTTTTATATCCTCGGCAGTCAATTCACCGATTACGATATCTCTTTCTCGTTTTATCTGACGCATAATGGCTCTGTCAAAGGAGTTTCCCGCAACTTTGATTGATTTGGATACTGATATTGCACCCTTTGTCACAACAGCTATATCGGTTGTACCTCCGCCTATATCAACAACCATTCTGCCTCGGATATCATTAGTGTCAACTCCTGCTCCGATTGCTGCAGCTAAAGGTTCTTCTATCATACAAGCCTTTGCCGCACCCGCCGAGGTTATCAAATCCATAATAGTGCGTTTTTCGAGATTAGTTATTCCCGACGGAACACAGATTACTATGTTAGGCTTAAATACTCTGTTTTTACATATCTTTTGTAAAAAGCTTCCGAGCAGCTGTCTTGTTGCTGTAAAGTCAGACACCACTCCGTCTTTCAAGGGTCTTACCACTTTGATTGAGTCCGGTGCTCTGCCTATCATATTATATGCTTTTGAGCCGATTGCTAATATCTTTTTTGTTTCGGTACTGTAAGCAAGTGTCGAAGCTTCCGACATTACTATTCCCTTGCCTTCTTCATATACCATTACAGATGTTGTACCTAAGTCAACCCCTATGTTTACTCCGACCATAGCTTACCTCCTTTTCAGTTTCCTTTCAGCATTTCGTAAAAGCCTGTAAAGCGTTTTGTTTTCTTGTCATTTTCTACCATTCTGTATACTTCGGCTTCATTGCCGACTAAAATTATTTTGTTCTTTGCTCTCGTTACTCCGGTGTAAAGTAAATTCCTATACATCAACGGCTCAGGTGTACCCCATACCGGCATAATCACCGCTTCAAACTCGTTGCCCTGACTTTTATGTACGGTAACGGCATAGGCTAATTCAAGCTCGTCCGCACCCTCAAAACCGTAAACCGCGGTTTTATCATCAAAGTCAACGGTGATTTCCTGACTTCTCTCGTCAATTTCGGTTATGACGCCAATATCGCCGTTGTATATACCTTGGCTTTCTTCATCATCTCGCACCCATACAATATCATAATTGTTTTTTGTCTGCATTACCTTGTCGCCTTCACGGAAAAGCTTGTTTCCGATTTTGGCTTCAATTTTGAAATCGTCCTGAGGATTGAGAACCGACTGCAGAATCTTATTCATATTGATACTGCCCGTTTCGCCTATTCGCATAGGACAGATTACCTGAATATCTCTGTAAGGGTCATAGTTGTACGCATTGGGAAGTCGTGTTGAACAAAGCTGAGAAATTGTCCTTGTAACCTCAAGACCGCTTCTTGCTCTCATGAAGAAAAAGTCGTTGTTGACTACATTCAATATCGGTTTTTCACCCTCGACTATCAGATGAGCATTTTTGACTATCAGACTTTCCATTGCCTGACGGAATACCTCTTTCAATTCAACTACGGGCACCGCATCTGCAAGTATCATATCCTGCAAAACATTGCCTGCACCGACTGCGGGTAGCTGATTGCTGTCGCCAACCATTATAAGTCTTGCTCCGAGCGGTACGGCTTCAATCAGGCTTGCAAATAATTTTGCATCAACCATCGAGAGCTCGTCCACTATCAAAGCATCTATTTCAAGCATATTCTTTTTGTTTCTGCGGAAACGAACTTTATCGTTATCGTCAAACTCCGCTTCAAGAAGTCTGTGTATTGTTACGGCTTCTTTGCCCGTCACTTCAGACATTCGCTTTGCGGCTCTGCCCGTCGGTGCGGCAAGGACTACCTTCACTCCGTTATCTTCATATAATTGCATTATTCCGCGGATTGTTGTAGTTTTACCTGTACCCGGTCCGCCTGTGAGTATCAGCAGACCTTTTTCCTGGGCGATTTCGATCGCTCGTCTTTGATTTTCTTCGTATTCAATCCCAAGCTCTCGTTCAACCTTTTCAATCGCGTAGATATTCGGACCGCAACCGAACGGCGGATACTCCGTCATCACTTTAAGTCGGACCGCTGAACTGCCTTCGGCTTCATGCATCTGCGGTAAATATAAAAATTCTCTGCCTGAGAAGTCTTCACGAACGAGCATCTGTTGCTGTGCAAGCTCGTCTATCATTATATCTATTGTATCTTCGTTCGTTTCGAGCATATCGGCACAAGGCTTCAGCAGTTTGTCACGAGGTATGCAGGTGTGTCCGTTTGATAAATTATGCTCTATTACATATAAAATACCTGCACGGATTCTGTATTGTGAACTCGGCGGATTCGGTAATCTTTCAGCTATTGCTTCGGCTCTGTCAAAACCTATACCCGACACGGTTTCGCAGAGTTCGTAGGGATTTTCCTCGATAATCTGCACCGCCCGTTCACCGTATGCTTTGTATGCTTTTATGATTTCCTGAGTCGTCATTGAATAACGGCTCAGTTCAATCATTATTTCTCGGATTGCGTGCTGTTCTTTAAACACTTTACTTATCTGCTCGGCTTTGTCCTTTGATATACCCTTTATTCTTGCAAGCTCATCGGGCTCATTTTCCATAACCTCAAAGGTTCTTGCACCAAACATATTGACGATTTTTTCTGCAGTTGAGGGACCTATACCCTTAATTACGCCCGACGCAAGATACTTGTATATCTCGTCTGCGGTTTCAGGCAAGGTTCGTTCGTAAGATTCAATTTTGAATTGCTGTCCGTATCTGGTATGTGTGTCACGGTAGCCTGTTGCTTCTATGCTCTCTCCCTCGGCAATATCGCTTATAATGCCGACTGCGGTCAAAAGCTCGCCGTCACACTTTACCTCCAATACAGTAAAGCCGTTTTCGGAATTATGAAAGGATATTCTTTCAACAACTCCTCTTATGACTTCCATTTCTTTCTCACTCATCGAGTACGATTACCTCTTTTAAAAAATCTTCCGCTTTAAGTATTTCAAAATTATTATAACCGCGGCAAAGTCCTTCTGCCAACTGCCGCTTATCCTTATCAAGACCGTAGTCTATCAGATATACTTTCATTTTCGGGCTTGTTCCGAGCATTACTCTGACTTGTGCAGAACAAACGGCATCGGCGAGCTCATCATTTTTTATATCTTTATTGAGTTTAATTATGTATGCACCTTTGTCGGAATTACCATATATTCGGAGCATTGCATAAAACCCTGTTGCGATAATCCCAAGCAACGCAAAGCCAAGTAAAAATGCATATAAAAATGCTTCCAACATATTATCACCTCAACATCATAATATGCCAAAGCAAAAAATATGCTATTATAATAATTTTAGCACCTTTTTGCTGTTCAGTCAACAGAAAAAAGGTGCTGTTTTTTATTGTGTTATTTTTTCAATTCGTTTCAGCAATGCCGCCAACGGACATATCAATGTACCGCATAAGAGGTTGCTTATGCCGTGGGTAATATCAAACGCAAATCCTGCAGCTATCCAGGCAAGCATACCTTTGAAATCAAGTCCGAACAGCAATGCTTGTGCGGGTGCATAGAGTATTCCGAACGAAAAACCGTGTAAACCGCATACTATTATATATACTATCGGTTTGAGCTTCTTTGACATATTCTGCGGCAATAACATTGTCACGCCCCAGAGCACAGTCCATATATACAAATACGGAATCCACCATGTTGCAAATCCACCCATAAGACCTTCAAGAAACACATAAATGTATATCGGATAAAGTGCCTTTGCACGATATACAAGGGTTATCACTATTATCAGTGTACCCAAAAGGTGAATGTTCGGCAACACCTGCATTAGTAGCTTTGACACATACATCATCGTGCCAAGCATCGCAAAAACGGCTGTTTCTTTTATGGTTATTTTCATCATTCTGCCTTGAATGAGTAAACCGTGCCTTCAACTACTTCAGTTTTATCAACACCTGTTTGTCCGTATTCACCGTTTACATAAAATGCCCAATACTTGCCGTCTTTGTCGAAGTCGAGAGTTTTACCGTTTACGGTTTTTACATATAATCCGTAAGGCCCTTCCTCACCTGCAATCAAATCAAGCTCTTGCAAAGCTTCGCCGACAATTTTCTTGTCGGTTTTGATTTTGAATACAGCTTCATTTCCGTCTGCGTCAACTACCGTGAAATCAAAGCTTGTTTTTCCCTCGCCGAGCTCAACAACCTCGGAAGATACAGAACCGGGATTTTGTGTTTTCTGTGCTTTGTTGTCGTTACAACCAACTGCAAACAACGCTATAGCCGCAATAAGCATTATGCAAAGGATTGACGACAACGATTTTTTAAGTCGTGTCATTTTCATTGCAATTCTCCTTTGTATTTTGTTTTTCATTTTCTCCAACCGGCACTCGCAGTTACAGCCAATGGCTGTGAGAGAATATTCATGCGGAAAGTATTCCGACTCGGTGCAACTGATTCCGCCTTCTCAAGCGTGGCCGACGGCTTACTCAATGGCTTGTCCCCGATTTGCGGCATCGGGTAGAAATCAGAATTAAATCACCTTACGGCGACGGGCTCGTGTGGGATTCACACCCACTTCCATTCCGCAGAAAGATTTTAACATATAATATCACTTTTTTCAAGAATATATAAAATTACTTTATGTAAACAAAAACTGAACCTGTAAATGCTCTCACATTTACAGGTTCAATTTTATTAATTAAAGAACTTCAAAATTGAGCACTATTTCTGTATCAACCCATTCTCTGCCGTATTTGGCCATCGTCTTGACACTGTATTCACCGAGAGAAAATTCTTTTGAATATACCCATCTGCGTATACCGTTAATATCATCGTAACCACTTGCAAGTGTTATTGTATCACCATTTTCAAAAACAAACTGAATTTTAGAAACAGCTGTTGTAGTTGTTACTGCAAATTCAACTTTTTCTCCTTTAAGAACAGAAGATGTAACCGTTCCTGAATGTTCGCCTTTTTCAGGGGCTTCATTTTCAGTCTCTGCTTTTGCCACATACGCATTATTAACCTCAGCGGTTTTCCATGCATCTGTTTTGTAAGCATATACAACATTGTGTTCACCCTTGGAAACTGTTTTTGTGTATATCCATGTTCGGACATCTGTATCAGTATATCCGCTTGCAAGTGTCTTTGTTGAGCCGTTGTCTGTAATTTGAATTTTAGTAATATCAAGACCCGTTACAACTGTATATGTAGCTTCAAGTCCGTTAAGCTTTACATCAGCCGAAACAAACTTATCGTCGATTTCAGGTGTTTCAGCTTTGTTCTTAACGCCAAATTCAAATGCGAGAGTATCCCACACCTTTCTGTATCTTGCAACTACACCGTAAGTACTGCTCGGAAGCTCAACATTAACAGTCCATTTTTCATATACTGTCTGATAATCAATATCCGTCAGCTTGCCGTTTATATCGTAAGATTCAATTGTAACGATGTTATTTTCTCGTGTATATGTACGAGTTGTGTCGTTGCCGATAAACTGTATTTTCTCAGGCTTACCCTCAACCGTTACAACATATCCCGACTCCGTAAATTCGACATTTGTTACATTTTCTACTTTGATTTTAAGACTTGCTACAGCAGCTTCTATCGCTCTTGCCTCGGCATCGACCTGTGCTTGCTTGTCAATTGTGAGACCTCCGCCTCCCATTAAAAGCAAAGCCTTGAGTGATGCAACCGATTCTTTTGTATACAGAGATAAATCTTCGGGAATCTTCTTTAATGCGTTTTCTACCGCTGTATAATCGGCAGGTTTTAACTGAAGACCTTTGACTGCAGCTTCAATTTCAGCTGCCCACTTGTCCATTTCTGCATGAGTACGAGACTCCGGAGCATTTGCAAGTGCGTCATTGAGTTCATTAACCGTTTCTTCTATATACATTGAAAGATCTGACGGTATTTTTGATTTTGCAATTTCAACCGGTTCGTAATCGAGAGACTTTAATTCTAATTTTTCAATTTTGTCTCTGATATATGTCTCCAACCACGCGATAGCCATATAATCGTCGACTTGAATTTTTACTATTTCGGCTTCGGCTTTTTCAATTTCCGCATGAAGATTTGCTACCGTTTCCTCTGTGTAGATTGAAAGGTCTTCAGGAATTTCGCTCAAAACATCTTCAAGATAGGACATATCTGCCTTCTTTTTTTCAAGAGCGAAAAAAGCATCAAGAAGTTCTTCCGCATAAGCATCAACCACAGCTTGCTGTGAGCTGTCAAGACCGTAAACAATTGAATCCAAAACTGCTTGCAATCGTGCAACTGATTCATCAGTGTAAGTTTCAATGTCATAAGGTATGTTTTTTTTGACTCTCGTGATCATTGAATAATCCGCGGGTGTTGATTTTTCAGACTCATTTTCACTTGAAGCCGTCAAAAGCTGTTGCATTTCTGTACTATCCGATTGTGTTGCTGATGCAGTAGTTGATACAACGCTTAACATCACAACTGCAGACAAAAAGGTTGCTAAAGTTTTTTTGAATAAATACATTATTCTTTCCTCCTGATATTTTGTCGATTTGCAGAAGACTTTTTTGCCTTCTATATTGTAGTCATCTTAAAACGAAAATGTAACAAAAATAATTACTTATATTTATTACACGAAAAAAGCAGGAAAAACTCACAGTTAAATTCTTTTACAAAATAGCCGACAAAAAAGAAAAAGGTGTTTGAATCATTTGATTCAAACACCCTTATTTCTTTTTGTTCTGCGCTAAAGAAAATGTACTTTTCAGTTAAATTATTTAACTTCAACCTTTGCGCCAGCTTCTTCGAGCTTAGCCTTGATTGAATCAGCTTCATCCTTAGAAACAGCTTCCTTAAGCGGCTTGGGAGCGTTGTCAACGAGATCCTTAGACTCTTTAAGTCCGAGACCTGTGATTTCCTTAACAGCCTTGATAACAGCCATCTTGTTTGCACCTACTTCTGCAAGTACAACATCAAACTCTGTCTTTTCTTCTGCTGCTGCGCCACCTTCTGCTACGGGGCCTGCTACTGCTACTGCAGCTGCTGCTGATACGCCAAATTCTTCTTCAACTGCCTTTACGAGCTCTGAAAGCTCAAGAACTGTGAGAACTTTTAATTCTTCAATGATTGCAGTAATTTTTTCTGATGCCATTTTATTTTCCTCCAAATAAATTTAAAATTTAATTATGCTTCTGCAGGAGCTTCTGCTCCCTCACCGTTTTTATCAACAATAGCCTGAACAGCTCTTGCGAAAGAAGCAATCGGTGCGTTGAACGCGTTGCAAACTGTAGCCAACAATACATCTCTTGTGGGCAATTTTGCAAGGCTTGAAATTGTGTCTACGCCAATAACTTTGCCATCTAAGAATCCGCTCTTAACTTCGAAAGTCTTGCTCTTGTCTGCATATTTGCAGAGGATTCTTGCTGCTGCAACATGGTCGTCTTCACAAGTTGCAATAGCTGTTGAACCAACGAGAACTTCCTTGAGTTCGCTGAGATTAGCCTCATCAGCAGCTCTTCTCAATAATGTGTTCTTAACAACTGAATATTTAACACCTGCTTCACGAAGCTCTTTTCTGAGCTTTGTGTCGTCTTCAACATTGATACCTTTGTATTCAACAACAACACCTGCACAAGCAGCGTTTAAAGATTCTGTAAGTTCAGCAACTATTTGTTTCTTTTGCTCTAAAATCTTTTCACTCGGCACTATTATTTCACCTCTTTTTATACAAGTTAAGCGATTAAATAAACCCCTCCGCATTGCCGCAGAGGGGTTACACACAAAATAACATTAAAGTAATGTCTGTATGCTTCTCTCCTCGGCAGGCACGGAAAACCGTTTACGAATAATCACCTGCTATCTTTGGTTTGATAGCTAAAGAACTTTTATATTATATCATAAGGATATAATCTTGTCAAGCACGAAATCAGTTGAACTTAGAAGTTGAAACTCTGATTCCGGGGCCCATTGTTGTTGCAACTACGCAGGACTTGATGTACTGACCTTTAGTTGCTGCGGGCTTAGCTTTAACGATTGCGTCAAGCAATGTTGCGAAGTTTTCGTCAAGCTTTTCAGCTCCGAATGAAACTTTACCGATGGGGCAGTGAATGATGTTTGTTTTGTCAAGACGGTACTCAATCTTACCTGCCTTAGCTTCGTTAACTGCCTTTGCAACATCGGGAGTAACTGTACCTGCCTTCGGGCTGGGCATAAGACCACGGGGACCTAAAACCTTACCCAAACGACCAACGAGACCCATCATGTTGGGTGCTGCGATTGCAACATCGAAATCAAGGAAGCCTTCCTTCTGAACTCTTTCTACGAGATCTTCAGCACCAACAAATTCTGCTCCTGCTTCTTCAGCTGCCTTAGCGTCGTCGCCTTTTGCAAATACTGCTACGCGAACTTTTTTACCTGTGCCGTTCGGAAGAACAACAGCGCCTCTGACCTGCTGGTCAGCATGACGAGAGTCAACGCCCAAACGAACATGAACTTCTACAGTTTCATCAAACTTTGCAGTACCTGTTTTTACTGCAGTTTCAAGAGCCTCCATGGGCTCATATAATTTTGTTCTGTCGACGAGTTTAACCCCGTCCTGATATTTTTTACCACGTTTCATACTTTACCTCCATAGAGTGGTTAATCGGATTAAGAATTTCCTCCCACCCGGGGTCTTAGTCCGCAACGGTAATACCCATGCTACGAGCTGTACCTGCTACCATGCTCATTGCTGCTTCAATTGAGCCGGCGTTGAGGTCAGGCATCTTCTGCTCAGCAATCTTCTTAAGTTGCTCCCCGGTTAATGTAGCTACTTTTGTCTTATTCGGTACTCCTGAACCCCTTTCAATTCCAGAAGCCTTCTTGATAAGAACTGCTGCGGGGGGTGTCTTTGTAACGAATGTGAATGTTCTGTCTGCAAAGACTGTGATTACTACCGGAATAATAAGACCCATATCGTTCTTGGTGCGTTCATTAAATTCCTTTGTGAACTGCATAATGTTTACACCATGCTGACCGAGTGCAGGTCCTACCGGCGGAGCCGGTGTAGCTTTTCCGGCGGGGATTTGAAGCTTAATTAAGCCTACTACCTTTTGAGCCATTTTTTGCACCTCCATAATATTGTGGTAGATGGCGGAGTGTTTTTCACTCCTCCCACGCGAAGCCGAAACTCCGCAAATTAAACGGACAAGTCCGTGTAATTCCTATCTTATGATATTGCGGAAACAACCTGGTCAAGTTCTAACTCTACCAATGTTTCCTTTCCGAACAATGCGGAAACCATTACTTTTACGACACCCTTTGTTGTGTCGATTTCCTGAACAACACCTGAGAAGCCGTTGAATATACCTTCTGTGATGTTAACAAGATCGCCTACCTCGTATGATACCTCGATAACTCTCTTTTCTACTCCGAGAGCTATAACTTCATCTTCCGTAAGCGGAACAGGCTTGCTTTCCGGACCTACAAAGCCCGTGCAGCCTCTGGTATTTCTTATTACATACCATGCTTCATCACTCATTGACGGCTGATCATCTTCATCATAAACAACCGCAACCTTTACCAAGACATAACCCGGGAATAACTTTCTTTCAACCTCTCTGGTTTTATCGTCTTTTACTTCCGTAACTATCTCGGTCGGTACGCGAACATCAAGAATTTCATCCTGCATTCCGCGGTTTTCAACAATCTTTTCGATGTTGGTTGCTACTTTGTTTTCGTAGCCTGAATAGGTATGGATTACATACCATTTGGAGTTATCAGACAATTTACTAAACCTCCAAATAATTATTCTGCTTTTGTTGTTGTTTCTGTTTCAACAATAGTTGTTCCTGTTGTTGATTCCTCAGCAACTTCAGTAACAGCAGTTGTTGTTTCTTCCTCAGCTAAATTTCTCAAACCCTTGAGACCCTGAGTCAAACCGAAGTCAACAAGCCAGATTCCGATTCCGACTACAATGATTACTGCAATAGCAACACCTGTATTTTTCATTACGGATTTGAAATCGGGCCAAACAATCTTCTTAAGCTCTGCCTTGAAATCCTTAAAGAAATGAGCTATACCCTTTCCTGCACGAACAAAAAAGTTTCCGTTAGGATTTTTCTTCTTCGGCGGTTTCTTGGACTTCGCTGCTTTCGCGACTTTTTCAGCTGCTTCAGTTTCAAGCTTTTTGTTATCGTCTGCCATAGCTGTAATTCCTTTCTCTCCAAGATTTTCGAATCTTAAAGTTCCGCCTTACTTTGTTTCTTTGTGGACAGTATGCTTTCTGCAGAATCTGCAGTACTTGTTCATTTCAAGTCTGTCCGGAGTATTCTTCTTGTTTTTGATTGTGTTGTAATTACGCTGTTTGCACTCTGTGCAAGATAATGTAATCTTCACTCTCATTTTTCGGCACCTCCATTTATTGTATGTGCTGGTTTTCCAGCATCAGCCTCCCTCTTAAAACGGGCGTAAAAAAAGAACCCTTTTTCAGAGGTACAAATACTATACCACATAATAACCTCTGAAGTCAAGTCCTTTTTTATATTTTTTATAATATTTTTCCCTGTTCGACAAGAAGTTTGAGTTTCAATATCGCAGCCTGTGTCTTCAAATCATAAATCTCATTGTTCATGACCATCTCGACTGCCTTTTCAAGCGGTATCTTTTCAACACTGAGAAATTCGTCGTCATCAAGATTCTGTTTTGAAAACTCCAATCCGGTTGCAGCATACAGATATATTATCTCCTCACAGTATGCGGGGGTCGGATAGGTTTTACCGAGGTCATAGTATTTTGAAGCCCTCGCACCGGTTTCTTCTTCAAGCTCTCGTTTGCCCGCTTCAAACGGGTCCTCACCTTTTTCAAGCTTGCCTGCCGGCAACTCAAGCACCACCTCGGACATCGGATATCTGAACTGTCTTACAAACAAAACCTCTTTTTTATCCGTGAGTGCCGCTACGGACACTCCTCCCGGATGCTCAACTACTTCTCTTACGCACTCATTTCCGTTGGGCATGGTTGCCTCATCAACTCTGAGATTTATAATCTTACCGTTGAATATATATTTTTGATTTTGAGTTTTTTCGTACAAATCCATCTTAACCCTCCGGTTGCCGTCGGCTATACAACTGTTATCATACAGTGTGTTACTTTGCCGTCAATTTCAGCCATTATAACCGTAGTACCTTTTGATACCGCCGTCACAAGACCTGATGCCGATACCTTTGCAACGCTTGCATCTGCAGAAGTCCACTTGACATCAGACGCTTTATATACACCGCCGGTTACACTTGCCTTGAGCTGAAGTGTAGTATTATCCACCATTGTTACATCAGCCTTATCAAGTGTGATTGTGAAATTCTCAACCTCAATAATAAATCCTGTTACGACATTATCTCTGCCGACACTCTTTACATCATTCCATCTGTAAGAAAATGATTTTGCAATTTCTATATAGTGCTCACAGGAGTTTGTGTTACCGGGATTATTTGTGAGCCAATTTTTATAAGAGAACGGCTCACCCGTTACCCACTTGAATGTTCCGCTGTTTGCAACATCTTCTCCGCCAAGCCAATAAGATTCAGCTTTTCCGTTTGATATAAGAGCTTTAACTGCTTCCTGCTCGCCGGACGATGTGATTGTTGCAAGGTGACCGCCGAATATTTCCGCAAATGCATTTGCATCATTCCATGACATGTGTGTATCAAAGCGATAGTATGTCTTGCCGCCGTATGTCTTTGTTGCGGAATATTTTACGGTGTGGGCATCAATTTCACAAATGAAACCTGCGTTTGTATAGTTCGAAGCAACATCATTCCATTGTCCGTCATAGGCTTTCTGCATGATAACCGCATTTTCACCGCTTGTTGCATTCGGCTGACCCGAAATCCAGTTCTTATAATTTAAGGTTTCGCCTGTCGACCATGCGTAATTCCCTGTTTTGCCGCCATCGGACAATCCAATCCAATAGTTGCTTCTCTTGCCGTTTTTAAGCTCGTTGAAAATTACGCTCTGTTCCTCTGCAGTTGTTATTGTAACAAGCTTGCCGCCCATTGCTTTACATCTTGCGGCTGCGTTTACATAAGTTAAAATTTCATCGTAGAACGAATATATGTGTCCGTTATATTCTATAGTTTTGAACGGTACATAGTCTGCACGGACAACTACATCGAAGGTTGTTGTTTTACCTGAGTATTTTACTGTTATTGTCTGTGTACCGAGCTTTATTTTGTCATACCCGCTTACAGTAAATCCTGTGCTTATTGTTGTCGGACTGCCCTTGTCATAATTTACGATAAGAACAAGTCCTTTGGTTGAAAGATTTTCACCGTCTGTATAGTTGGTTTTTGTCGGTAATGTTTTCACCGCAATTGATTTTACATTTCTTGCCTTAACTTCAACCGTACACTTTGCAGAGAATGTCGTTCCGCCGTAAGTAAACTTCGCTGTGATTACCGCGGTACCCTCTTTAATAGCGGTAACAAGTCCGTTTGATACGGTAGCCACATTTGTTGCTGATGATGACCATGTAACAACTCGTGATGCAGGGTTGGTCTTTGCCGTGAGAATTGCTGTCTGTGTATCATACATTTCAAGCTTTGAAGCTGACAAGGTTATGCTTGCGTCTGTTGATTCAACAATTACTTCTTCAAGGTAGTCCATTGATACCCAGCCTGTAAAAGTCTTGTATGTGACCTGACCCCAACTGCCTGATACCTTTGTAACGGTTAAAACCGTTCCGTTGGGGATTCCCGCGTATAACGGATAAGATGTTCCCGCACCCCCTCTGAGATTTAGCTCTGTTGCGGTAACTGTATAGGTGCCGGGTGAATATACTTTTTCAACAGTAACATTAAATGTTGCAGATTTTCCGCCGCTTGTAACCTTGATTATTTTAGTTCCCGCGGTTGCTGATGAAAAGCCTGACACAGTATAGTCTGTTATGGTTTTTGTACTTCCGTCGGTATAGACGCCCTTGACAACCATACCCGAGGTTGAAAGACTTTCGCCTACCTTGTACTTTGTTTTTGTAGGCAAGGTTGTTACAGATATACTTTCAAGCACAATGTTTGCGATAACGAGATAATTCATTGAAACATATCCCGATACTCCGTTATATGTTACCTTGCCCCAGTCACCCGATACTGCAGTTATGTTAATTTTGGTTCCGTTAGGTATTTCGCCGATGATATCTGCAGTTGCCGATGTTGTTTTTCTTATATTAAGATACGGCTCAGCTTTAACTTTATATTCACCCGGCTTGTGTGTTGTTGTAGAATTATTGCTTACAACGGTTTTGTAATCGGGAACGCCGAATCCGAGAACATCCTTGCTTGAAAGCGATACATCTGTTCTTCTCTTAACCTGGTCTGTGTAATTACCCTCAATCGTATAAACCTTGTTACCCGACACAGATTCAACAAGACCGACATGGTCGGATAAATTATTGCCGTCCCAATCATAGAATATTATATCCCCCGCCTTGGGTGTATATGAGCCGCCGTGAGAGGGTGCTGCTTTATAGCGACCCTTTCCGCTGAACCATGTTTTCAGTGAATCGCAACCACCCTGAACCGGAACTATATCCTTGGATATACCCGCCTGATCTGCACACCATGCAATAAACACGCCACACCATGCAACATTCGAATATCCGTACCAAACACCGTATTTTGTGTAGTTGTTTGTGCCCTCATGATAACCGACCTGGGTTTTTGCAACCCCGACTATATCCTTAGCCTGATTTCCCGTATTTTTATAGGTATTTTCGTATGCCGCACCGACGGATATATTAAGTCCCGCAAGCATGCTTATAACTAATAAAAGCGAAATAATTCTTTTGAGCTTCATACTTGAATATCTCCTTTAAATTCCTTTTTATTAACATTCAAAATAAACAAATCAAAGACATTTTACTATATTTTATTAAAAAAATCAACGGTAAATTTTGTCAACTTTCTTCCAACACTCAAATTACTATATATCTTGACGCCACATAACCGACGGTATTTTCATATCCGACAACATACCAACCGTCATATTGTGAGTAAACCGTCACCTTGGCACCGTTCGGAATTTTGCCGATAATCGGTGCATTGATATCGGGTTTTGAACGGATATTCAGATTTCCCGAGCTAAGATTTACCGTACCTATTCTCACCTGCTGCGGTGTGATAAACGGTATACCAAAAAACTCTGTAAGTGACAGAACAACATTTTCTGCTATCGGTGTTATGTTCTCCTGAATCCATGTTGCGTCGTCGACATTATCATGATAAGCAAATTCTATCAGTACCGCGGGTGCTCTTGTTCTTGTAACTTCACCTAAAAATGTCGTTGGTACCGCCCTTACTCTGTCGGGAATCGGATAAATTTCTTTCAGATTGTTTGCGATTATATCGGCAAGCCGTCTGCTGTTGTTGCTGTATGGGTAGAAATACACTTCCGAGCCTCTCACCTCTCCGTATCTTCCCTCGGGTGCGGCATTTGAATGGAGTGCTATGTGAGCATCATAGTCACCCGCATTTGATTGTGCGATTGATGATGCCGCCGTCATCTGCGGAGTGTTCCTCACATATTTTATTCCGCTTGACCTGAGATACGGCTCCATTGCATCTGCGATTTTATTCATGTAATATTCTTCTGAGTTGCCGTCTGTAACATATATATTTGCTTCCTGTGTTGACGGACTTAAGTATATTGTGGGCATAGTTTTCCTCCTTTTGTTACCATCCTATGCCGACAAACAAAAATTGATAAAAATTATTTTTCTGTTAACACTATCTTAATACATATAAAGTATGATATAATAGTTAAGTACGGACATAAAAATTATGTTTATCAGAAAGGCGATGTGACAATATGAATAACGAAAACAATAATCAGTTTGACAATTTCAATCAGGAAAACAACGAACCTCGCACGGACTTTTCCGCTTTCAGGAGCTTTTCACAACCTGAAAATTCTCAGCCGTTTGCTGAGCCGACACCGGAGCAGACCTCTTACGAATCGTCTGCACCTCAGGTTAAATACGATTATCACTACGAAACACCGGTTGTTACCGTGAAAAAAACAAATAAAAAAAGTATCAAAGTCGTTGCTCTGATACTCATTTGTGCAATTGTTTCAACTGCGTGCGGTTTCGGCGGAAGTCTGTTAGCTTCCAAGCTTAACCCCACACCGACTGACCCTACGCAGACCATCATCAAGGAAGCAATAGTTGAAGGCAGCAATACGGGTGCTGATGAATATTCTATTTCAGATATAGTTGCAACCTGCGAAAATACCGTTGTTGAAATAACAACTGAAACTATGCAGACTAATATGTTTATGCAGCAGTATGTCAGCGAGGGTGCAGGCAGCGGTGTTATTTTCTCTTCTAACGGCTATATTGTTACAAACAATCATGTTATTGAAAAATCATCAAGCATCAAGGTTACACTCAAAGACGGAACAGAACACAAAGCTTCTCTCGTCGGCACTGACCCCGAAACAGATATTGCGGTTATCAAAATAAATAAAACGGGTCTCAATTCAGCAACACTGGGTGACTCCTCAAAAATTGTTGTCGGTGAGCTTGCAATTGCAATCGGAAATCCGCTTGGCACTTTGGGCGGCACAGTTACAGACGGTATCATCAGTGCACTCGACAGAGAAATTAACATTGACGGCGAAAATATGCGTCTGCTTCAGACGAATGCGGCAGTCAACCCCGGAAACTCAGGCGGCGGTCTTTTCAATTCAAAAGGTCAGCTTATCGGTATTGTAAATGCCAAAACATCTTCTTCGGGAATTGAAGGTCTCGGTTTTGCAATTCCGATCAACACCGCTAAAAAGGTTGCAAACGATATTATAAACTACGGCTATGTAAAGGGCAGAGTTGCACTCGGTGCAGAGCTTGTTGAAATAAATAATGCTATTGACATCTTCCGCTACGGTGTTACGGATACAGGTCTTTATGTTCTTAAGGTATACACCGATTCCGCTGCTCACAAAGGTGGCTTACAGGCAGGCGACAGAATAATCACCGTAAATTCAACCGCTGTCAAGTCAGAAACAGACCTTGATGCAATTCTTGATAAGTCAAACATCGGTGATGTTCTCACATTTGAAGTTTCCCGAAACGGTGCACAAAAAACATTAAAGGTTGTTCTTGCAGAAAAAACATCAGCATAAGAAAGGAAAATAAATATGGAAAACTTTTTATACTACACACCCACAAAGGTTCATTTCGGCAAAGATACTCATTTGCAGGTAGGTGAAATCATCAAGTCGTACGGCTATGACACAATAATGCTCCAGTACGGCAAAAACAGTATCAAAAAAAGCGGTCTTTACGATGCAGTTATGGATTCACTCAACAAAAACGGTATCAAGGTTGTTGAAATGGGCGGTGTTGAGCCTAACCCGAAGCTTTCATTTGTAAGAGAAGCAGTCAAGGTTGCCAAAGACAATAATGTTCAGATGATTCTTGCCGTCGGCGGCGGAAGTGTTATAGATTCATCAAAATATACTGCTCTCGGTGCGGTAAACGATTGCGATGTATGGGATTTCCCGACAGGTAAGGCGACTCCCGAAAAATGCTTACCCGTTGCTTGTATCCTCACAATCGCCGCTGCAGGCAGTGAGATGAGCAATTCTGCGGTTGTTACAAATATGGAGCTTAACATGAAACGCGGTTACGGTAACGATATTATGAGATGTCAGTTTGCAATATGTAACCCTGAGCTTACCTACACACTCAGCAAGTATCAGACGGCTTGCGGTATCGTTGACATAATGGCACACACCATGGAAAGATACTTCACACTCTATGAACCAACAAATCTGACAGACCGACTTGCTGAAAGCATTTTAAAAGCGGTTATTGATGCAGGAAAAGTGCTTATTGACAACCCTCATGATTACGATGCAAGAGCGACCGTAATGTGGGCATCAAGCCTTTCTCATAACGGTCTTACCGGTTGCGGCAGGTCAAACTTCCTTGTGGTTCATCAGATTGAACACGCTTTATCGGGTGAGTATGATGAAATCGCTCACGGTGCAGGTCTTGCGGTATTATTCCCCGCTTGGGCAAAATATGTTTACAAGAAAGACCTCAGCCGTTTTGCTCAGTTTGCACGGAGAGTATGGGATGTGGTTGAGGACGATGACGAAAAAGCATCTGTCGAAGGTATCAAAAGAATGTCCGAGTTTTTTGGGCTTATCGGTATGCCTACAAAACTGAGAGATTTCAACATTGATGAATCCTGTTTTGACCGACTTACTGAGCTCTGCACATTCGGCGGCAAGCGAACACTTCCCACATACATAGAGCTGGACAGAGAGAAAATCAAGGATATTTTAAAAATCTGCTACTAACGAAAAAAAATCAGGTTGTGAATTGACTCACAACCTGATTTTTTTATTTTATTTTCTTATACCTTCAAATCTGTCATCCTGCTGAAGATGCCATCTGAATGTTACTGATTTACCTGATACCCAATAATGTTCGCCTTCGTGGAAGCCTTTTTCTTCAAATGCTACGAGGAAAGCGTCCATCATTTCTTTTGTATGGAATGTCAGAGTTGAATCCATTATAAGCTCTGAGCGGTCCTTGATGTTTTCAAGTGCACCGAGTTTGAAGCCTGTTATCCACCAATATTTATCATATTTTCTTGAGAAAAGCTTCTCATCGTGTCTGTAAAGAGTTGAATCCATATAAAGCAAATCTTCATCATCAACACATTCATAGAACTCAATGTTTTTATCGATGTCCTTATAATAGATACCGATTTCACAGCCGAGGAAAATGCCGTACTGACCTTTCCACATCTGTACCATCCAATCTCTGTCATCGTATCTGAACTTAACTCTTACAGTATCATAATACATAACCGTAAGGGGAGCTACAACATCGTATACATCACAGAAACCGAAATTTCTCTGCCATGAGTTTCTTGATGAGAAGAAGCACTTCTGATCACGATCCCATGCAAAACCTAAAAGTCCGCTGCCTTCGTAGTCTTCGTCCGTTACATCTGCAGGACCTACCACTACCTTGCAGGTAGCTTTAAGATTTGAGCCGTCTACAGTTCTTGCTGTGACAATTGAAACACCCTCACCGATAGCCTTTATGAAGCCCTCGTCATTGATGATAACAACATCGGTATTCGATGATGACCAGTCAATAGTCTTGTTTGTTGCAAGTGAGGGGCTTATCGTTGCCTTGAATGTGCCGGACTTACCGACTTTCCAATTGAGTGTTTCAGTATTGAGTTTAATGTCTGTTGCCTTTATTCCTAAAGGATTGTAAACAAATACTTTGCAGGATTCAATAAGATCGCTGCCGTCTGTCGTCTTGCAAGAAATAATTGCGATACCTTCTGATTTTGCAGTTATTTCTCCGTTATCAACCTCAGCAATTTCTTCATTTGAAGAATGCCATACGAGATTTTTGTTTGTTGCATCATCAGGTATGATTGTGGGCTCGAGTGATTTTGTGCTTCCTATTGCAAGTGAAAATGCATCTTCACCGAGCTCAAGTCCTGTTACAGGTGTGTTGTTGGGGTCATAAACCGTTACCTTGCAGGTAGCTTTGAGGTTTGTGCCGTCTGTTGTCTTGCAAGTAATTGTTGTTGTGCCGGGGAATACTGCTGTAAGCAAGCCCGTCTGGCTGACTGTTGCAACCTTGATGTTTGATGAATGCCAATCAAGCTCTTTTACGGTTGCATTCGACGGGGTTATTGTTGCTCTGAATGAAGCAGACTTACCGACAGTCCAGTTGATTGTCTTGCAGTTCAATTTAAGTCCTGTTGCCTTGACGAATCTTACCGTTACAGCACAAGTAACGCTGAGATTACTTCCGTCTGTTGTCTGACAAGTGATTGTAGTCTTACCTTCTGATACTGCAGTAAGCAAACCTGTCTGGCTGACTGTTGCAACCTTGGGTTTTGAAGATGTCCATCTGAGGGTCTTGTTCGTTGCGTTTGAGGGAGTAACAGTAGCTCTGAAAGAAGCTGATTTACCGACTTCCCAATTGATTGTTTTACAATTAAGCTTTAAGGTTTTAACTTTGATTCCGTTTGTAACTGTTACAACACAGGTCGCCTTGAGGTTACTTCCGTCTGTTGTCTTACAAGTAATTGTTGTTGTACCCTCTGACAAAGCGGTAAGCTTACCGTTTGCATCAACAGAAGCTACTCTCTTAACTGAAGAAGTCCAGCTGAGCTTCGGATTTGTTGTGTTTGCAGGTAAAACTGTGGGTTTAAAGTGACCTGCTTTACCTACGGGCCATACAATCTTATTAGCATTAAGCTTCAGGGATGTAGCCTTTACGACATTGCTTGTAACCGTAACATCGCAGATTTCCATAAGATTGCTGCCGTCTGTTGTTTCGCAGAAAATCTTTGCTTTACCTGCAGAAACTGCAGTCAATTTACCTGCTGCGGAAACTGTTGCGACAGACGGGTCCGAAGAAGACCATTTCAGAGTCTTGTTTGTGGCGTTGGCAGGTGAAACCGTAGGCTTGAAGTGACCTGCTTTGCCCTCGGGCCAGGTAATTCTGTGTGCATTGAGCACAAGTGATTCGACGGGTATTTCTGCATTTTCAACAACTGCTGTTTCTGTTGCTTCGATTGCATAAGCTGAAGGTATAATTCCCACGAGCATAACAACAGCAAGAAGCATTGTTGAGATTCGTTTTAAGAGTTGCATTCTCATTCTCCTCTCATATTGAAATAAAAAAACTCTCTTCACAATAATATTATCTAATATAACAGGATTTGTCAATATGCAAATCAGCAAAATTTATCCTTGTATGCCGCAATATCCTTTGCAATTATTTCCACCGCTCTGTCTGCACTTTCAATTTTGTCGATTGCGGTAATTTTTCCCTCCAGGGTCTTATAAACAGAGAAGAAATGAATCATTTCATCAAAGATATGCTTCGGCAATTCTTCAATTGATTTATACGAATTATAAACAGGGTCATTGAACGGAATTGCAATAATCTTATCGTCGGTTTCACCGTTGTCTATCATGGATATTACGCCAATCGGATAGCATCTTACCAATGAAGAAGTATATATCTCCTCCGAGCAGATAACGAGCACATCCAACGGGTCATCATCTTCCGCATAGGTTCTCGGAATAAATCCGTAATTTGCGGGATAATGAGTTGATGTATAGAGGATTCTGTCAAGCATTATCATGCCTGTTTCTTTATCAAGCTCATACTTGTTTTTACTGCCCTTTGTAATTTCAATTACTGCACAAAAATCAGTAGGTGAAATTCTTCTCGGTGAAATATCATGCCATATATTCATATTCTCTCCTCCTTAAGTAAAACAGCTGCCTCGGTTTTAAGCGAAGCAGCTGCGTTTATTTTGCTTTCATATCAGGATCTCTTTTCAATTATAGGAGGTTCTGTACCTCTTACACAATCCTTTGTAATTATTACTCTCTCGATAGTTTTATCTGACGGGATTTCATACATTATCGGTAAAAGCAAGTCTTCCATTATTGAACGCAAGCCTCTTGCGCCTGTTTTCTTTTCAAGAGTTATATTTGCTATCTCTTCAACTGCAGGACCGTCGAACACAAGCTCAACATTATCCATTTCAAACAATGCCTGATACTGCTTGATTATCGCATTCTTAGGCTCTGTAAGAACCTTTACCAATGCATCTGCATCAAGCTCTTTAAGGGTTGCGAGAACGGGTACACGACCGACAATTTCGGGAATAAGTCCGAATTTGACCAAATCCTGCTGTATAACTTTTGAATATATATCTTCTTTTTCGCGTTCTTTTTTACCCTTGACATCTGCACCGAAGCCGAGTGCCGAGCCGCCGATTCGTTTTTCAATAGTTTTTTCGATTCCGTCAAATGCACCGCCGCAAATAAAGAGAATGTTTGTTGTATCGACCTGAATAAACTCCTGCTGCGGATGCTTTCTGCCACCCTGAGGAGGTACATTTGCAACCGTACCTTCAAGAATTTTAAGAAGTGCCTGCTGAACGCCTTCACCGCTTACATCTCTTGTGATTGACGGATTCTCGGATTTTCTTGCGATTTTGTCGATTTCATCGACATATATTATACCGTGCTGAGCTTTTTCTACATCAAAGTCCGCCGCCTGAATAAGTCTTAAAAGGATATTTTCAACATCCTCGCCGACATAACCCGCTTCAGTCAGAGTTGTAGCATCTGCTATCGCAAACGGCACATCGAGAATTTTTGCAAGCGTCTGTGCAAGCATCGTTTTTCCGACGCCCGTGGGACCGAGCATCATAACATTGCTCTTTTGTATCTCAACATCGTTGTCCTTTGCAAAAAATACTCTTTTATAATGATTATACACCGCTACGCTTAAGGTGATTTTTGCTTCTTCCTGCCCGATTACATATTCATCAAGCTTTTCCTTAATCTGCTGCGGATTCGGGAGCTTATCCCTTACTAATTCTTTCTGCTTTTTTCTTGTACGGGTTTCCTTTAATTCTTCATCTTCTATGATACTCCAGCATACCTCAACACATTCGTTGCAGATATATACGCCCGGTCCTGAAATTAAACGGTCAACCTCGTTTTGTGACTTATTGCAAAAAGAACAGCGTAATATTCTACTGCCTGATTCTCTTGGCATGGGTCAATCTCCTTTATCTCTTTGTAAGAACCTTATCAACAAGACCGTATTCCATAGCCTCCTGAGCCGTCATGAAATTATCTCGTTCAGTATCCTGTGCGATTATCTCAATCGGTTTGCCTGTGTTTTCAGCTAAAATCTTGTTGAGGTTTTGTCTGGTTCTCAAAATATGGTCTGCGGCAATCTTGATATCTGTTGCCTGACCTTTTGCACCGCCTAAAGGCTGATGAATCATAATTTCACTGTTGGGCAAAGCAAATCTTTTTCCTTTTGCACCGGATGAAAGCAAGAATGCACCCATGCTTGCAGCCATACCCATGCAGATAGTCGATACATCACATTTGATATACTGCATTGTATCATAAATAGCCATACCTGCTGTAACAGAGCCTCCGGGACTGTTGATGTAAAGGCTGATATCCTTTTCTGCATCCTGTCCTTCAAGGAATAAAAGCTGTGCAACTACAATGCTCGCAGTTGCGTCATTGACCTCGTCGGAAAGAACTATAATTCTGTCGCTCAAAAGTCTGGAGAAAATGTCGTAAGAGCGTTCTCCTCTGCCTGTCTGTTCAACTACATACGGTACTAAACTCATAGTTTTTGCCTCCCTTATAAAGTAATACCGCTTTTCGCGGTATTACAATGATATCTGACCTGTGGTCAGGTGATATAATGATATATTGCTACTAAATAAATATTGGGTCAATTTGCTGATTATTATTCAGCGTCTTCTTTTTTCTCGTCAGCTTTTTTCTTTGTTGTCTTCTTTGCAGCTGTTTTCTTTGCAGGTTTTTCTGCTACTGCGTTATCAACAACAAACTTTGTTGCCTTTTCTAAGAGAAGGTCGCCCTTGATTGTTTCCTGAGGTACCATCATCTTGATTCTTTCAACTTCAAGATTATACATTTCAGCATACTTGCTGTATTCTGCTTCGTAATCTTCTTCGGTTACTTCAAGATTTTCAAGCTCTGCAATCTTTTCAAGTGCAAGGCTGATTTTAACATTTCTTTCTGCCTGAACTCTGAGGTCAGCCATGAAAGTATCCATTTCCATACCGATATACATAAGATATGTTTCAAGGTCAATACCCTGCATTCCGATTCTCTGTGAGAAAGTTTCCTTGTCTTCCTGAACTCTCTTTTCGAACATAACTTCGGGAATTTCTGCCTTAATAAGGTCGATAAGTTGGTCATAAATCTTTGTTCTGAAATCAGCTTCAGCCTTATCCTGCTTCTTTTTTCTGATTTCTTCCTTGATGCTCTTCTTCAAATCATCAAGAGTATCAGCATCTTCGCTTACATCCTTTGCAAATTCGTCATCAAGCTCGGGCAATTCACGAATTTTAAGACCGTGAAGCTTTACTTTGAATGTTGCATCTTTACCTGCAAGCTCGGGTGTGTATTCTTCGGGGAATGTTACATTAACATCAAATTCTTCACCGATGTTGTGACCGATAACCTGATCTTCAAAACCGGGGATAAACTGACCTGAACCTAATGTAAGTGCAAAGTGTTCACCCTTGCCGCCGTCAAATGCAACACCGTCTACAAAGCCTTCAAAATCGATGTCAGCGATGTCGTCTTTCTGAGCTGCTCTGTCTTCTACTGAAATTTCACGAGCACCTTTATTTCTTAATGACTGAAGTTCAGCATCGATTTCAGCTGCTTCAACTCTTACTGTTGCCTTTTCAGCCTTGATGCCTTTGTATTCACCGATTTCAACTTCGGGTTTAACTGTTACTTTGAATGTAAATTCTGCACCGTCTTTGCCGAGCTCTTTTACTTCGAGGTCTCTCGGATTGTCAACGATGTCAAGTTTTGCTTCGTCAATAGCTTCTGATACTGCACCCTGAAGAAGATTTTCAAGGCCTTCTTCATAGAAGAAATTCTCGCCGTAAAGCTTTTCGATTATCTGACGGGGAGCTTTGCCCTTTCTGAAACCGGAAATTGTGATGTTCTTCTTTGATTTGAGGTATGCGTCCTGAGCAGCCTTAGAAATTGCTTCTCCGTCAATTGTTACCTCTACCTCATACACATTTGTTTCAACTTTTTTTGATGATTTCAATGCCATCTTTTTATCCTCCTAAATTTTGTAAGACAAAATATTTTAACCAAATTATTCTAACATATATTATCAGTATTTGCCAATAGTTTTCAATAAATTTTTTTTGGACAAAATTCCAAATAATCGCCGGATATCAGAGAAAAATTGATATTTTCGTACTCTCCGGTCACCGCTTTTCTGATTGAAGCTGAATGAAGGTGTGCATAATAACACTTTTTTACACCTTCTTCGACAAGCACATTGAATATCTCATCGCATCTTGCCTGCTCTGAAATCGGCGGATAATGAAGAAATGCCACAACCTCGCCGCCGAGCTTTTTTGCCGCTTCAATTGACATTTTTAGTCTGCCCGCTTCTCTCGCTACAACTTTTTGAGCATCGGGCGAATTATCGTCATAAAACCAACCTCTTGTCCCGCATATTGCAAAACCGTCAACAAGATAAGCGTTATTGTGAAGTATATTGAGAGTTTCAAGCGAATGTTCCTTGAAAAACCTTTCCATCTTCGTTTTCGTTTCCCACCAATAATCGTGATTACCCTTCATCAGAATTTTTTTGCCGGGTAAGGCGTCAATGAATTTCAAATCCTCCAATGCATTTTCAAGCGACATACTCCATGAAATATCTCCCGCTATCAGAACTGTGTCATCTTCTGTCACTATATTTTTCCAATTTTTTGAAAGGCGTTCAACATAATTATCCCAACCGCGAAAAATATTCATCGGTTTATCTGTTCCGAATGATAAGTGCGTATCACCGATTGCAAATAAAGACATAGTTCTTCCTTTCGTATAATCCGAAAAAATCTGCTTAAAATATAATGCATAGATTTTTTCTGTGTTAATTCACTATGGAGGTCTTAAAAATGGAAAAGAAAATTGCTGAAGTAAAAGATGTAAGATGTGACGCTCACAACTGTGCCTACAATGACGGCAACAACACCTGTATGGCAGGTAACATCAAAGTAGGTTCACCCAGCGCTTGCGGCTCACAGGAAACATTCTGCTCAACCTTTATGCATAAATAACATGTCGCAGACTGCCTGCCACATTTCTTCCTTTTTGCATGACTGAGTAAAACGGGGAGTTTTACCCTTAAGGTTTGCCAACTGCGGAGGACATACTGCACCCGATACTTTGTGAAGCTCCTCCACCATTGAGAATTCGTCTGTGCTTTCAGGAGCTTCAACCAATGCTTCTAAAACACTTTGTGAGAATTTATACGGATTTGCGGTGGAAGCGATAACCGTGGGTGTTTCGTCCTTCGCATTCTCCCTGTACATATCATAAACATTTACGGCAACACCTGTATGTGTATCACAGAGATATCCGTATGCGTCAAAATATTTCTTAATTGTTTCTTTTGTGCCTGCGTCATCACAGCAGCCTGCTTCAAATACGGTCTTAATCTGTTCAAGCAATTCGTCTGAAATTGTATACTTGCCGTCTGTTGCAAGCTTCTTCATAAGTCCCTTTACAGTTTCATCATTCTGTCCTGAAAGATGATAGAGTAAACGCTCAAGGTTGCTTGAAATGAGAATATCCATTGACGGGGAAATTGTTGTGTGGAATTTACGGTTTTTGTCATAAGTTCCTGTTGTAAGGAAGTCCGTCAGAACATTGTTTATATTTGATGCGCAGATGAGCTTGTTTATGGGCAAGCCCATTTCTTTTGCATAGAATGCTGCTAAAATATTACCGAAGTTACCTGTCGGTACAACTACATTTATCTTATCGCCGTTTTTGATTTTTCCGTCTGCGAGTAAATCACAGTATGCGGAAATATAATATACAATCTGCGGTACAAGTCTGCCCCAGTTGATTGAGTTTGCAGATGAGAACATCATACCGTTTTCTGCTAATTTTTCTGCATATTCACGATCTCCGAAGATATTTTTAACGCCTGTCTGTGCATCGTCAAAGTTTCCGACTATTGCACATACTCCGACATTGTTACCCTCTTGTGTTGTCATCTGAAGCTTCTGCATCGGACTTACACCGTCTTCGGGATAAAATACAAGAATACCTGTATTTTCAACATCGCTGAAGCCGTCAAGTGCAGCTTTACCTGTGTCACCCGAGGTTGCAACCAAGATTACGATTTTCTTATCACAACCGACTTTCTTTGCAGAAGTAGTCATGAGATAAGGAAGCAACTGCAATGCCATATCCTTGAATGCACAAGTAGGTCCGTGCCATAATTCAAGAATGTTTGCACCGTTTTCAAGTGTTACAACAGGAGCAGTTTTTTCGCTGCTGAATTTATTGTTGCCGTAAGCACCGTTTACACAGTGTTCGAGCTCTTCCCTGGTGAAATCATCAAGGTATAAAGACAAAACTGAAATTGCTCTGTCGATATAATTCTTGTGACTTAAGTTTTCGATATATTCCGCAGATATCGTCGGAATACTCTCGGGCACAAAAAGTCCTCCGTCTTCGGAGATACCCTGAGTGATTGCCTGAGCTGAAGTTATTCTGATTTTGCTGTTTCTTGTACTTTTGTAAAACATAATATGACCGTTCCTTTCTAAATAACCGACGATAATCAAAATGCATTTATTATGTGATTTATTTCTCCGCTTTGAGTAAAAATTTCAATAACATCAAA
This sequence comes from Acutalibacteraceae bacterium, assembly GCA_045540355.1. Lineage (GTDB taxonomy): Bacteria > Bacillota > Clostridia > Oscillospirales > Acutalibacteraceae > RGIG2945. The sequence continues at coordinate 48,895 of JAZQHB010000042.1, read as the reverse complement.
CCGTGGTTGTAATTGTAAAAACTTGTCTTTCAACAAAAACTGTTTAGATGCCATTATTATTTTTCTCTGTTTATCGTAATTTACCGCTTCCATAGGATTGCCGAGAGATTTTTCACCTCTTGCTTTAACCTCAACAAAAACAATGTAATTTTCATCTTTTGCGATTATATCAATCTCACCGAAGCGAGTTCGGTAGTTTGTATCAATTATCTTATAATTATTATCTTTTAAAAATTTCTTTGCCGCTTTTTCACCGTCAATGCCGGTGATGCGGATTTTTTTATTATTTACCATTTAAAATCTTCTTTAAAAAGCTCGGTCTGTGAATCGGTGAAACACCGTGTTCTTTAATTAAATCGGTGTGCAATTTCGTGCCGTAGCCTTTGTGTTTTTCAAAATGATATTCGGGATATTTTTCTGCCATTTCAAGCATATATCTGTCCCTGTGTACTTTAGCAAGAATAGATGCCGCTGAGATTGAAGCAGACTTCGCATCACCCTTTACAATTGCTCGACCCTGAACATCAAGCGGAGGTACCATATTGCCGTCAATCAATGCTATTTCAGGTTTGATTTCAAGACCGTCAACAGCTCTTTTCATCGCCATAAATGTTGCTTTGAGAATATTGTATTCTTCAATTTCTTCGACAGTTGCAACACCTATTGAATAAGAAAGTGCTTTTTCTTTGATTTCATCAAAAAGCTTTTCTCTTTTCTTTTCACTAATTTTCTTGGAGTCATTAAGACCCTCAATTCTTACATCATCAGGTAAAATTACTGCAGCAGCAACAACGGGACCTGCAAGCGGTCCTCTGCCTGCTTCATCAACACCGCAGAAAACCCTGAACCCTTCCTGATGTATTTCTTTATCAAATTCGTATAACATCAAATTTGTTCCTTTATTTATATTGGGTGTGGGCTTAGCCCACCCTTCATTCTGCACTCTGCATTCTGCACTCTGCATTTAATAAGGTAGTTCCATCGTAATCTTACCTAACTTCCCTGCTCTGTACTCATCTAAAATAGTGTTAGCAGCCCTTTCGGTATCTGCTTCGCCGCCACGGATTTTCATACCTCGTTTTTGTGCTATCAATTCTAAAACTTCATAGGGGTCAAGGTCTTGGAAGTCCGTTATTTTATATCTTTCGGCAAGGCGGTCTGCGTAATTGTTTTTCATAACATCTAAAAAACGCACTGCAAGACTTTCGCAGTCCATAACCTCGTCTTTGACAGAGCCTATAAATGCAAGCTTATCGCCTACTGCGGGATCTTCAAATTTAGGCCAGAGCACACCGGGTGTGTCAAGAAGCTCAATACCGTTGCCGATTGCAAACCATTGATTCTGCCGTGTTACACCGGGACGGTCTGCAACCTTTGCACGGTTTTTGCCCGCCATTCGGTTTATGAATGAGGATTTGCCTGTATTGGGTATGCCGACAACCATAACTCTTAAGGATTTGCCGACCATGCCCTTTTCGTTATTGGATTGGATTTTATCAGCTAAAACTTCTCTGATAAGAGGTCTGTATGCATTGAGTCCTTTGCCCGAGCGACAATCTACCGCTAAAGCATGAGCACCCTGATTTTTGAAATATTCAATCCATTTTCTCGTTGCATTATCATCTGCAACATCACATTTATTAAGCAAAATGATTCTCGGTTTTCCCGAAACAATTTCATCAATTTCGGGATTACGGCTGCTTATCGGGATTCTCGCATCAAGAAGCTCCGTAACGGCATTTACAAGCTTCAGACTTTCTTTAATCTGACGGCGTGTTTTTGCCATGTGACCGGGGAACCATTGTACTGTCTGTTTCTGATAGTCGTTCATTTATTCCACCTTAAAATCTCCGAAAGGGAAAACTCTGTATTTAACTTTTCCTAAAATATAATCTTCTGCTATAAAACCGATTTTTGAGCTTCGGCTGTCACTTGAATGATTACGGTTATCACCTAAAACAAATACATGATTTTCGGGTACTGTTACAGGAAAATCAACCTCATATTTATCATTGGTAATACCCTTTACATAAGGCTCTGTAAGGGCTTTGCCGTCAACATAAACAACACCTGCTTCAAAGTCGATATCAACGACCTGATTCTCGGTTGCAATTACTCTCTTGACGATAGGCTCGTTATAGTAATTCGGCTGAGTTATGATTACGACATCACCGTATTCGGGTGCACTTGACATAGCCGACACCAAAAGCCAGTCACCGTTAAACAATGTATCCTCCATTGACGGGCCTACTACTCCTACAAAACGGAATATGAAAGTAAATATAACCATTATAGTTATAACCGCCGTCATGAAAATTGATACTATATCATAAGCACCGCTTATAAACTTGTTTCCGGATTTGTTTTCTTCAGGAATAACTTCTTCCTGTACCTTATTTTCCATATCCATAATCAAAATCCTTTCCGATTTTAATACACAAACTTAATAGACCTTGCCGAAAGGAATCATTTTGAACAAAACCTTTCCGAACACCATATCTTCAGGCACCAGTCCCACCTTTGAATCGCGACTGTCCAAGGAATCATTTCTGTTATCTCCCATAACGAAATAAGTATCTTCCTTTACCGTCAACGGAAATTCAACATCGTAACTTCTTGCTGTTAACGCTCCGATATACGGCTCTTCAATTTCCTCAGAATTAACGAAAACCTTATGATTTTCAAAATCTATATCAACAACATCGCCCTCGACGCCGATAACCCTTTTGACTATCGGAGTTTTCAGCTCGTTATAGGGTGCTATAACCACGATGTCGCCCCGTTCAACATTATGAAAGTGCGAGGATACAATAACGAAATCTCCGTTTTCGAGGGTCGGCTCCATTGAGATACCCTCTACCCCGACACCTCTGACAAGAAACACAAAAAGAACAACTACAAAAAACACACCTGCTTCCAACGAGCTTATAATTTCATATAGTCTGCGACCTTTTTTGTTCTCGTCGGTTGTTTTCTTATCAAAATATACCGTTGTAATTTCAATTTTACGCAAAATCTTTGCTCCTTCAAAAACACCAAGAAAACGGTTACCGTTTAGCAACCATTTTCGGTTTGTCCGTCTTCAATCATAGTAATTTAAAGAGGGCTATTCAATCTTGTACCAATAAAGAAAAAAATAGGGGTAACCCACTCATATCTCATCGATACGGGCGGTTGCCCCTAAAGTGTTAAATTAAGAACATCTCAAGCGGACACTACGCCGCCTTACGATATTTGATTAGGAGCTTATTATTTAATCTTCTCCTTAACCTTTGCAGCCTTACCAACTCTGTCACGAAGATAGTAGAGTTTTGCACGGCGTACTGTACCGTTTCTTACAAGGTCAACCTTTGCAACATTAGGTGAGTTAACGGGGAATACTCTTTCAACACCAACACCGTAAGATACACGGCGAACTGTGAAAGTCTTAGAAACACCGCTACCCTTGATTGCGATAACTGTTCCTTCGAAAGCCTGAATTCTTTCTCTCTGACCTTCCTTGATTTTAACAGAAACTCTTACTGTGGAACCGATTTTGATTTCGGGCTGCTGCTCTTTGATGCTGTCTTTTGCAATCAAATTCAAAGCTTCAATACTGTTCATTGTTTTTTCCTCCTCTTAATTTATCGGCGTTCATACAAGTACCTTGCAGAGGACCGTCACTTTTAATGTTTTTGGCATTAAATCTCGTCGTTTAAGGTCCGACGGAAACGAAATGCTGAAATATGATACCACACTTTCCGAAATAATGCAAGCATTTTTTTGAAATTATTCAAAGTCTTTGAAATTTTCTGTCAGAAGTCGGTTTCTTTTGATGTTAACACCTAAAGGTTTTATTCCCGATTTAGCAGCAATTGCATCTGTAAAGAGTGCAGGATTGAGGTTATTTGTGCTGCCTGCCGCAACCGTCATTTTTATTCTCAATTCAGCACCTTTGAGTGCAAGCTCGGTCTTGTTTACCATAGGAAGAATGTTTACTTCTTTTAAAACCTTTCTGCCGTTTTTCTTGCCCATTTTTTCAACAAGAAGCTCCTCTTCTTTTAAAGCTTTGAGAATGTGTGCTTCAAAAAACTTTGCTTCTTCAGAGGTTGCAAACTGTGTCATAACGGTATAATCCGCATAAGCTATTTTCTTGGGGTCGTCCCACGGTTTTCTTACATCGATAATTTCTATCCCCTCGGGCATAACCTCGGAGAGTTTTTGCTTGACTTCCTGATTTGTCATTTCACCCTCAATGCGGATATCCACAGCTTCTTTGTCACTTTCCTGCATTATCGCAAGCGGAAGTGCTATTGTTATGTAAGGGTGTGTGTTAAATCCCTCTGTGTACCACAAGGGGATTCCCGCTCGTCTGACAGCTCTTGTGAAAGTTCTGTATAAATCGAGGTGAGATATATATTTTGCCCTGCCCGTTTTACTGAACCATATTCTTGTTAAGCGCATGACACTCACCTCCGTTGAGTTTATTTGTTCCGCAACCCGCACACTTTTCTCTGCAATGGGGAGTCGTCTGTGCTTTCATTGCTTTTTCGTTTTCTTTTATGAGGAATGACTTTGAGATGCCGTAGTCCATGTGGTCCCAAGGCAGAACTTCGTCAAAGCTTCTCTTGCGGTTTGCATAGAATTCCGGTTGCAAGTTGTTATCAGCAAAAGCTTCTACCCATTTATCAAAATCAAACTGATCGTCCCAACTGTCAAACTTACAGCCTTTCTTCCACGCAGTTTCGATTACTGAAGCAATTCGTCTGTCACCTCTTGCAAGCACCGCTTCCATAAGACTTGTAGGTGTTTTGTGGAAGCTTACTCTCACCTTTTTGGTTGTTGTGCTTTCTAAAAGGTATTCCTGCTTTTCTTTCAATTCCTCGGGTGTTGCCTGTGCTTCCCACTGGAATGGTGTAAACGGCTTGGGTACGAATGATGCCGCACTTACACTTACAGAAACACTCTTGCCTTTCGGCTTTTCGGGATTATTATAAAATTCATTTACGACTTTTTGTGCTAACTCTGCGATACCTTTGACATCTTCGGGAGTTTCCGTCGGAAGACCGAGCATAAAGTAAAGCTTTACTGCTGTCCAACCGCCCGAGAACGCTTTCTTTGCGGTTGATAAAACTTCGTCTTCCGTGATATTTTTATTGATTACATCTCTTAATCTCTGTGTGCCCGCTTCGGGTGCAAATGTAAGTCCGCTTCTTCTGACTTCAAGAAGCTTTTCCATTAAATCATCGGAGAAATTGTCTATTCTCAATGACGGCAGAGAAAGATTTATTCTGTCATCGGTAGTCCATGAAAGTAATTTTTCCAAAAGTGAGGGTAAACCTGTATAGTCACTTGTACTCAATGAGCAAAGTGAGATTTCGTCATAACCCGTGCTTTCCGTTAATGCAAGGCATTGTTGATTTACAACCTCGGGAGATTTTTCTCTGATTGGTCTGTATAAAAATCCTGCCTGACAGAAACGGCAACCTCTGATGCAACCTCTGAAGATTTCCGCAGTTGTTCTGTCGTGCACAACCTCTATTGCCGGCACTACAAACTTATCGGGGAAATACATTGAATCGAGGTCTTTTACTATTCTTTTTTCGACCTTTTCTGGTGCACCGTCTTTTGCTTTTATCTCTTTGACGGTACCGTCGTCATTATAATTAACATCATAAAGTGACGGTGCGTAAACACCCTTGATTTTAACAGCTTCTCTGATAAATGTCTCTTTATCAGAACCTTTTTTCTTATGTTCTTTGAGCAAGTCGATAAGCTCGTTTGTGACCTCCTCACCCTCACCGGGTAAAAAGATATCAATAAATTCAGACATCGGCTCGGGGTTACATACACATGAACCGCCCGCAATTACTATCGGTGTGAGCTCTTTTCTGTCTGCCGCTTTTATAGGAAGCTGTGCCAAATCGAGCATATTGAGCACATTGGTGTAAGACAGTTCGTATTGTAATGTAAAACCGATTAAATCAAAATCCTTGATAGGCTCAAGGCTTTCAAGTCCGTAGAGAGGAATATTATTTTTACGCATTTCCTCTTCCATATCAGTCCAAGGTGCAAAGACTCTTTCGCACCACGCATCTTCCCTTGCATTTACAAGAGAGTAGAGGATTTTCATTCCCAGATGGGACATTCCTATTTCATAAGTATCGGGAAAACAGAATGCATAGCGGATATCAACCTTGTTTTTATCTTTTACAACGCTGTTGTATTCACCGCCGACATATCTGCCCGGTTTTTGTATATTGGGTAAAATTTTATCAAGTCGTTCGTAAAGCATCGTATACCTCTTTGATAGATTAGTAATACAATAATACAATACTTGACAATATTTTTCAAGAGATAAACCGATAAATTACTATATATACACTCACCACCAACAGCATAAAATTATATCCGCTTTTTATAAGCACAATCACTCCGGCAGCTGTCAGAAAAATTACCGTTAAAACCGTCGTTATATCGGTTATTCTTTTTATTCTGTTTTCTTCGCAGAAGCTGCACAGAAAAAAATACAACGCTTCACCGCCGTCCATAGGCTTTACAGGCAGAAGATTGAATATTCCGAGTGCTAAATTGACCGCCGAAAACATAAGCGTTTTTTTGCAACACAAAAACACCGCAAACAATATGATGTTTACAAAAGGTCCTGCTAATGCGGTCAATACCTCCTGCCGGAAGGATAGCGTTTTTGCACCTCTTGTTATCCTCATTCCGAATAATCCGAAGCTGATTTCTTTGGGTCTTGCTTTAAATAAAAATAAAGATGTAAGATGTCCCGTTTCGTGCAATAGTGCGGAAAGTATTGAATAAAGCGATATATCTGTTTTGTCGAGCAATAAAGAAAGCGTCAATACCGCAGCAAAATAAAAACTGATATTGACACTTGGTTTTGTATTAAACTTCATTTTTTGTAAGTACGGAGGCAGGGTCTATCAATTCACCGTCGACCTTGATTTCAAAGTGCAGATGCGGACCTGTGGAGTTGCCTGTAGTTCCGACCAAAGCTATTGTTTCGCCTTGTCTTATGACATTTCCCGCTTTAACAAGCAATTTTGAACAATGACAGTATGTTGTTGTTACATTACCGTGCTCCATAACAATATAATTTCCGTTAGCGGAGGTATAGTCTGCAATCTTCACCTTGCCGTCAAGTGCCGCTTTGATATTTGTACCTTCAGATGCGGCGATGTCAAGACCGTTATGGAATGTATATACGCCTGTTACGGGATTTGTCCTTTCCCCGAAATACGACGACCATCTGCCCTCAACAGGCAAGAGAATTTTACCTTTTAATGTGTTTGTTGTAAATGATACCGTCTGTACTTTAGATGCGGTTGTTTCAGTCAGTTCCTCGGTTATAGGTTCAACTTTTTGCGTTGTAGTTTCAGTTGGTTTTTCTGTAGCTTTTTCGGTCGTTGTTTCTTGCATTGGCAGAAATACCATCTGTCCGACTGTTCTGAGTTTTTTCACAACCCCTTTGGTGTCATAGCTTTTTTGCATCATCTCACCGAAGCTGATTTTCATTTGACTATACATTTCAGGGTTAGTTTTACACAACGCAAATATACCTGAAAATATCAATGCACAGATTATGCATTGTATTAAAATAAGTCGGGTAAGATAATCCCCTTTAGGAGATTTCTTCCCGACTTCTTTTTTTGCTTTATCTTTTTTGTCCATTTTATCCCTCCTATCTATAACAAGTGTATTAGGTAGGGGGACAAAATATTACTTCAACGCATCAAGTAATGCATCAATCTTGTCTGTTGCTTCCCAACGGACATTCAAATCTTCTCTGCCCATGTGACCGTAAGCAGACAACGGACTGTAAGAAATATTTCTCATGTTGAGATTATCAATAATTGCGGCAGGTCTTAAATCGAACACTTTATTTACTGCATTTGCAAGTGTTTCATTGTCATACTTGCCTGTGCCGAAAGTATTGACCATAACAGAAACAGGCTTTGCAACACCGATAGCATAAGCAATCTGAACTTCGCATTTTTTAGCAAGCTTTGCAGCTACGATATTCTTTGCGATATATCTTGCAGCGTAAGTTGCAGTTCTGTCCACCTTTGTGGGGTCTTTACCCGAGAAGCATCCGCCGCCGTGTGCAGCATATCCGCCGTAAGTGTCAACAATAATCTTTCTGCCTGTAAGTCCCGTATCGCCCTGAGGTCCGCCCACTACAAAACGACCTGTGGGATTTACATATATAATGGTATCATCATCCATCATGTCTGCAGGAATAATCGGTTTGATTACATTTTCAATAATACCTGCTCTGATTTCTTCAAGTGTTGCTTCTTCAGCGTGCTGTGAGGATACAACAACTGTATGAACTCTTGTAGCTTTGTCACCGTCGTATTCAACCGTTACCTGAGTTTTTCCGTCAGGGCGAAGGTATGCCATTGTACCGTTCTTTCTGACTTCTGTCAGGCGTTTTGCAAGCTTATGTGAAAGTGAGATTGCCAAAGGCATAAGCTCTTCGGTTTCATCACAAGCAAAGCCGAACATCATACCCTGGTCGCCCGCACCGTTGAGGTTGTATGCATCTTCCTCACCGGTTTTAAGCTCATAGGACTTGTCCACGCCCATTGCAATATCAGGTGACTGCTTATCAAGCAATACCATTACATTACAGGTATTTCCGTCAAAGCCCTTTTCAGGTGCATCATAGCCGATATCACAGATAGCTTCACGGACAATTGCTTCGACATCAACATCACATTCAGCAGTAATTTCACCCATGACAACAACCTGATTGGTTGTGCAGGTCGTTTCACAAGCTACTCTTGCCATATTGTCTTTTTTATAGATTGCATCTAAAACAGAATCTGAAATGCGGTCACAGATTTTATCGGGATGACCCTCTGTTACCGATTCTGATGTAAATAAAATTTTGGACATAATATCATTCCTTTCAACCTTATAATTCTAACCCCATTGTAGATTTTTGTCAAGATATGAAAAGAATTTAAGCTTTTTTGCGTTTGGAAGTGTTTGAGCCCTTGAGAATGGGTGATATTTTCTTGTAAATTATAAATGTTATAAGAACACTTACCATGCCTTTTATGAATGTAAAGGGCAGATTGAATATAAGAAGGCAATCAAGCAAGCTGTCAACTGACGGCAAAATTACCTGATAAGCTTTTATGATATTGCCCATACCGCCCATGAGATTCGCATAAATCGGATATACTACAAAATAATTTGTGATAACGCCGAGACCTGCCATTGAAAGTGCACCTGTGAGTGAGCCTATTAAAGCACCGATTCTTGTTTTGAGTTTTCCGTAAATAAGACCTGCGGGCACAACAAATGCACAGCTCAGAAGGAAGTTCGAAAGCTCACCTACACCACCCGTGCTTGTTGTCAGAAGACTTACCATATTTTTTATAAGGCATACGATAACCGCCCACTGCGGTCCGAGTGCAAATGATGTAAGTAACGCGGGAAGCTCCGAAAAATCAAATTTGATAAAGCCGGGCATTATTGCGGGTATAGGAAAGCTCGGGAACTCAATAAGCACCGCCGCTATCGCAGCCATAATCGCGGTTACAGCAAGTTTTCTCAAATTAGGTTTCTTCGTTTTCATTTCACATTCATCCTTTCCTGTGCCGAACAGCAAAAATAACCCCCGTGCAAAAGTCTGCACGGGGGAAACAATACACCATATTCATCTTCTCTCATCCGGACTGCAACCACCAATTTTTCTGCGGTTTCACCGTCGGCTTTGGATTTTCACCAAATCAACTGCTGTGTTGCAGCTCGCAGGCTCAGCATAAAGCTTCACTGCCGGTCAGGAATTTCACCTGCCCCCGAAGACAAATATATTTTATCACTCATTATCTTTCAGGTCAAGTCATATTTTCAATTCTTCCTTAAATTTTTTTCTCATTCTTTCAAGCACCTTTTTTTCAAGTCTCGACACATACGACCTTGATATATCAAGCTTCTTTGCAACCTCTCTTTGCGTCAGAGGTCTGTTGCCGTCCATGCCGTAGCGAAGAATTATAATCTGTCTTTCCCTTTCTTCTTTAATTTCAGAAATAAATTTTTTCAGATATTCGCTTTTTATTTTCAAATCAATATCATCTGCAATTGTATCCTCGCAGTAAATTATATCCATAAGTGTAAGCGGATTACCCTCGGAATCAATATCAATCGGGTCACTTATGGAAATATCCTGTGCAGTCTTTTTGAGATTGCGAAAATACATCAGAATTTCATTTTCAATACATCTTGCGGCATAGGTTGCAAGACGAATTCCCTTTTCACAATTAAAGGTATTTATTGCCTTTATCAGACCGATTGTTCCGATAGAAATTAAATCGTCCTGGTCATTGTAATTTGATGAATACTTCTTTATCACATGAGCAACCAAACGAAGATTATGTTCAATCAATTCATCTTTTGCAGATGTATCTCCGTTTTTCCACCGTTCAAAACATTCTTTTTCCTTTTCTGCCGAAAGAGGCGGCGGAAACGAGCCGTTGCTGCTTAAATGCAATGCAAAGTATAAAAGATTTTCACAGATAAGTCTGAATAACTCACCAAACATCTAATCACCCCATTGCATTTTTATGCACGATAATCTATAAAAATTCAAGTCCGGTATGTTGATTACAATTTTACCTTTCCTTTCAGCTAATTCCTTAAACCGCACCGCACCACCGAAACTGCGTTCAACATAAGTTACGACATAATCAGATTGTTCTACCATCCATCTGTTGCGTTTTACTATAGCATATTTAGGGTGTACCAACTCAAATCCCTCAGGAAAAACTGTATCGGTATAATCATCAAAACCATATTCATCTTTTTCCTTAGGTAAATAAGCTAAAACTACAGAATAATCAATCTCAGGATATATTACTTTTAACTCTTTTAATGTTCTTCTTACCATGCCGTCAAAACAACCGTGATTTCCGACAAAAAATTCAGTAACACCTTTAGTTTCAATTAGTTCAATAATAATCTCTCTTAAAATAGGTTTCACTTTATCCGGAGTATTTTTGTGTCCAAAGAATGTGCAAGTCATATCATCACCCTGCTAAATTATATTATGATATCAATTTGATGTCAATATGAATTCTTAGATTTTGATGTGCAAATGATATTATTCTGATATCAAACTTAGGAGGTCAAGTTTATGTCAGGAAATTATTATTCTCCCTTTTCACTCAGAGTATCAGAAAAATTGCTCGACAAAATCAAATATTTAGCTGAATTAAATAAGCGTTCTGCCAACAAAGAAATAGAGTTTATTCTTGAAAATCATATTCGTGAATATGAGAAAACCAACGGAGAAATACCGACGAAAGATTAAATCTGATTTTTTAAATAAAATATGACCACCGGCTCAGCCGATGGTCATATTTTATTTAGTACATTTTTCCTTTAAGCTTATAATTCGTTATTGTATTATTCACGCATTTGCAAACTTTTTATTCACTTATATTATACATATAATCTTTAAGCTTCTGCTTTTGTTGTTCTATATCTGCGACTAAAACCGATTGTCCGTCAATTGTGCCGTAATCCCATGTACCTTCAAACGGGACTTGCATCTGCTCAATTTCATAGCCGATGCAGGGAATCGAACCAAATGCGGTCATGGTAAGGTCTAAGCTCGGCATATTGGTTGTAATCTGTGGCAACACATCATCAAATGCAGTTAAAAGCTTTAAACCCTCCGCACTTGTCATTTTCTTTATGAGTGCGGTAATCATTTTTCTCTGTCTTTCAGTTCTCATAAAGTCGGAATCGAGCTTGCGGATTCTGCAATAAAGCAATGCTTCTTTACCGTTCAAAAGCACATTTTCGCCTGCCTGAACATCTGTCCATGTTACCTGATTACGCATAAATTGTGCTTCTTTTTCTGTTACCTCAACTTCAATTCCGCCGAGGGCATCTATTATAGAAATAAAGATATCGAAGTCCACCATGGCAAAGCCGTCAATTTTTACTCCGAAATTCTTTTCTATTGTATATACGGTAAGCTCGGGACCGCCATAAGCACAAGCCGCGTTGAGCTTTCCGCTGCCGTTGTCGGGTATCTCTACCCAATAATCTCGCATAAAGGAAATCAGCTTTATTTTTTTATTGTTTTTGTCGATTGACACAAGCATATTTGTATCCGAACGGGAAACCCCGCCGTCTGCCTTATCAACACCGATTAAAAGTATGTTCCGTACCTTTTTATCCGACATCAATTCGATTGACGAAATGTGCGGATTATCGTGACCGAGGTCATCTTCATGATTAAGTCTTGCTGCAAGGCTGAAAACATAACCGAACGCACATCCGCAAAGTACGGCGACTATCAATATAAGAGAAACTATTACTTTTCCTGCTCCGCCTTTTTTCTTTTTTTTGCGATTCGGAGTTTTGTTTAATTGACTGTTTTTTCGTACCTTAGTGCTGACCTTGGTATCAATATCCTCGTATTGCCGCTGAGGCGGCATATATACATCTTCATCACCGTGAATAAAAGGTGATGTCAGAACATCATCATCTTCATAAGGCATTTCGTTATGGCGTTTTCTTTTTGTGAAGCTGATGTCTTTGGAAGAATGGCTGCTCACTTCCTCAAATTTCGGGAATTCTTCTATATCATCATCTCTGCCGGAGCTTATATCCTCATATTCTGTAAATCGGGGATTCCTCGGTGGCTCAGATGCCCTTTTAAAATATTCATCATCTTTTACTTTATATTTATAAGTATCATCGGCAAGACTGTCTGAAAATAAATCTTCAAACGCTTGTTTGCTGTTATGCCGTGAAGTGCTCGGTCTTCTTTTGTTGCCTGATGAATAAATATCGTCCATCATATCCCTCCTTACTGAATCTTTATCCATTATATATTTTAACGCATTTCGACAAAAAATACAAGAGGGATACAGCCGAATATATCGTTCGAGGTAATCACTTGACAATTTGCGTAAATTAAATTAAAATGTTATCGTGAGTAGATTGGGCAATTGCGTATATATACCCTATATACGAGGAAAGTCCGAGCCCCACAGAGCAGGATAACGGCTAACGGCCGCCGAGGGTGACCTTAGGGAAAGTGCAACAGAAAATTACCGCCGATTTTATCGGTAAGGTTGAAAAGGCGGGGTAAGAGCCCACCGCGACAAGGGGAACCTTGTTGGCGTGTAAACCCTATCCGGAGCAACACCGACTGAGAGTTTGATTTATCATGCGCCTGCTCGGCGTTATCTCGAAAGGTGGCTTGAGGACTTCGGCAACGGAGCTCCCAGATAGATAATTGCCTTAAATGACAGAACTCGGCTTACAGATCTACTCACATTATTTTAAAATGAGGATTTTTATCTATGATTATAAAGAATGCCGTCATTTTTGATTCTGACTTCAACAAGCGAAAACTTGATATCAGAATCGAAAACGAGAAGATTGCAGAAATAGCTGAAAATATATGCGGTGATGCAATTGATTATTCAGATTGCACCGTTTTGCCCGGCTTTATTGATATTCATACTCACGGCACAAACAATGGTGATACCTGTGACGATGACGCTTCTTCCATTGATATTATTTCAAAAAATCTCGTCCGTCACGGCGTAACATCCTTCTGCCCTACCACGATGACAGTTTCACATTCTCAGTTGGTAAAGGCTTTTTCAAATGTTGCCGCTTATATGGGCAAAGAAAACGGCTCATACATTCACGGAATCAATATGGAGGGACCTTACATTTCTCTTGAGAAGAAGGGTGCTCAGGACGGGCAGTATGTCCGTGCAGCGGATGTTGCGGAGTTCAAAAAGTTAAATGACATCTGCAAGGTATCACTTGTCGATGTTGCTCCCGAAATTGAGAACGCTATCCCCTTTGCTAAAGAAATTTCAAAAATCTGTACGGTTTCCGCCGCACACTCAAACGCGAGCTTTGAAGAAGCCACTAAAGGTTTTGAAAACGGATTTTCTCACGCAACACATCTTTTCAATGCCATGACAGGTCTTACTGCAAGAAATCCCGGTGTTATCGGTGCCGTTTTTGACAGCGATACCGCAACCGCAGAGCTTATCTGTGACGGATTTCACATCGCACCCTCAAATTTAAGACTCGCTTTCAGAATGTTAGGGGAAGACAGAAGTATTATAATCAGCGATTCTCTCCGTTCTGCCGATCTCCCTGACGGTGAATATAATTTTGCGGGTCAGATGATATATGTAAAAGACGGCAAAGCTCTTTTAGAAGACGGCACTATCGCAGGTTCTTCATCAAACATATACGAAGAATATATAAACGCAATAAAATTCGGTATCCCCGAAAAACAGGTTGTCAAATCCTGCACCATCAACCCCGCAAAAGCTATTGGTGTTGACGATATAACAGGAAGTATAGAAGTCGGCAAAAATGCTGATTTGGTCATTCTTGATAAAGACAATAAGATTAAAAATGTTATTGTAAAAGGTAAGGTAACCGTATGATTATTATACCTTTTGAAGAGAAATATATTTCCGCTGTTGCCGAAATTGAGAAGGAATGTTTTTCTGTTCCTTGGTCGGAAAACGCCTTAAAGGAAGAACTTGAAAATGAGCAGGCTTTTTTCTTGGTTTGTCTTAAGGACAATGAAATTGCAGGCTACATCGGAATACTTGACATCTGCGGTGAGTGTAATATTACAAATGTCGCAGTAAGAAAAAAATTCAGAAATCAGGGTGTTGCATCAGCTTTGATAAATAAAGCGATTGATGATGCAAAAAACCGTTCTTCCGATTTTATTACATTGGAAGTCAGAAAATCCAACACACCTGCACTAAGTTTATATATAAAACACGGCTTTGAAAAAGTCGGTGAACGAAGAAATTTTTACTCACACCCGACGGAAGATGCCGTACTTATGACAAAATATTTTAAGGAGGACGACTGATTTGAAAATTCTTGCAATAGAAAGCTCTTGCGACGAAACTGCAGCAGCAGTTGTCGAAGACGGAAGATTGGTCCTTTCCTCCGTTATAGCTTCACAGGTTGCCGAGCACATCAAATTCGGCGGAGTTGTTCCCGAGATAGCTTCAAGATATCACACCGAAGCAATTTCTTCGGTAGTGTCTCAAGCACTCGATGATGCGTCTTGTAAGCTTTCCGATATTGATGCTATAGGTGTTACCTTTGCACCCGGTCTTATCGGTGCACTTTTAGTCGGTGTAAATTTCGCAAAGGGTCTCAGCTATTCGGCTGACCTGCCGCTTATTCCCGTGCATCACCTTCGTTCTCACATTGCAGCTAACTACATCTGTCACAAAGACCTCGAGCCGCCGTTTTTATGCCTTGTTGTATCAGGCGGTCACAGTCATATTATTGAAGTGCTCGACTATACACATTTTAATGTTATAGGCAGAACTCATGACGATGCCGCGGGCGAAGCACTTGATAAGGCAGCACGAGCCATGGGACTTCCCTATCCGGGCGGACTGAATATGGATAAACTCTGCGTTGACGGTGACGAAAAGGCTTATCAGTTTCCGAGACCGAGAGTTGATAACTGTCCTTATGATTTCAGCTTTTCGGGACTTAAAACCGCGGTGCTCAACACCATACACAATGCAAAACAAAAAAATCAGGAAATTTCAATCAAAGACCTCGGAGCTTCATATATGAATGCGGTTACCCGTTGTCTTGTTGAAAATCTTGAAAAAGCCGCAGATAATTTTGGTTATAATAAAATTGTACTTGCGGGCGGTGTTTCGGCAAACTCCGTTTTGAGAAAAAAGACGGAAGAACTTTGCAGCAGAACAAACAGAAAACTCTATCTGCCCCAACTCTCACTCTGCGGTGATAATGCAGCTATGGTCGGTGCTCAGGCTTATTTTGAATATAAAGCAGGCAATACGGCAAAACTTGACTTGAACGCTATTGCTTCATTACCTATTGATTATATATAGATTTTTCACATAAAATTGCTAAAAATTTAACAATTTAGCCGTTGAAACAAAATCGGCTTAATAGTATAATGTTTTTAATTTGAAAGGAGATAAATTAAATGGCAGAATTTACTAATAACAAGAGCGTACTTTCTTGGATAGAAGAAAAGACAAAGCTCGTTAATCCCGACAAAATCGTATGGATTGACGGTTCAGAAGAACAAATCGAAGCTCTCCGTGCAGAAGCTTGCTCAACAGGTGAAATGATTAAACTCAATCAGGAAAAGCTCCCCGATTGCTATCTTCACCGTACAGCAGTTAACGATGTTGCAAGAGTTGAGGGTCGTACCTTTATCTGTACTCCCGAAAAGGAAGAGGTTGGTCCCACAAACAACTGGATGAAAGATTCAGAGGCTTATGAGCTTCTTTATTCAATTGCAAAAGACAGCTACAAGGGTCGTACAATGTATGTTATCCCCTATTCAATGGGTCCTGTCGGCTCAAAATTCTCTAAAGTAGGTATCGAGCTTACAGACTCAATCTATGTTGTATTGAACATGGTTATCATGACAAGAGTTGGTAAAGATGTTCTTGATTTCCTCGGCGATTCCGATGACTGGGTAAGAGGTCTTCATTGCCGTTGTGAAATTGATGAAGAAAAGCGTTATATTTGCCATTTCCCCCACGACAATACAATCATCTCCGTTAACTCAGGTTATGGCGGAAATGTTCTTTTAGGTAAGAAGTGCTTTGCTTTGAGAATCGCTTCAAATCAGGGTAAAAACGAAGGCTGGATGGCTGAACACATGCTTATCCTCGGTATCGAAAATCCCCAGGGCGAAGTTAAATATATCTGTGCAGCATTCCCCTCAGCTTGCGGTAAAACAAACCTTGCTATGCTTATTCCCCCCGAGATTTATCGTGAAAAGGGTTATAAGGTATGGTGCGTAGGTGACGATATTTCCTGGATCAGAAAAGGTGAAGACGGCAGACTTTATGCTATCAACCCCGAAAACGGCTTCTTCGGCGTTGCTCCCGGAACAAATAACAAATCAAACCCCAATGCTTTGGCAGCAACTTTAAAGGGCACAATCTTCACAAATGTCGCTCATAATCTTGATGATAACACAGTCTGGTGGGAAGGTCTTGACAAGAATCCTCCCGCAAACGCAGTTGACTGGAAGGGCAATCCCTGGAACGGTCAGGAAAGCGAAGAAAAGGGTGCTCATCCCAATTCCCGTTTCACAGCTCCCGCTGTAAACTGCCCCTGCATCAGCCCTGAATTTGAAAATCCCGCAGGTGTTCCGATTTCTGCTATCGTATTCGGCGGCCGTCGTGCAAAACTCGCTCCCCTCGTTTATCAGTCAAGAGATTGGAATCACGGTGTATTCGTAGGCTCAATCATGGCTTCCGAGACAACAGCTGCAGCAGCAGGTGCAGTTGGTGTTGTCCGTCGTGACCCCATGGCTATGCTTCCGTTCTGCGGTTATGATATGGCTGACTACTGGCAGCATTGGATTGATATCGGTGCTACTCTCGACAGCGATAAGGCTCCCAAGATTTTCAATGTTAACTGGTTCAGAAAAGACGATGAAGGCAACTTCATGTGGCCCGGCTTCGGTGATAATCTTCGTGTTCTCGAATGGATTATCAAGCGTTGCGAAGGCGAAGTTGATGCAAACGACACAGCTATCGGTTATATCCCCAATCCCGAAGACATCAATATCGCAGGTCTTGAAGACGAAGTTACTCTCGATTCACTCAAACAGATTCTTGATGTTGATAAAGCATTGTGGGCTGACGAAGCTGAAGGCATCGCTGAATTCTATGCTAAGTTTGGTGACAAGCTTCCCGCTGAATTAAAGGCTGAGCTCGAAAACCTCAAGAGCAATCTTAAATAATCACTATTCAATTTATAAAGACCTGCATAAGATAATATCAAATGCAGGTCTTTTCTTGTCTTTAAATCGCTGTTTACTTTCTTG
The DNA here is from genome assembly GCA_045540355.1 of Acutalibacteraceae bacterium. GTDB lineage: Bacteria > Bacillota > Clostridia > Oscillospirales > Acutalibacteraceae > RGIG2945. The sequence continues at coordinate 31,020 of JAZQHB010000042.1, read as the reverse complement.
TCAAGCTTTTTTTCGTTAGAAAAATCACCAAAATTTTTGAACCTTATTGTGCAATTCCACAAAGTTATAAATTCATTTTTATTTTTCTTAAAAATCATTAAAAACTGCCTTTTGGCAATATTTTCATTCTTACTTGCAATTGTTAAGTTTTGAACAATCCGGTCATTTTTCTACCGAATTTGACATCAAACTACAGAATTTTTGGGGTAAAGTTAATTCCTTTACTCAATTTCAGCTTGATTTCTCAATGTTATTGACATTTTGAACATAGTTTTCAACATTCTGCAAAGTTGAAAACTTCACAGACTTATTTCGCGTTTTTTGGGAGTAATAATATATTTTTTAGCAATAAACGCAATTTACTCAATAGTGTTTTTGCAAGTTGTTCATCAAAATCTTGCAAAACAGCTGTTTGAAACATATTTTAAAAAAATATTTCTTTATAAAAATTTTGCAGATATTTTCTATAACATCTTGACAAAATATATCTGTATCAATAAAATTATTGTTAGTACTTTAATTTATATTTAATATGTAATAAGGAGATAAATCTATTATGGTATTTGAAAAACTTCGTACAATTATTTGTGAACAATTTGAAGCAAACGAGGATGATGTAACTCCCGATACAACTATCGACGATCTCGGTGCAGACAGCCTCGATCTCATCGACCTTGTTATGTCCATCGAAGACACTTTCGGAGTGGAAGTTCCCGATGAGGCTATCGACTCATTAGCTTGTGTTGATGATCTCGTTAAATTTATAGAAAGCAATAAATAATCGAAAGAGGAAGATTCAAATGAGCGGTCAAAAAAAGATGGTTGACGACATCACCTCAATGGAGCAGGATTTTGCCAAGTGGTATACTGATGTTGTCACAAAAGCCGAGTTAATTGAATACACATCAATTAAAGGTTGTATGGTAATCAGACCCTACGGCTATGCAATTTGGGAAAACATTCAGAGAATACTTGACGGTATGTTCAAGGAAACAGGTCATGAAAATGTATGCATGCCTTTGTTTATCCCCGAAAGTCTTCTTCAGAAAGAAAAAGATCATGTTGAAGGTTTTGCACCTGAGGTTGCATGGGTTACTCACGGCGGAAGTGATAAGTTGGAAGACAGACTTTGTGTCCGTCCCACATCTGAAACACTTTTCTGTGAGCACTATTCAAAGATAATACAGTCACACAGAGATTTACCCAAGCTTTACAATCAGTGGGTAAATGTTGTCCGTTGGGAAAAGACTACGCGTCCGTTCTTGCGTTCAAGAGAATTCCTTTGGCAGGAGGGTCATACAATCCACGCTACTGCGGAAGAAGCTATCGAAGAAACAGAACGCATGCTTAATATCTATGCAAAGTTCTGCGAGGAATCACTCGCTATGCCCGTTGTAAAGGGCAGGAAGACCGATTCCGATAAGTTTGCCGGTGCAGAGGCTACATACGCTATTGAGGCTCTTATGCACGACGGTAAGGCATTACAGGCAGGTACTTCTCATTACTTCGGTGACGGCTTTGCAAAGGCATTTGATATTCAGTATACAAATAAGGAAAACAAGCTTGTTCACCCCTTCCAGACATCATGGGGCGTCACAACAAGACTTATCGGTGCTATCATCATGTCACACGGTGATGACAACGGACTTGTTCTTCCCCCTGCAGTTGCTCCGATTCAGTTGGTTATCCTTCCTATCGCACAGCATAAGGAAGGCGTCCTCGATAAGGCTCGTGAGCTGCAAAGCAGACTCAAATCAGTTTGCAGAGTAAAGCTTGACGATTCAGACCAGTCAGCAGGCTGGAAATTCGCAGAATATGAAATGAAGGGTGTTCCGCTTCGTCTTGAAATCGGACCCAGAGATATCGAAAATAATCAGTGCGTAATCGTTACAAGACATTCAAGAGAAAAGACAGTTGTAAGTCTTGATGAGCTCGAAACAGTTATTCCGCAGAAGCTCAAGGAAGTTCACGACGGACTTTATCAGAGAGCATTGGAAAACAGAGAAAACAAAACCTACGCTTGCAAGACTATCGAAGAAATCATCTCTGCTCTTGAAGAAAAGGGTGACGGCTTCGTTAAGGCTATGTGGTGCGGCGACGAGGAATGTGAAGATAAGGTTAAGGAAGCAACAGGCGTCGGCTCTCGTTGTATCCCCTTTGACCAGGAAGAAATCTCCGATACTTGTGTTTGCTGCGGTAAAAAAGCAAAACACATGGTTATGTGGGGCAAAGCTTATTAAAGACAAAAAGGCTGTTTGAAACAGCCTTTTTTTAATGCAAAATGCAGAATGCAGAGTGCAGAATGTCGGGTGGGTTTCACCCACACCCGTTTTTATCATATCGCGAAGCAATATATCGCTTGTGTGCATCTGCACACAAAAAACTTAATATCGTAGAATAGTAACATTGTGTTAAACACTAACCACCGCCACGATAACTCGTTGCGGTGGTTTTCTCATATACTCAACAATTCATCAAATCTTATATCAAAAACTTTTGCAAAGGCGATTATTTCAATATCCGTAACAAACCGTTTTCCACATTCAATTCGTTGTATGGCATTCTTATCTATATCAATACCAACCAACTGCATTCTGTCAGCAAGCTCTCTTTGCGAAATCTTTAAATCAATTCGAAATTTTGCGATATTTTTCCCACAAATGTTATTCAATCCGTCACTTGTTTTGTTAATAAACATAAAATAACCACACTTTTTGACATTTAGTGCTTGTCAATAATGAAATTATATGTTATACTAACTTAAAATATGACATTCACTAAATGTCAATAAGGAGGAAAAATTATGTTAAAAAAATCAATCGCAATTTTATTATCCGTTTCAATTCTTTGCTGTTTCTGTGCTTGCACGCAAACACCCGAAGATACAACCACGGATACAACAAGTGAAAACCAGCTTGAAACCACACAAAATTCAGGCTCAACTCCCGACATCTATATTGATAACAATGTAGATGTTGAAAACAAAATCGAAAACGATAACAACACCACAAAACAAAAGAACACTACCAAATACACACAACCCAATAACCAAAAACAAACTACCAAAAAATCAACTACAACGAACAGACAAACAACTCACAGCTATCAAACAAAACATTCTCACAGTTTTTCGTCTGCAAATTGCACAACTCCGAAAAAGTGTTACTGTGGTGCAACTTCGGGCTCTGCATTAGGACATAGCTATTCCGCCGCAACCTGTTTCTCACCTAAAACCTGTAACCGTTGCGGTGCAACTTCAGGCAGTGCTTTAGGTCACAATTACAAAAACAACAAATGCACCCGTTGCGGAAAAACTGATCCCAATTTGTTACCTGTAGGACTTGATAAATTAACTGTAATCGATCAGAATAATTATACCTATCAAAATAAACCTTTTATTGATTCGTTTGGGAACACTTATAACGGTGTGCATTTTTACGAAGACACATTTTCATCTACATATTCAATGCATAATTTAAACGGTCAATTCGAAACATTTACCGGTTCTATCGTAGCATCACCGGAAACAGAACCCGGTAGAAGTTTTTCAATAGGTATTTATGTCGATGATGAATTAAAATATTCAAAAACCGGTTTTTCAAAAATTACTGGAAAAATAGATTTTTCCATTAGTGTAAAAAACGGAAAAATTCTGACAATTAAAGTAAGCACAGAGCAAAATGGAGCTACATGGCACGAAGAAGTAGGTATCGTAAACGCTACACTTTCTAAATAAATACAGTTATAAATGGCAGTATCAATAATCTTGATACTGCCATTTATAAATTATACTCTTTTATTAAGGTATTGCGTAATCTGTTCTAAAATAACTTCTGCTTTGTCTACTTGAGCTTTTGCTTCGTCTTTTGAGATTATATAAAAATCATCATAATCACTTGCCGAACGAACTCGGAATAAAGAAGATATATAATCAGAAATTTCTTTACTGAACAATTCGGTTTTTAAATAAATTTCTCTGAACTTCGCAATAATTCCCGAATGTTTTTTCGAATCAAATTCGTCCAGAATCAAAACTGCACGCAAGGAATGAAACGCTGCATAGTATGCTCTGTTTGCCGCTCCTTTGTATTCTTCTGCACCAAGCAACAGTTTAGCTTCACGCAAACAATCTTCCGCGTGGGTAATTCTCGCTTTTGAAAGGTTTGTTAATTCTTCTTTAAGCAATCTTAACACCTTCCCTTGCGATGTTCTTGTAAAACGGCAAAATCTGTGAGTACTGATTGTATGTTTCGATATCCTTTTCAATCGCTGACACTACAACACCATATTCAAATAGAAGTGTTCCGCAAAGAGAATCTATCCTTTCGCGATAATTCATAAGAACATCAGACGGCAAATCTACAAGCATCAAAATATCAATATCTGATTCTTCATCAAAATCGCCTCGAGCATAAGATCCGAATAAAATAACAGAATTTAACGCTTCACCAAATATTGCTTTAGATTCTGTCGCAATCTTTAACAAAATTTCATCTAACTGATTTTTTGTGCACATACCATCCCTCCGTTCGTCTTTTATTATTTATATTATATACATATTTAAGCAATAAGTCAAACCAAACAAACAGTTGTATCCGGTGTCTTAAATTTCTCTTGATTTTAATTTGATATTATGGTATTATTTACTTGCTACACTAATTGAATATTGTTGCCCTTTGGTGGAAAGGTACTTTTTGAAAAAAGTGCTTTCCCTTTGTTCCGCCATAGAGCAACAATTAGTGTAGCAACTATTTCGGGGAACAGTACTTTTTCGGCACACTCCTCGTGAGTGTGCTTTTTTTAATTTAAGGAGGAGCGTATGCGTAATCTTGCTGTTTGTCTTTTGATCGCTGCACTAATTATTTTAGCGTTTTTACTTGGTCTTGAAGTTTCACCATATTTTTTATAATATTAACCAAAAGATAGGTTGTTCGTATTTTAAAAAATAATCCATACTTGATTTTACTCAAGTATGGGTTTATTTTATGAATTTTTATCAACTGTGTGGAATTGTTTGAGGTTGCCGGTTTTCTCGCTTCTTTTTGCAAGCTCCGCTTCGACCTCGTCAAGCTCTATGCCCTGGTTTACCATAAGCACCATAAGGTGATAAAGCAAATCGCTGATTTCGTATACAGTTTCTGCATTGTCGTTATTCTTTGCAGCTATGATTGTTTCGGAACATTCTTCGCCGCACTTTTTAAGTATTTTATCAAGACCCTTTTCAAAGAGGTAGCAAGTGTATGAGCCCTCTTTCGGGTTTTCCTTGCGGTTTATAACCGTGTTATATAAATCTCTGTAAACGCTGTCCATTCTTATTCTCCTAACTCGTAATTATTGAAAAAGCAGGTTTTATTACCTGTATGGCAAGCAACTCCGTTTTGTTCGACTTCGATTAAAAGTGTATCGAAATCGCAATCTGCTTTTATTGAAATAACCTTCTGTGTGTGACCTGATGTTTCGCCTTTATTCCAGAGCTTGTTTCTTGAACGGCTAAAAAACCATGTATAGCCCGTTTCAAGCGTTTTATCAAAGGATTCTGCATTCATATATGCCAACATCAGAACTTCGTTTGTGCCCTTCTCAACGATGATTGCGGGGATAAGCTCTGACTTTTTAAAGAGTTCTTTTTTATCAAACATTGCCTGCACCTACTTTTATTGCTTCTTCTAAATCAAGTGTTCCGCTGTAAAGTGAACGGCCACAGATTGCCGCATAAAGTCCTGCGGAGTATAAATCCTTAATATCGTTTATATCTTTGATTCCGCCGCTTGCGGTGATATTACAGGACACTGCTTCGTTGAGCTTTGCCAACTGTTCAACATTCGGACCTGAAAGCATACCGTCTTTTTTGATGTCGGTGCAGATTATATACTGAACACCGAAAGATTCCATCTTTTTGGCAAGCTCAATATAATCCTGACCGCTGACTTCTACCCAACCCTCGGTTGCAACCTTGCCGTCGACTGCATCAATACCGACTGCGATTGTGTTGCCGCCGAATTTTTTTACGGCTTCTTCAACAAGTGCGGGATTTTTAAGTGCGACCGAGCCGAGAATTATTCTTTCAATACCGTTTGAAAGATAAAATTCGATATCGTCCATTGTTCTGATACCGCCGCCGAGCTCAACCTTTAAGCCGCTGTTTTTGGCAACATCAATAAAAATATTGCTGTTGATTCGTTTACCCTCAATCGCACCGTTGAGGTCTACCATGTGTATATATTCACTGCCTGCCGCTTTGAACTGAAGTGCAGTCTGCATATAACTGTCTGCAACCGTTTCGGCAGTATTCATATCGCCTTTATAAAGACGGACACAGTTTCCGTCCTTGATATCTATTGCGGGGAAAATTATCATCAGTCAATACTTCCTTTCGTTGACAAGGTGCCTTTTGATAGTTTTACTGCCTTTCTCAACGAGTGAGCAACAGCCTTGAACATCGCCTCTGCTTCGTGGTGAGCATTGTTGCCGTATTCAAGATTTATATGTAAAGTGATTTTGGAATTCATTGCAAAAGCTCTGAAAAATTCTTCAACGAGGCACATATCAAAATCGCCTGTCTTATACTGTGAAAAACTTGCATTGAAGACTAAAAACGGTCTGCCGCTTATATCAAGTATCGCTTTGCAGAGTGCTTCGTCCATAGGAATTGCAAAGCTTCCGTATCTTCTGATGCCGCCCTTATCGCCCAGAGCTATGTCAAATGCTTTGCCGAGAACAATGCCGACATCTTCAACGGAGTGGTGGTAATCAACCTCTGTATCGCCCTTACAGACAATTTTTCCGCCAAAGCCGCCGTGCATCATAAACGCGGTAAGCATGTGGTCAAAAAAGCCGATACCTGTATCAACTTCGATTTCACCGCCGTCGAGTGACAAATTAACTTCGATTTCAGTTTCCTTTGTTTTCCTTGAAAGCTCTGCTGTTCTCATCACTTCTGCTCCTTAAAATATTTTTTAATAAGTCTTATGACTTCTGCGTTTTCATAATTTCTGCCTGCTGTTATTCTTAAGTATTCTCCGAAGCATCTGACAACAACGGAGTTTTCCATGAGATACTCAAAAATCTCACGGGCTTTTTCCGATTTAAGGTAAACGAAATTCGCTTCAGCCGCTATGATTTCAATTTTATCGGGATTTGCTTTTTCCACAAGCTTCAATTCAGTAAAGAGCTCATCTCTCGACGCATTTATTCTTGCAATACCTGCCTTGAGGTATTCCTTGTCAGCCAAGATCGCCTGTCCTATTGCCTGGGTTACAGAATTTACATTGTACGGTGATTTTACCGCCTTCAAGACTCTTGTAAGCTTCTCATTTGCAATTGCAAAGCCTAATCTTATAGCAGCCATACCGACTGCTTTTGAACAGGTTCTGAGTATAATCAGATTATCGTATTTCTCGACCTCTGATAACAGACTTTCTGTTGAGAAATCCATATATGCCTCGTCTAAAACAACCAGAGCATCAACGCTTTCAATAAGCCTTCTGACTTCTTCTTTTGTTATTACCTTTGAGGTTGGATTGCAAGGATTTGAAAATATCACTATTTTTATATCTTCAGCCTTTACTTTTGAAATAACCTCGTCGATATCTATTGTAAAATCGGGGTTCTTGGGAAGCTTTAAAATCTCACCCTCTGCAAGCTCTGCATAAAAAGCATACATCGAAAAATCGGGAGCAAGCGTCAGAACCTTATCGCCCTTTTGCAAAAACGAGGTCATTATTACGGAAATTAGTTCGTCCGACCCGTTACCCGCAGTCACAAGCTCGGGTTTTACGGAATAACTGCCCGCAAAAGCCTGACACAATTCGGTTGCATTGGGGTCAGGGTAACGATTGAAGCTAACTTCCATAACCGCTTTTTCAATTTTTGCCCTCATTTCCTCCGACGGAGTTATGAAAGACTCGTTTGCATCAAGCCTTATTTTATAGCTGCCGTTTATGGGTTCATAAGGTGTTAGGTCCCTGATTTTTTTATTAAGTTCGTATGCCATAATCTATCCTTTATAATCTTACTTTAATTGAATTTGCGTGAGCAGTTAAGCCCTCGGTTTCAGCAAGCTTTACTATATCGGCACCCGCATCTCTTAATGCCGTTTGGGTGTAGTATATAAAGCTTGTCTTTTTGATAAAGCTGTCTACCGATAACGGTGAGAAAAATCTCGCAGTACCGCCCGTCGGTAAAACATGGTTGGGACCTGCATAATAGTCACCAAGCGGCTCGGGTGAATAATTTCCGAGGAAAATCGAACCCGCATTGTCAAGCTTACCGATAAATTCCATAGGATTCTTTGTGCAGACTTCAAGATGCTCGGGTGCAACTGCATTCGCGTAATCTACAACCTCTTTCATATTGTTAAACAACACGATTGCACCGAAGTCTTCGAGTGCTTGTTTTATTATATCTTTTCTTGAAAGTCTTTCGACTTGTTTGTAAAGCTCATCCTGCGTTGCTCTTGCGATATCCTCACTCGTTGTGAGAAGTACCGCAGATGCCTGACGGTCATGCTCTGCCTGCGACATCAAATCAGCAGCTATGTATTTGGGATTTGCGGTTTCATCGGCAATGATAAGAATTTCACTCGGTCCTGCTATCATATCAATATCAACAACACCGAACAAAAGCTTCTTTGCCATTGCTACATAAATATTGCCGGGTCCGACGATTTTGTCAACCTTCGGAATCATCTTTGTACCGTAAGCAAGCGCAGCGATTGCCTGGGCACCGCCTACCAAAAATACTCTGTCAACACCTGCAATCTTTGCCGCCGCCAGAATATCGGGATTAGCGGTACCGTCTTTCTGCGGAGGTGTTACCATTATAATTTCCTTAACTCCTGCGATTTTTGCAGGGATTGCGTTCATAAGAACAGATGACGGATAAGCCGCAGTACCGCCGGGTACATAGATACCGACTCTCTCAAGACCTCTGATTCTCTGACCGAGGATTGTTCCGTCAGGTTTTGTATCTATTCTGCTCTGCTGTATCTGTCGTTCGTGGAAATTTCTTATGTTTTCAGCCGCTTTGTAAAGTGCATAGACAAAAGATGTATCTCTGCTTTTGAAAGCATTTTCTATATCAGTTTGAGAGACCTCGATATTAAGAGGTACTCTGCCGTCAAATCTACGGGTATATTCTGCTACTGCTTCATCGCCGTTTGCACGGACATCAAAAAGTATGTCGCTTACTGCGGCAGTAACCTTATCACTTACCTCGTCACCTCTCTGACGGAGTTCATCTAAAAGCCTGAATTCAGCATTTGAATCAGCTATTGTAATCGGTATCATCAGCAAACCTCCTCTGCAAGATCAATGTCATGCAGAAATTCTTCTATTTCTTCTTTTCTCAATTTCATTGAAGCCTTATTTACTATAACTCTTGCGGAAAGAGGTACTATATCTTCAATAACCTCAAGTCCGTTTTCTTTGAGTGTTGTTCCCGTTTCAACGATATCAACTATCGCATCTGCAAGACCCAATAACGGTGCAAGCTCAACAGAGCCTTCAATTTTGATAATCTGGACATCCATATCCTTCTTTTCAAAAAACTCTGCGGCAACTGACGGATATTTTGTTGCAATAATTTTTTCATTGCAGCCGTCATAGAAATTTTTTCCCTTTTGTACAGCCAAAGCAAAACGGCATTTACCGAAGCCTAAATCGGTCATTTCATAAACATCGGGATTTTTCTCCATGATAGTATCTTTACCTACGATGCCGATATCACAAGTACCGTGCTCAACATAGGTGATAACATCCGCAGATTTAGCAAGGACCACCTCATAATTGTCAACGGGCAAAATGAGCTTGCGGCCTTTTGCTATGAGATTTGTGCAATCAAGACCTATCGTCTGAAAAAGTGTTACTGCTCTTTTTTCAAGTCTTCCTTTTGTTAATGCTATTCTTATCGGTCGCATATTCAGTCCTCCTTTTTATTTTTCGTTTATAATATCAATTTTCTTGATACCCATTTTTTCTGCATAAGCCTTTGCTTCTTCCAAGGTTTCAGCCACGCTGTATTCGCAGCTTATGCCCTTTTCTCTTAATTCCTTGGCATAAGCAATACCCTTTGCCTCATAACCTTCCTCCGAGAAAATGAGCACTTCGGGTGCCTCGATTTCTTCGACATCGCCTCTTTTAAGCATAGCCTTTGACAAAGCATTGATGTCAACACCGAAGCCCGTTGCAGGCATATCTTTACCGAATTCACCGATGAGGTTATCGTATCTGCCGCCTGATAATGCGATAAGACCCGAGCCTTCTATATAACCTCTGAAAACTATGCCCGTGTAGTAATTATTTCTGTGAACAAGACTTAAATCTATATCAATTTTCTTATCAAGACCCAACGCCTTGAGAGAATTGAAAATTCTTCTTATGTACTCAATGGCAGCCTTTGCCTCACTACCCGAATACAGAGCCAAAGCTTCATCAAGAATTTCCTCACCGCCAAAAAGCTTCGGGATTCTTCTGATTGCCGAAATAACCTTACTGTCACCCATTTTATCAAGAATTTCATTGAGTGCTATACAGTTTTTGGTTTCTATGTATTCGGCAATAAGCTCCTTTGTTGCATCGTCTGTATTGAGCTTGCCGATAAGCTCTCTGAAATATCCGGCATGACCGATTTCAATTCTGTAATCGGGTGCCTGACAGCTCTCAAGTGCATCAAAAGCCATTGTGAGAATTTCCATATCAGCTTTATATCCGCCTGCACCGATAAGCTCGATACCGCTTTGTGATGTTTCGTTACTGTAACCCGAATAGGTCTTGTATCTTTTGAAAACCTGCTGAGTATAATAAAGTCTTACGGGCGGCTCTGTATACTGCAATCTTGTTGCGGTAATTCTTGCAATCGGCAGAGTATTATCTGCTCTCAATGCCATAAGCCTGCCCCTTGAATCTGAAAGTACGAACAAATCCTCCTGGGAAATACCTGAGCTTTCTCTGTCATAAACATCAAAAAACTCAAGTGTCGGTGTTATTACCTTTTTATATCCGCACGATTTGAATAAGTTTGCAAGTGCACTTTCAATCTTTCGACGAGCCATACATTCGTCAAAAAGATAATCTTTTGTACCCTCGGGTGTTACTTTTGAAAATTTATTCATAATGACCTCCGTTGTGCTTTTGCACTTTAGCGTGGTAATATGCTAACACACTAAAGCGTATCTGTCAAGTGTTATTGTTAAAAAAATGAAATCTGTGTCGAATCGGGTAAGTCGTTGAGTGCACCTGCATTTCGCAGTGCCGTTACAACCGCACTTGAAATTGATGCTCTGCGTTGCAAATCCTCAACGGAAATGTATTCGCCCTCACCGTCATCTCTTGCCGCCTGCAAGGATTCTGCCGCAACCTCGCCCGTACCTTCAAGTGCACTGAAAGCAAGGCGGATTTTGCCGTCCTCAATCTTATATACCTTTGCATCGGATTTATATAAATCTATCGGCAAAAATTCAACGCCTCTTGCCATCATTTCATTTACAACCTGCAAGGCGGTGAACAGGCCTTCGTCCTTTGCGGTAGTCAGCTCTTTCGGCTTCATCGTGATTTCTTTCATTTTTTCTCTTACGGCTTCAATACCGCCCGAGATAATTGTTGCGTTAAGGTCGCCGCCTCGTACCGTCATAAATGCCGCATAATATTCTGTCGGATAATATATTTTATACCATCCTAATCTCAATGCCGCGATAACATACGCCGCCGCATGAGCCTTCGGGAACATATATTTGATTTTAAGGCAGGATTCTATGTACCACTCGGGGACATTGTGTTTTCTCATTTCTGCCTTATGTTCATCTGTAAGTAATTTCGGAGCTTTACCCTTTCTGACGATTTCCATAATTTTGAACGCCATTGACGGGTCAACACCCTTGTGCATAAGATAAACCATTATACTGTCACGCGTTCCGATAACATCGGAAATCGTACAGATTCCGTCATGTATAAGCTCCTGTGCATTTCCGAGCCAAACATCGGTACCGTGTGAAAGACCCGATATCTGTAAAAGGTCGGAAAAGTTTTTGGGCTGTGCTTCAACAAGCATCTGTCTTACGAAAGGTGTGCCCATTTCAGGGATTGACAAAGTACCCGTATTGCACGAAATTTCTTCCTCGGTCACTCCTAAAACCTCGGGACTTACTATCATCTGATATAATTTCGGGTCGCAGACATCTGCATCCATTACGGAGATACCCGTCAGGTCCTCAAGATATTTATAGAGTGTCGGAACATCGTGTCCGAGGTTATCAAGCTTCAATATTGTATCGTGAAGTGCGTGGAAGTCGAAGTGTGTCGTTTTACCCTTGGTCGAGTCATTTGCGGGGTACTGTACGGGAGTAAAGTCCTCGGCATCTCTGTCTGCGGGAACAATAACCATTCCTCCCGGGTGCTGACCGGTTGTTCTCTTAACACCTACACAACCCATTGCAAGTCGTTCTTCTTCGGCTTTATTTACCACTCTGCCTCTTTCTTCGAGGTATTTTTTAACATATCCGAAAGCGGTTTTATCGGCAACCGTACCGATTGTACCCGCTTTAAAAACATGTGATGTACCGAAAAGCTCTTCTGTATATCTGTGTGCTCTTGACTGATATTCACCTGCGAAGTTCAAGTCGATATCAGGCTGCTTGTCGCCATTGTAGCCAAGGAAAGTTTCAAAGGGAATATCGTGTCCTTCACGAATCATATTTTTTCCGCAGATAGGACAATCCTTCGGAGGCATATCGTAGCCTGAGCCGTAACTGCCGTCCATTATAAATTCACTGTGCTTACAGTCCTTGCAAAGATAATGCGGGAACAAGGGATTAACCTCGGAGATACCTGCCGCATTCGCTACGAATGACGAGCCGACAGAACCTCTCGAACCGACATAATAGCCGTTATCCTCGGAGTTTTTAACAAGCTTCTGTGCGATAACATACAAAACCGCAAATCCGTTTTTGATGATTGAAGTAAGCTCTTTTTCAAGTCGCTCATGGACATATTCGGGAAGCGGTGAGCCGTACATCGCCTCTGTTCGCTCATAGCAGATTCTTCTCAACTCTTCCTCTGCACCGTCGATGTGCGGAGGATAGTTACCGTCGGGAATAGGTTTGATGACCTCTACCATATCTGCAATTTTATTGGTATTTTCAACAACAACCTCATAAGCGGTTTCTTCGCCGAGGTATGCAAATTCGTCAAGCATTTCCTGCGTTGTTCTGAAATAAAGCGGTGCCTGATTATCAGCATCGGTAAAGCCTTTTGACGCCATCAGAATAGCTCTGTAAACGCTGTCGGTCGGCTCCATAAAGTGAACATCGCCCGTTGCGACAACAAGCTTTCCGAGCTTGTCCGCCATTGATATTATTGATTTGTTTATATTTTCAACCGCCGTCATATCAGGAAGTATTCCGTCACGAACAAGGAACTCGTTGTTGCCGTTCGGCTGAATTTCGAGATAATCATAAAAATCGGCAATTTCAAGCTGTTCTTCAACGGGTTTTCCGTCTAAAATCGCTCTGTATAATTCACCCGCTTCACAGGCACTACCGACTATAATACCCTCTCTGAGCTTTATAAGTTCAGACTTTGGTATTCTCGGGTTTCTCTTGAAATATTCGATATTTGATAATGATATAAGCTTATATAAATTCTTGAGACCGACTAAATTTTTAGCCAGTAAAATTATATGATATGTTTTGTTTTTTGCTTCGGGGTCATAATCGGGTTTTGTATCGTCAAGAAGATAACCTTCCATTCCGTATATAACCTTGATACCCGTGTCTTTTGCCGCACCCATAGCTTCCGGGAATGCCTGAACAACACCGTGGTCAGTCACCGCGATTGCGGTATGACCCCACTTTGCCGCGCGTTTTATAAGGTCACCTGCCGATGTAATTCCGTCGAAGCTTGACATATTGGTATGAAGATGAAGCTCAACTCTTTTCTTTTCGGCATCATCAGTTTTGTCAACCTTTTCAACGATTGACAATGCGTTAGGCATGAGGCAGTAGTCCTTTATGTATTTATCAAAAACCAAAGAGCCTCTGATTAAGACAGTTTTTCCTTTATTTACATTTGCGATTATTTCTTTCATGTTTTCCTTGCGGTCGAACATCTTGACTGTGTATGAGCCCGTAAGGTCAGTTATATTGAAAGTAACCGCATAGCTTCTGCCGTCACGCGTTTCGTGAAGGTCAAATGAAAAAACATCGCCGTAAACCACAACATTACCGTCCATCTGTGAGATATCGGACATATTGACGGGTTTACTCTTAATCGGATTTCCGAGCAGGACCTTCTGTGTTTCAAGGCAAATCGGTAAATCGTCAAAGGTTTTCTTCTTTTTCTTTTTGGGTGCTTCGGGAGCTTCAACAATTTTGGGGGTAAACTCCTCCTGCATTTTTATAATTTCTTCGCTGTCCACAACCTGAGTTTCACCCGTAAACTCAACAGCAACTTGCTTTGAAAAGCTTTTCAGAATAAATCTGCTGAGAAATTCCTCACATTTCAATGAGCTTAAAATCTCACCGCCGCCGTGTGATAATTTTATGCTGAGTTTATCATCGGTCAGTTCACAAACCGCATCATTCAAAAAACCGTTTGATGCGGGGATATTTTCTTTTAATGTAGAAAAGAGGTCGGGAATACATTTCTGCGAAAATGCAGCTTCTGCAAACTCCGCTGTAAGCTTTGTGTTATTTAATTTTAAAACATCTGCTAAATCTGATTTTAATTTTTTGAGAACATTCTTTTTGACATAGTCCGGAAAAAAGATATGCAAATCAAGACTTCTGTTATCAATATCAACAGAAGCTGATTTTATCTCTCCGTCTTCCAACGCACTTTTCAGTTTTTCATCACCGATGTATTCACCGAAAGTTTCCAAAAAATTTGCCATTATATCTTTTCTATTTCCTTTAATAATTCTTCTAAAATTTTATCTTCAGATACCTTTTTTATTATCTCGCCTTTTTTAAATATCAAGCCGCAACCGTCACCGCCTGCAACGCCTATATCCGCTTCTCTTGCTTCGCCGGGGCCGTTTACCGCACAACCCATAACAGCAACCTTTATCGGTTTTTTGATATTACCGACCGCTTGTTCAACCTTGTCGGCAAGTCCGATTAAATCAATCTTTGTTCTGCCGCAAGTCGGGCAAGATACCAACTGTACGCAATCGTTTTTAAGTCCTGCCGCTTTGAGAATGTCAAAGCCTGCATAAATTTCATTTACGGGATCAGCCGTCAGAGAAACTCTGATGGTGTCACCTATTCCGTCAAGTAAAAGTGAGCCGATACCCATGCTTGATTTGATAATTCCCTGTTTATATGTACCTGCCTCGGTAACACCGATATGCAGAGGATAGTCGCACATTTTTGCAACCGTTCTGTACGCATCAACAGTATTTTTTACATCTGATGACTTAATTGAAATTACTATATTTTTAAAATCGCAAGCTTCCAAAAGCTCAACATTTTTCATTGCTGATTCCGCCATAGCCTCAGGTGTCGGTCCGCCGTATTTTTCCAAAAGTGATGCTTCAACGGAGCCCGAATTAACACCGATTCTTATGGGGATATTTTTGCTGTTGCAAGCATCTGCAACCGCCTTCACTCTGTCAGCCGAGCCGATGTTGCCTGGGTTGATTCTGATTTTATCAACACCCGCATCAACACAAGCCAAAGCAATTCTGTAATCAAAATGAATGTCTGCAACTATCGGAGTTTTAACTGATTCTTTGAGTTTTTCAATAAGCTTTACCGCTTCAAGATTCGGTACTGCTGCCCTGATTATATCGCAGCCCGCAGCTTCCAAAGCCAACGCTTGTTTTACACTGTTTTCTATATCGCTTGCGGGAGTATTAAGCATCGACTGCACGGAAATCGGTGCATCTCCGCCAATTGCAATATCACCTACAAAAACTTTTCTTGTTGTTCTGCGATTGCTCATTGTTTTCTCCTTTATTGCACTCTTTTTTAAATAGGTGTGGACAAAGTCCACCCGACATTCTGCATTCTGCACTCTGCATTTTGCGTTTAATTACCCTTTAATCAGCTTCCATATATCACTGAACGATATCACCGCCATAAACAACAGCAACAATATCATTCCTGCCGCGTGAATGTAGCGTTCATACTTGGGATTTATCGGTCTTCTGATTATCATTTCAATAAGCATAAAGAAAAGTCTGCCGCCGTCGAGTGCGGGAATCGGCAAGAGGTTGAACAAACCGATATTTACAGTTATAAGTGCCATTATCATAAACAACGGCGTGAGGTCAGTTTTTGCCGCTTGTTGAGCCGCCGATGCTATAAAGTCCATTGTACCAATCGGACCCGATAAATCACTTAAGCCGTACTGACCCGTTATCAGGTCAAACAAACTCAACCAGACCATTCTTCCGAGCGATAAGGTTGTGAGGAATCCGTATTTCAGAGTGTTTAAAAATCCCGGCTCTTCTCCTAAGATTATAAAGTCGAAAACGATGGAAACTTTATCGGGAGCATCTTCGTTGGGAACAGTCTGAAATTTTACATTTTTGAGCTCTTTTTTCTCTCCGTCCCTCTCAACAACAAAATCAAGAACGCCGTCTTCATCTCGTGTCATGAGAAAGCTTAAATCATAGTGCGACAAAGCTTTTTTGCCGTTAATTTCAACTATTCTGTCGCCCGGCCTGAATGTTTCTTTTAAAACAGAATCTTCATCAAAACCTGCAATGGTGGTTGTACCTATGAGATTTTGCGTTGCCATCAGTATTGTCACCACAAGGAAACCCAAAATCAGGTTCATCGTTGCACCTGCGGCAACAATTATAAAGCGTTGCCATACCTTCTTTTTTCCGAAGGCTCTGTCGTCGTCGCTTTCTTCGTCCTCACCCTCCATGCTGACATATCCGCCTATCGGGAAAAGTCGGAGCGAGTATTTGGTTTCCTTTTTGCCGAAGCTGAAAAGCTTTGGTCCCATACCCATTGAAAACTCGTTGACCTTTACTTTAAAAAGCTTCGCGAAAAGAAAATGTCCGAGCTCGTGGATAAAAATTATTATTCCGAAGAAAAGTATTGCGAGTAATATAGGCCACGCCTTTGACCATAATGCTGCTAAATCCATTGCCAATAAATTCATAATCTACTTTACCGAAGCGGTAACAAACTCCTTTGTTTCTTTGTCTTTTTCCAAGACATCTGTTAAAGTGTATTCTTCTTTTGATTTTATATTCTCAAGGGATAATGCCACTAAATCGGCAATCTCCAAGAATTTGATTTTACCCTGTCTGAAAAGCTCATTTGCTTTTTCGTTTGCAGAATTGGCTATTGCAGGATAAAGTCCGCCTTTTTCAATCGCTTTCTTGCAGAGATTGATTGCAGAGAAAGTTTCATAATCGGGTTTTTCAAATGTGAGTGTTGCATAATCCTCAAGATGCAACTGCTTTGCAGGTGAATTGTATCTGTCGGGATATGTTAATGCATATTGAATGGGCACTCTCATATCAGGTACACCCAACTGTGCCATAACGGAATTGTCGTCATATTCGACGAGGGAATGAACCACACTCTGTCTGTGAACAAGTATGTCGACATCTGACGGTTTGACAGAGAAAAGCCACACCGCTTCAATCAACTCAAGACCCTTGTTCATCATTGTAGCAGAGTCGATTGTTATTTTCGCACCCATGCTCCAGTTGGGGTGTGCCAAAGCCTGTTCAACCGTTACATCTTTTAAATCATCAATGGTCTTTCCGAAGAAAGGACCGCCGGATGCAGTTAATATAAGCCTTTTAACCTGACTGTGCTTATTACCCTGAAGTGATTGGAATATCGCGGAATGTTCGCTGTCAACAGGTAAAATTCTGACATTCTTTTTCTTTGCGGTGTCCGTTACCAGACGACCACCCGCAACAAGAGTTTCTTTATTTGCGAGGGCAATTTCCGTACCCTCATTTATCGCGGTCAATGTCGGTTCAAGACCCGCCATACCGACGATGCTGTTGAGCAGAGTGTCCGTTTTCATTGCGGCACATTCGCACACACCGCTGACACCCGAAAGGACTTCTGTGTCGGTATCTTTTATTCTTATTTTCAAATCCTCTGCCGCTTTTTCGTTAACCAATGCGACTTTTTTCGGATGAAATTCTCTTATTTGTTTTTCAATTATATCCACACTTGAATTTGCAGTAAGTGCGGTTATTTCATAACCGTGCAATCTTGCAACATCAAGTGCCTGCTCACCTATTGAACCGGTTGAGCCGAGAATAGATATTTTTTTCATAATATACCTCTTATACAAACTCTTTGAATTTGCACAACATTATAACGGGTGAGGACAAAGCCCTCCGTTAATTCTGCATTCATATAATCGCAGAACTTACTTTAAAAAGCTCAGTATAAAATAAAGCGTCGGGAGCGTAAAAAGACAACTGTCAAATCTGTCCATTACACCGCCGTGACCGGGCATAATTTTACCAAAGTCTTTTGCACCGTAATTTCTTTTGATAACCGATGCGGAAAGGTCACCGAGCATACTGATTACTGAAAGTACGATTGATACGGGAATTACAAACCATACTGAAACGGGATTGCTTTCGAATACAAACTGGTTAAAGATTATTACAATTACGGTATTAAGTATCGCTGCACCGACTACGCCACCGATTGCACCTTCAACACTCTTTTTCGGGCTTATTTTAGGTGACATCTTATGCTTACCGAATTTGCTTCCGACAAAATATGCAAATGTGTCCGTAAGCCACGCACAGCAAAGTGCAAAAATTATAAAGAACAACGAGTGCTTTGATGTAAAGTTCTGTGCAGTTTCGTGGAAATCACGAAGCATAATCAAAACAGAAAACGAAAACGGTACTGTGATTGATGCAAAGAATGAAATTGCGACATGCTCAAATTTTGTCTTTTCGTACTGTGCAAGCATCAATATAAGTATTACCAAAGTAAAGACAATCAAAACAGACGAAAACGGAATATTGAATCTGTTTAATAAATCATAGTCAATAAATATCGGTGTTGCCGCCGCTAAGATGCAGGACAATGCACGGATTATTTTATTTTCAACCTTTGCAACACCTGTAATTTCATGTACTGCTATGAGTGCCAGAAGTGCAACCGCTATGCTGAACACGGGTGTATTAATCAAAAACATAAGTCCTACGAGCAATATAACTCCTACGACACCCGATATAATTCTTGTTTTCATAAACTTCCTCTTTTCGTCTTTTATATCCGACGGCAATAGCGGGATGCAAGACACCCCGCCATTTTCATTGTGATTAAATTCCGCCGAAGCGGCGGTTTCTTTTTTCGTAATCTTTGAGGACTTCAATTAAATGTTCCTCTGTGAAATCAGGCCACAGAATATCCGAAAACCAGAATTCCGAATATGCCGCCTGCCATATCATAAAGTTTGAAAGTCGGTATTCACCGCTTGGTCTTATGATAATATCCGGGTCAGGCTGATTCGCCGTATAAAGATTCGATGAGATCAGTTTTTCATCAATATCATCTGCCGACAACTCACCGCTTTCAACCTTTTTGCTTATCTTTTTAACGACATTTACAAGCTCTGCTCTGCCGCCGTAGTTGATTGCAAGATTAACCACGGTCTTATTTTTATCATCAGAGCTTTTTTCAAGCTGGTCCATGAGAATCTGAATATCCTCGGGGATACCCTCTCTTATGCCGATAAACCTCATTCTGAGTTGTTTCTGTTTGTTTTCTTCTTGCCTTTCTTCTGCTTCGGCAAGATAATCTCTGAAAATATCCATTATAACAGACACTTCCTCGGGCGGTCTTTTCCAATTTTCAGTTGAAAAAGCATAGAAGGTCAGATATTTAATCCCGATATCCGATGCAAAATCGCATATTTTTTTAAAAACCTTTGCACCCTCTTTGTGACCCTCGGTGCGTTTTAAACCTCTCTGCTTCGCCCACCGTCCGTTACCGTCCATGATTATCCCGATATGCTCGGGCAAGACATCAAACTTAGGTATATCAGACATAAATCAGATCTCCATAATCTCTTTTTCTTTGTCAGCACAGATCTTTTCAACATCCTTGATTTTTTCATCTGTGATTTCCTGGATTTTCTTTTCGCCGTTTTTGAGGTCGTCTTCTGTGATTTCAGAAGCCTTTTCCATTTTCTTTAAAGCTTCGATGCTGTCGCGTCTTGTGCTTCTGATTGATACCTTTGAATCCTCCGCAGTCTTTTTAACCTGCTTAACAAGCTCCTTTCTTCTTTCCTCTGTGAGTGCAGGGAATGTAAGACGGATAATTCTGCCATCGTTCTGCGGATTGATGCCAAGGTCTGATGTCTGGATAGCCTTTTCAATAGCACCCAATGTAGAAACATCCCACGGCTGAATTGTGAGTACTCTTGCTTCTGCTACGGAAACAGCTGCCATCTGATTGATGGGTGTGGGTACTCCGTAATAGTCAACCTTAATTTTATCAAGAACTGCCGCAGATGCACGACCTGCTCTTACAGATGCATATTCATTGTTTAATGCTTTAATAGTCTTATCCATTCTTTCTTTTGTTGCTGCAAATACTTTTTCCATTATAAAATCCTCCTAATTATTTTACCAATGTACCAATCTGACCACCGCAAACTGCAGTTACAATGTTTGCGGGATTTTCAAGATTGAACACAAGAATTTTTATATTATTATCTCTGCAAAGTGAAGCTGCAGTAGAGTCCATAACCTTAAGACCCTTTGCCAATACTTCGGTATGAGATAATACATCATACTTAACCGCATCATCAAACTTGTTGGGGTCTTTATCATAAACACCGTCAACATTAGTTGCTTTGAAGATGATATCAGCATCAATTTCAGCTGCTCTCAAAGCTGCTGCTGTGTCGGTTGTAAAGAACGGGTTACCTGTTCCGCAACCGAAGATAACAACTCTGCCTTTTTCAAGATGTCTTACGGCTCTGTTTCTTATGTAAGGTTCTGCAATTTGCTTCATATCTATGGCAGTCTGAACTCTTACTTCAACATCTAACTGCTCCAATGCATCAGCAAGTGCCAAAGCATTGATTGTTGTTGCAAGCATGCCCATGTGGTCAGCTCTTGTTTTATCCATGCCTTCACTTGTTCTGCCTCTCCAGAAGTTGCCTCCGCCGACAACAAGTCCGACCTCAACACCTAAATCAACACACTCCTTTACTTTGGAGCAAATGCTGTTTACTGTTTCAAGATTTATTCCGTGACCCTGAGCACCTGCCAATACTTCACCGCTGAGCTTGAGAAGTATTCTTTTATAAATAGGTTCCATAACTTTAACAACTTCCTTTCTTATGTATATTCGAAGATTCAAAAAGCTAAACTTTTTCACATAATATTTTACTTTATTCTTGTCATTATGTAAAGTATAATTTTATAAATTAATCAGTTTTTTCATATTTTCTTTTGATATTTACAGACACTTATTAAAAAGTTATTATTGGGTGTGGGCAGAGCCCACCCGAAATTTTGCATTCTGCACTTTGCATTTTGCATTAAAAAATCGGCTTTCTTATACAAGAAGCCGATTTTTATAAATATTATTTAGAAAGCTTTGATGCTGCTGCTTTGTCGATGAAGATTGTTACATCGTCGTGCTGCTGAAGGATTGAAGCGGGGCACTTGGGAGTAACTTCGCCTTCGATCATACCCTTAACTGCATCTGCCTTGCCTTCGCCTGTTGCAACGAAAACAATTTTCTTTGCTCTCATAATGCTGCCGATACCCATTGTCATAGCATATCTCGGCATCGGAACATCACCGAAGAACTTCTGATTTGATGCGATTGTGCTTTCTGTAAGCTTTACCTTGAAAGCTTCATCTGTGAACTCATCAGCGGGTTCATTGAAACCGATATGACCGTTTGTGCCGATACCGAGAATCTGAATATCGATTCCGCCTGCGTTCTTGATAGCTTCTGCATAACGAGCACTTTCAGCTTCGGGGTCCTCAACATTACCGTCAAGGAAGTTTATATTGTCGTCAGAAAAATCTGCTCTGCCGAAAAGGTTGTCAACCATGAACATATAGAAGCTGTTCTTGTCTTCCTTGGGAAGGTCACAGTATTCATCAAGGTTGAATGTTGTAACATCCTTGAAAGATACATTACCTTTTTCGTATTCGCTTACCATTTTGTTATAAGTCGGAACAGGTGACATACCTGTTGCAAAACCCATAACGGCCTTCGGATTAGCCTTTGCATAGTCAACGAGTACCTGACCCATTGCTTCGCCGATTTCCTGTTCATTGTTAAAAATCTTTACTTCCATTACAAAATACCTCCGTATTTAAAAATCATTATTTATTATATCACATATAAATGCAAAACTGCAACTGTTTTATTACTGTTTTTTAATATTTATTGATTTTCCGGAAGAATATCCGTTATTTTATTGACTTTTGAAAAAATATGGGTTATATTTAACCCAACAACTAAAATGAGGTGTTAATTATGTTGAATTTTCCCATAGGTGTAATCATCAATTCATTCAGAACAGACACAGCTACTTCAGTTAAAAAAGCTGCTGAAGTCGGTGCTAAAGGTATTCAGGTTTACGCTACAAAAGGCGAAATGGCTCCTGAAAATCTTGTTGGTGAAAAGCGTTCCGAATTTAAAAAATTAGTTGCTGATAACGGTCTTGTTATCTCTGCTCTTTGCGGTGACCTCGGCGGCGGCGGATTTATGCACGCTGATATGAATCCCGAAAAAATCGAGCGTTCAAAGAGAATCCTTGACCTTGCAAAGGAATTGGGTACAGATGTTGTTACAACACATATCGGCGTTGTTCCCGAGGACCCCTCAATTGAAAGATTTAAAATTATGCAGGACGCTTGTCGTCAGCTTGCCGAATATGCTGACAGTATCGAGGCTCATTTCGCAGTTGAAACAGGTCCCGAAACATCTGCAACACTCAAGATGTTCCTTGACAGCCTTGAGTCCCGCGGTGTAAGTGTTAACCTTGACCCTGCAAACCTTGTTATGGTTACAGGTGATGACCCTGCAAAAGCGGTTCACAACCTCAAGGACTATATCGTTCATACTCATGCCAAGGACGGTAAAAATCTTTATTACAAAAACCCCGATTTCATCTACGGTGTTGCAAAAGAATTGGTAGAATCAGACCCCTCTTTCATTGAAGTACCGCTCGGTGAAGGTCAGGTTAACTGGAACGAATACCTCACAGCTCTCAACGATATCGGCTATAAGGGCTTCCTTACAATCGAAAGAGAAGTCGGTGAAAATCCCGAAGCTGACATCAGAAAAGCAGTTTCATTCCTCAATGACACAATGGCTGCTTTATAAGGAGTGACAAAAATGAAACTTGCATTATCCACATACAGTCTTCACAGACTTGTTGACAGCGGTGAATATACTCACCGTGATTTGATTAAAATTGCCAAAGACATTGGTTTCGACGCTATTGAAACTACTGAAATTCAAGCTGTTGACGGACTTACGGTAAACGAAACAGCAAAGCTTTTCAGAGAAGAAGCTGACAAATATGATTTACCGATTTGCAATTACACAGTCGGTGCTGATTTTATAACAGGCTCTGACGGTGATACAGAAAAAGAAATCGAGCGAGTTAAGGCTATGGTCGACACCGCAGGGATTCTCGGCGTTCAAGGTATGCGTCACGATGTAACAAGAGGCTTCAAGACAAAGGCTGAACGCACATACAAGGGCTTTGACAATGTTCTTCCGCTTTTGGCAGATTGTTGCCGTGAAGTTACGGAATACGCTCAGTCAAAGGGTATCAAAACCATGGTTGAGAATCACGGCTATTTTGCTCAGGATGCAAACAGGGTTGAAAAGCTTGTCAACACGGTTGCTCACGATAATTTCGGACTTTTAGTTGATATGGGTAACTTCCTTTGTGCAGACGATAACCCGGTCAAAGCTGTCGGTCAAACTGCTCCGTATGCTTTCTATGTTCACGCAAAGGACTTCCATATAAAACCCGCTAACTCAATCGACCCCGGCAGAGGCTTTATGATGACAAGAGGCGGAACTTATATCCGCGGTACAATAGTCGGTCACGGCGATGTACCTGTTCTTCAGTGCCTCAGAGCGTTAAAAAAAGCCGAATATGACGGCTTCGTCAGCATCGAATTTGAGGGCATGGAAAATCCCCTTGACGGTGTAAAAATCGGTTACGAAAACTTACGCAGAATGTTAGAAATGATATGACAAAAAGCTCCTTGAAAAAGGAGCTTTTTTAATGCAGAATGCAAAGTGCAAAATGCAGAATGTCGGGTGGACTTCGTCCACACCTATTTATAATAGTAATTTAGCAACACTTTTTCGGCACACTCCTCGGAGTGTGCTTTTTAATTGGTTAATACCAAAGAAAAAGAAGTTGTTTCGAGCGAAGCAACTTCTTTTTTGATATTCACTTTTTAAAAAACGAGAACAGACCTTTCTTCTCATAGGGTTCTCTTGATATGTTTTTGAGGTCGTACCCGGTTTCATCTACAAGCTTCTGAAGCTTTTCGTCTTCGATATCGTTTTCTGTGATTATTACAGTTTCTTTGTTAGTATGTGATGATGTAACTTTCTTGACATCAAACGCCTTACGAACTGCATCGTTCATGTGTGCTTCACACATATTGCAAGCCATTCCCTCTATGTTGAGTGTAATTTTAATCATTTTTGACCCTCTTTTCAAATATAAGTTAGTCTCAACTAACTACATTATATCACAGTAAATTTTCTTGTCAAGTAAAAAAGAAAACTCCCCTTTTAAAGAGGAGCTTTCAAAAAGATTTAATTTACTGTTATAACAAGCAGTCCCACGCGTCGCCGGCAATTTCAACATAGCCGCTCGGAACTTTATAATCCGCAAGCTTAAATGTACCCTGAATGCTTTTTATTGTGTAATAAAGTTGGATTTCACTCGTAATCCAATCAATATAGCAAAGCTTGCCCTTGCTGAAATAGAATACAACTTCTGTATCTTCTGTATCACTATAGAAGCTTTCTTTGGTGTATGTAACGCCGTTGATTTTCTCGGTTGTTGTTGATTTATAGGTAAGATTCTCAAGCAGAACACTCTTAAGCGGCTCATTACCGAGCTTGATATAATAATCCTTTTCTACATAGAAATGCTTAAGAGGAAGTCCGAGTGCTTTTGCTTCTGCATAAGTAAAGCCTTCGCTGAGTTTTACATCATTCAAAA
The DNA here is from genome assembly GCA_045540355.1 of Acutalibacteraceae bacterium. Taxonomy (GTDB): domain Bacteria; phylum Bacillota; class Clostridia; order Oscillospirales; family Acutalibacteraceae; genus RGIG2945. Next base: position 5,842 of record JAZQHB010000042.1, on the reverse strand, counting down.
GTGTGTATGTTCCGTTAGGACCCGAGAAAGTTTTCGTTGAGCCGTCCTGCATTTTTTCATACATATAACAGCTTGTTGCGGTAACACCGAACTGGATATCTGTGGAATATACATAATTATCATTTTCATCAACATAATCGACCGTACCGTTTATTGCATAACAGCCGTCTCTGAAATAGTTCTTAAATAAGTTTGTATAGTTTGTGGGCTTACCGCTTTCTGTTACCATTACATTACAAACAGCTGCTCTGCCGCTTCCGTCTGTTGATTTACATACGATTTTTGCAGTACCTGCAGAAACTGCAGTAAGTTTACCGGCTGATGATACTGTTGCAACTTCAGGATTGAGAGATACCCATTTAAGAGTCTTATTTGTTGCGTTTTCGGGAGCTACAGTAGCCTTGAAATAACCACTCTTGCCTACTTCCCAAAGAATTGATTTTGCATTAAGTGTAATTCCTGTAATCTTAATTGCATATACAGTTACTTTACAGGTTGCATACTTGCCGCTACCGTCTGTTGCTTTACAGGTGATTGTTGTTGTACCTGCACCGACTGCTGTTAATTTACCTGTTGAACTGATTGTTGCAACCTTGGGATTGGACGATGTCCAGGAAAGCTTCTTATTAGCTGCATTTGAGGGTGAAACGGTTGCTTTATAGCTCGCACTCTTGCCTACGGGCCAGTTGATTGTCTTGCAGTTAAGCTTTACGCTTGTAACAAGCTTGCCTACTGTTACCGTGCAAGTTGCTTTCAGATCGCTTCCGTCAGTTGTCATACAAGTGATCGTTGTTGTACCTGCACTGACTGCTGTAAGCTTACCGTTTTCATTAACTGTTGCAACCTTCGGATTTGATGATGTCCATATAAGCTTCTGTGATGCACAGTCTGCAGGAAGAACTGTGGGTTTGAAATGGCCTGATTTTCCTACCTGCCAATTAATAAATTTTGCATTGAGCTTGAGGCTTGATGCAGCTTTACTGTTAACTGTTACTGTGCAAGTTGCAGAAAGATTGCTTCCGTCTGTTGTCTTGCAAGTGATTACAGCTGTACCCACACCAACCGCAATGAGCTTACCGTTTGCATCAATAGTTGCAACATCTGAATTTGAAGATGTCCATGTAAGTTTCTGATTAACAGCATCTGTCGGTGCTATTGTTGCTTTTAAAGTCTCTATCTTTCTAAGAGGGCAAGTGAGTGATGTTGCATTGAGTTTTAAAGAAGATACTTGGGGTCCTACTGTTACTTTGACGGTTGCAGTGAGGTTGCTTCCGTCTGTTGTTTTACAAGTGATTGTAGTTGTGCCGACACCTACTGCCGTGAGCTTACCCGTTGAACTTACGGTTGCAACATCGGGATTTGATGATGTCCATTCTAATTCTCGTGAAGCTTCTTCGGGTAAAATTGTAGCCTTGAAGCTTGCAGATTTACCGACAGGCCATTTGATTGTAGCACAATTGAGTTTAAGGCTTGTTGCTACAATGTATTTGCAATTAATGTTATTTTCCTTTGCATATTTTGCAGCTTCTGAATCTTCCATGCACACTATCTTAAAATCGACATCGGTGCCCCAAAACAGATCTGTACCAAACTCGGTTACAGTGGAAGGAATATAGACTTCCAAAAGCGAATGGCAATCATCAAATGCCTTTTTTCCGATACTCTTAAGACCGTCATTTAAAGTTACCCGGTGAATATATTCGTTGCCTTGAAAAGCATACGGATATATCTCCTCTACCGAGTAAGGCACATTGTAACCAAAGAAATTTCTTCCTGCGGGATACTGAACAAGAGTTTTCATATCTTTTGTGTAAAGTATTCCGGAATCAACGGTATAATAATCATTATCCTCTGAAACCTCAAATTTGGTGAGATTTACACAATAACCAAATGCACCGCTACCAATTTTTTCAACACCGCTGCCGATTTTAACTGTTTCCAGATACGGAAGCATATTGAAAGTTCCGGCTTCAATAAATTTAATACAATCAGGTATTATTAAGTTGTGGATATAGGTAAGCTCGCCGTATGCTGTCGAAGCTATACCAACAATAGGATAACCGTCAACTGTTTCAGGCACGGTGTAATATTCAATGTGTTGCTCATATTCATCGTTGGTGTAAACCAGCGTTGCTTTTCCGTCTTCAAGCGTATACTTATAATGTCCGTCTTCTGTCTCGAAAACTTCAGATGTTTCTGCACTGACAGCAGTTGCAGAAAGCATAATCATCGCCAACGCCAAAAGAATTGATAAAGCTTTTTTCATAATTCTTCCTCCTTAATTTTAAGACATAAGCAAATTATATCTTTTTTTAATTATATCATTTGCACTTAAAAAATCAACAGAAAGTGCAAAACTGATAACTTTTGTAATACTTTTGCAATAAAATGCATCCTTCATCGCTTATTATACTCTATCTATCGAGCATTATCAATAATAAGAGTATATTTTACGATTGTATTGAGGTGAAAAAAGATGATTACTTATGACCCCCTTTACAAAACGATGAAAGAAAAAAATATTTCAACTTACAAACTAATCACTCAACATGGTATAAGTCGCAGTCTTATTGACCGTCTTAAGCACAATAAACCGATAAGCACTGTTACACTGAATGATTTATGTTCCATTCTCCAATGTAGAGTTGAGGATATTTTAGTCTTTACTCCCGATGACTAACAGTTACTTCGTTTTACAAAACACTTTGCAGTTTGCGGAGTGTTTTGTAATTTCAGGATGCAGAAAAAGTATATTCTAAGGCATCAATTGTATACGCCCATCATTGTTATTCCCCGGACCGGGCGTCGGAACTCTTATGGGACCACGAGTAAGGTTCGGGTCATCCGCCCCCTTAGGTTTTGGATGGCGATTGGCAGGGTTTGTTGTACTATAAGCATTTTGGGTTGGGAATCCAAGAGGATTGTCATTACGATATCCGCTATATATGGTAAGATTATGCTCCAAAAAATAATCGGTATTTATCACTATGCTTGGTTCTGTTAAAACTTTTCTTGTTGTAGTCGTTGTTGTGGTCGTTGTCGTTGTGGTGGTTGTTGTTGTCGTAGTTGTCGTACTTTTTTGTGTATTTGTCTCTATATATTTCGATTCGTTTGCCCTTGACTGTAAAATTTCAATTGTTGTTTCTTTATCCTCATCTTTTTTCAGGAGTCCTAATTCAAATGCTCCGACTACAATCAGGCATACTGCAAACATACTTGTTACGGCAAGAGAGGCTTTTTTAATTTTTTCTTTGCGTTTTTTTTGCTTTTCTTTATGTTCACTTACTCGCTTGATTATAGAGTTAGACATTTCTTCATAACTCTTCATAGCTAAAGCCCTCCTTTTCAAGTTCTGATTTGAGCGACTTTTTTGCACGGTACAAAAGAGTTTCCGTGTTGTGTACTGATTTATTTACAATTTCCGCTGCTTCTTTGTTGGTGAAATTCTCAAAATATATCAGCCACAAAATTTGTCGATACTCCGGCCTGAGTTGCGATAACGCCTTATGAAGAATCTTCTTCTGCTCTTCTTTTATGTAAGCGTTCTCAACAGATTCCGCCTCCGTCACAAGTGCAGAATATTCCTCAGCCGATACTATGACAGCCTTTGTGTTTCTTCTTAAGTAATCGAGTGCCGTATTTCTACCGATTGTATAAAGCCATGTCTTAAAAGATGCTTTGAGATTATCTCTCGGTCTTTTGGTAAGAAGCTTTACAAAAGTATCCTCAGCAAGCTCCTCCGCAACAGAAATGTTGCAGACAAAGTTATTCAGATACAGTATCAGTCCGTCTTTGTACTCTTTTACTATTTCGACAATGCCGCTTTCATCACCATCAAGGAAACGGCGGTAGCTACTTGCACCGTTATCCATTGATTTTTTTCCTTTCCTAAGAATAAAATTTTATTCCTTTCAATTATTACACGCAAAAACTGCGAAAAACTCACACCTTTTTTTAATATTTTATAATTTAATTATATATTTTTTTGATAACAACGCAAGTGTAATTTTTGGTAGAGCCTACAGTAACCGAACCAATATACCTAAAATGCAGTAATGCTGTCGCCTTACAAGCTTTTTGACGAAAAGAAAAAATCTTCATCATACTTTTGATGAAGAAGCAAAAATAAGCACCCCGATTTCTCGGGGTGCCTTGTTTGTTATTGAGCACTTAGTAAGTGCGAGCGATTTAATAGTAAACTGAGAAAGCTACTGTTACATCAGTCTCTGCCCAACCTGCTACAGTCTTAGCTGAGAAAGCGTATTCATAATCGCCCATATCAGGTGTCAATGTTACTGTCCATGTACGAACACCGTCAGCATCTTCATAACCGGAAGCGAGTGTCTTAGCATAACCGTTCTCGCCTGTAAGCTGAATCTTAGATACTGTTACATCTGTTGTAACTGTGATAGTAACTGTGTCGCCTAAGAAGTAGTAGTCTTTATCTGTTGTTGCAGATTTAACTGTTCCTTCTGTGGGAGCACCAACTCTGAATGTTGTTGTAGCGTTTGTATCAGCCCATGCTGTATTTACGCCTCTTACCATTACAGTGTATGTGTATTCACCGTCAGCGAGTGTTCTTTCATAAGTCCATACGCGAACGCCGTCAACATCTTCGTAACCGCTTGTAAGTGTCTTAACACTGCCAAGGTTGTTTGTAAGCTGAAGCTTTGTTACATCTGTTGTTGTCTTGATTGTAAATACTACTGTTGAATCTGTTGTTGCAGTTTCAATTGAGTATGCTGTAAGTTCATCCTGAGTTACGATAGCGAGATACTTACCTGCATCCTGCCAACCAAGTTCGTATGTTCTTGCGTGAACGAAGAGATTCATCTCTGTTTCATACATCATGTGTCTGATTGTCCATGTTTCTGTACCGTCTGCGTTTTCAACGATTGTTACGAAATCAGAATCTCTTGTGTATGTCCATGTAAGTTCATCACGAACGATCTGGAGTTTGAATACCTTGCGGTCAACAACTACATCGAGGTCTGCATATTCGCCTGCCTTGAGTTCGTCGCTTGTTGTGAAGCTTACGATTACGCAACCGATAACATCGAGGTCAAGGATTGCATCTTCGATTGTCTTAATAACTGCATCGATTGCATCTTTATCTGTTACATCAATTGTAACGATTGTTTCTTTTGCATCTTCGATAGCCTTATTGAGTGCTTCTACTGATTCATCTGTGTAGATTGAAAGGTCTGCAGGAACTTTTGTCAATACTTCGTCAAGAACTGATACATCAGCTTTCTTAACTTCGAGAGCTTCGATTGCATCTTCGATTGACTTGATAACTGCATTGATTGCTTCTTCATCTGTTACATCAATTGTAACGATTGTTTCTTTTGCATCTTCGATAGCCTTGTTAAGTGCTTCTACTGTTGCATCTGTGTAGATTGTTGTGTCTGCAGGTACTGTTGCGATTACATCATCAAGTACTGATACATCTGCTTTCTTAACTTCGAGAGCTTCGATTGCATCTTCGATTGACTTAATAACTGCGTTGATTGCTTCTTCATCTGTTACATCGATTGTAACGATTTCTGCTTTTGCATCTTCAATAGCCTTGTTAAGTGCTTCTACTGTTGCATCTGTGTAGATTGTTGTATCTGCAGGTACTGTTGCGATTACATCGTCAAGTACTGATACATCAGCCTTCTTAACTTCGAGAGCTTCGATTGCATCTTCGATTGACTTGATAACTGCGTTGATTGCTTCTTCATCTGTTACATCAATTGTAACGATTTCTGCTTTTGCATCTTCGATAGCCTTGTTAAGTGCTTCTACTGTTGCATCTGTGTAGATTGTTGTGTCTGCAGGTACTGTTGCGATTACATCG
>JAZQHB010000041.1:0-45997 GCA_045540355.1 Acutalibacteraceae bacterium | reverse complement strand
GTTTGTTCGTAGCATAAAACACAAAATTTTTAATATTTTCCGTTTTTTAGATTGTTTCAAGGGGGCTTACAAGCATCAGACTTGTAAGCCCCCTTGATTTATCTTGTTTTATGCGGTCTTCGCTTTTTTTACATCCCCTTGATTTTTATAAATTAGTAACCTTGCGAATCGTCGAACTACCTTTTTCAAGTGAAACTATGCCTGTGCGACATATTTCAAGGATTGTGTAATCACGCATAAGATTGATAAAATCATCAATTCTTCTGCTGTCACCCGTCAACTGAAATACTATGGAATCCCTTGAATAATCCATTGACTTTGCTTTGAAAGCATCAGCCGCAGCTCTTATATCCTCACGGGTTGCGGGGTCATTTTTCATCTTTATGAGTAACAACTCACTGCTTACGGAGTTATCATTATTAAGCTCTTTAATCGAGCATACATCGGGCAATTTGTAAAGCTGATTTATAAGCTGTTGCTTGTTGTTTTCTTCACCCTCAAATGTTACGGTGATTCGTGAAAACTCGTTCGACTCGGTTTCGGAAACTGTAAGAGCACTGATATTAAACTGTCTTCTTCTGAAAAGGCTTGTTACTCTGTTAAGCACACCAAACTGGTTGTTTACAAGTACTGCTACAATATATCTGTTCATGTATCATTCTCCACTTCAGTTATAATTTCATTCATTGAGCTGCCCGGTGCCATCATCGGCAAAACGACTTCATCCTTGTCAATGATGCAATCAATTACGAAAGGTCCGTCGCACTTGAATGCAGTATCAAATGCATTTTTCAATTCTTCAAGACTTGTTACCTTTGTACCCTGAGCACCAAACGCCTCTGCTATTTTAACAAAATCTGATTTTCTGTCAAGTATGCTGTTTGAATAATGCTTATCAAAAAACAAGGTCTGCCATTGACGAATCATACCCAAAACGCCGTTATTCATAATAAGAATAACCATGGGTACATTATATTTTGTTGCGGTTGCAAGCTCATTGAGTGACATTCCGAAGCTTCCGTCACCGGTTATAAGAACGCTTCTTTCCTTGGTGGCAAAAGCGGCACCAATCGCCGCACCCATGCCGAATCCCATTGTACCGAGACCGCCGCTTGATAAAAACCTTCTGCTTTTTCTGAAAACCAAGCTCTGTGCCGCCCACATCTGATGCTGACCGACATCGGTTGCAACAGGTGTGTTTTCATTTATGTATGTATTTAAAAGTCCGATGATATTTGAGGGTGTCATACCTTCTCTGTTATCTTCATTCGCTTTTTCTTCTGCTTTGAAAGCTTCGATTTCTTTCTGCCACTCAGGTCGTCTGACTTCGTTGAGTAAGGGCAAAAGTTTTTCGAGTGACAGTTTTATATCTGCTCTCAGACCGTGGTTTGCACCAACATTTTTGGACAACTCTGAGCCGTCGATGTCGATGTGAACGACCTTGGTGTATGTCGCAAATTTTGAAACATCGCCCGTTACTCTGTCATTGAAACGAACGCCTAATGCTATCACACAATCGGCATTGTGCATTGCAGTTGACGATGCATAATGTCCGTGCATACCCTGCATACCCAAAAATCTCGGATGGTCTGTCGGTATCGCAGACAAGCCCATAAGTGAGCAACCTATCGGTGCATCTATCTTTTCGGCAAGCTCAAGCATGATTTCCTGAGCTTCACCCGACATCACACCGCCGCCGAAGTATATAAACGGTCTCTTGCAAGCATTTATACTTTCTGCCGCTTCTTCTATTCTTATATCCTTTGCGGCAAATTTTTCTTCCGGCATAACAGGTGCTTTTTCTTCGTACTCGCACATAGCTTCCTGAACATCCTTCGGTACATCTATCAGTACAGGACCCGGTCTGCCCGAAACTGCAAGCTTGAAAGCTTCTCTTACCGTATCTGCCAAATCTTCAACAGAATTTACAAAGTAGTTGTGTTTTGTAATCGGTAAAGTTATACCCGTTATATCTATCTCCTGAAAACTGTCCGAGCCTATCTGATAAGACGGAACATTGCCTGTTATAGCAATTAGCGGAACAGAATCAAGATGTGCTGTTGCAATTCCGGTTACTATATTAGTTGCACCGGGTCCCGATGTTGAGATTACAACACCCGGTTTGCCCGTTGCTCTTGCATAACCGTCGGCAGCATGAGCCGCACCCTGCTCATGGGCAGTGAGTATATGTTTAATCTTATCCTGATACTTATAAAGAGAATCATATACATTGAGTATCTGTCCTCCCGGGTATCCGAACACAAGATCACAACCCTGCTCAATCAGAGTTTTTACGATTATATCTGAACCGGATAACAACATTTTTTCTTACCATTCCTTTTATTTAATATTATCAATAATCAATCTGCCACACTCAACACAACCGATTTTCGTGCAGCTTTCTGCTTCTTTTTCATCCTTCGGCATTATATCCGCAGTACGGTAACCCATATCAAGCACCGCTGACACTGCATTTTCTATCGCATCTGCCTCTTTTTCCATATTGAAGCTGAAACGAAGCATCATTGCTGCCGATAAAATTGTACCGATCGGATTTGCTATATCTTTACCTGCGATATCAGGTGCAGAGCCGTGGATAGGCTCATACAATCCGCAAGTATCCGCACCAAGGCTTGATGACGGTATCATTCCGATTGAGCCTGTTATCATTGAAGCCTCGTCCGATAAAATATCACCGAACATATTCTCTGTGACAATTACATCAAACTGTGCGGGATTTTTGACTATCTGCATTGCACAGTTGTCAACGAGCATATCCGAAAGCTCTACATCGGGATATTCCTCTGCAAGCTTATGCATAACCTTTTTCCACAGACGGCTTGAATCAAGAACATTGCTTTTTTCAACGGAGCAGAGTTTTTTACTTCTCTTTCTTGCGGTTTCAAAACCGATTCTGCCGATTCGTTCAATTTCTTTTTCGTTGTAGACCAAAGCATCTGTCGCTTGCATTATTCCGTCAACTTCTTCGGTTTTATGTTCACCGAAATAGATACCGCCGATAAGCTCACGGACGATTATAAAATCAATGCCCTTGTCAACAATCTCTTTTCTCAACGGTGATGCCGATGCTAACTGTTTCCAGATTTTTGCAGGTCTGTTGTTGCTGTAAACACCCATACCTGCTCTGAGTCTTAAAAGACCTTTTTCGGGACGCATATTGCCGGGAACGCTATCCCATTTCTCACCGCCGACAGCACCTAACAAAACGCTGTCTGACTTAATGCATTTTTCAAGCATTTCTTCAGGCAGCGGGTCACCGTATTTATCAATGGCACAACCGCCCATATCAACATCTGTATATGTAAATGTGTGACCGTAAAGCTCGCCGATTTTATCAAGCACCTTCAATGCCTGTTCAATGATTTCGGGTCCTATTCCGTCACCTCTGATTACGGCAATATTTTTATTCATTACCGTCGCCTCCTTTGATAGATGCCAGGAGTCCGCCTGACTTTATAATATTCTGTATAAATTCAGGGAAAGGCTGAGCAGTATATTCTTTGCCCGTAGTAATATTAAATATTATTCCCGTATCAAAGTCAACCTTTACTTCATCATCAGCAGATATTTCTTCTGCCGCTTCTTCACATTCAAGTATCGGCAGACCGATATTTATTGCATTTCTGTAAAATATTCTTGCAAAGCTTTTTGCGATGACACAGCCTGTGCCGCAAGTCTTGATCACAAGCGGTGCGTGTTCACGGGATGAGCCGCAACCGAAATTCCAGCCCGCTACAATTATATCACCTTTTTCAACTTTTTCTACAAAATTCTTATCTATGTCTTCCATACAATGCTTTGATAGTTCCTGAGCATCGGAAGTATTGAGATATCTTGCAGGAATTATTACATCTGTATCAACATTATCGGGATATTTAAAAACTTTTCCTTGTGTATTCATAATCTCAATCCTCCTTGTACTCTGTGATGTAGCCGGTCAATGCCGAAGCCGCTGCCGTATGCGGAGAAGCAAGATAAACCTCGCTGTCTACATGACCCATTCTGCCGACAAAATTGCGGTTTGTGGTTGCTATACATTTTTCTCCTGCCGCTAAAATTCCCATATATCCGCCGAGACACGGTCCGCAAGTAGGAGTTGAAACGACTGCACCTGCATCAATAAATGCTGTTACGAATCCTCTTTCGACACATTCTCTCATAATCTGCATTGTTGCAGGAATTATAATACATCTTACACCGTCTGCAACCTTTTTGCCTTTTAGGATTTCGTAGGCAGCTTCCATATCCTCCATTCTGCCGTTTGTGCAGCTTCCGATTACAACCTGGTCAATCTTTATATGACCCAATTCCGAAGCATTCTTCGTGTTTTCGGGAAGATGCGGACAAGCAACTGTGGGAACAATGCTTGCAAGGTCAATATCAATCACCTTTTCATATTCCGCATCTTCATCTGCGGTATATATTTTCGGTGTTCGTTCGCATCTGCCTTTCATATATTCTTCAGTGTTTTCATCTACGGGGAAAATTCCGTTTTTAGCACCCGCTTCAATCGCCATATTACAGATGCAAAGTCGGTCATCCATAGAGAGATTTTTTACACCCTCACCCGTAAACTCCATACTCTTGTATAACGCTCCGTCAACGCCTATCATTCCGATAATAGTTAAAATTACATCCTTACCGCTGCAATTTTCAGGGAGCTTACCCTTGAGATTGAATTTTATCGCTGACGGCACCTTAAACCATGCCATGCCTGTTGCCATACCTGCCGCCATATCGGTTGAACCGACACCTGTTGAGAATGCACCCAAAGCACCGTAAGTACAAGTATGACTGTCTGCACCTATAATGCAGTCCCCCGCGGTAACAACACCCTGTTCGGGGAGTAATGCGTGCTCGATTCCCATTTTGCCAACATCATAAAAATGGCTTACGCAACGGTTGCAGGCAAATTCTCTGCACGCCTTTGACTGTTCCGCCGCTTTTATATCCTTATTCGGTACAAAGTGATCGAGGACGATTGCAATTCTGTCTTTATCAAAAACCTTGTCGAATCCTGATTTATCAAACTCATTTATTGCAACAGGAGTGGTGATGTCGTTGCCGAGGACAATATCAAGCTTTGCATTGATAAGCTGTCCCGCTACCACGGTATCAAGCCCCGCATGAGCTGCAAGAATTTTCTGTGTCATTGTCATTCCCATTGAAATCACTCCTTCATATTATTAAACGCACTGAGCAATGCTTCAACACCGGCATGAATAATATCCGTATCCGTTCCCGCACCCCAGCTCATATTGCCGTCTTTATCCTTGATTCCGATATAAGCCGCCGCGACACTGCCTGAGCCTTTTTCCTGCAAGCTGTGCTCGGTATAAACCTTAAGCTCGTATTCAACACCCGTGTATTCCTTCAATGCGTTACTTACCGCATCCAATGAACCGTTACCGATGGCTTTCATTGCAGTTTTAATACCGTTATCAAGAAATACTATATTCGTTTCAATCATACCGTTTTTGCGGTGGAAATGGATATCCGATACAGTAATATGTGAATTTTTGAGGAAATAATTCTCCTTGAAAATTCTATATACTTCATCTGCCTTTAGCTCTCTGTGTTCGTGGTCTGAAAGGCTCTTGCAAAGATAACTGAGATGCTCTCGCATACCCTTGGGAAGAATATATCCGTATGTCTGCTCGAGCAGGTAACCGATACCGCCCTTGCCGCTTTGGGAGTTAACTCTGATAACATCAGCATCGTAAGTTCTGCTGATATCATGCGGGTCAATCGGTATATAGGGTACATTCCATTGATATAGCTCTTTTTCATCTCTGTACTTCATGCCCTTTGCGATTGCGTCCTGATGACTGCCTGAGAATGCAGCAAAAACCAATGCTCCCGCATAAGGTGCCCTTTCATAAACCTGCATCCTTGTGCATTTTTCGTACTTTTCAACAAGCTTGGGAAGATTTGAAAAATCAAGCTTCGGGTCAACTCCGTGAGAATACATATTCATTGCCAGCGTTACTATATCAACATTACCCGTTCTTTCGCCATTACCGAACAGAGTACCTTCAACTCTGTCAGCACCCGCAAGCAATGCAAGCTCAGTATGTGCAACACCTGTTCCTCTGTCATTATGCGGATGAAGTGACAAAGTTACATGCTCGCGGTATTTGAGGTTTTCACTCATATACTCAACCTGACTTGCGTAGATGTGAGGCAAACTCATTTCAACCGTTACGGGAAGATTTATTATTACATTATTTTCTGCACTCGGCTCAAGCACATCAAGTACTGCATTACAAACTTCCAAAGCATACTCAGGCTCCGTACCCGTAAAGCTTTCGGGTGAATATTCAAATCTGAAGTTGCCCTCATATTCTGATGCTAACTTCTTGACAAGCTTTGCACCTTCAATTGCAATCTCTTTTATTTCTTCCTTGGACTTTCTGAATACCTGTTCTCTCTGTGCAACACTTACGGAATTATAGAAATGTATAATTGCACTCGGTGCACCCTTACAGGCATCGAAAGTCTTTCTGATAATATGCTCTCTGCATTGCGTCAAAACCTGAACGGTGACATCGTCCGGAATCATATTGTTATCAATAAGAGTTCTCAAAAACTCGTACTCTGTTTCGCTTGCGGCAGGAAAACCGACCTCGATTTCCTTGAAGCCAACCTCTAAAAGCACCTTGTAAAATTCAAGCTTTTCTTCAAGGCTCATAGGTATAACAAGGCTCTGATTGCCGTCACGCATATCAACGCTGCACCATATCGGAGGTTTTTCGATATGGTCCTTTGTCACCCATTTGTTGTTTGTTCCCGGTGCGGGAAAATACCCTATACTGTATTTGCTCGCATCCATCATGATTATCACTCCTTGTATTTTATCATAATGACGGAAATTCAGCAACCTTTTACGCAATCTGAATAAAAACAAAAAACCGCCTCAAAGCAAAAGCTTTGAGACGGGTATAATTTATACTCGCGGTACCACTCAAATTGCAGTAAAACTGCCACTCTTCGGAATCCGACAATTCCTATGCATTAACGCAGCATTCACGAATTGCCCTATTGTTCCGCAAGCGGATGTTCAGACAATCAGCTCAGAAGTGAGAGGACAAGGATATATAGCTTATCGGTTCACACCAAACACCGACTCTCTGAAAGCTTTTCTCCGAGACCATTCTTCGTCACAGCCTTTGATTAACTTTTAGGTCATTATAACACTACTTTTTTCATCTGTCAACAAAAAATTAAATTTCTTCAAGGTATAACCACTCCATTACTACCAAATAATACTAACACTATAATTTGATTGGTGTGATTTGTATAAATTCTGTATGGTATGAAAATTCTGTTATGCCTCAGTTTGAGACACTTTCAGGTGGTAAAAAAACAAAGGTTCTGATAATCGGCGGAGGACTTACAGGGATTCTTTGTGCGTATTATTTAAAGCAAGCCGGTGTTGATTATATTCTGTGTGAAGCTGACCGCATTGCAAACGGTGTTACAAGAAATACTACTGCGAAAATCACTTCGCAACATTCTCTTATTTATCAGACGCTGTCTCAGCATAAGAGAAAGCTTTATCTTGAAGCAAACGAAGATGCTTTGAATGAATATAAAAATCTTTGCAAAAATATTGATTGTGATTTTGAAGAAAAACCGTCCTATGTATATTCCTTAAGAGGTCGCAGACGGATTGAAGCGGAAATCAAAGCTCTTATGCAGATAGGCTATACTGCAGAATTTACAAACAATATCCCTTTGCCCATAAGAATTGACGGAGCCGTTGTTTTTAAAAATCAGGCACAGTTTAATCCTCTTAAATTTATTTCAGCCATTGCCGAAAATCTGAATATCTATGAAAATACTAAAATAACCGAGCTCAGGGATAATGTTGCGATTTCAGAACGCAGCATAATTCACGCTGAAAAAATCATTGTTGCAACTCATTTTCCTTTTATCAACAAACACGGCAGTTACTTTCTGAAAATGTACCAGCATCGCTCTTATGTCATCGCCTTAAAAAACGCGGATAATGTTGACGGAATGTTCGTTGATGAAAGTGACACGGGTCTTTCTTTCCGTGATTACAAGGATTGGCTTCTGATCGGCGGAGGAAGTCATCGCACGGGTAAGGACGGCGGTAACTGGACGGAGCTTGAAGAATTTGCAAAGAAGCATTATCCCAAAGCAAGCATAGATTTCCGCTTTGCCACTCAGGATTGTATGACACTTGATTCTGTTCCCTACATCGGACAGTATTCCAAAAACACTCCCTCGCTTTTTGTTGCGACGGGATTTAATAAATGGGGCATGACATCTTCAATGGTGGCGGCGAAATTGCTGACAGACCTTATAACTGAAAAAGAAAACAAATACGCTTCACTTTTTAATCCTTCAAGAAGCATTATTCACCCACAGTTGTTTGCAAATGCGGGACATTCCGTTATCAATCTTCTGACACCCACCTCACCAAGATGTCCTCATCTGGGGTGTGCTTTAAAGTGGAATAAAGATGAACATTCGTGGGACTGTCCGTGTCACGGCTCAAGATTTTCCGACAGCGGTGAGCTTCTGGATAACCCCGCAACAGATGATTTATGATAAAAACTTCAATATCATCTAAAAAAATATTGAAGTCAAAAAAACTTTGTGATATAATTTAGAGCATAAATTTTATGCAGACGGTATCTGCAAAGGAGTGTTTTTATGGGAATCAGAATTGGTATTTACGGTTACGGTAATTTAGGTCGCGGTGTTGAATCGGCAATCCGTCAGAATGACGACATGGAGCTTGTTGCGGTTTTCACCCGTCGTGACCCCTCAACAGTTAAAATCAACACAGACGGTGTTCCTGTTTATCATTGTGATAAAGCAGTTGAACTCAGGAATGATATTGATGTAATGATTCTCTGCGGCGGCAGTGCTACGGATTTGCCCGTACAAACTCCCGACCTTGCACAGTATTTCAATGTTGTTGACAGTTTTGATACTCATGCTAAAATCCCCGAGCATTTTGCAAATGTTGATAAAAATGCAAAGGCTTCCGAAAAAGTCGCTATCATATCTGTCGGTTGGGACCCGGGAATGTTCTCTCTCAACAGATTATACGGTCAGGCTATTTTACCTCAGGGTGCCGACTATACTTTCTGGGGTAAGGGTGTAAGTCAGGGACACTCCGATGCAATCAGAAGAATTGACGGAGTTGTAAACGCGAAGCAATATACAATCCCCGTAGAGGAAGCTGTTGAAGCAGTAAGAAGCGGAAGTCAGCCCGAGCTTACTACAAGACAAAAGCACACAAGAGAGTGTTTCGTTGTTGCAAAAGAAGGTGCAGACCTTGAAAAAATCAGAAATGAAATTGTAACAATGCCCAACTATTTCGCAGATTACGACACAACCGTTCACTTCATTTCTCAGGAAGAATTTGATAAAAATCACTCGGAAATTCCTCACGGCGGTATGGTTATAAGAAGCGGTATCACAGGATTTGACAATGAACACAAGCATGTAATCGAATACAAGCTTACACTTGATTCAAACCCCGAATTTACTTCATCAGTTATCGTAGCCTACGCAAGAGCAGCGTACAGACTGAACTCCGAGGGTGCTTGCGGTTGTAAGACAGTTCTTGATATTCCGCCTTCATACATCAGTGCAGAATCAGCAGAAGACCTCCGCAAAAACTTGTTATAATACATTAAAAAACACAAGGTAACATTTCGTTGCCTTGCGTTTTTTGATTTTTAGTCAATATTGATTTTTATGTCATAGTCGGGCAAATATTTGCCTTTTGCAAAATCTCTTGCTCTGAATATAACTTCATCGTCATAAACCTCGACCATGTAACCTGTACCGTTGTCGTTATATTCGCCGTCTTTGTTTTCAATTCCGACAGAGGGTAAGTTTATGCTGTTAAAATTATCAAGCTTTTCGTGAGTGTACTGTCCAAAGCCCGTATGAAGATGACCGCTTATCATAATTACATTATCGTAACTGTTAAGTATCGCATATACCTCATCATTCTGCTTGCCCATCGTTCCCGCCTGGTCAATAGGACTGTTCCATGTATCAGGAAGACCGTGTGTTTCCTTGAATGTCTGATGAATTATTACGAAAACAGGTTTATCATTGCTTGATTTTGCCTTGAGTGTTTGATCAAGCCAGATAAGCTGTTTCTTATTAAAGTAAGCTTCCTCAAACTCGGTACGGTCTGAACCCATAACAATAAAGGTATAGCCGTTGATTTCGTAAGTATAATGAAGCTTATCTATTATAAGGTCGCTGTTTACCGACTTGTTGAGGTTATTTTGAAAATCAATAAAACGGCTTGATGCCTGAGCATATTTTCTGAGTCTTATATCGTGATTACCGGTTGCCATAAGAAAATGCTTGACATTAGTGTCGATAATATCCTCGGTTACTGCATCATATTCGCATTGAAGTGCATTTTCAGTTATATCTCCCGCAATGAGTAATGCATCAACGGGAGTTTTCGCATTTTTGATATCATCGCCTGCTGCACGCAACCCGGGTTCTCTCGTAATCATATAGTTTGAAACCTGCGAGTCTGCCAATGCAGCAAATGTCAGATTCACATTTTTCTCATCCAAGGCGGTGATTACATCATCAGTTGAGGGTGAAACCAATGGGCAAATCATGTAATAAATCGCCATTACCAAGGCAAAAAGCTTTGAAAACATTTTTATACTTCCTTTCAAACATAAGTTGTCATTTATTATACCACTATATCAAAACTTGTCAACAAAAAGAAATCGCCGTCGGAAAACCGACGGCGTAAACTTTTAAAAAATTAGCCAAGCATAGCGATGATGCTTTCAAACCAAGCAACGATTGCATCAACAATTGCTGCTGCATCATAGTTAAGTCCTAAGAACTCAAAAACCTTTGCTAAAATTTCAACAATTAAATTTACATCAATCATGACAGTTTCTCCTTTCAGAAATAAAAAACCTTGTATAAATACTCAAATTATACAATTATGCAAACAAACCGAGAATCCACTCAAAGATGTCTGCTACGATCTGCTGTGCTTCCAAGTCTGCACCTGCCCACTCAAGGATTTTCATAACAAGTTCAAAAATAGTCTGCATGGTTTTATCTCCTTTCTTCATACAATTTTCTATAAAAATTATACTATAGCAAGCTAAAATCTGTCAAGGATTAAATAAAATGCATTCAAAAATAATTGATATTATCAATTATTTTATTTAAGAATTTAAGGTCGTTTGCAAATGTCACCGCAACCTCTTTTACCTCATCATGCGAGAGCTTATTTTCGCTCAATCCTGCCGCCTTATTTGTTATACAACTGAAGGCACAAACCCTCATTCCGATATGTCTTGCCGCCATCGCTTCAACAGCCGTACTCATACCGACCGCATCTGCACCGAGCAGCTTATACATCTGGATTTCAGCGGGTGTTTCGTAGTTCGGACCCGATACCTGAAGATATACACCCTCTTTGATATCAACACCGTTTTCCTTTGCAACAAGCTTCACAATATTTCTTAATTCCTTGTCATAGACTTCGCTCATATCGGGAAAACGCGGACCCAATTCATCAATATTTCCGCCTCTTAACGGTGAAGGTACAAAGCTTGAGATATGGTCTGTTATGAGCATAAGAGTTCCCGCATCATAAGTTATACCGCCGGCAGCATTTGTCAGAAATAAATTTTTTGCACCGAGCATTGACATAAGTCTTATCGGCATAACAACATCTTGCATTGAATACCCTTCATAGTAATGTACTCTGCCCTGCATTGCAACAACAGGCACTTTGCCGAGATAACCCAATATAAATCTGCCGTTGTGACCCTCTACTGTCGACACAGGAAAATCGGGCAAGTCGCTATATTCAATTATAACTTCCGCTTTGATTTCATTTGCAAAATCGCCGAGACCTGAACCCAGAACAATCGCACTTTCAGGCTCAAAATCGGTCTTACTACGGATTGTTTCCAGACATTTTTTCAACCGCTTGTATTCCATTTATTTCACTCCGACATTATAAACAATAAATTTATCTGTCATATTAACATCTGCATCTGCAAAACAAATTCTGTACTTATAAACAAGACTTTCGCCTTTGTTTATTTTCAAACCACCCTTGAAGAAAAGATTGTTTGCCGCAAAAAGTCCGTAATCTCTTACATGCCACGTTGTGGGATATCTTTCATTTTTTTCGTTATCAAAAACCGCTACCTTGTATTTATCATTTCCGTATTCACAGAAAACTGCAGATTTACCCCAGGCTTCTTTTTCGCCTTTTGCACCGTAGGAATTTTTAATTTTTCCGCTACCCTCTTTTGCATTGAGCTCTTCAGCCATACGTATTCCGAGCGGTCCTGCTTCTTTGGTATTTCCAAATTCGATATCGCAGTAAGTTGCTGTAAATTTTATTTCTACATCAATATATCTGCATTTATTACTCTGATTATAGAATCTGAAGCTTCTTTCTTCGTCTATAAGCTTTTCACCTGAATCATCATACCATATATTTTCTTCAACTATATCGCCATAAACATTTCCGCTTGATATTTTTTTGAAGTTTATATGTTTCTGAGCACCGATTCTTTCACCTTTTTCATTCCACAAATCGCAACCGTTTATGTCACCGACTCCGAAGAAAACGGAGCGCTGATGCGGATGAGATTTTGTTTCAAGATCACATCTTGTAAAGCTCTGTCCATCCTTTGTATAAATCTTTCCCATATACGGCTTCGGTAATTCATTTGAGTATGTATATGTTGTGAAAACTTCGCCGTTTATCTTTACTGTCAAAACTTTACTTTCTTCGTTATTTTCTATTTCAACACCTGTATCATCACCGCTATCAAAGCTCAAATCAACGGTTTCGCCCTCTTTCATATCTGCAAGAACAAACACTCCGCCGTCAGCTTTCTGTGCTTTAAAGACTCTGCCGTCAGATGTTTTTACACAACTAACATCGTCGGGTATTTCTTCAGTTTTTATAAAAATCGGTTCTTCAAATAAATTTCTTATTGCCTTAACTTCCATTTTTTTACCTCAAAATAATTCTCTTAAAATCGTATATGATTTTTTACATTCTTCTTCAAAGTCATCAAACTGACACTCAAGTGACACTCTGCCATGATAATCCATATCATCGAGTGCTTTTGCAAAGCTTTTGAGATATTCACTTGAAAAGTCTTTCAGTGCCGCACGCTTTTCTGCATGGCACACATGAATATGTGTCAGGATATCTTTGTTCTCATAAAGAACAGACATTTTTTCATCACTTTTCCACATATGATAAACATCTGCAAGGAGTTTTATGTGACTCAAATTTATCTCCCTTACCAAATCAGCACCCTCAGAAACGGTATGAATAACATTTGTTTCATCTCTGTTCAGAGGTTCAACAGCAACGGTAATATCCGATTTCCGTGCATATTCATTACATTTTCTGAAAAAATCTTTCAGCTTGTCAATACCTGTATTTCTGTCAATTGTATCAGGAATACTTCTTGACTTTCCGCTACCCAGAACAACTGTATCTACTCCCATTCGCTTCATTTTCAAAAAAGCTTCATCAAGAAAATCAAACAATTCCTGCGTAGGATTTATAAGACTGTATTCGGGCGGTATAAAAGAATTACAGATTTCGATTGTTATTCCGCTTTCTCTTAATTCTTTTGCTTCTTTCTCGGTAAGTTTCATTACCATACCGACAGTAGCTTCCATATAATCATAACCGCTCTCAATTACAGTTTTATAACCGTCCAAAAGCTCTTTTTTCATATCCTGTACTATATTACTGTCTCCCTGAGGCATAAATGAACCTCCGGGTACAATTGAGCCTATTCTACGCACTTCATCAACCCCTTTTCCTTGTTATTTTATCACAAAACCAATACTTTCGTCAACGAATCCAATAAAAAATCACCTATATATTGTTAAATAAATAACTAATAAAAAAGCTATTGAAATATCACGAAAAATGTTATAAAATCTATAAGGTGAGTTTTTTGAATAATAAAAAGACGAAAACAAAGAAATTTTTATCAGTGTTTGCCGTTATACTTGCAACGGCAATTGTTGTATCTCTGATCTTTGCTGACTATATATCATCAAAGAATTATTCGGAGAAAACATCATTTGCAATGGCTACAATCAGCACCTATAAGGTGTGGGGTGATGATTCCGAAGAAATTATAAATCAAATAATAAACACTGTAAACGATGTTGAAAAAAACAGCCTTTCAAAATATTCCGAAACCTCGGAAATATATAAATTAAATTCAGAATCATCCGCACAGATGTCCGACCTTTCGATTTCGTGGTTGAAATCTGTTATTGATGTAGCTCAAAAAAGCGACGGTGCATTTGACCCGACAATCGGTGCTTTGACCGATGCATGGGGTATCGGCTCAGATAGTCCGAGAGTACCCGATAATGCTGAAATTAAGAAATTACTTTCATCGGTTGACTATTCAAAAATCAATATCAAAGAAAATACAGTTTCAATCGGCAAGTCACAAAGTCTTGATTTAGGTGCGGTCGGTAAAGGTATCGCTTGTGATATCGCAAAAAGCACTATCGAAAAATCAGAAATCAAAAAAGCAATCGTCGCTTTCGGCGGAAGCATTTTACTCTACGGCGACACTTTTGATGTGGGTATCCGCAATCCTCTGGGTGATGCCGATGATGTTTTAGGTGTACTCAATTTATCCGAAGGTTTTGTTTCAACTTCGGGTAACTACGAAAGAACCTCTGTCATTGACGGAAAAACCTATCATCATATCCTCGACCCTAAAACAGGCTGTCCGTCGGACTCTGATTTGTTGTCGGTTACGGTGTATTGTGATAACGGTCTTTTATCCGACGCACTTTCAACGGCTTGTTTCGTGCTCGGTAAGGATAAAGGTCTTGGGCTTTTAGATAAATATAATGCCTCGGGCGTATTTATTGATACAAACAAAAATATTTTTGTAAGCAATGAGCTTCAGGATAAATTCGAGCTAAAAGACACTTCTTTCAAGGTGGTAGAATGAATAAGTTATTTAAAAAAGGTGATTTTATTCTCACCGTTTTGGTTTTAATTATCTGTGTTGCTTTGATTTTTTTGCCGAAGCTTTCATCAAAAAAACTGATTGCAACAATCTATGTTGACGGAACAGTGGTTGAAACCATAAAGCTTGATGAAGTAGAAAAGCCATACACATTCTCACCTCATTACAATGTTGAAGTAGAAGTGCAAAAGGGTAAAATAAGATTCTCAAAATCAGATTGCCCCGATAAACTTTGTGTAAAATCAGGTTGGCTTGAAACAAGCGGTGCAACGACTGCTTGCCTGCCTCAAGAAGTTGTAATCTCCGTTACGGGCGAAAAATCCGACTTTGATATCATGACTTATTAAGGCGGTGACAGAATGAAGAAAAAATCATCGTCAAAAAAAATTGCAACTCTCGGTATTCTCTCGGCACAGGCTTTGGTGCTTTCAGTCCTTGAAAGCTTTATTCCTGCCCTGCCCTATCTGCCACCCGGTACAAAACCCGGACTTTCAAACATTGTCACGATGTTTGCGGCGGCAGAAATAGGTTTACCGTCAGCACTCACAATTACATTTATAAAATCACTTTTTGCACTCATCACAAGGGGCTTTACGGCTTTTTGTATGAGCCTTGCAGGCGGAGTTTTATCCACCCTCATTATGTGGGCTCTGTTCAGAATAAAAAGCAGACCGTTCGGTCTTGCGGGAATCGGTATGTTGTCTGCAATAGGACACAATCTCGGTCAGGTGCTTATGGCATCTGTCATCACATCAACAACGAGTATTATTTCAGTTTTACCGTTTCTTGCGATTTTCTCAATTATCACGGGATTTCTTACAGGTACAATACTAAAAATACTGCTACCTGTTTTAAATAAGATTAAAAACATTTGAATTTGTAAGGAGATGTTCAAATGCCAAATAACATCAAAGGCGTGCTTAAGCCCGTCAAAAAAGTTAAAGGCGGCGTTCTGGTTTCGCACCACAAAAATACCGCTGACATGAAGGTGGTAAGAATACCTACCCCCGAAAAAATTGTTATGCCTATGCAGCAGCACATCGGTGCACCTTGTATTCCGACTGTTAAAATAGGTGAAACAGTTTCCGTCGGTCAGGTTATAGGTGATTCCGATGCCTATGTAAGTGCACCAATTCATTCAAGTATTTCAGGTAAGGTTGTGTCAATGGACGATGTAACTCTGCCCAACGGTGTTATATCCAAAGCCATTACAATTGAATCCGACGGTGAAATGCGTTTATTTGAAGGTATCAAGCCCCCCAAATGCGACAACCACGAAGATTTTATCAAGGGTATCCGTGCTTCGGGTCTTGTAGGTCTCGGCGGTGCAGGTTTCCCGACTCATGTAAAGCTCAATCTTCCCGAAGAAACAAACATTGATACACTTATCATCAATGCGGCTGAATGTGAGCCCTTCATCACGGTTGACTATCGTGAAATTCTTGAAAACACAAAAAACATTATTGAAAGCATCAAGATGGTTAAGGAATTTCTTAAAATCCCGAAAGTTATCGTCGCTATTGAAGACAACAAGCCCGATGCTTTTGAAGCTTTGAAGGATATCACCAATACAAAAGGTATTTATCTTATGAAGCTTAAATCAAAATATCCTCAGGGTGCGGAAAAGATGATGATTCAATCTGCGACCGGCAGACAGATTCCTCCCGGAAAACTGCCTTCGGATGTCGGCTGTATGGTTATGAATGTCGCAAGTATCGCCTTTATCGCAAGATATTTCAGAACAGGCAGACCGCTTGTAAGCCGTTCATTGACGGTTGACGGTTCATCAATCGCAGAACCCAAGAATGTCCGTGTTCCTATCGGTACAAACATCAAGGACATCATCGAATTCTGCGGAGGTTTCAAAACAGAACCGGCAAAAATTATTGCAGGCGGCCCGATGATGGGATTTGCAATCATCAACACAGACCTCCCCATTTTAAAACAGAACAATGCAATCTTGGCATTTGATAAAAATGATGCCAACTTAAAGGTTGAACGAGATTGCATCCGTTGCGGTCGTTGTGCAAGTGCTTGTCCTATGAGCCTTATGCCCACTCTCATTGAGAGATACGCAGAGGTCAAGGATGTCGACAAGCTTTCAAAAATCGGCGTTAATGTATGTATGGAATGCGGTAGCTGTGCTTATGCCTGTCCGTCAGGTAAGCCTTTGTTACAGCACATGAGATTGGCAAAATCGGTTCTCCGTAATGCCTCAAAGAAATAAGAAAGGAGCGTAAATAACATGAATGCAGTTAATACCAAAAAGAAGCTGACAGTCAGCTCATCACCTCACTTCAGAAGTGCTGATACTTCTCCGAGAATAATGATCGATGTTATCATCGCTCTTGTTCCCTCGCTCATCGCAGCGTTTATTTTCTTCGGTCCCCGTTCACTTTTAGTTGTAGGTACTTGTGTGGCAACCTGTGTTATTGCCGAGTATCTTTCTCGTAAGGTAATGAAAAGACACAACACAATCGGCGATTTCAGTGCAGTTGTTACAGGTCTTTTGTTAGCTTTCAACCTGCCCGTAACAATCCCGTTATGGATTGCCGCTATCGGCAGTGTTGTTGCTATCGTAGTTGTAAAACAGTTCTTCGGCGGTGTGGGTAAGAACTTCGTAAACCCCGCTTTAGTCGGAAGAATCGTTCTTATGTCATCATTCGCAACACAGATGTCCAACTGGACAAAACCTCTTGCCTGGATGGGTGCTGATGTTTCTACAACCGCATCTCCTCTTGCAAGTCTTAAAAATATGCTTTCGGCAGGCGATGTTTCAGCATCTGCTTTCGCAAAAGAGAATCTCCCCTCACTTCTTGATATGTTCCTCGGTAACCGTGCAGGTTGTCTTGGTGAAAGTTGTGTGTTGGCTTTGATTTTAGGCGGCATCTATTTGTGTGCCCGTAAAGTTATCAAACCCACAATCCCGCTTTGCTACATAGGAACTGTTGCACTTGTTATGCTTATCGCAGGCAAAGGCAGTCTCACATTCGTAGCTTATGAGCTTTTGGGCGGCGGTCTTATGCTTGGTGCTATTTTTATGGCAACCGACTACGCAACAACGCCCATCAATACAAAGGGTATGATTATCTTCGGTATCGGTTGCGGTCTTCTTACATCAGTAATCAGGCTTTTCGGTGTATTGCCCGAAGGTGTTTCATTCTCAATCATCATTATGAATATTCTTGTTCCTCATATTGAACATCTCACCACTCCGAGACCTTTCGGAAGTGAGAAAAAGAAAAAACTTAAGGCAAAGGAGGAAACAAAATGAAGATAAAAGAAATTATCGTTCCGGGTTTCGTCCTCTTTGCTATTTGCATTGTAACTTCAGTGCTTCTCGCAATTACCAACGAAGTTACTGCTCCGAAAATTGAAGAACGACAGGAACAAACAGCAATTGAAACAAGACTTGAAGTTTTGCCTGATGCAAAGGGCGGCTTTGATGAAGCAAAAGTCACTCTTGACGGCACTGAATATACATACCACACAGGTAAAAACGAAAAAGGCGAAGTAATCGGTTATGTATTCACAACAGTTTCAAAAGGCTACGGCGGCGATGTTAAAATCATGACAGGTATCAACGCTGACGGAACAGTTTGTGCGATTGAAACTCTTGAATTAAACGAAACGGCAGGTCTTGGTATGAAGGCTGCTGAAGATGACTTCAAGAATATGTATAAAGGTAAATCAGATCAGATTACCGTTATTAAAAATGTTGAGCCTTCGGGCAATCAAATCAAAGCAATCACAGGTGCGACAATCACATCTGAAGCAGTTACCGATGCAGTAAACATCGCATTGAATCTTTATTCTGAAATCATGGGAGGTGCAAAATAATGGCTGAGAAAAAAAGTCTCTTTAAAGAATTTTCAAAAGGTCTCATAGCTGAAAACCCGGTTTTACGCCTTGTTTTGGGTACTTGCCCTTCACTTGCCGTTACTACCTCGGTTGAAAGTGCTTTGGGTATGGGTCTTGCCGCTTCAGCAGTTCTTATCTGCTCAAACATCGTTATCTCCGCTTTGAGAAAGATTATTCCCTCAAAGGTTCGTATTCCCGCTTACATCGTCATTATCGCATCTTTCGTTACCATCGTACAGATGCTCGTAAAGGCATTCTTACCTCAGATAGACGAGCAGTTGGGCGTTTATCTCCCGCTTATCGTTGTTAACTGTATTATCCTCGGTCGTGCCGAAGCATTTGCAGGCAAAAACAGAGTTCTTGCTTCCGCAGTTGACGGCGTCGGTATGGGTGTAGGTTTTACAGCCGCATTACTTTTAATGAGTATCGTAAGAGAAGCTTTGGGTGCAGGTTCAATCATGGGTATCTCCTTCCCCGAAGGCTTTACTCCCATGACAATATTTATCCTTCCCCCCGGTGGCTTCTTTGTATACGGTATTCTTATGGCTTGTGCCAATAAGCTTGCAGAAAGTCGCGGTAAGCCCAAGGCGGAACTTAAAGGTTGCGAGGGTTGCCCCATGGCAATGTCTTGCTCCATTATTGATGAAATGGAGGATGCTTAATTATGTCATTAGCTGCAATTTTAGTCGCTGCGATTTTTACGCAGAACTTTATACTTTCTAAATTCTTAGGCATTTGTCCTTTCTTGGGTGTTTCCAAAAAATTAAATACTGCAGTCGGTATGTCCGCAGCAGTTATCTTTGTTATGGTTCTTTCAACAGCAGTTACTTATCCTATTAACCTGCTTCTGAAAGCAAACGATATGGAATATCTCCAGACAATCGTTTTCATCCTTGTTATTGCCGCTTTGGTACAGTTGGTTGAAATTGTTTTAAAGAAATACATTCCTGCTCTTTACAGCTCACTCGGAATTTCCCTTCCTCTTATCACAACAAACTGTGCAGTATTAGGTGTTGTTCTTCTTAACATCGACAACGGCTATAACTTCATCGAGTCAATCGTCAATTCCTTAGGTGCAGGTCTCGGTTTCTTGCTTGCAATGGTTATGTTTGCAGGTGTCCGTGAAAGACTTGAATCCTGCAAAGTTCCGAAGTTCCTCGAGGGTCTTCCGATAACACTCGTTGCGGCATCCCTTGTTTCCTTATCATTCCTCGGCTTCCAAGGTCTTGTTGAAGGTATCTTCGGCTGATCTTGAGCTTTTGAAAGGAGTTTAAATTATGAATCCAATTTTATTAGCAGTAATCATTGTTGCGGGTATCGGTCTTATCGCAGGTGTCGGTCTTGCGATTGCTTCAATCGTTATGGCTGTACCCATTGACGAAAAAGCTGAAAAAATCCGTGAAGCTTTACCCGGTGCTAACTGCGGTGCCTGCGGTTATTCTGGTTGCGACGGCTACGCTGCCGCTCTCTCAAGCGGCGATGAAACAAATACCACACTCTGCCTCCCCGGCGGTAGTGAAGCTTCTGCGGAAATCGCGGAAATAACAGGTCTTTCAGCAGGTACAGTTCAGCCCATGGCGGCAGTCGTTCGTTGTCAGGGTATCAAACGCAACTGTTCAACAAAGCTTAAGTACAGCGGTGTTCAAAGCTGTAAAATGGCAGCTCAGCTTTTCGGCGGTCCGAAAGAATGTACTTACGGTTGCATCGGCTACGGCGACTGTGTTGAGGTTTGCCCCTACAACGCGATTCACATTTGTGACGGTGTTGCAAGAATCAATCCTCTCCTCTGTCGTGCTTGTAAAATGTGTGTAAATTCATGTCCGAAAAATCTTATCGCTATGATGCCTCTTCACGAAACAAAAGCAGAGGTGCTTTGTGTGAATAAAAATAAGGGTAGTCAGACGAGAAAAGAATGCCGTACAGGTTGTATCGGCTGTATGAAGTGTGTGAAGGTCTGTGAATTCGATGCAATCAAGGTTGAAAACTTTGTTGCCACCGTAGACTATGAAAAATGTACCGGTTGCGGTAAGTGCGTTGAAGGCTGTCCTGTCGGCTGCGTAAAGCTCATTACGCTCGAAAACAATGAAAGATAGGTGTAATCAATGCCACAGTTATTTGAAGCTTTTATGGTCATTTGCTTCGGCATTTCATGGCCACTCTCAATTATGAAATCAATAAAATCAAGAACCGCAAAAGGAAAAAGCATTGTCTTTATGCTCTTTATTGAAATCGGTTATGTTTTCGGTATAATATCAAAGCTCATCAGCGGTAATATAACTTATGTTTTCATTTTCTATGTTATAAACCTTATTATGGTCGGTATTGATATCTGCCTCTATTTCAGAAATAAAAAGCTTGACCAAATGCAAAACAAGTAATATCAAATCACCTCAGAAGTCAATCTTCCGAGGTGATTTTTCTATATCTGCAGACAATAACTGTCGGCAACACCAAAATTTTTTCAACTTTTTAAAAAAAATGTCTTTTTCCTCTTGCAAAATTTGTTTGTTTGTGGTATGATACCAAAGGTGCTTGAGAAAAGGCACCAAATCCGGGTGTGGCGCAGTTGGTAGCGCGCTTGACTGGGGGTCAAGAGGCCGTGAGTTCAAGTCTCGCCACTCGGACCATAGTGAGTATTCATAACACAAGTGAATACTCACTTTTCTTTTTTACATTTCCTCTAAGTTTAAATTGTTATGTATCGAGCAGGTTTTAGGCCTGCTCTTTTTACTTTATGAAAACGATGTTTTCATAAAGTAAAGATTTTATGTCCCGCCGATTTGCCCTATGGGCACGGCGATGGACTAACCGAAAACTGACTTCGCAGTTTTCTCAAGCCGTGAGATATTCCACGGCTACGCCTTGTCTGTCTTCAAGGATTATATTTTCCTCTTTTGCAGGATTTTCAATAACCCCGATAATAAAACGGCAGTGAATAACAATCCTCAGAACACAAGGATACGAAGTTATTGTGTTTTATCCCACACAAGAGAACCTCCCCCCTGTGTTTCCCTGTGTTTTTGCTTTTCTTATACTTGTAAAGGGACGGCAAGCAAATGCTTGCAGTCCCTTTCGTATCACTTAGAAAGCATAACTTTATCGCTTGTAAACTTACTGCCGCTGGATGCTTCAAACATTTGGAGAAGCTGTTCAATAGTTAGTTTTTTCTTTTCTTCTCCCTTGACATCAACAACAATCTGACCTTCGTGCATCATAATCAGTCGGTTACCAACACGAATTGCATCTGCCATATTGTGTGTAATCATAATGGTGATGAGATTGTCTTTTGTAACGATTTCCTCAGTAATGTCGAGAACCTTTTTTGCGGTTTTGGGATCAAGTGCCGCAGTATGTTCATCAAGAAGCAAAAGCTTTGGCTTCTTGAGTGTTGCCATAAGAAGCGTAAGTGCCTGACGTTGACCGCCTGAAAGAAGTCCTACTTTTGCAGTAAGTCTATCTTCAAGTCCTAAATCAAGAATTTTCAGAAGTTCTTTGTATTCTTTTCTTTCCTTGGTGATAATTCCTGCTCGGAGAGTTCTTCTTTTTCCTCTGCGTGCAGCAAGTGCGAGGTTTTCTTCAATCTGCATATCTGCCGCAGTTCCGGTCATAGGGTCTTGGAAAACACGACCTAAATATTTTGCGCGTTTATATTCAGGAAGTCTTGTAATATCAACACTATCAACGATAATACTGCCGCAGTCCACGGGATAAACACCGGCAATCATATTCAGCATCGTTGATTTGCCCGCACCGTTACCACCGATAACGGTTACGAAGTCGCCTTCATCGAGATGGAGATTGATACCATTAAGAGCCTTTTTTTCATTGATAGTTCCGGGGTTAAAGGTTTTCTCTACATTTATAATATCAAGCATTTTCCTTTCCCCCTTTCACTTTTCTCATATGCTTTTCACGATATTGTCTTTTCCAATACGGAATAGCAAGGAAGATGGCGACGATAGCCGCAGAGAGCAACTTTAAGAGGTTGGCGTCAAGTCCCATTGTGATAACTGCTTGAACAACGATGTAATATATAATTGAGCCAAAAGCAACCGATAAGAGTCTGAGAGCAAAGTTTTTGAATATCTTACCGAATAATGCTTCTCCGATAATTACAGCAGCAAGACCGATAACGATTGCACCCTGTCCCATTTTAACATCGGCAAAGCCTTGATACTGGGCAAGGAATGCCCCTGAAAATGCAACAAGTCCGTTAGAAAGCATGATGCCAAGCACCTTATTAAAATTAGTATTGATACCCTGAGCACGGCTCATATTCAAGTTAGCACCTGTTGCACGGAGAGCACAACCCATTTCAGTACCAAAAAACCAATAAAGAACGGCAATTAAAACAACCAAAACAATACCAACAGTAATTAGCGGATTATGAAAAGCGAATTCCTTAACCCAACGAAGTGAAACCAAAAGATCTGTTTGATTAACATTAACCGACTGATTGGCTTTACCCATAATTTTAAGGTTGATAGAATAAAGCGAAAGTTGTGTTAAAATACCTGCCAGGATAGGCGGAATTCCCATTAAGGTGTGCAAAAGTCCTGTGATGGCACCTGCAAGAAGACCTGCAACAAAAGCAAGAAGCATTGCGAGCCATAAATTGCAACCGTTTAAGATAAGCACAACGGCAACGACGCCGCCTGTAGCGAAAGATCCGTCTACCGTAAGGTCGGCAACATCGAGAATACGATATGTAATATAAACACCAATAGCCATAATGCCCCAAATCAGACCTTGTGAAACGGAACCCGGCAAAGCACTAAAAAGTTGACTGAAAATTTCCATTTAATTCACCTTTGTTCAGATAATAAAACAGGGAAATAGCCGGAAAGAATATTTTCCCTCTCCGGCTGAGTGTTTCAAAATTAGTTTGCTTCAATAGCAGTATATCCTTCAATAGGAGTAATGCCCAAAGCTTCGCAGTTCTGTTTGTTGTATTTTGGAGTCTGCTTTTCGGCATATTCGATAGGCATAGTAGAAATATCAGCGTCATCTTTTAAAATCTTAACAGCCATTTTACCGGTGGTGTAGCCAAGGTCATAGTAGCTGATAGAGAGAGTTGCAATACCACAACCGGAGCAGATGCCTTCCTCACCTGCAACTACAGGAACCTTCTTGGGTTGGCAGATATTATCAATGATACCGGTGTTTTCTGCAACGGTATTATCGGTAGGAACATAGATTACATCACAGTTATCAGCAGCATTGGTACAGATTTGAGCAAGGTCATTGGAATCGGTAAAGGGATAAAGAGTAGTTTTAAGACCTTTCTTTTCAAGCTCTGCTTTTACAACATCAACTTGGTATTGGCTATTTGCTTCCTTAGAGCAGTAGAGCAAACCAACACTTTTGGCATCAGGACACCATTCAGTAATCATTGCGGCTTGTTTATCAAGAGGAGCAAGGTCAGATGTACCGGAAATATTGCCGCCAACAGTACCATTAAAATCTTTAATTTCAAGAGCAACGCCATATTCCGTTACAGAAGTACCAAGAATCGGAATATCACCGGTTGCCGCTGCTGCCGCTTGAAGTGCAGGGGTTGCATTCGCCATAATCAAATCAACTTTGTTTGAAACAAACTGATTAGCGATGGTGGAACAGGTATTGGGGTCGTTTTGACCGTTCTGGAAATCAAATTCAACAGCGTCTTCACCAAGTTCATCAATGATCGCCTGCTTGAAGCCTTCGGTTGCCGCATCAAGTGCAACATGCTCAACAAGCTGAACAATACCAATTTTATACTTGCTATCGTCTTTTTCACCGGAGCAAGCTGTGAATGACAGCATACATCCTACGCAAAGAACAAGTGCCAAGATAATAGAAATTACTTTTTTCATCATAATGTCTCCTTTTGTTTCAGCAAATATTTTGCCTTGAAATTTTGTTAAGCATAGTATATAATACACTCAAGCATTAGTCAAACGAATGATTTTAATGTTTACTATCGATTTTTTCGATATCGGAGGGAATGTAATGGAACTTAGAAATTTAATCACTTTTACACATGTCGCTGAGCTGGGGAGTTTCACCAAAGCCGCTGAACAGCTTGGGTATTCACAATCAACCGTTTCTTTTCAGATAAAGCAACTTGAAGAAGAACTCGGTTGCCTTCTGTTTGAGAGAATCAATCATACTATCACACTTACTGAGCGTGGGCATGAACTTGTCTCCTATGCTCATCAGGTTTGCACTCTCACGGATGAATTTAAAGAAAGTTTGACGAAAGAGGGACAGCTTTCAGGGCATATTCATATTGTGACACCCGACTCTGTATGTGATGATATGATCAACTCGCACTATATTGATTTTCACGAAAAATTTCCCTCTATTTCGATTTGCTTTAGCACAGGCGACTCCGGCGTAATGCTCAGCATGCTTGATCACAACGAGGCAGACTTTATCATAACTTTGGATGGACATTTATACAATAAGGACTACATTATTGCAAAAGAAGAGCTTGTGCCAATGCACTTTGTAGCAAGTGCGAATTCAAAGTTTGCAAGCAAGAAAAACCTATCCATCAAAGATATCTTAAACGAGCCCTTTATTCTAACTGAGAACGGTCAAGGATACAGGCGCGTTTTTGATAAAGAGCTTGCCAAAAAGTCATTAGAAATAACTCCCATCCTTGAGATAGGCAGAACCGATATGATAACCTCTCTTATAGCTCAAGGAGATATGATTTCCTTTCTTCCCGATTTTGTAACCAAGGATTTGATTGAGAGCGGTGAACTTTGTTACCTTGATGTGAAAGATATAAATGTTGAGATTTGGAAGCAACTCATCTATCACAAAAACAAGTGGATATCAAAAAGTCTCAAAACATTTATCGACTATGTTAAACAAAACGAATTTTCAAATTAACCCATAAAAAAGACGCGAGCTCCTTGCTTCAAGCAGGTTCTCCCGTCTTTTTTGTGTATACCTTTATCTTGAAAGTAATCCGTCAATAAATTGCCGTGCAAGACGGGCAGATCTGCCGCCACGCTCTAATGCAAAGCGTTCGGCGAGAAGCTCAATTTCATCTTTCGGCATATCAATTCCGTTTTTCTCTGCCAAGTGATGTACGATATTAAGAAAGGTTTCCTTATTTGGCTTCGAAAAGGTTACATGAATACCAAACCGTTCTGACAAAGAAATAAGTTCCTGCATTGTATCGTTACGGTGGATATCATCTCCCTCACGGTCGGAAAACTTTTCTTTAATAATGTGCCTACGGTTACTTGTTGCATATATTACAACATTATCGGATTTTGCTGTTACCGAACCTTCAAGTACCGCTTTGAGTGCGTTGAAATTATCGTCATCTTTTAGGAATGAAAGATCATCTATGAACACAACAAATTTCAAAGGATTTCTTGACAACTCATCTAAAACTTTTGGAATACTGCGAAGCTGATCCTTGCGTACCTCGATAATGCGAAGGCCCTCATCCCACAAGGCATTAGCTACTGCTTTTACGGTTGAAGATTTACCCGTTCCCGCATCACCTGTGAGTAGAATATTTGCAGCAGGCTTTCCTTTAAGCAACGCTTTTGTGTTGTCGATAATAATTTTACGCTCACGCTCATAATCAACGAGGTCAGAAAGTTCTGTTTTATCGGGATGCAGTACGGGAACGATATTGCCTACCTTATCTACGCTGAACATTTTATGTTTAGCATAAATGCCGTAGCCGTATTTTTCGATATTTTCTGCTCGGTGCAAGTAAATATCTTTGAGTTTCAAGGTCGTAGTTGTAAATTCAGGCAAAAATC
Organism: Acutalibacteraceae bacterium; assembly: GCA_045540355.1. Taxonomy (GTDB): domain Bacteria; phylum Bacillota; class Clostridia; order Oscillospirales; family Acutalibacteraceae; genus RGIG2945. The sequence goes on along the minus strand of JAZQHB010000041.1, from coordinate 19,305 downwards.
CTTTGTAGTCAAGCAAAGAACAAAGCTTCTCCTTGTTAAGCTCCGAAACCTCTTGCAAGATATCAAGCTCCGCCTCAAGCGTAGACAATATATAATTCGGAACACTTTTACAAAGACCGAGTTCTTTCACATATACATTCTCACTATTGAAACAAAGTTCCTTGATATATTCACCGAGATTTCCAGCGTTTGCCCTGTAAAGCACCGCTACAAACTCGGCATACGCCGAGATCGTAGGGTTTTCAAGATAGGTGCAAAGTGAAAAAACAACCGTATCCCCCAGTAGTTCTCTGAAGATACACAAAGTATTTAGTTTTTCTTTTAATTTCTTCATATCAGTTCAAAACCGCCCCTGTCGCACCGCCGGAAACCAAAGCGGAATAGCGTTTTAGATAACCGGAGAGTTCTTTTGTTTTAGGTACAAAGTTTTTCATACGCTCGGCAAGAATATCTGCATCTACTTTCAGTTCAATCGTATTTTCAGGAATATTGATGCTGATAATATCGCCATTCTCAACAACACCGATCATACCGCCTGAAGCCGCTTCGGGTGTTACATGACCGATACAAGCGCCTCTTGTCGCACCGCTGAAACGGCCGTCGGTAATCAGTGCTACGCTATTACCAAGTCCCATTCCCATAATCGCAGAGGTGGGATTCAGCATTTCACGCATACCGGGACCACCTTTAGGTCCTTCATAACGGATAACGACCACATCACCCGCCACAATCTTTCCATCGTTTATGGCGGCTTGTGCTTCTTCTTCGGAATCGAAAACCTTTGCAGGGCCTTCGTGCACAAGCATCTCGGGCAGAACAGCGGAGCGTTTAACAACGCTGCCTTCGGGTGCAAAGTTACCTTTGAGCACCGCAATACCACCCGTTTCACTGTACGGATTGTTGATAGGACGAATAATATCAGGATTGAGATTGACACATCCTGAGATATTTTCTCCGATAGTCTTACCGGTAACGGTCATACAGTCGGTATTCAAGAGTTTTTTCTTGGTGAGTTCGTTCATAACTGCATAAACACCGCCTGCCTCATTCAATTCTTCCATATAGGTACGACCTGCAGGTGCCAAATGGCAGAGGTTGGGAGTTACAGCACTTATCTCATTAGCAATATCTAAATTCAGTTCTACACCGCACTCGTGAGCAATAGCGGGCAAATGCAGCATACTGTTTGTAGAGCAGCCAAGTGCCATATCCACAGTCAAAGCATTCATTAGTGCCTCTTTTGTCATAATATCACGAGGACGAATATTTTTGCGAAGCAGTTCCATTACCGCCATTCCTGCGTGTTTGGCAAGTTCAATACGGGCAGAGTAAACGGCAGGAATTGTTCCGTTGCCTTTTAATCCCATACCGAGTGCTTCGGTCAAGCAGTTCATAGAATTGGCGGTATACATACCACTGCAAGAGCCACAAGTCGGGCAGGTTTTGCACTCGTATTCATAGAGCTTTTCGTCGTCTATTTTACCTGCATTATAAGCTCCCACCGCTTCAAACATCGATGAAAGACTTGTTTTTTTACCTTCCACTCTGCCTGCAAGCATAGGCCCGCCGCTGACGAAAATAGTAGGAATGTTTACCCTTGCCGCCGCCATTAAAAGTCCCGGTACATTCTTATCGCAGTTTGGCACCATTACAAGACCGTCAAAGCCGTGAGCGAGAGCCATAGCCTCGGTGGAATCGGCAATCAGGTCTCTCGTTACAAGAGAATATTTCATTCCCGTATGTCCCATGGCAATACCGTCACAAACAGCAATCGCGGGAAACACGATAGGCGTACCGCCTGCCATAGCCACGCCGAGCTTGACGGCATCTACGATTTTGTCGAGATTTATATGTCCCGGTACGATTTCGTTATAGGAACTGACTATACCGATAAGCGGTCGTTTTTGTTCTTCTTCGGTGAGTCCCAAAGCGTGAAACAAACTGCGGTGAGGTGCATTCTGCACACCGTCAACAACATTTTCTTTGCACATAACTGCACCTCCCATCAGTTATTTATAAGCTTATCCTCATCACTCCAGCTATAAAGCTTGCGAATATCAGCACCTACCACTTCAGAGGGATGCTCGCTCGCTTTCTTTCTCATAGCATTAAAGTGAACCTGTGCACCGCTTGACGACATATCGAGAAGAAAGTCCTTGGCAAAGGAACCATCCTGAATGTCGGAAAGAATTTTCTTCATCGCCTTCTTGGTATCATCAGTGATGATCTTGGGACCGGTGATATAATCGCCGTATTCGGCTGTGTTGGAGATAGAATATCTCATACCGGCAAAGCCGCTTTGATATATCAGGTCAACAATCAGTTTCATTTCGTGGATACACTCGAAGTAAGCGTTTCTCGGATCGTATCCTGATTCCACCAATGTCTCATAGCCTGCCTGCATCAGTGCACACACACCACCGCAAAGAACGGCTTGTTCGCCAAAAAGGTCAGTTTCAGTCTCTGTACGGAAGGTGGTTTCAAGTACACCTGCTCTGGCACCGCCGATACCGAGTGCATAAGCCAAACCTAAATCCCAAGCATCACCCGTTGCATCCTGCTCCACAGCAATAAGGCAAGGTACACCTTTACCTGCTTGATACTCAGAACGCACGGTGTGACCGGGACCTTTGGGTGCAATCATAATTACATTGACATTCTTAGGTGGCTTGATACAGCCGAAATGAATGTTAAAGCCGTGGGCGAAAGCCAAGGTTTTTCCTTCGGTGAGGTTGGGTTCAATGCTTTCTTTATAGAGAGCTGCCTGCTTTTCATCATTGATAAGGATCATAATGATGTCGGCTATCTTTGCCGCTTCTGCGGAAGTCATAACCTTAAGTCCCTGTGCCTCGGCCTTTGCCCAACTTTTCGAGCCTTCATAAAGACCGACAACCACATTAACGCCGCTATCTTTTAAGTTAAGGGCATGAGCGTGTCCCTGAGAACCGTAACCGATGATTGCAACGGTTTTACCGTTTAATTTCTGCAAATCGCAATCCTGCTGATAAAAAATTCTTGCCATAATAATTACCTCTTTCTGAATTTATAAATATAAGTTTTGACGCAGTGTAGAACTGCCTTTTTCAATAGAAGCCGTACCCGTACGGCAGATTTCAAGAATGGTATGGTCTTTCATAAGTGAAATAAAGTCATCCATTTTTGTACTGTTTCCAATAATCCGAATCACTATGGAATCCTTTGAATAATCAATTGTTTCCGCCTTGAACGCTTCGGCTGCTGCGTGAATTTCTTCACGGGATGACGGATCGTTTTTGAGCTTTATCAGCATCAATTCACAGTTTAAGGAATTATTCGAGGTCAGTTCCTTTACGGAACATACATCGGGTAATTTATAAAGCTGATTGATAAGCTGTTGCTTTCCGTTTTCCTCGCCGTCAAATGTGAATGTGATACGGGAATATTCTTCCGATTCGGTTTCGCTGGCTGTGATAGAACTGATATTAAACTGTCTTCTTCTGAACATACTTGTCAATCTGTTCAGCACTCCGAATTGATTACACACAAGTACTGCTAATGTATATCGGTTCATAATTCCACCTCCAGTTTTGTGATAATGTCATCCATACTGCCGTTTGGTGGTAGCATAGGAAGAACAAATTCATCTTTATCAATTTTGCAATCGATAATATATGGGCCTTCTGTTTTAAAAGCACGCCCGAGTGCAGAGTCTAATTCTTCGGGTGTGGTTACCGCTTCACCGTCCGCACCAAAGGATTTGGCAAAAGCGGCAAAATCGGTTTTACGCTCTAAAACAGAATTGGAATAATGCTTATCGTAGAAAAGCGTTTGCCACTGACGAACCATGCCGAGCACACCGTTGTTCATAATGATAACCACAACGGGAATGTTGTATCTCACAGCGGTTGCAAGCTCATTAAGGTTCATACCGAAGCTTCCGTCACCCGTAATCAAAACACTGCGTTCCCCCGTACCGTATGCCGCACCGATAGCCGCACCGAAGCCGTAACCCATCGTTCCAAGACCACCGCTGGAGGCAAATCGTCTTGCCTTTTTGAAATTAAGGCTTTGTGCCGACCACATTTGGTGCTGACCTACATCGGTACAAACAGCGGTATTTTCGCCAAGGTGTCTATTGAGTGTTAGGATAACTCTGCGTGGTGTGAGTCCCTCACGGTTGTCAAGACAGTTTTCTTCTTCCTTGCGGAAGGCGTTAACCTTTGACATCCACTTGTCTTTTTTGCTTTCAGCAAGAAGCGGAAGAAGTTTTTGCAAGGTGAGTTTTATATCACCCCTGAGTCCGCATACTGAATTGACCGTTTTATTGAGTTCGGAACCATCCACATCTACATGAACGATCTTAGCACCCACCGCAAATTTGGTGCGATTGCCTGTAACACGGTCATTAAAACGCACACCAAGCGAGAGAATAACATCTGCATTATGCATTGACATAGAGGATGCAAAGTGTCCGTGCATACCTTGCATACCTAAAAATCTCGGATGATCGGTAGCAATAGCAGAGAGTCCCATCAGTGAACAACCAATCGGTGCATCAATTTTTTCGGCAAGTTCAAGCACTTCTTCTTGTGCATTTGATGTGATTACACCACCGCCAAAGTAGATAAATGGGCGTTTTGCCGAATTGATAATATCCGCCGCTTCTTCAATGCGAACATCTTTTGCGGCAAAAGGATCGTTCTTTTCTACAGGAAGCTTGGGTTCATATTCGCATTTTTCGATTTGAACATCTTTGGGAACATCGATAAGCACCGGTCCCGGTCTGCCCGATTTGGCAAGTTTAAATGCCTCACGAATGGTATCTGCCAAATCGGTAACATCACTCACAAAATAATTGTGTTTGGTAATCGGCAAGGTCACACCCGTGATATCAATCTCCTGAAAACTGTCCGTACCAATCTGCGTTGTCGGCACATTACCGCAAACTGCTACCATAGGAATCGAATCAAGATAGGCTGTGGCAATGCCTGTGACAAGATTGGTAGCACCCGGACCTGAGGTAGAAATAACAACACCTACCTTTCCTGTAGTTCGGGCATAGCCGTCAGCGGCGTGTGCTGCACCTTGTTCGTGAGCTGTCAAAACATGGTTTATTTCATTTTGGTATTTATAGAGGCTGTCGTATACATTGAGTATCTGACCGCCCGGATAACCGAATACGGTGTCTGCCCCTTGTTCGATCAAGGTTTTTACCAATATATCTGAACCTGAAAGAAGCACATCTTTCACTCCTTTTCTGCTACTACTTCCACCTCAACCAAAGCACCTTTGGGAAGATCTTTTACCGCCACACAGCTTCTTGCGGGTTTCTCGGTAAAATACTGTGCATACACTTCGTTGAATGAGGTGAAATCCGCCATATTTGCAAGGAAACAAACTGTTTTTACGGCACTCTTTAGCGAGCCACCTGCAGCAGATAGCACTGCTTCCAAATTTCTGCAAACTCTGTGAGTTTGCTCGGTAATGTTTTCGCCTTCCAAAACTCCTGTTTCGGGATTTAGCGGAATTTGCCCGGAGGTAAAAATGAGATTACCCACGACCACTGCTTGCGAGTAAGGTCCGATTGCCCCCGGAGCCTTATTTGTCTGAACTTTGATGCTCATAACTTTAACTCCTTTCAAAATTATACTAATTTGAATCCTTCATCACTTAATGTTTTCGTGATAAGGTTAACATGCTCAAAATCTCTCGTTTCCATTTCAATACGGAGGAAACATCCGTTAACGCTCTCGGTATTGCCCTTTTCGTAGTGAACGCCGGTTACATTACCGCCGCAGTCAGCTATGATACGGGAAATCTCTTTGAGCTGTCCGGGCTTGTCGATAAGTTCAATCAGCAGACTTGAGGAACGACCGGAATTAAGAAGTCCGCGATCAATGACACGGGATAGGCTCGTAACATCGATATTACCACCTGAAACAACAGCAACCACTCGCTTTCCTTTCAGGTCAAATTTACCTGACATTACGGCAGCGACTGCGGTAGCACCTGCACCTTCGGCAATCATTTTTTGCTTTTCAATCAGGGCAAGGATAGCACTTGCGACTTCATCATCGGTCACAAGAGCAATTTCATCTACATACTCACTTACATACCGGAAAGTGTTTTCACCGGGTTGCTTTACCGCAATACCATCTGCAATGGTAGAAACCGAGGAAAGACATTCAATCTCTCCATCCTTCACCGAGTTATACATACTCGGTGCACCAGCTACCTGAACACCGTACACCTTAACCGAAGGTCTGATCTGCTTTGCGGTGTAGGCGATGCCCGAAATCAGTCCGCCACCACCAATAGGAACGACAATCGCATCGATATTATCAAGGTCATTCAGAATTTCAAGAGCGATAGTGCCTTGACCTGCAATTACATTTTCATCATCAAAGGGATGAACGAAGGTGTAACCTTCGCTGTCACGAAGTTCCAACGCCCTCTTGTAAGCATCATCATAACAACCTTCCACCAAGCAAACCTCTGCACCGAAGCCTTTGGTAGCTTCGACCTTGGAGATAGGAGCCGTATCAGGCAAACAAATCAGAGATTTGATTCCGTTTTTAGTTGCAGCAAGTGCAACACCTTGTGCGTGATTTCCTGCCGAGCAAGCGATAACACCTTTTTTCTTTTCTTCTTCGGAGAGCATTGCGATTTTATATGCAGAGCCTCTGACCTTAAAGGAACCTGTAATTTGTAGGTTTTCAGGTTTAAGATATAGTTCACAGTCGGGAGCAACACCGTATGCTCTGACCACATTCGTTTCACGAATAATGTTTTTGAGCACCGTCTGTGCATCAAATACTTTGTCGAGAGATAACATTTTCATTCCGCCTTTCTCATTTTAAGTTTATGCGTTTGGTTGGGGTGGCAAGATAAATTCAAACCTGTTTTCAACCTCAAAGAGCGGAGATTTCGTGTTTTTTTGCCTGATGACGATGCAGAATGCTTTCTGCCTTTCAAATCGGCATCGGGTGAAAAGTACCGAAAGCCACCTCTTTGAGGCTGGTTTGGATTTGTTTTGACATCCCTTAGCTTTAAGGCAAAACAAAAACCCGCCTCAAAGCTTTTAATTGCTTTGAGACGGGTGTAAATCTAAATTTAGCACTCGCGGTACCACTCAAATTGCGGATATAAATAATCCGCCACCTCTTCGAAGTCTAACAACTTCTATGCACTGACGCAGCATACACGGGAAACGCCTACTAGGTGATTGTCCTTTGGGGCTTCCGGCTCAGAAGGGATGGGAAATCTACAGTCCTTTACCGGGATCGCACCATCCCCGGCTCTCTGAGAAATTCGTTGCAGGTTCCGTCTTCATCGACGCCTTTGTTTTGATCGAAGTCAAACAACCTCTATGCACTGACGTAGCATACACGGGGTTCCCTACACACTTAACGCTTCAGGTTCCCGGCTCAGAAGGGAGAGGACAAGGATATATAACACACTGATTTACACCAACCATCAGTTCTCTGTGCTGTTTTTCTCCATGACCATTCTTCGTCATAGCCTTTAAATGATATTAAATTTTGTTATATTTTACTCCAACAACATACGGATGTCAAGCATCAGCAACATAAATGTTTTCGTACATAACTATCTAAAATTTCGATAGTAGCAAAAATTACAGTGATTAATAGTGATGTTCTTCTTTTTCCGCAAGGTTACTCAGTTTCTTCTTGAGCTTAGGTGTTAATTCTGAATTGACTTCTTGTGGCTCAATGTTGCCATAGTAAAAATCTTCAATGATATTTGACATTATGTATTCCTCCGTATCTGAGGAAATATATCAGAGTACGAATTATAGAATATGTATTGCTGGAGAACTACTTGTGTTATGAACATCCGCACCATATTGAGTATTCATAAGGGATTTGACCTGTGAATACTCATTTTTTTGTTTAAAATAGAGTTTTACATATATTTTTCTTGTTTTTATGTATCGTCGCATTCCTTTTTTTAGTAATGCGACGCTTATTTTGTAAGAAAATCTTAATACAATTATTTTCTGTGTATGGTATAATAGAAAAAATATTTGTTTTAAGGTGAAGATATGAGTATTATCATTGTTGATGATGAAAAAGAAATCGCCGATTTGGTTGATGTTGTTTTAAAGAATGAGGGATATAAAACTTTTAAATTCTATGATTCAGTCGAAGCTCTTAAAGAAATAAAAAATAACAAAAATATTGATTTAGCTATTCTTGATGTTATGATGCCGGGTATCGACGGGTTTGAACTTTGCAGAAAAATCCGAGAGCATTATACATATCCAATTATTATGCTGACTGCCCGCGTGGAAGATGTTGATAAAATAACGGGACTTAGCATCGGTGCAGATGATTATGTAACAAAGCCGTTTAATCCGCTCGAATTATTGGCTCGTATTAAAGCACAGTTGCGTCGTTATAAAAAATATGATGCTATTACAACACCTCAAGCAGAAGTATTTAAAAGCAACGGTTTGATTATTAACAAGCAGGAACACACGGTCTTTCTTTTCGATGAAAACATAAATCTGACACCTACCGAATTTGATATACTTTGGTTGCTTTGTGAAAATGCTGGAAATGTTGTTTCTAGCGAGAGTATATTCGAGGCGGTTTGGAAAGAAGATTATCTTGACAGTAATAATACCGTGATGGTTCATATTCGAAGAATCAGAGAGAAACTTAAAGAACCGTCTCGTAATCCTAAAATCATAAAAACAGTATGGGGAGTAGGTTATAAAGTTGAAAAATAGTGCTATTAAAAGATATATAACACATGTTTTGATATACACGGCTGCATTTGTTCTATTTATTATCATAATGGATAATGTTTTTAATGGGGCGATAATTGATTATCTTTATAATAATCTTCCGTATAATTTGTTTTATATGGTCAATGACAATCGCACATTTTCCGCTTTTTTCGTATATCTGTTAGGGGTGGTAATAATATCTGTTATTTATGTTTTTAGGTTAAATAAATTGCTCAAATTGGCAAGCGTTTCAATATCAGAAGAAGAACCTGAAATTTTGGGAACCGATTGCCCGGAAGAACTTAAAGACTTCAGTCAAAAACTAAAAAATTTCAAGTTTGAACTTAAGGAAAACGAAAGAGCACGAACACTCGCGGAACAACAAAAAAACGACTTAATAGTATATTTAGCTCATGATTTAAAAACGCCTTTAACTTCAGTAATAGGCTATTTGAGTTTGTTAGAAGAAACCGGAGATTTACCCATAGAACAACGAGCAAAATACACCGGAATTGCTCTTGTTAAGGCATATCGATTAGAGCAACTAATAAATGAATTTTTTGATATAACTCGTTTGAATCTGCAAACCATCGAGGCACAAAAATCAAGGGTTAATCTAACGATTCTATTATTGCAGATTTTGAATGAATTCTTTCCAATGTTTGAAGAAAAAGAGCTTAATATTGTGCAAGAAATTGAACCGGAAATAGTTTTATTTGCTGATGCCGATAAGTTGGCTCGTGTTTTCGACAACCTATTCCGTAATGCAGTTAGTTATAGTCATAATGGAACGGATATAATCTGCTCTGCCGGCAAAACAAAAAACCAAGCAGTGATACGAATAAAAAACAAAGGCGATGATATCCCTAAAGAAAAACTCGAGCACATTTTTGATAAGTTTTATCGTGTTGATAATTCGAGAAGAACAACTACAGGCGGTTCGGGATTGGGTCTTGCTATAGCAAAACAGATTATAGAGCTTCACAATGGTTCAATTACCGCTGCTTGCAGTGATGGCATAACAGAATTTGAGGTTATTTTGCCTTTGTAATAAAAAATTAAGAAAGCCTTAAAAAGAAAGTAAAACAGAATATTTCTCATTACGCTAAAATACTCCTATCAAGCCAAGATAGGAGTGTTTTTTATGAAAAGACGCAGGAAGAACAACCGCAAATTAGGATGTTTGTTTATCGTAATTTTAATTGTGCTGATGATAATTTTTACAGTATCAAAATGCAACAAAGAAAATATTATTCCACCCGAAACACCTTCCCGTTATAATTCATCTAATGTTAATACTATGATAGAAGAGTTTGCGAAAAATCACAATTTGCAAACAAATGCGTGGCCTGATAAGCTGATTGAATTGTTAGAGAAAAATCCTGAAACGAAGGATTTTGTTTTAAATTTCCCGCTTAAAAAAGATAAAAATTATGAAATCAATTTAAGTGAATATAAAAACAGCGAAAAAATTCCGTTGTTTATGCAGTGGGATGAACGTTGGGGATATAACCAGTATGCAGGAGATTTAATGGGACTTACAGGTTGCGGTCCGACATGTCTTTCTATGGTTAGTATTTATCTTTTAAATGATGCTACATATACTCCTAAATATGTTGCTGAATTTGCCGAAAGAAATGGATATAGCGTATCGGGAAATGGTAGCTCATGGAGTTTGATTTCGGAAGGTGGAAAAGAACTTGGGTTAGATGTAATAGAAATTCCTCTTGATGAAAATAGGATCATAAGGAATTTAGAGGTTGGTAATCCCATTATTTGTATAATGGGTCCCGGTGATTTTACTACAACAGGGCACTTTATAGTAATGACAGAATATGTTGATGGTAAAATTAAGGTTAATGATCCCAATAGCAAGACTCGATCTGAAAAACTTTGGAACTTATCTGATATCAAACATCAAATTCGTAATTTATGGGTGTGTAGAAAATGAAATTTAGTTATTAAAAATAACATCTACCCCCCTATTTTGATAAAAACATTTCTTCAGTTAAGATTTTATTAAAATACCTTTGCCGTCAATGGTTGCCGTAATAAAAATCTTCAATAATTGCTGACATTATGTATTTCTCCATATTGAGGAAATGTGTTACGGTACAAAAAATAGAATATGTAATGTCGGAGAACTACTTGTGTTATGAACATCCGTACCATAACCGCTGAAACAAAGATGTTTCAGCGGTTTTTCATATTGTCTCTTTAGCAAAGAACATACTGAGAAGCTTTTTGATAGCTTCAAAGATGTATGCAAGCAAGGATATAAAATCAGTAATGATAACCTGTTCGGATTCGTCTGCATCATTTTCAGTATCGGGAGTCTGGTCAATCAGATTGAGATACTCAATATATTCAGAATCCGTTGCAAGTTCCTGTTCTGACTTCATTTGGTCAATGTTTGCAAAGAGAAGACCTGCCTGATTGAGCAAATCGACATCCGACGAATCAATTACTCCGTCATGATTACAGTCAGCAGCCATATAAACTGCTTCACCTACATTATCCTTGGTAAGCATACCGTTTGCAAGACAATGAACGATTGTAGCATCCATACCATTATACCAACCGTCACCGTTTACATCACCGAATATGACAATTCTGTAACTTGCGATTTCTTCGCCCTTTGCAACAATGGTAACCGTCGAGCCTGTTCCGTTACCACTTTCGGTGGGTGTAAACACGATTTCTGCACCGTCGCCCGACAATGCAACATACTCGTTAATATCCGTTGAGCTTTCGTCAAGACCATAAATCAAGTTATTTTCATAATCAATAACTGCATCTGAAACAGAGATTAAAATAATCTTTTCCCAGATAGCATACAGAGTGTGGCTACCGACAGTCGAAACCTTCGTTGATTCCAGCACCTGTGTACCACCGTTTGCCGATGTGTACCAGCCTGCAAACACATATCCCGGTCTTATCGGTGTCGGTAATGTTCCATAAGCACTATCAAATGTTACTGTTTTACTTGCAGTATCACACTCTCCGCCGTTTGCGTCAAAGGTTACAGTATAGGTATTTGCCGTCCATTGTGCATAGAGGGTTACTGACGCATTCGCTGTGTAACTTGCACCCAGTGCATAGCTTGTGCCTGTGCCGTTTTGAGTTGTATTCCATTCTTTGAATGTATAACCCGTTCTTGTCGGCGTGGTTGCGCTGAGTGTCAGAGATATTCCGTGTGTTTTGGTCTGTGCTGACGGTGCTCCTGTACCGGTATTTGCATTATAAGAAACGGTATATGTATTTGCACTCCAACTTGCATACAGAGTATCATTTGTTGCAAAATCACTTACCAAAACTCCTTTTCCCTCTGCATCATAGTACATATTTCCTCCCAAAGTTGCTGAGGAAACTGTAATTACGGAAGAATCTGTTGTGGTTCTAATGTCAATAAACCGAAAATTTGTATTGTATAGAGTAGTTCCTTTTGCCGTCAACATAGCTTCTGTAATCTCGAAGTCAATGGTATATTTCCAACCGTTTGTAATTGCTTCTACTGTATACATAGAGCTGTTGAGATTAACATCATTGAACTGAATTCCCGGTGCACTTGTTAAGGTGGAATCTACAATTGTGATGACAGCCTTGAGTTGTCTGCCCTTATCACCATCCGTTGTTAAGTTCCAACCATTGCCGTCTATTTTGAAATCAATCCTTGAATATGACCCTTTATCAGTTACAGTGCTTGTTAAAGAAGTTTTTCTGTTGTCAGCAAAGTAACCTCCAAAGGTATATCCCGTCTTTGTCGGAACGGTAATGTTCGGTAAGTTGCTACCATAAGTTGCTGTCACGGAAGCTGTACCTCCGGTGCCACCATTTTCGTTAAGTGTAATCGTGACTGCCTTAGCCGTCCATTTTGCATAGAGCGTTACTGTCCCTCCGTTGGTCGCAGTAAGGTTGTTAACACTTTGTTTATTGGTATAGTTAGTTCCTGTTCCGTCAGCCTTTGTATTCCAACCTGCAAAAGTGTAGCTTGTTTTTGTAAAACCGTTTGCGGTAAGATTTTTTGCTGTATCATAGGTCATGCTCAAATCTGCTGTTGAACCGCCTGTATTACCGTTGCCATTAAAGCTAATGGTATAAGTATTTGCAGTCCAATGTGCATAAAGAGTCTGTGCATCGGTGATTTTTACTTTTGAGTTTGCAGTTATCTTAGTACCGCCTGTTGCCGCTGTGTACCAACCTGCAAATGTATAACCCGTTCTTGTCGGTGTCGGGAGCGTGCCGTAGGTACTGTCGTAGGTTGCATAAATACCTGAAGGAGTATATGAAGTTTTAGAGGAAAATTTTTCAAGCTTGATTTTAACCTGATAGTTATTAAATGTCACTTGACCGGCTGCACTATTATACCATACCCAAAATCTTAATGTGTTTGGTGTTGTAGTGCCGGTGCGTGATTTCCACTCGGTGTCATTTTTCACATTATGATAGTACGAAATCCCTGCTGAATCACGAATGTCAATAACCAAGGCACCGCCGGTTACTGTTCCGCCAACAATTTCTTCTGATATTCTGTATTCATTTATGCTTGCAGCATCAAAAATAAAAGCTGCATTAAATAAGGTTTGTTCACTCGTTGCCGAACCGTTAAGTGTGATTATACCTGTTGATGGCTCATAAGAGTACTTTATACCATTTACATTTTTATTTGTGGCTCTTTCAAGGTAGAAAAGATTTGTATTATTGCCGTCGTTGGTATTAAACGTTACCTTGTATTTATTTGCTGTCCATTGTGCATAAAGAGTCTGAGCATTGGTAATTGTAACTTTTGAGCTTGCAGTTACCCGTGTGCCGCCGCTTGCTGCTGTGTACCAACCTGCAAATGTATAACCCGTTCTTGTCGGTGTCGGGAGGGTACCGTAGGTGATACCGTAGGTTACACAAACACCTGAAGGGGTATATGAAGTTTTAGAGGAAGATTTTTCAAGCTTAATTTTAATCTGATAGTTATTAAATGTAAGTGTAGTAGTTCCGGAAGTACGCCATGCACGGAGCTTCATTTCTTTTACGGTACTTACAGAAGCATCGGGTACTGTCCAAGTCTTTGAAAGAGTCATCTCATTTCTCATATCAAGATTCAGACGTGTGGCACTATCAGTAAGTTCAACTACCAGACAACCATTATCACTGTAAGATACAGAACCTGAAATGCGTTCCATTGAAACATTATACACATCTCCTTTCGCAACGGTGAAAGGTACCGTTGCGAAATAAATGCTATTTGCCGTAGTACCGCTTACAGTACCGTTAAGAGTTATTATGCCTGTTGCCGGGTCATAAGAGTATTTAACACCGTTTACTGTTTTATTTGTAACACGTTCAAGGCAGAAAAGGTTTGTATTGTTACCGCTTCCGTCGTTGGTATTAAACGTAACATTGGTCTGTGTATAGTAATTATAATCAGGAATCCAACTTCGGGTTTTGTAGAACGCACCGGCAGAATGTGCCTGGGTTCGACCGAATAATTCCCCGTTTTTGCACATAGCAACATAAATGCGATCCGAGTTCCAGTCCTCATAAGTTTTGTTAGGAAAAATATTGATTAATGTATCAGAGCCTCTGTAATTACTGATACCCTTGACATCAGTGCGTTTCATAGCCAATGCGGCATCGTAATCAGTATGGAAGGTTTTTGTATCAATATCAAACTGGTATGTCCCATATACAGTAGAAACCCACAGTCGGTTCGTACTGTCATAAACCGGAGAAAGATCGTGTCCTCCTGTGTTTGGTAAAGTCACGCGATATTCATTAGCTTCCGTCAGAGTGGGAGCCGCAGCGGTTCCGCCAACACGGTATGCAGTCAGTACATCCCAGCCGAGTGCCCACAAAAGATTGCGTTGAGAATCCCAGAGAACACCGTGAGCCGACTCCAGAGTCGCCTCAGCGTATTGCTCACTGTTCTGCGATGCCGCATAAAGACGCACAGAGTTTCCGGTACTGGCGGCTGCCGCCACATTACCGTTTGGCAGATATTCGATAGCATGGGGATTTGAGGCGGATTTAGATGTCTCCCAAATCTTTTGACCTGTAGCATAATCTACAACTCCGAGAAAGCCACCTGAACAGCAAACTGCAACAACGTGCTTCATCAAAGACTTTGAATATCTCAATTTTGCGTCGCTGACATTGCCGAAGGCTCTCTTCTGAGAAAAGCCAAGTTCCGCTGTAGGAGTCCAGTCCCAAATGAGTTCACCTTGGTCCCAATTATCCGCATGAACATCATAAACACGAACCGCTGCATTTTGCTGGTCTGCAACCATAGCAAGCTCCCGTTGTCCGACCGCAAGATAAGTAACCGTATTGTACATCAAGACCGCATCTCTTCCGGTCTCACCTATACTACCCACAACACAACGAATCTTATCACCTGCAACTACATCAGCATTAACGGTGAAGGTTTGTTGAGTTGCAGAAGTGAGGGTAATATATGATCCGTCTGTGGGATAAATCTGCTTGTCATTTAAGAAAACACGAAGTGATGTCGGGTTATTGGAGCCGAATGTAGCGGCATCATATTGCTGTTCACGCGCAACTTTGATCTGCATTCCGACTCGTCCCGAATAGGGAGCAGTAAAGGTTTTGACCGTATCTCGCTTTTCTGCAGGATGAATTTTTACACCGAGATTAGTGACATAATTATACATATGATTTGTCCAATCTGATGCATACACATACCCATAGCCACTTATATTCTGATATGTCATTGTACCAAAGGTATTGTCCTGATCTCTCCACTCCCAGTTCCAATATGGGATATCTTTTCCCCAAGTGGAAGATGTTGCCTGATAAGTATATGAATCTCCCGGGACAATGGTGCTTTCATCAAGAGAAGTGTATGTAACGGTATTATACATATCTACAGC
Source organism: Acutalibacteraceae bacterium (assembly GCA_045540355.1). Taxonomy (GTDB): domain Bacteria; phylum Bacillota; class Clostridia; order Oscillospirales; family Acutalibacteraceae; genus RGIG2945. The sequence goes on along the minus strand of JAZQHB010000041.1, from coordinate 3,687 downwards.
ATCAGAACCCTCTTGTTCCATACTACCTACCACAAATCTGATTTTATCCCCTTTGCGAACCTGTACGGAAAAAGCAAACTCCTTTGACTTAGTGTCAGTAATAACAAGATGTTCGCTGTATAACGGATACACCTGTGTGTCATTGAGCAGAATACGCAAAGATGTAGGTGTATATTCAGAGTTTTCTTTATACTGTGTATATCGGGCAATTGATGTATCAATTTTAACGGTTCCGCTGTAGGGTACTGTAAAGGTTTTTACCGTATCAGCCTCCACCGCCGGATGAATTTTTACACCAAGATTAGAGACATAGCTATAGGGATATGTTGACCAACCGGCAACATACATATATCCATAGCCGCTTATATTCTGATATGTCATAGAAGAAAATGTGGTTTGATTTTTAGGAGTATATTCCCAAGACCAATTGCTGTCCGCTTTTCCCCATGTTGCAGAAGTAGCAGAAAAAGTATAAGACTGTCCGACTCGTTCGGTTCCGGGATTTCCGACAGAATTATATGTAACCGTAGTCAGAAGTGTAATGCCATCCGAACTCTGATGCCCCATAGCCCCCACCACAAAGCGAATTTTTTCCCCTGCAAGAACCTTCAGGTTTAAAGTAATATTTTCGGAAGTGGTGGAATTAAGTATCTTATATTCCCCTACAGTTGGATATACCACCGTATCCCCCTGCAAAATGCGGAAGGAAGTGGGGGTTGCGCTCGAGCTCACCGTAAAATTTGATTTACGGGCGACCGAAACAGAAACGGTTACCTTGCCCGATACCGGAACGGTAAATACCCTTGCCGCATCAGCTTTAGTGTTTGGATGAACAGTGTTTCCACCCGAGAGAGCAGCACAGTAGGGATACAAATCCCAATCGGCAACATAGCAATCGCCCTGACCCGATACATTAGTGAAGGTCATATCCGAGAAATCATTGGAGTCTGACAACGCCCATTGCCATGACCAGATATTGCTCTCCTTCCCCCAATGCTCCGTCTGGGTGTAGGTAAAGCTGTCGCCTACGGAAACTGATGTTGCCGCAGGTGAAACCTCAAACTCCTCTTTATTTTCTGATTCAACAATCTCGGTTTCAGGTGTAACAACATCTGCCGTTTCAACAGTTGTGCCGAATATATCCCCAAAGGATATACCTGTCATAAGCATAATTATTGACAGTATCAGCGATACAATCTTCTGAAACATACAATCTCCCCCCTAAAAAACAACAATTAAACCCATTGGCATATGGATAAACAATACTAAATATGATACTACACCACTACAGACGAATTTGTCAAGTTTTTACACATAAGAAGAATCGTGTAATTCTTAGATTTACTCCTTTTCATTAGAAGCAAGAATACGAGGAAATGTGTTGCAATGCGAAAGTAGAATATGTATTGCCGGAGAACTGCTTGTGTTATGAACATCCGTACCATAACCGCTGAAACAAAGATGTTTCAGCGGTTTTTCATATTTTTATACAAAAAACGAGGCCTCTTGATTTTTAGGGTAAATTTTAAAAATCAAGAGGTCTTAAAAAGAACACAAGGGGACGGAGTTGTTGTGTTTTATCCCACACGAGAGAACCGCCCCTCTGTGTTATAGTGAGTATTCATAAGAGATTTGACCTGTGGACGCTCAATTTTTTCTTTATATCAAAATATATAACCCACTATGTACACTTTAAGTTCTCAACTATAAAGATGTCAAGTGGGATTTTTTATTAAACTATTGCAAAGAGTCAAATAATTGTGATATACTAATTATGCTACACAAAATCGAATAAAAGCAATGGGAATGGTATTTTCTTTTTTATAGGGATACTATATTTTTCGTGTGTCATTTTGAAATTTGCAAAACCGCAAATTCCGCAGATGATATGCGAATCTTTGTCATTTCCTTTTATCTGGTTTTGTGTAGCGACAATCGGAGTTTGCGTTTTTGGTGCGTTAACTTCGGTTGGCGCACTTTTTATTTTTGTGGAGATAAATCTGTGTAGATTTAAGAAAGGAGAATATTTGAAGAATACATAAATCCACAGAACAGAACTCGTTGAAATGCACCGTCTATACGCTCGGTTCGGCAATTATGCCGAGGTTGGTAGAAAAATAGGACGAAGCGGCTCAACAGTATCAAAATATGTGCAAATGAACGACGTGCCGCAAAGTATAGGAATGGCGGTACAGAATTTATCACAACAAAATAATCAAAAGGGGGTTGTGTTCAATGGAAGAAAAAGTTTTAATTAAAAGTGAGCAATACAACACAAAAAAACTTTTGAAAACACTACTAATTATTGGCATAATTGTTACTGCAATTGCTCTGTTTTGTTGTTATCAAGTTAGCAGTATGAGTTACAATACCAATTCATGGATTCAGGAGCGCTATGAAACTGAATTTGCCTATTTTTTACAAGAATGTGCGGTTTACATTTGTCCCGTACCTGTTGTATTTAGTCTGCTCGGTTTGATAATATATCTTTGGAGTCGTAGTTTTGAACTTACAGTTACTGATAGAAGAATTTATGGTAAAATCGCCTGGGGTAAAAGAGTTGACTTGCCTGTTGATTCAGTTTCCGCTACTGCAATGTTAGGTTCAAAGGGAGTAGCAGTTTCTACATCATCAGGAAAAATTAGCTTTCGTGCTATAAAAAATGCAAAAGAAATCTATGAAGTTATAAATAATCTTTTAATTGCAAGACAGCAGGAAAAAAATAATGCTACTATTGTTACAACTGTTGCTCATACAATTGATGAAGCAGAACAGCTTGGAAAATTCAAAGATTTGCTTGATAAGGGCGTTATTACACAAGAAGAATTTGATGCAAAGAAAAAACAGTTGCTTAATTTGTAATAATCATTTATAAACACTCGCAACATTTTAAAATCTTGCAATTTATTACTGCAAGGCTTTTTCTAAAAAAACAAGCTTTGAAGAAACTATTCTTCAGAGCTTGTTTTTGTTTGTTATGAATTTACTTGCTGAACATCTGTGTAGAGGGTTATTATGTTACCTGTTTTTGTATCAAGGTAGACCACAAATCCTCTTGCGTAGAGTGTTTTGCTTGTTGAGGTCTTCACTGTCAGCTGATACTGTCCGTTATTTGTTGTGTGGACTGTTCTGTATAGTCTGATTGCTGAACTGTTTTCGGACTGTTCTTCAAATGTCAGCTTATCGGCTGTTCCGTAATCAGCCGTCTGTGTAAGCAACAACCCTGAGCTTACAAGCACAAGATTTTCGGGTAATTCTCTTGTTACCATAAGGCTTGCTTTGTAAGTTCCTGCTTCTGTATCTACATCAAATACAGAGCTTGCAAGTGTTACCGTTGCTGTAGCTTCTACCTCTTTATCGGCAAAGACTGCTGTTACCGTCATATCCTTGTAAGCATAGAATTCAAATACCTCATCATAGCTTGCTACGGTATCGCTGCCATCTATTAACCAACCTCCGAAGTACTTGCCCTCGGGAATCTGACTGTCGGTAATCTCTACTCTTACCTTAGTATTGTAGTAATATTTTTCCTCTGTTGCTGTAGTGCCTATTACTGTTGTTATTGTGAACATCTTATTAAGAGGTCTGTATACTGCATTTACAATCAGATTATCAGTTACAACACTTGTATCTGTATCCCATCTGTCAAATACATAACCTGTGTTTTCTGCAACTGTTGTCGGTATC
>JAZQHB010000040.1:0-197917 GCA_045540355.1 Acutalibacteraceae bacterium | reverse complement strand
TGGAGCCCCGCTCAAGGGCCTTGCACCTGCGGCTCCTGAAAGAGAAGGTTATACATTCCTCGGATGGTACACAACGGCTGAAGATACAGAGGATGAAGTAGGTTACAAGATTGACTTTGAAACAACGGAAGAAGAAATGGGCACGAAAGACAGAATACTCTATGCTCGTTGGGAAAAGGAAAGATCAGCATATACCCTTGATGTATCAACAACATACTCGAATGTATATGTAAAATTCGATGAGAATGCAGAAGTCTTACAGGGTAACCGCTATACAAACGACCAGGTGGTATACGGCACAAAGGTAACCTTGAGAGCGGTACCTGACGGAGAGAACAGAGAGTTCATGTACTGGAAGGATAACAGAAACAGAATTGTATCCTACGAAGAAACTCTTACATTTACTCTCGAAGCAGACTGGTATCTCACAGCAGTATATTCAGAAGCAACTGATGCAACTTCACCTGATACTTACTATTCTGTAGTATTTGTTGATTCAATCCTCAAGACAATAATCAGCGAACAGAAAGTATTGAAAGGCGGAAAAGCAGAAGCTCCTGAAATTGAAGCAACACACGGCGAGTATACATTTGTTGAATGGAATGCTGATTTTGCAGAAGTAACAGATCACATGATAATTTCATCTGTATATGTATTGAGTAGCGAATTGTTCACGATAACGACAGTTATCGAAGGCAAGGAAGATGATGCACAGACATACAAATACAATTCACCTGTTACAGTAACAATTGCAGATGAAGACATTCCTGAAGGTAAAGTGTTCGCAGGTTGGTCAATCAATGGCAAGGATATTGTAAGCTATGACAGAACATACAAGTTCTACGCATACAAGAATATGACAGTAACTGCAATGTTCGCAGAAGAGGCAGTTGAAGAAGATGCAACTGTAACACTTGATATAACAACAAAAGACGGAGAACTTGCTGACAACGGCAAAGACACTTATTATGCTGAATTTATGGTAACAAGAACTGTACCTGATGATTTTGTATTCGTAAGCTCAGGTTTGTTGTTAACTCAGGACGAAAACCTTGCAACAGAAGAAACTCTGACATTTGAAGGACATTCAGATTCTGAAAACAAGGATAAGATCAGACTTTACAGAACGGTACATACCGACAGAGACGGACAGTATCAGTTGACAGTCAGAACTTATACAGACAGAAGCTTCTATGCAAGAGGATATGTTGTATATCTCAACGCAAAGACTGGTGAACTCATCACACTTTACACGGAAGTCAAAAAAGCGTCAGTACAAAACGAAGACGAAACAACTTCTGAATAATTAAAAACGGAGTTTTAAACTCCACACTTACGGCACACTCTGAAAAGAGTGTGCCGTATTTCTCTTGTTTGAAGATAGTATAGCTTTTTACATTTTTTTCAATCTTGATGTCTTGAAAAAATTTTATGAATATGTTATAATACTTTCAAAAATGGGGGTGTATTTATGTTGAAAATCTGCAATTTAACAAAAAAGTATGACGACACTCTCGCTGTAGATAATCTTTCTTTAAATATAAACCCCGGAGAGCTTTTTGGTTTTATTGGGCATAACGGTGCAGGTAAGACTACAACGATTAAGGCTTGTTGCGGTATTCATCCATTTGATTCGGGAGAAATACTGATTAACGGTATTTCGATTGCCGACAAGCCGATTGATGCTAAAAAGAATATCGCTTACATTCCTGACAACCCGGATTTGTATGATTTTTTAACCGGTATAAAATATCTCAATTTTATTGCCGATGTATATAAAATTTCCTCTGCTGACCGTAAGGTTGAAATTGAAAAATATGCTGAATTATTCGATATGAAGAAAAATTTGAACGATTTAATTTCATCGTATTCTCACGGCATGAAGCAAAAACTAGCGTTGATTTCTGCTTTTATACATCATCCTAAGTTGCTGATTCTTGATGAGCCTTTTGTGGGACTTGACCCGAAAGCTTCACATACATTGAAGCTTGAAATGAGAAAACTGTGTGATGAGGGTGGGGCAATCTTTTTTTCTACTCATGTCCTCGATGTCGCTGAAAAGATTTGCGATAAAATAGCTATCATTAAAAACGGTAAATTGGTAGTCTGCGGTACAACTAAAGAAGTAAAAGGCAACAGTTCGCTTGAAGATGTATTTTTGGAGTTGGAGGATAAGAATGCTGAAACCATTGATTAAGATTTCAATTTCTTCGATTTTTAGCAATCTTTTCGGCAATTCCCAAAAGAACGGAAAGACTAAAAAAATTCTCCTTTTAATTTTAGGCTTTTATCTTTTGTTTACAATTTTTATTTCCGTGACGAGCTTGTTTAATTCTATTGCCTCGACTTTTATAAGTAATGATGCATCATGGTTATATTTTGCTTTTGCAGCAATTATCGTGATGTCGATTTCAGTTTTTGGCAGCTTTACTATCGCTCATTCCTTGATATACAATTCAAAGGATAACGAGTTGCTGTTGTCAATGCCGATAAAAGTGTCGGAAATATTGTTCTCAAGAATTTTTGTTTTACTGGTTTTTAATTATATTTACTCTACAATCATCTTGATTCCGGCAAGTATCGTCTTTAGCTTTTACAGAAGCTTTGAACCGCTTGGATTTATTGCTTATATCATTATGTCCTTGCTTATTCCGCTTTTAACTTCTTCTGTTTCTGTTGTTTTCGCATGGTTTCTGACCTTGATAACGAAGAAATTTAAGAATAAAAGCATATTTACTTATATTTTCACAACCGTTTTTCTTGTCGGTTATATGTACTTTTCTTTTAATCTGCAGGGCATAGTTAGTTCACTTGTTGAAAATGCTTCAAGCATTTCTTTGTTTGTCAGCAAGTATTTTTATTTATTTTATCTTTTTGGTACTGCGATAACAAATGCTGATATCCTGAATTTTTTAATTTTTTCCGCAGTATCAATCTTGGTTTTTGTTTTGATTCTTCGACTTTTGTCAACTACTTTTTTGAAGCTGATAAACAATTCAAAGCAAAAAAACAGAACCCAGAAAAATATATTAGTCAATCAAACTTCTTGTCTTTTTTCTTTATTGAAAAAAGAGTTTTACAGGTTGATTTCGTTCCCGACATATATTTTAAACACAACACTCGGTGGAGTGTTGGCTTTGATTTTTGCGGTTATGCTTTTAATCAAGGGTGAGAGCTTTATTTTGAATTTCGCGATTATACCCGGAGTTGAAAGTTATTTTTCTGTTGTGATTGCAACGGTACTTGCGTTTTGTGCCGGCATGAATTCTACGACCGTCGCTTCGGTTTCTTTAGAGGGTGCGTCAATTGATATTGTTAAGTCGCTTCCTATAGATTATCGTGATTTTTATAATTCTAAAATTTTGTTAAATTTATTATACGGTGTACCGACTACGCTTATAGCTTCAATAATTTCGTGCTTTACTTTTGCTGGTGATGCACTCGATAAACTGATTGTGATAATTTTTCCTTTAACTTTGCAGCTTTTTGCGGCATTTGCGGGTCTTTCGATAAACATGCATAAACCTAAATTTGATTGGACTAATATTGTTTATCCTGTTAAGCAAAGCCTTAATGTTTTGCTCGAAATTATTTATGCGATTATTCTGTCAACTATACCGATGGTTATTTGTTTTATATTCGGCGAACAAGTTAATTATCAACTCGTTTGTTTAGTTTCAGCCGTTGTTGTTTTAGTAATTGATGTTTTAATTTATGTTCATATTGTAAAATCAGGTAAAAAGTGTTTTGAAATGATGTCTTGAGAGGAGAATCTTGAATGAAAACTCAACCGGCGGCAATTTTGCTTTGTGCAGGCGAAGGCACCAGAATGAATGACAGCAGAACACATAAGGTTTGCTATGAGGTTGCGGGAGTACCGACGATTATCAGACAAATCAACAATTTAAGAGATGCAGGAATCAATCGTTTTGTTGTTGTAGTTGGTAGTAAAGCCGATGCAGTAATGAGATGCCTTGACGGTGTTGACGGTGTCGTTTATGCTTTTCAACCGATTCAGAACGGTACAGGTGCGGCGGCAGTCTACGGACTTAAAGCACTCGCATCTATGGGATATGATGGCGATGCTTTTATAATTATGGGTGACAAGATTATAGCTCCCGATGTTCTTAAAGAACTTATCGACAGAAAAAAATCTGTAGATGCCGATGTTGTTTTTGCTGTGCAGCCTATGGAGTGCAATCCGAGTGGCGGCAGAATCATTGAAAGTGACGGCAAAGTTTGCGGTATAGTTGAAATGATGGATAGCATGATGTTGTACCTTGGCGAAGTTGAGGATAGAACCGAGCAAGGCTTTATTGACGCATTGGATTCAAAAAATCTTTCCACAACAAAAAAGAATAAGCTTGTCGCGAACGCATTGGATAAATCAGGAAATATCTCGCCTGACTTAAGTCTTTGCGGTTGTGAATTTTCACATAGTGATGTTGAAAATTCTGAGTTTGTAAACGCAGGAACATATCTTATCAATGTTAGTTCTGCGTTGGAATCACTTTCTCGCTCTGATGCAAAAAATGCTCAGAAGGAAATTTACCTGACAGATATTGTTAATAATTCGGCTCCGCACGACAGGACACAGATGGTGGTTATATCTGACCCTAAGAAAATACTTACATATTCAACAATGGACGAGCTTTTGAAGCTTCATAAATATTTTGAAACTCCTGAAACAGGAAGAGGTTTACTTACTGCTTCTCAGTGGTTGTCAAAGCTGGAAATCTTCGACGATAAGACTTTGAAAGCCTTTGAAGATATATATGGTGACCACAAACCTTACTTTATTGAAGAAAGACGCAGAGCTTACATTCAATTATTAGATAAGTTTATTAAGAAATACGGCGACAAGGAAGTAGTTATCACTCGTTCGCCCGGTCGAGTTAATCTTCTCGGAAGACATATTGAACATAAGGGCGGCAGCATAAATGTTATGTCGATTGACAGAGAAACTTTGCTTGCGGCTTCACCCAGAGATGATGATATAATCAATCTTGCAAATGTCAATAAGAATTTTAAAGAATATAGCTTTTCGTTACTTGAAACAATCAAACAGTGTGACAAAACAGATTGGCTTGACTTTATTGAAAGTGATAATATTCTCCAGATGGTTGTTGACAGCAAAGGTGAGTGGGTCAATTATGTCAAAGCAGGTCTTTTGAGATTGCAACTTAACGACAGAGGAAGATTGTTGTCGGGAATGGATATGATGTTCTCGGGTAACATTCCTATGGCGGCAGGCTTGTCTTCTTCGTCAAGCATAGTTGTTGCAACATCTGAAGCGGTTGTTGCACTCAACAATCTCGACCTCAAAGTCAAAGATTTTATTCATCTTTGCGGTGAGGGTGAATGGTTTGTAGGTTCTCGCGGCGGTGCGGGTGACCATGCAGCAATGAAATGCGGCAAGATGAATAAAATTACTCACATTGAATTTTGTCCGTTTGAAATTAAGGATTCTGTTGATTTTCCGTCTGATTATCAGATTGTTGTTGCCAACAGCTTTGTTGAAGCTAAAAAGAGTGCGGGTGCGAAGGATCAGTTTAATCAGAAGGTTGCTTGTTACGATTTTGGTCTGTTGCTGGTCAAAAAGCTTTTTCCGAAGTATTCTCACAAAATAAAGTACCTCAAAGATATCAATCCGACAAACCTTGATGTTCCGCAGAGTGAGATTTATAAAATACTTTTGAAACTTCCCGAAAAAATCACATCTGAAGAACTCTATGAAATGCTGCCTGATGATATTGAGAAGATTAAGAGAACTCAGAAAAATCATTCAATTCCTGAGTTTTATGAAATAAGAAGTACAATGCTTTACGGGATATCAGAGTGCCTGAGAGCTGAAAAATGTATAGATGCTCTTAAGGAACACAATTATGAAACTCTCGGAAAGTTAATGAATATAAGCCACAACGGTGACCGCGTCTGGCGTAATAATGCACCTTATGACAACAGTGTTTCCGACGATTATCTCAACGATCTTATTGCTGACTTGTTAAGTCAGGACGAAAAGAAAGTTTCGGCAGCACAGATTTATAATCAACCGGGTGGATACGGGTGCTCAATAAAGCAGATTGATGACCTCGTAGATTTTGCGGTTAAGCAGGAAGGTGTAATCGGTGCAGAACTTTCCGGTGCAGGCCTTGGTGGTTGTATAATAATTCTGGTTAAGAAAGATTGCAGCGAAAAGCTCTTGAAAGAATTAAAAGCTTTCTATTATGATAAAAACTCATTCCCGATGGGTGCTCAGGTGTTTATCCCTGTTTCAGGTTCCATGACACTTAAGATATAAGTTAATTAAGGAGGAAAATGAAAATGAAAACTTTTAAGAAAGCAATGGCGGTGTTACTCAGTTTGGTAATGTTTATGTCATTTTTGACTATCCATTCATCAGCTAAGTATGTAAGCTACGAAGAATGGGTGGAGTATTATAAGACTTGTGATAACAAGGGTATGATGATGACTCCCGGCTCAGATGAGACAGAGCTTAACTTCTGCTGGCATTCTGACCGCAACTGGACAGGTGCAAAGCCTGTGGTTCGTATGAGTAAGAGTGCTGATATGAGCAACTATGTTGAGTTTAAGGGTTACCATACTTTCTCTGAACAAGCTGACCAGAGAGTTAATAATGTAACAGCAACAGGTCTCGAGGAAAACACAACTTATTATTACACTTATGGTGTTGACGGTGAATTCAGCGAACCTGCGAAGTATCAGACGCATTCGTTTGACAGCTTCAAATTCCTTTTTATCAGTGATGTTCAGCCGTCTCCTTCATCGAGCAGCGGAGATCCTGTTGAAAAACAGACATTTTTGTGGAATCATTCATTAGAGGTTGCTTTTGATAAGAATGATGACATCAGCTTTATCGTAAATGGCGGTGATGTTACTAATAACGGAGCTGATACGGAAGAATGGGTGGCCTTCTTGTCGCCTAAAAAGTATCTCAACTCTTATCCGATGGCTGCAACTCAGGGTAATCACGATAAGAAAGGTACACAGTATAAGTATTATTTCAACAACCCAAATGTGTATCTCGGCGTATCTCCGACAGTCTACGGTAACGGTTATTGGTTCAGATACGGCGATGTTTTGTTCGTAATGATCAATTCATTGAAAATCAATATTTTTGATAACTATGCTCTTGTTAAGAAAGCTGTTGAAGCAAATCCCGATGCCAAATGGCGTATCGCGGTAACTCATTATGATCTCTACGGTACAGGTCATCATGCAGTTCAGGATGAAACAGTGGCAGTCAAGAGAGCTCTCGGTCCCGTACTTGAACATTATGATTTTGACCTTGCTCTTACAGGTCACGACCACATTTACGGCCGTTCATATTTCATTGACGACAGCAAGGTATTGCAGACACCCGGTTATGACGAAGGCAGAGTCGTAGATCCTCAGGGCCTTATGTATCTTACTGCTTCAGGTTCAAGAGGCAACTCAAGACTTGATGGTGAAGAATACAATTATGAATGGATTGGTATGCAGTACCGTTCAAAGAATAACTGCTACTCTACTATTGAAATTACAGATGACGGAAAGTTAATACTTGAATCTGTTGACACAATAACCGAAGAAGTTATCGATTCATTTGAAATCGTTAAGACAAATTCTGAATTTAAAGAAAAAGAAAATGATGGCGGTTATCTCGGAATGATAATCAAACCCTTAGTTGGTGAGTATTATGTTATATTTGAGATGCTCGGTGATTTATTCGAAAAAATCGCTTCATTCTTTTCAAAGTAATCGGAGGTAAATAAATTGAAAAAAAGAGCTATAGCATTTTTAATGACAATCGTAATGTTTGTTACCTGTTTTGTTTCGGTAACAGCAGCAGATGTTTCCCGTGATGAGTGGGCGGATTATTACGCAACCTGTGATAATACTAAAATCACTCTGACTCCCGGTTCAGATGAAACAGAGCTTAATTTCTGTTGGCATTCCGAGTTAGGTTTGTCACGCCCGAAAGTTCGCATCAGTAAAAAAGCCGATATGTCAGATTATAAGGAATTTGCGGGTTATGCAAAGATTTCTGAAATTGCCAAACAGCGAGCAAATTATGTAACTGTTACAGGACTTGAAGAAAATACTACATATTATTACACTTACGCATCAGCTGATCAGTTCAGCAAGCCTGTTGCTTATCGCACACATTCATTTGACAGCTTTAAGTTTCTTTTTGTAAGTGATACACAACCTAGCTATAAAGAAGGTACTGACACACATATAGATAAAAGCTATGAGTGGAACAAAACACTTAAGGCAGCTTTTGACAATAATGATGATATTTCATTTATTGTTCACGGTGGCGATATAACGGCTCACAAAGATCGGACTGAAGAGTGGACTGCTTTCTTGGCACCGGAGTATCTTCGTTCCTATGCAAATGCTACAGTAATGGGTAATCACGATGCTGCAAAGACTCAGTATAAAAATTATTTCAACAATCCCAATACATACCACGGCATTTCACCGACAACTTACGGTGAGGGTTATTGGTTCAGATACGGCGATGTATTATTTATAATGATTAATGCGTTTAAGAAGAATTTCTTTGATAATCACATGCTTATTAAAAATGCTGTTGAAGCAAATCCTGATGCCAAATGGCGTATAGCAGTATCACATCTTGACCCTTACGGAACAGGCTCACATACTTACGATGACGATGATGTTACTAACTTCAGAGAACAGGTTGTTCCCGCACTCGAGTATTACGATATAGACCTTGTTCTTAACGGTCATGACCACATTTACGGTCGTTCCTATTTTATGAAAGATGATAAGGTTGTTCAGAATGACGGTTACGCAAACGGCAAGGTTACGGATCCTGAGGGTATAATGTATCTTACTGCAACAGCATCATCGGGTAATTCTAAACCGTACGATGATGAATATGCAAAACATACCGCACCTTGGATAGGTATGGTTCGCGATGACAATACAAATGACTGCTATTCAACAATTGAAATTACTGATGACGGTCAACTTAAAATTAATTCGTTTGATAAAGTAACAGGCGAGAAGATAGACACTTTCACCATTGTTAAGACAGAATTTGATTTTGAGGAAGAAGATACCATCGGCGGCGTAATCGGACACTATTTCAAGAGCTTGATGGGTGAGTATTTTATAATTTTTGAAATGCTTAACGATTTAGTTTTTGGTGTAAAAGAGGTTTTTAGCAAACTTGTTGTTTCATAATGGAGAGAGGGTAAAAAATGTTAAAAAAAGCAATCTCACTTCTTATGATCTTTGTTTTGATGTTTACATTCTGCTCAATGAATGTGACAGCAAAGACTATATCCGAAGAAGACTGGGAGAAGTATTATTCGACAATTGATAATACCCTTGTTTCTGTTACACCGGGCCGAAATGAAACTGAACTCAATTTTGCCTGGCATTCTGAATTAGGATTGTCTCGTCCAAGAGTCCGTATAAGCAAAAACGAGGATATGTCCGACTACAAAGAGTTTTTCGGCTATGCAACTTTTTCTGAAATTACTGACCAGCGTTCAAACAATGTGACGGTCAGTGAGCTTGAAGAAAACACAAAGTATTATTATACATACGCAAGCGGCGATGACTTTAGTGAGGTGTATACCTATCAGACACATTCGTTTGATAGCTTTAAAGTTCTTTTTGTAAGTGATGCTCAGCCGGACGGTAGCTCGAAAAAAGTAACACTTTCGCAGCAGGCATATAGTTGGAATCAATCTCTTGAGGCAGCTTTTAATGCTAACGATGATATTTCGTTCATACTTAATGCCGGCGATGCTACTCAGCATACCGACAGAGTTGATGAGTGGGTTACCTTCCTTTCACCGAATTATCTTCGTTCGTATCCTCAGGCAACTGTTGTAGGTAATCACGATTCAAGCGGAACACATTATAAGTATTACTTTAACAATCCTAATGTTTATCTCGGACTTTCACCGACATTTTACGGTAACGGTTATTGGTTCAGATATGGCGATGTTCTTTTTGTGATGATGAATACCATGAAGGCGAATTTCTTTGATACAGATCTCCTTATTAAAGAAGCGGTTGAAAAAAATCCCGATGCCAAGTGGCGTGTTGCTGTTGGTCACTACGGAATTTACGGTGCCGGTAAGCATTCAGGTAAAGAAAAAATCCAGGACACAAGATGGCAGTTGGCATCTGCACTTGAGTATTATGATTTTGACCTGGTACTTAACGGTCATGATCATACATACGGTCGTTCATATTTTATGGAGAACGAAAAAATAGTTGTGAATGAGGGTTACGCTTCAGGCAGGGTTGTGGACCCCGAAGGTATTTTGTATCTTAATCAAACGGGTTCTACGGGCAATTCAAGAGAGCGTCTTGAGGAGCATAAGAGCTACTATTGGGTTGCAAAATCATATGATGTACCCAATGACTGTTATTCAACGATTGAATTTACGAACGACGGACAATTGAAAATCGTCAGCGTAGACACAATCACCGGCGAAACAATCGATACTTTTACTATTGTAAAGTCTGATTATGAATTTGAGCACAAGGAAACATTTGGCGGTGTTATCGGACATGTATTTAAGGCTCTAATGGGTGAGTATTTCATAATCTTTGAAATGTTCGGTGATTTGTTTGAAAAGCTCACACAAATTTTTTCTAAATAGTGAGGTAAAATCATGAAAAAGATAAAAAAGATAACTGCTTTGATTACGGCGATTGTACTACTTGTTTCTTTTAGCGGTTTGCAATCCGTTGCAGTTACATCAATTGAGGATTATCAGGAGTATTATCAGACTCTTGACAATACTTTAATTTCACTTACTCCCGGTAAAGATGCAACAGAATTGAATTTCTGTTGGCATTCCGATTGGTCTGTGAAAAAACCGGTTGTCCGTATGAGTAAGAGTTCTGATATGTCAGGATATGTTGAGTTTGCCGGAAGCTACTCTATGTCAGAAAACATAAAACAAAGAGTAAACAGAGTAACAGCAACAGGTCTTGAAGAAAATACAAAATATTATTATACTTATGGAATTGACGGCGTGTTCAGTGTTCCTTGTGAGTACAAAACATACAAAACCGACAACTTCAAATTCCTCTATATAAGCGATGTTCAGCTTAATTATAAATCTCCCTTGTATATCCGTTCACACAGATGGAATACATTACTTGAAAATGCTTTTGGTGCTAACGATGATATCAGCTTCATTGTTAACGGCGGTGATTTAACCAACAACGGTGAGAATACAGATGAGTGGGTGGGCACTTTATCACCCAAAACGCTTCGCTCTGTTCCCATGGCAACTGTTGTAGGCAATCATGACGACAGAGGACTTACTTCAACATATCCTCATTATGTTAATAATCCGAATGAGTATAAGGCATCTACACCTAAGTTTTCCGGTAACGGTTATTGGTTCAGATACGGCGATGTTCTCTTTGTTATGCTCAACTCAAACAAAATCAACATCTTTGATAACAAAGCACTTATTGATACTGCGGTTGAAGCAAATGCTGATGCAAAATGGAGAATTGCAGTAATGCATCATGATGTTTACGGCACAGAACGCCATGTAACTGAATCTGAAACTCTTTTAGCAAGAAATTCACTTTGCCCGGTATTTGATAAATACGATTTTGATGTTGTTCTTACGGGACATGACCATCTCTACGGTCGTTCGTATCTTATCAAAAATAATGAAATTGTGCTTGATGATAATTATAAAACAGGTACAGTCACAGACCCTGAAGGCATTCTCTATATTACCGCTAGTTCTGCGGGTGCAAGTACAGGTACGGCGGAAGCTATCCCTGAAGATTATTGGTGGCTCGCAAAAATGAACGGTAACGGCAGGGATTCATATACTACATTTGAAGTTGATTCTAATAATCTTAAAATGATTACCTGCGATGCAGAAACAAATGAAGTAATTGATGCTTTTAATATCGTAAAAACTAATACTGAGTTTGAAACAGAAGAAACAATCGGCGGATACATCGGTAGTATGTTAAAGCCTTTGATGAAAGATTATTTTATAATCTTTGAAATTGTTTACGATGTTTTTGAAAAAATTCTAACATCATTCGCTAAATGATACACAACCCCAATCTCAACTGAGGTTGGGGTTTGTTTTGTATAGTGTCGGCTATAAATTCAGTGTAGATTTTGTTAACAGAAAATTCACATTATAATTCTCGAAAGGCATTAACATATTAAGTGATTTTGCTATAATTCCTCTGTTGATCAAAAAGAGGGATAGGGAGAAATTATGAAAAGAAGATCGCGTATTATTATAAGTTTTTTCGTTATTTTGACTATTTTGTCAAGCTTAATGGTCTGTGCATCGGCTGAGGATAAAAAGATTTATACCTGTCTTGGTGACAGTAATGCAGCGGGATATGCAACTGAGGGGTACACTTACAGCAGAGTTCCCGCTCCGAATGCATACCATACGCATGTTGCTAAGCGGTTGAATGCTGAATTATTGCAATTCGGTTCAAGCGGGTTCAGAACTGATGAAATGTGTTATATGCTTGACCCTGATTTTGAAATGGATTGGGCGTATTCTGAAGTTTCGTTGGCTGATGTTAAGAAACATCACCTTGACGCTTTTAAAGATGATTATATCCGAGCAATTGAAGTTGCTGACTACATATCTATTCAGGTTGGTCCAAATGATATAATGAGTGATGATTTCAAAAAGTCAAGACAGTCACTTAATAAACCTGTTGAGGAAATTCAGAATCTCAAATCAGTATTTTCGTCTTTCGGTTTTGATGAATCGATACTCGGTGCACTTGACAGCCTTGAATTTGCGATTCAGTTAGTGCAATGCTTCACAGACTTTTTTGGCAGACTTGACAGTGCTTATGCTCAATTTCATCGCAATTGGGATTCGATAATTGAGCATATTTACAGACTTAATCCCGATGTTACAATTGTTGCAATAAGTACAATTAACGCTTTGAACAACACGAGTCTTAACGAAGGTGATGCAATCAAGTTCGGCAAATTTTTTGATTTGGTCTTCAGTAAAATGAACAATTGGATTGCTTACGGCTCCGAGTACGCAGATACATATTATTATTGTGATCTTACGGATATGGTTTTTGAAGAAGCAGCGTACAATTCACCTGATTTCTGGAATGTATATCTTGATATCGCACATCATTCCGAAGAACAACATTTAGAGATTGCGAACAGAATAGTTAATATTATCGAAACCGGTGACATAGGCAAAACAAAAACAGAAGCTATAATAGGGAAGACTTATGCCGCGATTCTTGATAAGATAGGTTTTTGAGATTATGTAAGCAGAGGCACTTTGTGTGTCTCTGCTTTTTTGCAAAAAAACAAGCCTTGCATTCTTTTGCAAGGCTTGTTAAGTTATATTTGATTGCCGATTGATTAGTACATTCCGCCACCCTGAGCTGCTGCCATAGCTGCTGCCTGAGCTGCATCACCTGCGGGATCGGGTATATCTGTAACGAGAGATTCGGTTGTGAGAACCATGCTTGCAACTGAAGCTGCATTCTGTAATGCTGAACGAGTAACCTTTGTGGGGTCAAGGATACCTGCTTCAAACATATCAACATAAGTTTCAGATGCAAAGTCAAAGCCGTAACCGGTCTTATTTGATGCGATGATAGCGTTAACAATTACAGAACCTTCAAGACCCGCGTTTGCTGCAATCTGACGAACCGGTTCTTCGAGTGCCTTAAGAACAATTTTGATACCTGTTCTTTCATCTGCATCATCCGTTGTATCGAGGAGATTCTGTACTGCGGGGATAGCGTTGATAAGTGCAACACCACCGCCTGCAACCGAGCCTTCTTCAACAGCTGCCTTAGTAGCTGCAAGAGCGTCTTCGATACGAAGCTTCTTTTCTTTCATTTCTGTTTCTGTAGCAGCACCGACACGGATAACAGCTACGCCGCCGGCAAGTTTTGCAAGGCGTTCCTGAAGCTTTTCGCGGTCAAAATCGGATGTTGTATTTTCAATCTGTGTTTTAATCTGTGCAACGCGAGCTGAGATAGCGTCTTTGTCGCCTGCACCGTCAACGATGATTGTGTTTTCTTTTGAAACTTTAACCTGGCGAGCTCTGCCGAGCTGTTCAATTGTTGTGTCTTTAAGCTCAAGACCGAGGTCAGATGTGATAACCTCACCGCCTGTGAGAGTTGCAATATCAACAAGCATTTCTTTGCGTCTGTCACCGAAACCGGGAGCCTTTACGCAAACACATGTAAATGTGCCGCGAAGCTTGTTAACAAGGATTGTTGAAAGAGCTTCACCTTCAACATCTTCAGCAACAACAACGAGTTTTTTGCCAGCCTGAAGAATTTGTTCTAAAAGGGGAAGGATTTCCTGAATGTTAGAAATCTTCTTATCTGTAATAAGAATGAATGCATCGTCAATGACTGCTTCCATCTTATCGGTATCGGTTACCATATAAGGTGAGATGTAGCCGCGGTCAAACTGCATACCTTCAACTACATCACAATCGGTTGTAGCAACTTTTGATTCTTCAACTGTGATAACGCCGTCAGCACTTACCTTTTCCATAGCATCAGCGATAATCTGACCGATGTTGGCATCTGCAGAAGAGATAGTAGCAACCCTTGCGATATCTTTAGAAGAAGTTACGGGGTTAGAATTAGCTTTAACAGCATCAATAGCGGTGTTAACAGCCTTCTGGATACCTGTCTTGATTACCATCGGGTTAGCACCTGAAGTAACATTCTTCATGCCTTCACGAACAAGTGCCTGAGCTAAGAGAGTTGCGGTAGTAGTTCCGTCACCTGCAACATCATTTGTCTTTGTAGCAACTTCTTTTACAAGCTGAGCACCCATGTTCTCAAAAGCGTCTTCAAGCTCGATTTCTTTTGCAATGGTGACACCGTCATTTGTGATGAGGGGAGCACCGTATTTTTTATCAAGAACAACATTTCTGCCCTTGGGTCCCAATGTGATTTTAACGGTATTGGAAAGCTTATCAATACCTGCCTGAAGAGCTTTACGAGCATCTTCACCGTAAATAATTTTTTTAGCCATAATTATATCTCCTTAAAATAAAAATTATTCAACAACAGCAAGAATATCATTCTGACGAACGATAGTATATTCTTCTTTATCAAGCTTAACTTCAGTGCCTGAATATTTGCTTGTGATTACCTTGTCGCCGACTTTAACATACATTTCAACTTCTTTGCCGTCAACGATACCGCCGGGACCTACTGCTACAACTTCAGCAATCTGAGGTTTTTCCTGTGCAGTGGGAGCGAGGATAATTCCGCTCTTTGTTGTTTCTTCAATTTCGACGAGTTTAACTACAACTCTGTCTGCAAGGGGTTTAATAGTCATATAGATTCCTCCTAATAATAATTGTCGTATTTTAGCACTCTTGGTGTTCGAGTGCTAATTTATATTGTAAACCGATTTTCCATAAAATGCAAGTCTTTTTTTGAATTTTAACAAAAAGGTAATAATTTTTATAAAATTCTCTTGACTTTTTAATTATAAAGGTGTATTATCACTTTAGCGATTAAAAGCTTTAAAGCACAAAAACTTTAAAGCGATAAAGTGAGGTTGAGAAAATGAAGGAGATTCTTTTGAACAATCCTATAATGTGGGCTACAATTGCAGTGTATGTTATTGCTCTTGTGTCTATTGGAATTGTTGTGGGAAGAAAACCGCAGAGTGTCGCTGATATTACAGTCGGTGGAAGAAACGCCGGTGCTTGGTTGTCTGCACTTTCTTACGGTGCGGCATATTTTTCAGCAGTAATGTTCGTAGGCTATGCAGGTGGTACCGGCTTCAGTTATGGTTTCTGGGGCATTCTTGCAGGATTAGGTAACGCTTTTTTTGGTTCGTGGCTTGCATGGAAAGTTCTTGCGAGACGCACAAGAGATATTTCTCACCGTCTCAAGATAAAGACAATGCCACAACTTCTCTCTGTAAGATACAACAGTAAAGGCATGAAGATTTTTTCCTGTATAGTTATATTTGTATTTCTGATTCCGTATTCCGCATCTGTATATAAGGGACTTGGTTCGATTTCGGAAGTACTTCTTGGGATAGATGACACCGTCTTTATGCTTATTATTGCCGTTTTGGCTGCTGTTCTTCTGGTTCTCGGGGGATATCTTGTTCAGGCAAGAGCTGATTTTGTCCAGGGAATAATCATGATGGTTGGTGTAGCAACTTTGATTTTCTGTGTAATCAGATGTGATAAAGTCGGAGGTTTAGAAGGAATCGGCGAATACCTTAAAACAGCAGAGGGCTTACCTGAGCTTAAAGCAAATCAATGGGTTTCACTTATGGCAACCGTGTTGATGACAAGCTTCGGAACATGGGGATTGCCCCAGATGGTACAAAAATATTTTGGTATCAAAGATGACAAGCAGGCTAAAAGAGGTATTGTTATATCGACCTTTTTCGGTTTCCTTGTTGCAGGCGGCGGATATTTCATAGGTTCTCTTTGCCATAGATTTTATGATGTTGAAACAATGAAGGGTTTCAGTGCGGAAAGCTTTACGGATTACATTGTTCCTAATATGTTGAAGGATTCGCAATTACCTGAAGTGTTAATGGGTGTTGTTTTAGTTCTTTTGATTGCGGCGTCCGTATCAACTCTTTGCTCTGTAACCTTGACGGCTTGCTCTACATTTTCACTTGATTTTATCAAGGATACCTTTAAAAAGGATATGAGCGATAAGGGTGCAAAGACACTCACAAAGGTACTTTGTCTTTTGTTTATTGTTCTTTCTTATTGCCTTGTAACAGTTGGTAAAAATACGCCGATTCTTGATATGATGAGCTATTCATGGGGAATTATTTCAGGCTCATTCTTAGCGCCTTATATGATTTCTTTGTTCTGGAAAGGACTTAATAAGATTGGTGCATGGGCAGGTATGCTTACAGGTTTCTTTATTGCACTTGTTCCTGCCGCAGCAAAAATGTTTACGATATTCGATGCAAACAATGAAGCGGCAATTACGCTTGCGGGTAAAGGTCCTTTGTTTGCTTGTATAGCAATGATTGCTTCAATAATTGTTTGTTTGGTAGTTGGGGTCATTGTAAATAAAGGTCAGAAGAAAAATTGTAATGAATTTTTCTATAACGGTGTTGTAGAAACAGAATAAATGTGATATAATAATTAGCTGAACTGAATTATTTTGGTTCAGCTAAACTTGATGGAGTGAATAAAATGTATTTTCAAAAAGAAATTGAAACGATGAGCAGAAAAGAGATGTCTGCGTTACAGCTTGAAAGATTGAAGTGGACGGTAGATTATTGCTATAAGAATGTTCCGTTTTATACTAAGAAACTTGATGAAGCGGGTGTTACTGCTGATAAAATCAAATCTTTGTCTGATATCAAATACATACCTGTTACAACAAAGGCAGATTTGAGAGATAACTATCCTTTCGGTTTGTTTGCACAGCCTATGAAGAATATAGTAAGAATCCATGCATCGTCAGGCACAACGGGCAAACCCACAGTTGTCGGTTACACAAAGAATGACCTTGAATTATGGTCAGACTGCATGGCGAGAATCGTTACCGCAGGCGGAGCTACAAATGAAGATATCGTACAGATTTCATTTGGTTACGGTATGTTTACAGGTGCTTTAGGTCTTCACTACGGTCTTGAAAAAATCGGTGCTACCGTTGTTCCGAATTCAAGCGGCAATACTGAAAAGGCTCTTATGTTCATGCGTGACTTCAAGACAACCGCATTGGTTGCAACACCGTCTTATGCGTTATACATGGCAGAAACAGCGAGAGAGCTTGATTATCCCATGAGCGACTATAACCTCAGAATCGGTTTGTTAGGTTCAGAGGGTTGCACACCTGAAATGAGAAGTGAAATCGAAAAGGCATGGGGTATCTTTGTTACCGATAACTATGGCATGAGTGAGCTTATCGGTCCCGGTGTCTCAGGTGAGTGTGAAGAAAGATGCGGTCTTCATTTCAATGAGGATTATTTCTATCCTGAAATTGTTGACTCTGAAACTCTTGAGCCTCTTGACGAAGGCGAAGCAGGTGAATTGTTGGTAACAACGCTCTGCAAAGAGGGTATACCGCTTTTGAGATACAGAACTCGAGACATCACAAGACTTAATTATGATGTATGCAAATGTGGCAGAACAGGTGTCCGCATGGAAAAAGTTCTCGGCAGAAGTGATGATATGCTTAAAATCAGAGGCGTAAATGTTTTCCCGTCGCAGATTGAGAGTGTATTGGTTGCCAATGAGAAAATCGGTGGTCAGTATCAGCTTGTCGTGAGACGCGAAGGATTTACAGATACTCTTGAAGTTAAAGTTGAGCTTGGTGATGAAAGTATACTTGACCAGTTCTCCGAAATTGAAAAAGTACAAAAGAATATTTCTCATAATTTGCAGACAGTTTTGGGTATTCAATGTAAAGTAAGCATTGTTGAACCGAAATCTCTTGAGCGTTTTGTAGGTAAGGCAAAGAGAGTTGTTGATTTGAGAAATGAGACTAAATAAAGCAAGGTGAAAGATAAATGAAAGATTTGTATTTAGGTAATCAGGCGGTTGCAAGAGGTCTTTACGAAGCGGGCTGTACTGTAGTTTCAAGCTACCCGGGCACGCCGAGTACTGAAGTTACCGAGTTTGCGGCTACTTATGATGAAATGTATTGTGAATGGGCACCGAATGAAAAGGTTGCTATGGAAGCGGCATTAGGTGCAGCTATTGCAGGTGCAAGGTCATTTTGCGGTATGAAGCATGTAGGACTTAATGTTGCAGCCGATCCGCTGTATACTGCATCTTATACAGGCGTAAACGGCGGTCTTGTTATAGTTGTAGCGGACGACCCCGGTATGCATTCTTCACAGAATGAACAGGATTCAAGACACCATGCAATTGCATCAAAGATTATGATGTTAGAACCTGCTGATTCAGCTGAATGTCTTGAATTCACAAAGAAAGCATTTGAGCTTTCTGAAAAATTTGATACTCCGGTTATTTTAAGACTCACAACAAGAATTGCACATTCAAGAAGTCTTGTTGAATTAAACGACAGAGTTGAAGTGCCTAATAAAACTTATGAAAAGGACCCGATGAAGTATGTTATGATGCCTGCAATGGCAAGAGGTCGTCATAAGTTTGTTGAAGAAAGAATTGTTAACCAGACAAACTGGGCAGAGGACTGCGAAATCAATACCGTTGAAATGAACGAAGGTAGTAAAATCGGCGTAATCACAGCAGGTGTTTGCTATCAGTATGCTAAAGAAGCACTCGGCAACAAAGCGTCTTACCTTAAATTGGGTTGCGTATATCCGCTTCCGATAAATAAAATCAAAGAATTTGCATCAAAGTTTGACAAGGTTTATGTAATCGAAGAACTTGATGATATTATTGAAACACATTGTAAAAAAATCGGTGTCGATGTAATCGGTAAAGAAGCATTTACTTTCCTGGGTGAATATTCACAGAAATACATAGCAGAAGTTGTTCTTGGTGAAAAGGCGGAAACGCTTACAACTGACATCGAAATTCCGGGCAGACCTCCGGTACTTTGTGCAGGTTGCCCGCACAGAGGATTATTCTATGCGCTCAAGAAAGAAAAAGTAACAGTAAGCGGTGATATCGGTTGCTACACATTGGGTGCATTACAGCCCCTCGGCATGATTGATACTTGCATCTGTATGGGCGCTTCGGTATCCGCTTTGCATGGCAGAAATAAGGCTGATGAAGCTAATGCGAATAAATCGGTTGCAGTTATCGGCGACTCAACATTTATTCACTCAGGTATTACGGGTCTCATCAATATCGCATACAACAAGAGTAATTCAACAGTTATTATTCTTGATAACAGTATCACTGGTATGACAGGACATCAGCAGAACCCTACAACAGGTTACACAATCAAAGGTGACCCGACCGCAGCAGTAAGCCTTGAAAAGCTTTGTGCGGCAGTTGGTATCAACAGAGTGGTTGTAGTTGACCCTTATGATTTAACTGCAACACAGAAAGCGATTAAGGAAGAATTGGCAGCCGACGAGCCATCGGTAATTATTTCAAGAAGACCTTGTGCTTTGCTCAAGCATGTTAAGCACAATCCGCCCTTGAAGATTGACAAAGATAAATGTACCTCCTGCAAGATGTGTATGAAGATCGGTTGTCCTGCAATCAGTATTAAAGACGGTAAAGCGGCAATTGATTTTACTCAATGCGTTGGTTGCAATGTATGTTCACAGCTTTGCAAATTCGGTGCGATAGGAGGTAATGACTAATGAATACAAAGAGTATTATGATAGTTGGTGTCGGCGGTCAGGGTACACTCTTGGCGAGTAAATTACTCGGTGCTGCACTCGTAACAGGCGGTTATGATGTTAAAGTTTCCGAAGTTCACGGCATGAGTCAACGAGGCGGTTCTGTAGTTACTTATGTAAAATACGGTGACAAGGTTAACTCTCCAATAATTGAAAAGGGCGAAGCTGATATCGTGATTTCATTTGAGCAGTTGGAAGCGGCAAGATGGCTTGAGTACATGAAAAAAGACGGTAAAATGATTGTCAATACTCAGACAATCGACCCTATGACAGTGGTAACAGGTGCTGCAGAATATCCTGAAGGTGTTATTGATGCACTTAAAAAATCCGGTGCTGATATTACAGCGATTGACGCACTGTCACTTGCACTTGAGGCAGGCTCGTCAAAAGCAGTAAATGTTGTACTTATCGGCGTTATGGCAAAACACATGGAAATTTCGAGAGATGAATGGATAAAGGTTATTGAAAAAACCGTACCCCCCAAGTTCCTCGAATTGAATAAGAAGGCGTTCGACTTAGGTTATAATATATAAGGAGGAATAACGATGAAATATTTTCAACCGGAGATAGAAACCGCATCAAGAGAATATCTCCACGCACTCCAGTCTGCACGACTTATAAAAATGGTATATAATTGCTATAATAATGTTCCTTTTTATAAGAAGAAATTTGATGAAATCGGCTTACTTCCGCAGGATATCAAGTCGATTGATGATATCACAAAGTTACCCTTTACAGTAAAGCAGGATTTGCGTGATAACTATCCCTACGGACTTTTTGCAGTTGGCAGAGATAAGCTCAAGAGAATCCACGCATCATCAGGCACAACAGGTAAGCAGACAGTTGTTGGCTATACAGAAGGCGATATTGACCGTTGGGCTGACGGTGCAGCGAGAGCTATTGTTGCAGCAGGCGGCAAAAAAGATGACTACATCCATATTTCTTATGGCTACGGTCTTTTTACAGGTGGTTTAGGTTTGCACTACGGTGCAGAAAAATTAGGTGCAACTGCAATCCCCGTATCATCAGGTAACACTAAACGACAGGTGCAGATTTTGCAGGATTTTGAATCTGATATCATCTGCTGTACTCCGTCTTATGCTATGTTTATAGGCGAAACAATCAAAGAAATGGGGATTGACCCCAAGGATTTACCGGTAAGAGCCGGCATCTTCGGAGCAGAAGCCTGGTCAGAAAACATGAGAAAAGAGATAGAAAAAGTTCTTGCTATCAAGGCTTATGATATCTACGGTCTTTCTGAAATTGCAGGTCCCGGAGTTTCTTACGAATGTGAAGAGCAGACCGGTATGCACATTTGCGAAGACTACTTCTATCCCGAAGTTGTTGATCCTGACACACTTGAACCTGTTCCTGACGGAACTTTCGGTGAACTTGTATTTACTTGTATCGGTAAAGAAGCTCTTCCGCTTATCCGTTACAGAACAAGAGATATTACAGCTCTCAGCCGTGAGAAATGTTCATGCGGTCGTACACTTGTTAAGATGCTCAAACCTAGAGGCAGAAGCGATGATATGCTTATTATCCGTGGTGTTAATGTATTCCCCGCACAGGTTGAGCATGTTATACTTTCACTCGGTATGGAGCCTAACTATCAGATTATAGTTGACAGAGTAAACAACCTTGATATTATGAAGGTTTGTATCGAAATGTCAGATGAGCTGTTCTCAGACTCAGTAAGACATATCGAAGAAACTGAGGCTAAAATCAAAGCAGCGATGCAGACAACACTTGGTGTTTCCGCAGTTGTTAAACTTGTTGAGCCTCATTCGCTTCCTCGTTCAGAAGGCAAGGCTGTCAGAGTTATAGATAACAGAAAGATATAAGAAAGGGTGAACACAATGACAATTAAGCAAATTTCTGTTTTTGTAGAAAACAAAGAGGGAAGATTAGCAGAAATCACAAATGTATTGGCAGAGAACTACATCGACATCAGAGCATTATCTATTGCTGATACAACAGACTACGGTATTTTAAGACTTATAGTAAATGACCCTGAAAAAGCAGTTAAGGTATTGAAAGAAGCAAAGCTTACAGTTTCTCCGACAGATGTTTTAGCGGTTGGTGTTGATGATACACCCGGCGGATTTGCAAAAGCTATCGGTGTTTTATCAGATGCAAAAATCGGTGTTGAATATGCTTACGCATTTGTTACACCCACAGTCGGCAAGGCTTATGTTATCTTAAGGGTTAATGATAACAATTCAGCCGCAAAAGCACTCGAAGCTGCAGGTTTCGAACCTCTTAATCAAACAGAACTCTTTTCATAAGAAAATATTTTTACAGCATCAAAACATCAGCACAATGTTTTGATGCTGTGCTATTTTTATTATATAGAAAATCACTCGCAATGTGAGTAATTTGCACATAACAAGAAACACCTTATTCCTTAAAGACCGGGGCAAGGAGATTGAAATGTTAAAAACATTTTCTTACAAAAAAATTCTTGATTTTTTTTGATTTTGATGTTATACTCCTTTTGGAGTATATTGAAATATAGGAGTGGTGTTATGAAGCAAATTTGCAAAAAAGTAACCGCCGTTATGCTTACGGTCGCGTTGTTACTTGTTGCGGCACCGTTAAGTGCCGTTATTTTCCGTACATCTGCAGCATCATACTCAGGTTCGTGTGGCTCCGGTCTTACTTGGTCACTTGACACTTCAACCGGAGTGCTCAACATCAGCGGCAACGGTGGCGATATGGATTATTGGGCAACACCGGAAAATGTGCCGTGGAACGCTTATCGTTCAAGCGTTATAACTGTCAATATCGGAAATTCCGTAACAAGCATCGGTAACCATGCTTTCGCTTCGTGCACTAAACTTACAAGTGCGACAATCGGAACCTCTGTTAAAAGTATCGGCGATGGTGCGTTCTCTTTTTGTACCGCTCTCAAAAGCATCACAATTCCAAGTTCTGTTACAAGTATAGGTATGGGTGCGTTTTCTTCTTCTGCGAAGATTACAAGCATTACAGTTCCTGATTCTGTCACAAGTATCGGCGATTTAGCTTTCGAATATTGCACAGCACTTAAAACTATAAAGCTTCCGGATCATTCATTAAGCATTGGTGAAGATGCTTTTAAAGATTGCGGATATTACAGCACATCAGGCAATTGGGCCAACAATGTTTTATACATTGGTAACCACCTTATTTATGCTAAAAATGCTCTGTCCACAGCATATACAATAAATACAAATACAAAATCTGTTGCTCGATTCGCTTTTGCCGATACTAAGGTTACAAGCTTCACAGTTCCGACCGATAACACTGCTTTTACAAGCGTAAACGGAGTTTTGTTCAGCAAGGATCAGACTACACTTGTACAATATCCGATGGGCAACACAGCAACTTCATATTCCATTCCCGCAACAGTTAAAAACATAGCATACGGTGCATTTGCGTATGCAACCAAGATCACAAGCTTAACTATACCCACATCAATGACAAAAATTGATGACGGTGCATTTACTTTCTTAACTAAACTTACAAGCGTAACAATACCTGATTCAGTTAAAAGTATTGGAGCTGATGCTTTTGCATTCTGTCTGAATATGACAAGTGCTACAGTCGGAGCTTCAGTTAAAATAATTGGTAACGGTGCTTTCTATTGCTGTAAGTCTCTCAAGACTTTAAAAATCGGTGCAGCTATCGAAAAAATAGAGGATAATGCATTTGATTTCTGCTTCCTTCTTTCAAAAGTAACTTATGGTTCAAGTAAAGAAGATTGGAATTTAGTCACTATAGGTGGCGGCAACAACTATGGTAACGACTATTTGAAGAAGGCAAGATTTACTTACACAGGAACCGGTCATTCTCATTCATATACTTCAGTTGTAACAAAGGATGCTACATGTAGTGCAGCAGGTGTCAAAACATATACTTGCAGATGTGGTGATTCTTATACTGAAGAAATACCGAAACTTAATCACAACTATCAGTTGTCCAAGACTATTGCGGCTACATGTATAACAGACGGATACGATTTGTATAAATGTACACTTTGCGGCGGTGAAGAAAAGAGAAATGTTGTTGAAGCAACCGGTCATTCACATACTTCAGAAGTTACAAAAGCAGCAACATGTACAGCAACAGGTATCAGAACTTATACCTGTGTTTGTGGCGACACTTATACAGAAACAATCCCGAAGCTTACACACAATTATCAGTTGTCCAAGACTATTGCGGCTACATGTATAACTGACGGATACGATTTGTATAAATGTACACTTTGCGGTGGTGAAGAAAAGAGAAATGTTGTTGAAGCAACCGGTCATGATTACAATGAAGGTGTTTGCGGTAACTGCGGTGAACTCCTCGAAATTGTAACTCCGGATGATTCTCCTCTTGTAATTGACAGAGACAAGAAATTGATTTCCGGAATTGAATCAGGAATCGATGTTGAAACATTCCTTGCTGCTCTGACAACGGCTGATGATTATACAGTAACATTGAGTTCTGATGTTGTTGGTACAGGCACAGTAGTTGCTATCATGGATAATGACGGCAATGTTGTTGACTCCTATACAATGGTAGTATTTGGTGACTACAATGGCGATGGTTGTGCTGATATGGAAGATACTGCATACTTTTCATCAATAGCAAACTTTGAGATTTTCGACCACTTAGAACTTGAATATCTCTTTATGGCGGCTGACATCAACGGTGACGGTGTTGTTGATACCATGGACGAAGAAGATATGTATGCAGTTTCTAACTACGAAGCGTATATAGATCATACAATCACCGAAGGATCAAAGGTAGTAAGATACTAATCCGTTTGCAATCTGATATTGTCTAAAAAGGTGTCGGAATTTCTCCGACGCCTTTTTGCAATTTTTGTTCATTTCATCTTGCAAAAAATACTTGCTTTTAAAAATGAAATGTTGTAAAATAAGCTTGTATTTTGTTTTCAAAGAAAGAGGTTATTTTATGCCCAAATCTGTTCTTTCAAAAATTGAGAACATTTATCCGTCGCTTTCAAAAAGTCATAAAAAAATCGCAGATTTCATTTTAAATGATTATGCCATGGCGGCTTTTATGACCGCAGCAAAACTCGGCGAAAATGTTGGCATCAGTGAGTCAACAGTCGTTCGCTTTGCAACGGGGCTTGGTTTTGACGGCTATCCTGATTTGCAAAAAGAATTGCAGGAGCTTATCAGAAACAAGTTGACAAGTGTTCAACGAATGGAAGTTACAAGTGTCAGAATAGGCGAGAATGATGTTTTGCAGAAGGTTCTGACAAGTGATATCGAAATGATCAGAGAAACGCTCGAGCTTATTTCAGCAGATAAATTTAAGGCTTGCGTGAATGACATAAACAAAGCGAAGAGAATATATATTTTGGGTCTTCGTTCTTCCGCATCACTTGCAAGCTTTCTTGCATTTTACTTCAATCTTGTTTTTGATGATGTTGTTTTGCTGGATACATCAAGTCCGAGTGAAATGTTCGAGCAGATTTTCAGAATAGGCGAAAACGACATCTGTATAGCGATAAGTTTCCCGCGATACTCAAAACAAATTGTCAATGCCTTGAAATTCATTTCCGACCGAAAAGCAACGATTGTATCAATAACTGACAGTATGGAATCTCCGATTGCTTCTTTTGCAAAACATGTACTTGTTGCACGAAGTGATATGGCGTCATTTGTGGATTCTTTGGTCGCTCCCTTGAGTTTAATAAATGCACTTATAGTTGCAGTTTCTCTCGGCAGAAAAGAAGCGGTTTATAATAATTTTAATGCACTTGAAAATATATGGGATGAATACCAAGTTTACGAGAAAGTTGAGGATATAGCTACGGATGACTAAAGTAATTATTGTCGGTGGCGGTGCGGCCGGTCTTATGGCTGCGGGTACGGCAGCAGGCAGAGGGCTCGATGTCACGGTTATCGAACGAAACGACAAAGTTGCTCGAAAGGTTATGATAACCGGTAAGGGCAGATGTAATGTCACCAACGCAACTTCACTGATAAATGAAATAATTGAGAATGTGCCAAAGAATGGAAGATTTTTGTATAGTTCACTTACAAATTTTACGCCGTATGATTTAATGGATTTTTTTGAAGAAAACGGTGTACCTTTAAAAATCGAAAGGGGAAACAGGGTTTTTCCTGAATCTGATAAAGCAAGTGATATCGTTGATGCACTCAGGCGATATGCTTTGAAAAGCGGAGCGAATGTCGTCAAAGGCAGAGTTTCGGAGCTTATTGTCACAGACGAAGAATTAAAAGGTGTAAAGACAGATGACGGCACAGAATATTTCGCAGATGCAGTTGTAATCGCAACCGGCGGTATGTCTTATCCTTTGACAGGCTCAACAGGTGACGGTTATCAGCTTGCGAAATCGGTAGGTCACACAATAACACCGCTCAGCCCGTCACTTGTGCCGATTGAGGTGCATGAGGGTTTTTGTTCCGCTTTGCAAGGATTATCTCTCAAAAATGTTGAGTTAAGGGTTGTTGATTCAGATAATTTCAGAACGGTATATGAAGACAGAGGTGAAATGATATTCACGCACTTCGGTGTATCCGGTCCTATGGTGCTTTCAGCATCTGCTCACATGAAGGATATGAAGCGTGGTAAGTATGAAATATATATTGACTTGAAACCGGCTTTGACATACGAGCAGCTTGATTTGAGATTGCAGAAAGATTTCAGAGAAAACTCTAACAAAGATTTTATAAATTCGCTTGGTGCTTTACTCCCGAGAAAAATCATACCTGTAATCGTCAGACTTTCAGGGATAAATGCAAATCTTAAAACCAATCAGGTAACACGGGACCAACGAGCTAATCTTGTTAATTTATTGAAAAATCTTAAGCTTACTGCTACTGCGTTCAGACCGATTGAGGAAGCGATTATCACCTCCGGCGGTGTAAATGTAACTGAAATAAATCCGAAAACAATGGAATCTAAAATCCTGAATAATCTTTACTTTGCAGGTGAAGTTATTGATGTTGATGCTTATACGGGCGGATACAATCTGCAGATAGCTTTCTCTACAGGAAGATTGGCAGGTCAAAATATTTAAACAAGGTGGATTATTATGAAGATAAATATAGCTATTGACGGTCCCGCGGGTGCAGGGAAAAGCACTGTTGCTAAGGGCCTTGCGAAAGAACTTAGATTTATTTATGTAGACACGGGTGCACTCTACAGAGCGGTCGGACTTAATTGCCTGAGAAAAAACATCGACACAACAGATATCGACGCTGTATCGGATACGCTTCTTGAGATAAAAGTTGAACTTCGTTTTATTGATGGTGCACAGAGAGTTTTCTTAAACGGTGAAGATGTGTCTGATGCAATCAGAACGCCTGACGCATCGATGGCGGCTTCGAATGTTTCTGCAATTCCGTCCGTCAGAGCTTTTCTCTTTGATTTGCAGAAGGACATCGCAGAAAAGAACAACTGCATTATGGATGGCAGAGATATCGGTACGGTTGTTTTGCCTGACGCTCAAGTCAAGATTTTTATGACTGCTTCAGCTGAAAAAAGAGCCGACCGCAGATTTAAAGAGTTGCAGGAAAAAGGCTCAGATGCGACATATCAGGAAGTTTTGGATGATATAGTTAAAAGGGATTATAATGACTCGCACAGAGAGATTGCTCCCTTGAAGCCCGCAGATGATGCGATCATGCTTGATACATCAAACTACAATCTTGAAGAGTCAATTGAAGCGGCTAAAAAAATATATATTGAAAAGATGGAGAGCTATGGCGTATAAAAAGTTTGAAGGTGAAGAAGTCTATTTTGATTATTCAAAGACAGAGAACAATAAGATTATGTCTAAGATTATTGTCGCTGTTGTTCGTGCAATCGCATTTGTACTCTACAGAATCAAATATATCGGTCGAGAAAATATTCCGAGCGACGGCGGTTTTATAATTGCCTGTAATCATGTCAGTGTTTGCGACCCGGTATTTTTGAAATTTGCATGCAGACCGACGCATTTTATGGCTAAGGGTGAGCTTTTTACAAAAAGGTGGTTTAGTGCAATACTTCGGACTGTAGATGCTTTTCCCGTAAAAAGAGGCAATTCTGATAAAACATCTGTTGAGTATGCAATCAGACTTATAAAAGAAGGTAAAGTTCTCGGAATGTTCCCTGAAGGAACTTGCTCCGACACAGGCTTACCGGGACAACCAAAGGCAGGTGTTGCTTTAGTTGCAAAGGCTACGCATGCGGATATTCTTCCGGTTGCAATATGCACTAAAAATAAGGGCAGAGTATTTCAGAAAGTTGTTATCAGATTCGGCGAAATTATACCTTATGAAAATCTCGGCTTATCCGAAGATAAAAGGTCGTCGTCGGAGCTAAGAACTGCTTCCAGAATGATTATGGACAAAATTGTTGATTTGTGGAAGCTTGGTCCTAATTCTCTTGATAAGAGCGAGGGAGGAGAATCGTTTGAAAATTAAGCTTGCGAAAACAGCAGGTTTTTGCTTTGGTGTTGACAGAGCAATGAATATGATGAATAAGCTCGTCAAGCAAAATGAAAAAGTTTCAACGCTTGGTCCGATTATTCATAATCCTCAGGTTATTGAAAATCTGAAAAACAACGGTGTCACTATAATTGATCACCCTGAAGATGCAACCTCGGAACAGTCGATTGTTATAAGAACACATGGTGTCACGAAGGATGTATTTGAAAAATGCAACCAATATGCAAAAAAAGTTTACAATGCAACATGCCCCTATGTTCAGAAAATACATAAGATTGTCGCTGAAAATTCTGACAAAGATTCAGTTGTTTTGATAGCAGGTGATGTCAATCACCCCGAGGTTGTCGGTATAAGAAGTTATTGTAACGGTGCTTCTTATGTGCTTAAAAATTCTGCTGAATTGGAAAATTTATTAAAAAACAATAGAGAATTATCACAAAAAAGGGTAATAATGGTAGCTCAAACTACTTTTAATACGAAAGAGTGGCAGAAAAATTTAAAAATTTTGCATTTTCTCTGTACAAATGCGATAATTTTTGATACAATATGTTCTGCGACCGATGAAAGACAAAAGGAGGCTATTGAGCTATCCCGTGAGTGTCAGCTGATGATTATAATTGGCGGACGCACAAGCTCGAACACTGCAAAACTTAAGGCGGTGTGCGAGGAAAATTGTCAGACCATTTTGATTGAAGCTTCGGACGAGCTTTTACAATATGATCTGAGTGGTTATGACACGGTCGGTGTTACTGCGGGTGCTTCGACACCTGCGTGCATAATAAAGGAGGTACTTGAAACCATGTCCGAAACAGTAAAAGAGCAAAACATTCCTGAAGTCGAGGCGACTGAAAAAACAGCTGAGGATTTAGCATTCGAAGCTGCACTTGAGGAGTCATTGAATGCAATGAGCTCCGACCAAAAAGTTAAGGGAGTAGTCATGGGAATTTCTCCGTCGGAAATCCAGGTTGATATCGGCAGAAAGCATGCCGGTTACATTCCGATGGACGAATACAGCAACGATCCGACAGCTGACGCAACAAAAGAGCTTAAGATCGGTGACGAAATTGACCTTATCATCATGAAAACTAATGATCAGGAAGGAACAGTAATGCTCTCGAAGCGTCGTTTTGATTCAATCGGTGCATGGTTGAAGGTTGTTGAAGCCGAAGAAACCGGTGAGATACTTGAGGGTGTTGTTACAGAGATCATCCGCGGTGGCGTTCTCGTAGCATCCAACGGTGCAAGAGTTTTTGTTCCTGCATCATTGGCAACAGTATCAAGAAATGACTCTTTGGAGGATTTACTCAAAACAAAGGTTCGTTTCAAGGTTATCGAAATCAACAAACAGAGACGCCGTGCAGTTGGTTCAATCAAGACAGTTCTTATTGAGGAACGCAAGGCTGCTTCTGAGGCATTGTGGGCAAATCTCGCTGAAGAGCAGGTTTACACAGGTGTTGTTAAGTCATTGACATCTTACGGTGCTTTTGTTGATATCGGCGGCGTTGACGGTATGATACATATTTCTGAGCTTTCTTGGAAGCGTATTAAGCATCCGTCTGATATCGTTAATGTTGGTGATACTGTTGAAGTTTTCATCAAGGCACTCGATGTAGAGAAGAAAAAGATTTCTCTTGGCTTCAAAAAGGCTGAGGACAATCCGTGGGAGATTCTCCGCCGTGATTATCCCGTTGACACAGTTGTTGACGCTAAGGTTGTTGGTATGACAACTTTCGGTGCATTTGCACAGATTATTCCCGGTATTGACGGTCTTATCCACATTTCACAGATTGCTGACAGACGCATCGAAAAACCTGCTGATGTTCTTGAAGTTGGTGAAGTTGTAAAGGCAAAGATTACTGCTATCGATTTTGATAAAAAGCGTGTCAGCCTTTCAATCCGCGCTCTTATAGAACCTACAGAAGAAGTAGTCGAAGAGACAGCTGAAGAGGTTGAATCTGCTGAAGAAGCAACTGAAGAATAATTCATTTTTTATCCCCGAAGTGTTTTGCTTCGGGGATTTTTGCGTTTCGTTAGAAATATTATATTTAAAGATAAAAAAATATCATCAAAAATATTTACAAATTACTGATTTTCTGTTAAAGTAGTATATATAAAGTAAGGTAAAATGGTATATTTGTATTTACTGTATCATTTTACATTTTAGGAGGATTTTTATGTTGTCTAAAATTCTTGCACTCATACTTTCGGTATGTATGCTCTTTACTTCTGCACCTCTCGGAGGTGTTTTTGAAGAGCTTAGCAATCTTATTGAAAGTGCAACTGCGGATTTGACCGAAGAAAAACTTGATGACAAAGCCGGTGAAATGGAAGTAACTACTGATGCTGCGGCTTCAGTTTTCGTTTCGACTGCTCCGATTCTTACATTGAAGTCAGGTGCAACATTCACAAGCGGAACGCCTGTCACAGTTTCGTCTGACAAGGAGCTTTCTTCACTCACTCTTACTGCAGATTCGGGTATGAGTCTTTCAAGCACCTATACTCTTACGACAGTTGGTGAGGGAGTAACTAAGAAGTATATTTACAAGTATACCGTAACCGGCGGTACATATAGTGGTACATCATATACAGTGACAATTACTGCTAACTACACTTATGATTCTGTAACATCAACGGCAAAAACTACCGCAAAAGTCCTCAAATCTCCCGTAAGCACAAATTCTTTGAATTTCAAGTTCGATCTTTCATATAAGCGTCAGGATTCATGGGGAAGCGTTACATCAAATCCTGAGTTGAAATATACACTTTCCGTATCAGGTTTACATAAAGTATCGACAGGCTCGACATTCAGCAAGTCGGGTTCGGCAAAGTCTTCCGACTATGATGATGCTAAAACATGGGAACTTAATTACGGTGATATTTCCTCCACTTATAATGGTAGGTTTTATTATGATACAAACACAAGCAACACGATAGGTGCCGCCTATGGTGCAACAACACTTTCAAATGTTAAATTCTCCATATATAATCCTACAAACATTATGGGTGAGGACGGCACACCTGACGGCAAAGAAGTTCGTTTTGTAGCAAATTACGAAGAATATATGAGACCCGATCTCGACAAAACATATAAATCAATCGACCTTCTTACCATGGATACTCCTGCCACTGTTGATTGGGTTTTGTCATCTGCACCATATTCATCACGAAACACTAACGGTGTTGATACTGTTAAATATACAACTACGGGTATTGCAAGTTGTACAAACACCTCGGCGTCTGTTCGTGCGAAGTACATATTTGCAATTACTTACGAATGGGTCAATTCAACTGTCCTTTGGAATATTTATAAGGCAGAAAATACATTAAACAGATTTGCTTACGCTGACTTATATAAGGAATCTGATTCTGTAGCATGGTCCGATTATCTTACTGCCTATACAAACGCAACAACAATCCTCGCCGGCGGATATTCTCAGTCTGCAATCAATTCTGCAGCAACTGATCTTGTAGATGCAGTTCGTGCACTTAAAACAAAGGTCATCTATGACAAAAATGGCGGTACAGGTGATTGCGAAGAATATGATTATATTGATATTTACTCAGATGTCTCTATAACCGCAGACAAAATTCAGGCACCTGTTTATCTCTATAGCGACGCTATTTTAACATCATACTCAAGTCTTTCAAAAGTAGGTTATAAGTGCACAGGCTGGGCTCCTGACAGCACAGCAACGCAAGGTTCAACGCAACTGACTGTAACAGATACTGAAACAAAAGTCCCCAAGGTTCTGTATGCTGCGTGGAATCCTGTCAGTTACTCTGTAGTTTATAACGCAAACAAGCCTCTTGGTGCAACAACTGTTGTTGGTACGATGCCTACACAAGAATGCTTGTATGGTCAGGAGTATTTCTTCCTTCCCAACGAGTTTACAATTACTAACTACAACTTTGCAGGTTGGAATACAATGGCTGACGGTAGCGGAACGATGTACTATCCGGGTGATAAGCTTGTAAATTTGACCGAAAACAACGAAACAGTAAATATTTATGCAATATGGCAAACCGGCGAAATCAATGTTACATTTAACATCAATTTACCGTCCGGTGTTACTGAAACTACAAGTGGTCTAAAGGCGAATACAACTCAGGCTTTTGAAATCGGTAAAGTTATAAATCTTGCTGATTATCAGATGGATGCTGTTGGCTATCGACACCTCGGATGGTCAACCAAGCAAGCTGCAACAACACCTACATTTACAATCGGCATGACAGTACCACAGGTACCGACTACACTTTATGCAGTTTGGCAGTTGAAATCCGTCAAAGTCAATTATGCACTTAACGGAGGCACTTTACTTGAAGGCAACTATACTCCGAACGGAAATACGGTTTCCTATGCTGAATCTGTAATTCTTCCGTCAGGCTCTGAAGTAATTCGCGACGGTTATAATTTAGTCGGTTGGAAATCCAGTATTGATAATGTAGTTTATACTGAAAGTTTTACAGTTCCTAACACAAATTCAACTTCAGTCACATTTACAGCTGAATGGGGATATGGTGAAAGTACTATAATACTTCATGATAATAACATTGAGATGACTGATTCTACCAGAACAATAACCGGAACATACATGAGCACACTTGATAAAACACTCCTGGCTGCTCCTGAAAAGACTGCTGCATTAGACGGATATACTTTTGCGGGCTGGTATACAAAAGACGGTTCGGATTATATTCCGTATGCGATTCCCGCAACATTCCCGTTAGGAGAAGTTGAATTATATGCCGGTTGGCAGATGACAAAGTTAGCTGAGCTTATTTCAGCAGTACCGGCGGATATCAATGATGTGGTTAACGGAAATGCCTATTATTACTATCCCAAAGACGAAAAAGATGCTGTGCTCCTTGCACTTTCAGACGCTGAATATGTTTATGGTACGAGTGGAGTAGTCTGCGATCCGATTGATTTGAGAATCGCAAATCTTACGATGCAGACATTGGAGATTTCTCTTGCTGTTTTAAGCTATAATCCTCCGAGTTTTTCTGCCTTCACTGAGGCATTGCAGAATGATGCGAATGCTATCATTGAAAATAGTGTTATTTATGATTCTACATACAGATCAAGCCTTTCAAGAGCATTAGCTGCTGTTAACAGAGCACTGAATAATAGTAAACTAACAATCAAAGATGACCAGGCTTATGTAGACGGACTTATCGAAACACTCAAAAACCTCGTTGACAATCCCGTATACAGGGCATATACAATCACATTCCACTATAATGCTGAAGGTGTAGCAGATGTGTTTGATACAGTCTCGGTACCGTGTAATGCAAGTATCGCAGGCAAGGCACCAACAGAAACACCTGAAAGAGAAGGTTATATTTTCTCAGGCTGGTTTACAACACCTGAGGACACAGCTGACGAGATCGGCACTATGATTGATTTTGAAGCAACAACCGAGGTAATGGGAACAGCTGACAGAGATGTATATGCAAGATGGGAAGTTACAGACGGCGGTTTTGTTCTTGATATCAAGGGAACAAATGCTACAATCAATGTGGCTTTCTACGAAAATGAGTTAACAAATAAAGGAACCGAGTATTATAATAGCAATGTTTTCCGCGGCACACCGGTAGTCCTTAAGGCGGACGCAACAATAGCTGAGGCTGACTTCCTTTGTTGGGTAGATTCAAACGGACGAATTGTTTCAACTGATGCGGAGTATGACTTCGTCTTAGTAGCTGATACAAAGCTTGAAGCAATTTATTCACAAGGAAATAACAGAGAGAGCTATAATGTAATTTTTGCAGACGGTGTTACGAAGAAAATAATCAATATCACTGAGGTAGCAGCAAATACAAGAGCAGCAGAACCTTCTTTAATAAATCATATTGGCTACATATTTACCGGTTACAGTGATAGTCTTAACATCACCAAGGATACGATTATTTACGCTGAGTATGTGATCGCAAATGATAAATATACCGTAACTGTTAAGGATGACGCCGGTATTTTAAATCCGACGGGTGAATATGCTTACAATACTAAGGTAACAGTTAGCCTCAATGAACTTTCAATACCTGAAGGTAAATACTTTGCAGGTTGGTCATTTGACGGCGGTAAAACTGTTGTCAGCTATGAAACGACATATACTTTCTATGTGTACGGTAATACAGAAATTGAAGCTTTGTTTGCTGATACTCGAGCAGAAAAAATATCAACAGTAACAATAGAGATGACTGACAAGACCGAAGATAGCGTGGCTTTCATGGTATCCAGAGAAATCGCAGATGGCGAGTTCTTCCTTTCGTCAGGTATACTTGTGACGAAGGATGCAACACAAGCTACAGAAGAGTTCTTAACACTTGACAACGAAAGTGAAAATGATGCAATCAGGAATTTTACTACAGTCAATAACGATAAGGCTGGTCAGTATAAGCTTACAGTCTCGACAAACACTTCTGATTCAGAATATTTCGCAAGAGGATATATTGTATACAGAGATACCGAGGGCAAAATCAAAATTAAGTATACGGAAATTATAAATGCGACAATCTGACGGGAAATATCAAACCTCCGCTTCGGCGGAGGTTTTTTTGCATAAATCTG
Source organism: Acutalibacteraceae bacterium (assembly GCA_045540355.1). Lineage (GTDB taxonomy): Bacteria > Bacillota > Clostridia > Oscillospirales > Acutalibacteraceae > RGIG2945. Next base: position 162,585 of record JAZQHB010000040.1, on the reverse strand, counting down.
AGTATTATAGAATTTCGTTTTGTTTTTTTCTCTTGTTTTTAGGTTTTTTATTAAGTCTTATACCGGACCATAGCAATATAATAGCTTGTGCGGGCACACCGATAACGAATACGAGCCAAATATTAAGACCGAACATAAGAAACGAAAAATAGATTGAGGATAAAGCGGTCCACATAAGTATTGAAACAATTAAAAAATTCCTTCTTTTATTGAACCAAGCGGAATTAAATACAAGCCAAACAATAAAAGAGCAGGGGAGTGAGTAGAGGAAAATTAGCCAATTCCAGTCTCTTGCACCGATTATAAAGCGAACAACTACGAAGGCGAAAGTAGCTAATAACCAGACGAGTAAAATCGAAATACCGGTAATCATAACTCTGTTACGCCGTTTCCAATTGTCGTTATCCTTGGTGTTGTTACTAATATCAGTTTCAGGATGACTTTCGCTTATAAGGTAATCAACGGTAACTCCAAATATATCAGCGATTTCTTTCAGAATTGAAATATGAGGAACTGATTCTCCGCGTTCCCATTTAGATATGGCTTTATCGGAGTAGTTTAATCTTTCAGCTAATTGTGCTTGTGTAATATCTTTTGAGTGACGAAGCTCAATGATATTCTTTGCAATAATTTTCTTGATATCGTCCATAATTATCACCACCAATGTTTTGATTATAACACATTGTAATCTTAATTTCAACACAAATTTATTTTCTACTTATCGTAGAGTTATAAACTGAAACAAAACTTGCATAGAAAGTTTCTGAATTGGAAATATAATTATTAACAACAAAATATATAATCGGAACAAACTTTACATAAATATCAAGGTGAATCGCAATTCTACTGCATAGAAATGTTGAAAAATCAACATTCTACTCATGGTAGAGTGGTATATTTTTGTGTCTACTGTTCAAAAATTATAAGTATAGAGAAAAATCAGTTTGTTTAGTGACTTAGAAGTTATTTTATGTTAATATTATGTCATGCTTTAAAAATTGTTATGGAGGTTACTGTTTATGTCAGGCAATTATGTAATTTTCACAGACTCAGCGTGTGATATTGAAAAGGAAGTTCTTGAGGAGTGGGGCGTAAAATGCTGCAGCCTTAATCTTATTTTTGATGGTGAAACTGAATCCATTCTTGATTTGGATATGGATCCTATGCTTTTATACAACAGAATGCGTGAAGGGGCGGTTGCAAGAACATCTGCGGTTAATACCGGAACTTTTAAAGATGCATTTGAAGAAGAATTGAAAAAAGGTAATGATATTCTGTATCTTGGTTTCACTTCAGGTCTCAGCACAACATATAATTCAGGCAGACTTGCAGCTGAAGAGTTGTCTGAAGAATATCCCGACAGAAGAATTATCACTGTCGATACACTTGCTGCTTCAGCAGGATTCGGTATGCTTGTATATCTCGCGGTGGAAAAGAAAAAATCAGGCTGCTCTATGAGCGATGTTGCAGAATATATCGAAAGTATTAAGCTTAATATAGCACACTGGGTTGCGGTAGATGAGTTAGTTTATCTCAAACGAGGCGGACGCGTGAGTGCTGCATCTGCAATTGTCGGCGGTATTCTTGATATTAAACCTATTATACATGTTGATAACGACGGTAAGCTTATCAATGTCGGTAAGGTAAGAGGCAGGAAGGCTTCATTAAAAACAATCGTTGACAAGTATGGCTCAGATGTACTTGATAAAGACGGTCCTGTTTTTATCTGTCATTCTGATTGTTCTGATGATGTTGAAACAGTAAAGAAGATGCTCAAAGATGAGTATAATGTTAATGTAGATAAGGTAGTATCAATCGGTGCAGTCATCGGTTCTCACACCGGTCCCGGAACGCTCGCCATATTCTTTATCGCAAAGCACAGATAAAATTAGAAGCAGCACGAGGAAAACTCCTCGTGCTGTTTTTTAAATATTGAAAAGTAAATCTGTATATGTCGGATATGGCCAGAACTTTGAATCGGTATTTGCTTCCATTTCGTCAACAAAAACTCTGAGCTCAGTCATACCCTGAAGAATAATATCTCTGAAATATTTACTTGCTTCAGTAATGTTTTTGAAATCCATAACTCCGTTTGCTGCTTTTTCCAACGCAATAACTTTATCATAAGCCTTTGCGTTCAAATCCGAAAGCTGTACCAGTAGGGTTTCTTCAACTGAAATATCAATTTTATCAGAAACAGTTTTTTTAGCAATAATCGTCTCGCTGAGGTGTTTATTGAATGCTGAAACAGCAGGGATAATGTCTTTTTTAACCATTTCAACCATTGTCAAAGCTTCAATATTTATTACCTTACAGTAGTTTTCGAGTAATATTTCATATCTTGAACGCATTTCTGCTTCTGTGTAAATTTTATGCGAAGTAAAGAGATTTATATTTTTCTCTGAAATGAAATAGGGTAAAGCCTCAACTGTGTCAGAGAGATTGAGAAGTCCACGGTTCTCGGCTTCAGTTTCCCATTCTTTTGAATAGTTGTTGCCGTTAAATATTATTCGCTTGTGTTCTTTAATAGTTTTCTTGATAAGCTTGTTTATCGCAAGCTTGAAATCCTTTTCGGTTTCGAGATAATCAGCAAATTGCTTCAATTCCTCTGCAACAATTGTATTCAATATTATGTTGGGTCCCGATATCGAAAAAGATGAGCCGGTCATTCTGAATTCGAATTTGTTTCCGGTGAAGGCAAAAGGTGATGTTCTGTTTCTGTCGGTTGTATCTTTAGGGAAATGAGGGAGAACATGAACTCCGATTTCCATTTCAGTTTTATCGACATTGCTGTAATCCTTGCCTTTTTCGATTGAATTAAGGATTTCAGTTAATTCATCACCGAGGAAGATAGAAATAATCGCCGGGGGTGCTTCATCGCCGCCGAGCCTATGGTCGTTGCCCGCAGAAGCTGATGAAATGCGAATCAAATCCTGGTATTCGTCAACCGCTTTGATAACTGCACAGAGGAAAATAAGGAACTGTGCGTTGTCCTGAGGAGAGTCACCGGGTTCAAGTAAGTTTTTACCCTTATCTGTAGAAAGTGACCAGTTATTATGTTTACCACTGCCATTGACTCTTGAAAAGGGTTTTTCGTGCAAGAGGCAAACAAGATTATGTTTTATAGCAACCTTCTTCATGATTTCCATCGTGAGCTGATTATGGTCGGTTGCTGTATTAGTTAAAGTGAAAATCGGAGCTAATTCATGCTGTGCGGGTGCGACTTCATTATGTTTTGTTTTGGCAAGTATACCGAGCTTCCATAACTCTTCATCAAGCTCCCTCATATAAGCGGAAACACGGGGTTTGATGGAGCCGTAGTAGTGGTCATCAAGCTCCTGCCCCTTCGGAGGCGGAGCACCAAACAGTGTTCTTCCGCAGAATACTAAATCCTTTCTTTTGTCATATAAGTTCTTATCTATCAGAAAGTACTCTTGTTCGGGACCAACGGTTGTTACAACTCTCTTAACATCCTTTTCACCGAACAATCTCAACACTCTTAATGCTTGTTCGCTTATTACTTCAACCGAACGAAGCAAGGGTGTTTTTTTATCGAGAGCCTCACCACCGTATGAGCAGAAAACAGAAGGGACGCAGAGTGTTCTGTCTTTGATAAAAGCATAAGATGTCGGATCCCACGCAGTATAACCTCTCGCTTCAAAAGTCGCCCTCAAGCCACCTGACGGGAAGCTTGAGGCATCAGGCTCACCTTTTATAAGTTCTTTACCTGAAAACTCCATTATAACCTTACCGTCTTTTGTAGTGGCAATAAAACTGTCATGTTTTTCCGCGGTAACACCGGTCATTGGCTGAAACCAATGGGTGTAATGTGTTGCACCTTTCTTAATTGCCCATTCTTTCATCGCGTTTGCAACTTCGTTCGCCACAGAAATATCAAGCGATTTTCCATCCTGAATGGTTTTCTTTAATGCTATGTATGTAGCCTCCGGCAATGTGCGTTTCATGCAATCATCATTAAAAACCGCCGAAGCAAAAATATCATTTATCTTTCCCATAATATCACCCTGAGTTTAATTAAATATATTGACCGAGTCAATTTTGTCGAAATTCATTATATAAGGTTTGAGCTGATTGAGTGTTGTGTCTATACCGCTGACAACATCAGATTCAAAGTTAATAATCAGAACGGGGTCATGCACACTCAATCTTACAGTGAAGCAACCGTCCTGAGTGTAAAAACGGACACCCTCATAGTTGACAAGCTCTTTTTCCCAACCTGTATGCATATTTTTACTTAGATATGAAATGAAATCTTCACCGTATTCTCTGAATTCATCAGTAAGAATTTTCATCCTCAATTCAAGTGTTTCTGCGGGCTCTTTTAAATTTTTGAGCTCATCATCAAAGTTCTTGCCCTCGGACGAAAGCTTTGACATTTCAACGATTATCTTAGTAATAAGATAAGCACCGTCGTCAAGGAAGTAGTTTTCTGATAAAGCGGCGTGTCCCGATGTTTCAATTGCAAGCGGACAAAACTCTCCGTTTTTAGTTAATTCAATTTGTTTGCTTATAACATTTTTATAGCCTCTTTTAAATCTGAGATGCTTTGATTTTAGATGATTTTCTATAAAATCAGTCAGACCGCGTGTTGTTACACTATCTGTTACTATAGTTCCTGATTTGTTTTTGAGAAGTATTGAGGAAACAAGTGCAATTAAACGATCTTTGTTAATCGGCTTACCATGCTTGTCCACACAAGCAGCTCTGTCAACATCAGTATCGAATATAACCCCGAAGTCTGCTCCCGCTTTAATAACCGCGTTGCAAACTGAATCCATTGCCTCAGAATTTTCGGGATTCGGGATGTGGTTAGGAAAGCTTCCGTCGGGTTCAAGGAATTGGCTGCCGCTAATATCTGCACCGAGAGGAGCAAGGACATCGTTAGCGTAAAAACCACCTGCACCGTTTCCGGCATCTACAACAATCTTGATGCCTTCAAGAGGACGACTGCCTTTTCCGATACCGTTAATAATAACTTTTTTCAGATGTGCAGAATATTGTGACATAAAATCAACTTTTTCTGTAACCATTTCGACATCTGCATCAAAAACTTTTGCGTCGGCGATGATATCAGATATATCTGATGATTCAAGACCGCCGTCTTTATCGAAGAACTTAAGACCGTTCCTATCGGACGGATGGTGACTTGCTGTAATCTGAATTGCACCGTCACAATCCATTAAAACGGTGGTCATAAACATTGCGGGTGTAGAGGATAAACCGCAATCATAAGATTTGAGCTTATTTGCCGTAAGAACCGTCAAAACACATTTTTTTATTCTTTCGGCTGAAAGTCTTGAGTCGTGACCAACAGAAATTTTTAAATCAAAAATATTCTTTTTTGTTTTGTTACTTAACCATCTGCAATAAGAATCAACGAGTACTTTTATGGCCTCATCAGAAAGAAATAGGGGATTATCAGACTGTTTTTCATCGCCGATACCTCTGATATCAGTACCGCTTTTAAGAATCTTTAAATTCATAGAATAACAAACCTTTCAGGAAAAAATCAAAGTAATAGTCCGCGAGAAGATATTTCTTGTGCGGCTAACAAAATGCCTACTTTAGCACTGTGGAAATTAAGACCGCCTTGCATCCACACCGTATAGGGCTCTCGCAAGGGAGCATCAGCAGACAATTCTATTGAAGAGCCCATTGTGAAGGCACCTGCAGACATGATGACCTGAGACTCATATCCGGGCATATCCCATGGTTGAGGTTCAACAAAAGAATCAACAGGTGCACCTTTTTGCATACCTTGGCAAAAAGCAATCAACGCCTCAGGAGAACATAACTTAACAGATTGGATGATGTCAAATCTGTTTTCAATTGGTGTAGGTGTAACTTCGTAACCAAGCTCTTGAAAAAGTGCTGCTGTGAAAACTGCCGATTTCATTGCTTCGCCGACAACATGCGGAGCGTTGAAGAAACCGAGCATCATTTCTCTTGTGTGACCAAGGCTTGCACCGACTTCTGTGCCAAGACCGGGTGTTGTCAGCCTGTAAGCACAAAGCTCGATTAAATCCTTTCTGCCTGCTATATATCCGCCGTTTTTAGCAATGCCGCCGCCTGGGTTTTTTATAAGTGAGCCTGCAATTATATCTGCACCAAATTCAAGCGGCTCCGCAGTCTGAACAAATTCACCATAACAGTTGTCAACCATAATAACCGCATTTGAATTAGTCTTAACAACCTTTGCAATTTCACCGATTTCCTGAACGGAAAGGCTCGGACGCATTGTGTAGCCACGAGATCGCTGTATGTAAACCATTTTTACATCATCTGTTAATGCATTTTTTATTGCTTCAAGATCAGGTTTATCGTTCTCATCAAGGTCGACTTGCTTGTAGTTGATTAAATAATCCTTGAGAGAGCCCATACCGCTTGAATTAAGTCCGATAACCGGATGAATGGTATCGTAGGGAAGTCCTGTTACACACAACATTGTATCGTGAGGTCTTAAAATACCGAACAAAGCAACTGCTAAAGTATGGGTACCGCAGGTGAAATTGTGTCTTACAAGTGCAGCTTCAGCACCGAGAGCCTGAGCAAAAACTGAATCAAGCCCTTCACGACCTCTGTCACCGTAACCGTAGCCAGTTGTTTCATTAAAGTGGGATTCACTTATGTTATTATCAATAAAAGCTGATAGTACTTTTCTCTGGTTAAATTCAACTATACTGTCGATAGCATCATATTGAGATTTTAATATTTCAGATGCTTTTTCGGATGCATCTGAAATTCGTTTATCAAGATTTAAATTCATAATTGTTATCCTTTACTGTATGTTACTGTGAATGTACCGACTACTTCAAAGCCGATTTTTTTATAAAACTCAACAATTGTGTCTTTTCTGCAGAAAAGGTGCGTTTTTTTGCCCTTAACTTTATTGAGAAGATAGTGAATTATTTTTCGTGACAAGCCTTGTCCTCTGAAATCAGGGTAGGTAGCAACCGCACCCAAAAAAGCGGCGTTATCAGTTTCAAACAAAACCATTGCTGATGAAGCAAGCTTGCCGTCCTTTTTAATCAGTGCAAGTCTTGCGATATTGTGATTAAGTTTGTATGAAGCATCTGCAATCCACTCTTTTTTATCACCAAGGAAACCTACGCCCTGAGATTTTATGAGGTCATATATTTCGTTCAGGTCACAATAATCTTCGATGATATCATCACACAATACGATATCGCCTTTAAATTCTACTATAAAACCTTCCGTCGCAAATTGAAGATTCATATTATTTGCAACTGATAAATCAGCTGTTATACTTGAATAGCCGATTGCATTCATGAATTCAGATAATTCTTCAAAATCAGCATTCATATCAGCACAGATTGTTACATCACCTGATACTTTAGAAACCGCAGCAGTAATTCTATCGTTAACAGTCTGATACCAAAAATCAGCAAAATCATATTCAGTTCCGTATGCCGAAAACAAAGCGGCAATTCTTGTGCCGAAAGTATCTTTCAGGCAGATTTGATAAATGTTATCAATTTTATCAGCTAATTTAATCAATGCAAAGTGCCTCCTGCAAAGCTTTAGTAATATTATAAACAGAGTCAATGTCCGCTTTATTTATAACACATGAGGGTGAGTGGATATATCTGCAAGGAACAGAAACAGCGATTGTTTTCACACCACCACGGCTTTTGTGTATTGCACCGGCGTCGTTACCGCCTGCAACCTTGGTTTTGGTCTGAAGCTTAATTTCTTTTTCTGCTCCTAATTTAAAAGCAAGCTTATAAAGTTCTCTGTCATAAACTGTGGCTCTATCCATAAAAGATATTACCGCACCTTCGCCCAAAGAACATACCTTACTATCGCCATCAACGCCTAAGATGTCAGCTGCAGTTGTCGCTTCAACCACAATGGCATAATCAGGAGCAACGGTGTACGATGCAGTAGTCGCACCGCGAGTACCGATTTCTTCCTGAACGGTAAAAACAAAATATGTGTCATATTTTAATTCACTTCTGATAAGGTTTAAGAGAACTGCACAACCAATCCTGTCGTCTATTGCTTTTGCTTTTAAAAGATTATCGCCTAATTCAACAACATCTGAAAGAAAATACGCAATATCTCCCTCAGACACATATTTAAGTGCATCTTCTTTAGATTTTGCACCTATATCAATATATAAATCGCTGATTTCAGGATATGCTTCCTTTTCTTTGCCTTTTAAGAGGTGTATCGGTTTAACACCGATAACACCAATATTGCCGTTTATTGTAACTCTCTTGCCGGAAAGCACCTGATTATCGATACCGCCGACAGTTGAAATTTTTAAAAATCCTGATTCGTCAATATAAGTAACAATCAAAGCAACCTCATCCATGTGGGCAGAAATCATAACCTTATTTTTAGCTTCAGATAAACCTTTTTTTAATGCGATAATGTTGCCGAGTGCATCAATTGTATAGTCAACATAAGGCGAGATTTCTTTGATGATATAGTCACGGACTTCGTTTTCTCTGCCGGAAGCGGAATTTAAAGAACAGAGTGTTTTTAATTCGTTAATCATTGTCAATACCTCCGCTGATCACAAATTCAGAAATAAGTTTAGCACAAGCTTCTATATCGTCAAGAGACACTATCTCAACTCCCGTATGCATATTTCTGAGAGGTATAGAAACCAAAGCAGTTTTTATGCCGCCGAGTGTATCGGAAATATGGTCAGCGTCTGTGCCTGTTGATGAACCCATTATCTCCTTAGAATAGGGAATATCCTTATTCTTTGCTGTCTCAACCAACTGTAAGGAAAGATAATAATCAAGCACGGGGGATATCCCGATCATCGGTCCGCCACCAAGCTTTGAACACTTGTCATCAGGTATTGACGGTGCCTTTGCAAAGCTGACATCGACAGCAATTGCAACATCGGGACTAACCGAAAATGCTGCAGTTGAAGCACCGCTTCCGTTAACTTCTTCACCGACAGAGAGTACGACTGAGAATTTTCTACCGCTGTCTTTTAATAACTCGGCACATCTGAGAATCACCGCAACACCGGCTCTGTTATCAAGTGCAGGTGCCGAAACTGTGTTGTTTTTTAAAGCTGAAAAACTGTGTGTAAGAGTTGCAAAATCGCCGAGAGAAATGTATTTAAAGTTACTTCCGACATCAACCACCAAATCGGAAATTTCAGTAATTTTACTGTCGTTATCTTTTGAAAGGTGTGGGGGAGTTGAAGCGACAACACCCTGAACAGGTCTTTCGCTGTATATCGTTATATCAGAAGCCGGCAACACCCTTGGATCGGAGCCACCATATGAGTTGACCTTAATAAACCCGTTCTTATCAATATTTGTAACCACGAAACCGATTTCGTCAATATGTGCTTCAAGCATTATTTTGTCACCAAAACCGTCCTTTTCGGCAACAAGACTGCCTAACGGGGTGGTATGAACTGCCATAAAATCGGATAAAAAATCCGATGCAAATTCTATCGCACCGAGCATATTTTCTTGCGTCAATTTTTTTAGCAGATTTGTTAATTCCATGTTAAAATCCTTTCGGGTGATTGATTTTTTTAAAAATATGATATATACTGATGATGCAGCATAAATAAACAGAGGTGAAAAATATGAGCAGAGAAAGCAGACGCGCTGCAAAAAAAAGAAAAAACAAGGCATTGATTATTCTTTTGTGTTGTTTTTTCGGAATTATAATCATCGGATTGGGAACTGTATTTTTTACGGGTTATCACATTCTTGACCTCATTAAAGAACCTGTTGAGGATTTGAAGCCTAATCCGGAAATTATCAAAGAGGAAACAGTTGAAATTCCCGAAGATTTAAAAGAAGACTTTGCTAAAGGTGACGAGGATATCGCAAGGAATATCGCATACGGCACTACTTTATCCGATCCCGATGTTTTTACATTGATTCTTGTCGGATACGATTACGGTAATCACGAAGAAGTAAATTTCTATCCGAGAGCTGACGCAACGATTCTTCTGTCTATAAACAAAAAGAATCAACAGATTTCAATGGTGTCACTTTCAAGAGCTGTTTATAACTCCATACCCGGTGTCGGCAATAAGCGACTTAATATGGCTTACGCCTACGGTGGCGGTGCGTTACTTATGCAGACCATTGAACAAAACTATAAAGTGTCGGTAGACAATTATGTTGCGGTTAATTTTGAATCGTTTGCAAAGATTGTTGATATTCTCGGCGGTGTTGATATAACACTCACACAGGAAGAATACTATGCCCTTGATGATAGTCTTTCAGCAGCAGGAATAAGTCTTCATGGTGCCGGAACATATAAGTTGAACGGTACGGTAGCCTTGGAGTATGTCAGACTCAGGTCGATTGACTCTGACCGAGCAAGAACCGGACGACAGAGGAATTTCCTTAACAGTATATTTACAAGCTTCAGCGGAATAAATGCATCTCAGGTGATTGATCTTATAAATCAGATACTTCCTGAAATAGAAACAGATTTAACAAAAAGTCAGATTATTTCCGAAGCAATCAATGTTCCGAAATATTTCCAATGGAATATGAAGCAGGATATTATTCCTTACAAAAAACATCCGTTGCATAATATCGGCGGAACAGAATATCTCCTGATTGATTGGAATGATAATGTTTATTATCTCCAGAAACTCCTGTATCCTCAAAAATTTTAAAATACTATTGACCCACCAACCGGTCTGATGGTCAAAACATAACATGAGCCTTCGCCCAGAAGTTTTTCGATTTTAGTTTTATATTCGGAAAGCATTTCATCAGGGACGAAGGCTTGTATTGTTCCGGCAAAACCACCGCCGTGAACACGCCATGCACCCTTATCCTTAAGAATACTTTCTGAAATTGCCAGAGCAACTGCAACCGGCTGAATCGCTAAATCTGCATAAGTTGAAATGTTCTGATTATACATAAATGATGAGTTACCGCTGTCTATGGTACACTTCTTGAAGGTTTCGAAATCATTATTTTTGAGTGCGGAAATTTCTTTTTCGACGCGAAGATTGTCCTCGAAAAAGTGCATTGCACGCATTACAGCCCTGTCGCCATGTAACTTGCGAACATCGGCGACTTTGTCGAGGAAATCACAGTAATCAACATCACGAAGATAGGTTTTTCCGAAATAAGACGCAACCGCCTGCATTTCATTTTTTACTGCGGCATAGGCATCGGTGAGGTCAGCGTGATTGGCACCCGAGTCAACAATGCAAAGTGAGTGTCCGCAGGATTCAAACTCAAACGGAATTTTCTCAATTATCGGGTTTTCGGGATCATTGAAATCAATTGTTATAAAACCGCCAACCGCACAAGCTGTCTGATCCATAAGTCCGCAAGGTTTGCCGAAAAACTCATTTTCGGAATACTGTGCTATTTTAGCAATTTCCTCAGCGGGAACTTGTCCGTCGTTATAAAGGTAATTTAAGATTGTTCCGACTAAAACTTCAAAAGCTGCAGACGAGGACATTCCCGAGCCTGAAAGAACATCGGAAACAGTTGCAGCATTAAACCCACCGATTTTGTACCCTCTTTTAACAAAGCCTGCACATACTCCGCGAACAAGTGCATCAGATTTACCGAGTTCACTCTTTTGAGGAGTGAGCTCTTTTATGTTAACTGTGTTCATTCTGTGGTTTCTTGATTTAACATTGATTATATCCGATGAATTCTTACAAGCTGCAGCAATTGCATCGAGGTTTATGCCGGCAGCAAGAACTTTTCCGTGGTTATGGTCAGTGTGATTACCGCAGACCTCAGTTCTGCCGGGTGCGGTGAAGAAATGTATATCTGTATCATCGGGATAGAGTTCGCTAAAATCTTCAAGTAATGATATGTATCGTAAAGCCTGTTGCTTCACAGCATCGTCTGTGAGATATATTCTTTTAAGCTGAGAATTAAATTCTCCGTTTAAAATTTTATTTTTTAGTTGATTGTTCATTTTTGACATCCTTTCAAGGTAAGATTTGAGAAGCTTTTTTTAAAACAAATGATAAAATCAAAGCTGCTGCACCGGTAAAGGCAAGCAATAAAATAATCGGAATATAAAAGTTGAATGAGAACGGGTCAAAGAGACTTTCACCGACGAATGCATAAGCGATTATTCTCGGAAGAAGACCGAAAAGAGAAATACCAAGATATTTCCATACGCTGAATTGCATTGAGCCGTAAAGCTGACTTACTGTGTTGCTGGGGAAAAAGGGGATAACCCTGAAAGCGAATAATAACCAGGGGTTACCGTTACCTTTGCTTTCCAAAACATCCTTTATTTTTTTGTATCTTATGAGTATTTTGGTAAGATAACCTGAACCCAATGTATACCCCCATAGATATTTTATCATCAGCCATACAGATGCACCAATGAGATTCACTATAATTGATAGTTGTGGAGGTAAAATTATACCTGTTACAAGACAAACAGCCGAAAAAGGAATGATCGGAAGAATACTTTTGAGAGCAAAGATGAGTATTATGGTGAAGACGACCAAAAAGTCGTTATCTATGGATAAAACTGCCAACTCAAAAGAATATAAAACATCTGCATATTGATCATACCAAACTTGTATAGGTTCAAGTCTCAGAATCAATGAGACTATCAGCAAGAAAAGTGCTGAAATCAAAAGTCCGATTCCGATGTTTTTTAAATATTTATATGTCTTGGATTCTTGCTTCAATGCCTCACCACCTTAATCTGAACATATAGAGTTATTTTATAACAAAAATCATCACAGGTCAACTGATTTCTGTAATATTATATTAAACATTTTAAATAAATAGTATTTTATTTAATGTTTTATATAAAATACTATTATTGTATTCCACTAAACTTTTGTATAAATTTGGTTAAAATTTTTTCTTACCTTGACAATAGTTAATATTTGTTTTAGAATTATTGTTGGATATTTGTCTTATTATATTATGAACAAATCTCTGTACGAGGTCAGTCGTGTTTTTAAAATGCGGAAAGTACGTTATTTTGTAGAAAGGAGAAACTTAAATGCGTAAAAGAATTGTTTTTAAAAGTCTTTTGTCGATTTTGTTAGTTATTACGATGTTGGTTCCTAATTTCATTTTCCCTGTTTTTGCCGCAGGTAACAATGTAGAGGAAGATGCAGTTAATACGGACAATATTGTACTCAACAAAAAAACAGTTGCTACTGATGACCCTGAAATTTTCAGAATTGACCTTGAAACTTATGCTAAAGGTGCTTTGGTTACGAATGTTGAGTCAGCTGACATTGTGCTTATTTTGGATACTTCAGGTAGTATGAACAACAGTTATTCTGACTATGCAATTATTGAGGATGCATCATATATTAAAGAATCAAGTAACACTTACTATATCTTCAAAGATGGTAAATACGCAAAGCTGGATCACTACAGTCAAAGAAAAGTAAACGGTGTGGTCGTTCGTGAAGAAGGTTGGTATGTTTATCAAACACCTTCTTCAAGCATTGTTACTGCTGATAAGATTAAATTCAGACTTGGCGGAACAGGTGTTAATAATGAATACCAGTTTTATTCAACTGAAAAAGTTGATGCTTTAAAGCATTCTGTAACTCTATTCATTGATAAGCTATATTCATTTACACAAACATACGATGTTGATTTCAGAATTGCAGCTGTAACATTCTCTGATACTTCTAAAGTGTTGACGGGTAGCGGAAAGGATAACGCCGCTGCATATGTTTCTGTGAAAACAGGTGCAAAAGCTCTCAAATCAGCAATCTGGGGTTTGAAAGCATCAGGTGATACTTATCCGGGATATGCAACCGATGATGCATTGAATATAGTCAAAGACGGTTATCAGAAAGAGAAGCATCTCTTTGTTGTTATGTTCAGCGACGGTGTAGCTTCAAGTACTTCAACAACGACAGGTTCGTATGCAGCTGTCAGCGATGCACATGAAATGAAGAATACATACGGAGCGAGTGTTTATACAATTGGAGTTTTTGATGATTTACCGTCTGAAACATCAGCCGTTTACTATATGCTTAACGGTATTTCGTCAAACTATCCCGATGCTACAAAGCCTACAAAATCAGGTTTGGGCACAAAGAAATCATCTGAGTATTATATCCCTGCTACAGATTTTGACGGTCTTGATTCCGCTTTTGACAGAATTACAAATGCAGTAGGAACGCCGTTTGAGGACTTAGTAGTTAAAGATGTTGTAACGCAGTACTTTTATCTTACTGATGCTCAAAAAGCGGCTATAACCAATGCGTATCCAAATCAGATTGAATTGGTAGATCGTCAAGACGGAACTACCGAGATCAAGATTAAGAATATGGATTTCCCGATTGTTCTTTGTGACGACGACGGTAATCCTTTGAATCCTAATGATCCCGGAATATTCAGGTTTTCTTTCTATATTACCATAAAGGAAGAATTTGCAGGTGGTAACCAGGTTCCCACTAACACAACAGACTCCGGTATTTATACAGAGGAAGATAACGAGCTTCTTGAATATCCCGTTCCTGATGTTGATATTCCGATCAAGTATGACATAGATGCACATGATATAAGCATCTATGTTGGTGATACTGTGAAGCCTTCTGATATCTTCACTAACGAAGATGGTAAATGGATGGCAGATTTGGTTCACATTGAATATACCGTCAAAGACAGCAACGGTAATGAATTTAAAGACATTACTGCTTTGAATGACAATGAGACATATACCATTACTGCAACAGTTACACCTAAGCATGCGGGCGATTTCAAAGAGGTTTCGTTCACAAAAACAGCAACAGTTAATGTCTTTGATCCCACTATTACCTTTACAAAGGATTTTACGATCTATAAAGGTGAGAAGGCTGATATAAGCAAAAACTATACTGTTAAGTGGACTTGTCCTGACAATCTCAACGCCGCAATGCCTGAAGGTACTGCACCCACTGTACTCCTCACTCTTAAGGATAAGAATGGTAACATCGCAGATCCTTCAGTATACGGTCCCGTGACTGCTGATAAAACAGTAGTTGATTACGGCATAAATTCAGTTGATGTTAAGGCTGACAACGATCTGCTTTCACCGGCTGATTATACTATTGTTTCAGTAAAAAACACGCCTGTAACGGGCAGTAACTTTACAGTATCCGTTAAACCGAATCTTATAACTTATGATTTGGATGGCGGAAAAATGTCAGGCAATCCCGATCAATATACCTATGGTATAGGCGTTACGTCATTTAATCCTGCTGCGAAAATCGGATATGATTTCTTGCATTGGCAAGATGCAAAAACAGGAGAGATAATCTCCTCAATTCCGAAAACTGCGAAAGGCGATTACAGCCTTAAAGCAATTTATGCAGCAAAGGTTGATACAAAATATCTCGTAAATCATTATACAGAAAACCTTGACGGAAGCTGGAAGCTTGAAGCAAATGAAGAGCTTAAGGGTGAAACCGATACAACCGCAACAGCACAAGCAAGAGTGTTTAGCGGATTTTCGTTTAATGCGGAAAAGAGCACAACTAAGGGAGTAATTAAAGCTGACGGTTCTTTGATTTTAAATCTTTATTACACACGCAATGAACACGATTTAAATATCATATACAGAATGTCAGACGGAACTACACCGCCTGATAATTATAGCGTAACTTTATATTATAATGAGGAATATAAAGTTGAATCGCCGCTTATCCCCGGATACACAGCTGATAAAAAAGTTGTTGAGGGTACGATGCCTGATGGTTCGGTTCGTGAGATTGTAACCTATACTCCCAATGCTGACACCAAGTATGTGGTAAAACACTTTACCGAAAGTCTTGACGGTACCTGGAAGCTTGAAGAAACTGATAAATGCACAGGTACTACAAACACAACAGTTAATGCCGATATCAACGATTATCTTGGATTTACGGTTGATCAGAGTCTCGGCAAACTGTCAGGTACAGTTGCAGGTGACGGTTCATTAGTGCTTGAGGTTTATTACAGAAGAAACAGACATAATTTAAAGGTTGATTATCAGATGTCAGACGGAACAGATGCTCCCGATGATTATTCGGCAACACTAAAATTTGGTGAATCTTATTCTGTAACAACTCCGATAGTTCCCGGATACACACCCGATAAGGGCACGGTTAAGGGTACTATGCCTGATAAAGATGTAGCGGAAAAGGTTATTTATACACCCAATCCCGATACACCTTATACAGTAAAGCATTATACAGAAGGCCTTGACGGCACATGGAAGCTCGAAGAAACAGAGTACCTTACAAACACAACAAATACAACCGTAGCGGTTGATCCTAACACTTATACAGGATTTACGCTTGATGAAAATCTTGGTAAACTCAGCGGTAAGGTGCTTGCAGACGGTTCATTGCTTCTTGAGGCTTACTACACGAGAAACAAGTATGATTTAACAGTTGAGTACGAAATGTCAGACGGAACAAAAGCTCCTGAAACATATACCGGAAAAGTAAAATATCAGGATGAATATTCAGTTACTACACCTGTAGTGCCCGGATATACACCCTCTAAGGTTGTTGTTGAAGGAACAATGCCTGCTGACAATCTAACAGAAAAGGTAGTTTATACTCCGAATGCTGATACAAAGTATACTGTTTATCATTATACAGAGAATCTTGACGGTACATGGAAGCTTGAGGCTACGGAAAATCTTGTCGGTACAACAAATACAATCGCAAATGTTACACCTAAAACATTCAGTGGTTATACATTTGATCCTACATTAGGAACTTTATCCGGCACTATTGCCGGCGATGGTTCATTAGTACTTAAAGCTTATTATACAAGAAACGAGTATAAGCTTAATGTTAAGTACGAAATGTCGGATAAAACACAGGCACCGGATGAGTACAAAGATACACTCAAATATGAGGATGAGTACTCTGTAACATCACCCGATGTGCTCGGATACACACCTGATAAGAGCGTGGTTGCAGGCAAAATGCCCGCAGATGATGTAGTGGAAATCGTTGTTTATACACCGAATTCAGATACCAAATATAAAGTACTCCATTACACAGAGAATCTTGACGGTACATGGAATCTTGAAGTAACGGAAGAACTTGAAGGAATAACTAACACAGTTGCAACAGTCGTAGCAAGAGATTTCACAGGCTTTACATTCGACGAAAATCTCGGAATACTTTCCGGAACAATCAAGCCGGATGGCTCTTTGGTGCTTAAAGCTTATTATGTAAGAAATCAGTACAATGTTACTGTAACTTACAAAACAAGTGACGGTACTGAAGCACCAGAAAAATATGTAACAGTATTGAAGTACGGTGAAACTTATTCAGTAGAATCACCCGATGTTCTCGGATATACACCTGACAGGTTTATTGTTGAAGGAACAGTACCTGCAAACGATGTATCTGAAGAAGTTGTTTATACTCCTAATTCAAACACACCATACAAGGTACTTCACTTTACAGAAAACCTTGATGGAACATGGAAGCTTGTTGAAACTGAAAATCTTCAGGGAACAACAAATACAACCGCTGATGCAACTCCGAATGTTTACACAGGATTTACATTCGATGAAAATCTTGGAATACTTTCAGGTAATATTGCTGCGGATGGTTCATTGGTACTCAAGGTCTACTATACTCGTAACAGCTATGATTTGGTAATTGAGTATATTATGTCTGACGGTACAACAGCTCCCGAAAAATATACTGCAACGCTCAAATATGAAGAGGGTTACTCTGTAAATTCACCCGACATTATCGGCTATACAGCAGACAGATTATTGGTTGAGGGTGTAATGCCTGCAGAAAATGTAGCAGAGAGAGTTATTTATACTCCTAATGCTGATACAAAATACACAGTATTACACTACACAGAAAACCTTGACGGTACATGGACACTTGTTGATACTGAGAACCTTGTCGGTACAACAAACACAACTGCTAATGCAGTACCTAAAGAGTATACAGGCTTCACATTTGATGAAACTCTCGGAAAGCTTTCAGGCAACATTGAAGCAGACGGTTCATTGGTTCTTGAAGTTTATTACACAAGAAATTCTTATAATGTAACGGTAACTTATAAGATGAGTGACGGTACTGAAGCACCAGAAAAATATGTTACAGTATTGAAGTACGGTGAAACTTATTCAGTGGAATCACCCGATGTTCTTGGTTATACACCTGACAGAGCTCTTGTAGAGGGAACGGTACCTGCAAACGATGTATCTGAAGAAGTTGTTTATACTCCTAATTCAAATACACCATACAAGGTACTTCACTTTACAGAAAACCTTGACGGAACATGGAAGCTTGTTGAAACTGAAAACTTTGTCGGAACAACAAATACGACAGCAACTGCATTGCCGAAAGAGTATACCGGTTTCACATTTGATGAAACACTCGGAAAGCTTAACGGCAATATCGAAGCAGATGGCTCATTGGCACTTGAAGCATATTATACAAGAAACAGTTATGATCTTACTGTTGAGTATGTAATGGCTGACGGTACAACAGCTCCCGAGAAATATACTGCAACGCTCAAATATGAAGAAGGTTACTCTGTAACTTCACCCGACATTATCGGTTATACAGCTGACAGAGTATTGGTTGAAGGAACAATGCCCGCTGATAGCGTAACAGAAAGAGTAGTCTATACTCCGAATGATGATACAGCGTACAAGGTATTGCATTATACAGAAAACCTTGACGGTACATGGGCTCTTGTTGAAACTGAAAATCTTCAGGGAACAACAAACACTACTGCTACTGCAGTACCCAAAGAGTTTATTGGCTTCACATTTGATGAAACTCTCGGAAAGCTTTCAGGCAACATTGAAGCAGACGGCTCATTGGTTCTTGAGGTTTATTACACAAGAAACATCTACACAATAACCTATGTTTCAGACGGAAGCGTTTACGATATAAAACAGTATAAATTCGGTGATACTATTTTACCGGTTCCTGACCCGAAAAAAGATGGTCATAAATTTGTTCGTTGGGATAATCTTCCTAAAACAATGCCGGCTGAAGATATAACAGTAATTGCTGTTTATGAATCTCTTCCGAAGGTTCCTGCATCAGACAACAATACACCTGATATAAATAACGGTGATCCTTCAATTCCCAAGACAGGTATTGAATACAATTTCGCGGCATTTATAGCTGTATTTATGCTTGCGATGCTTATGATGGTTGTTCTTATTAAGAAACATCCCGAAGAATCATAAGTTCAATTTTTTGCCACAGTTAAGTGATTTTTGCTTAACTGTGGTTTTTTATTCATAAGTAGGACAAAGTGTGCATATAGTCTTATAGACAATATTTTTAAGGAGTGTTACTTATGGATTTCAGCACAAAAAAATTCTTATTTAACGAGATTGAATCTGTACATGAAGGCACGGTAGAGCAGATGGTTGAAAGTGATATTACATTACCTGATTACCTGCCCGAAATAATCAAGATACTCAAATGTAAAATAGAGCCGCATATTTATTCGACGACAATAACAGGTGACAGAGTGACTGTTGAGGGAAAAGCACATATCAGATTGATTTATGCTGACGAGAATAATACAATTCATTGCTGCGAGCAATCATATCCGTTTTCAAAATACTTTGAAGATGCCTCAATTTCAGAAAATATAACGCCGATTATCAAAAGTAAAGTTGAATATGTAAACTGTCGTGCAATAAGTGCACGCAAAGCAGACATAAGAGCAAGTATAATTTTTATGTTTAAGCTTGTAAAAAAAACAGCACACGATCTGATTTGCGAAGCACAAGGTTCAGGAATACAGCTTAAAACCGAACAATGTGTAATTTCCGATTTTTGTAATATTGCAGAAAAAAGCTTTTCGGTGGGCGAGGTGCTTGAACTTTATTCTGACCTACCGGCAGTTCAACAAATAATAAGAGAAACCGCAGTCGTGATTTTAGGCGAAGTTAAAATTATAAATTCAAAAGTACTTTTTAAAGCTGAGCTCGCGTTGAATATCCTATATGCTGATAAGGATAACAATCTTCAGAATTATAAAAATTCGATACCTCTCACGCAGGTTGTTGAGATTGACGGCATATCCGAAGATTCATTTGCTGATGTAACGGCCGATATTTCTTCACTTGAAATACAATTGAAATCTGATGCAAATTCCGAAATGCGACTTATTGATGTAAACGCAAGGATACAAGGAATTGTCAAGGTTTATTGCGACAAAGATTTTTCAGGGATAACTGATGCTTACTCTACAGAATGTGATATCGATATTAAGAAAAAACCTGTAAAGCTTATAAAAAGAACGAGCGTTATTAACGATACCTCTCTCTACAAATGTGAGCTTGAATTTGCAACTACAGGAATTTCAAAGATTGTTGATGTATGGTCGACGGACATAAAGGTAAAGAATGGTTTCACAGAGAATCAAGCAACAATTAACATCTCAGGAACTGTATGTATAATTTATAAAGACAGAGAGGATACTTTGTCGTATGCAGAAAGAGAAGTTGCTTTCGTGTATAACAAATTGACCGATAGCGGTGTTAATCCGATAATAAGTCCGATTTGCAAAATAACTGATATGTCCGCGGTTGTACTTAGTGATACAAAGTGTGAAATCAAAATTGAATATACCATTTCCGGTGATGTATTTGACACGGCGGTTAAAAATCTCATTACGGAAATTGTACCAGGAGAAAAACATATAAATTTAAAGAATAAATCAGCAGTTACTGTCTATTTTCCAGATATTAACGAAAATTTATGGGATATTGCCAGAAAATATAACTCCACCGTTGAAAAGATTAAGGAAGAAAATTTGCTCGCAGAAGATACGATAAATAAGCGTTGCATGTTGACAATTACTTCGGAATAAAACAACAATATTGAAATAAGTTGAAAAATATGTTATCATTCTTTTGGTGATGATTGTGAAGTTTGATAAAGTATTGATAGCAAGCGATTTTGACGGTACATTAAAAAATGACGATGGTATAATCTCGACCGATGTCATAGAAGCGATAAAGTATTTCATGTCCGAGGGCGGTTTGTTCACCGTTTGCACCGGCAGGTCATACAAAGGCTTTCACCTTTACAGTAACGAATATATAAATGCACCGGTTTTATTGGCGAACGGTGCTATGGCATACGATTATGCTAAAAAGGAGATCGTATTTTGCGACGGTATAGGTGAGGAGGGCAATGAACCTCTTCGTTATATTCGCGATAACTTTCCCGAAGCATCAATAGAGATGTATCCGTTTGATAAAACCTTCGCAATAAATCCAACTGAAATAACACATCGGCACCTTACAAGTCAGGATATAGAAATGATTGCAGTTAATGACCCGTGCGAAGCCGACAAGCCATGGGCAAAAGTTATGATTGGTGTTGAAAATCAGCAAGAATCACAAGAGATACAGAAGTATCTCAGAAACAACTATGATGATCCGATTTTTTTACCAACTACAGGGACATTTATTGAGTTGTTAAAAAAAGGTACCGACAAAGGTAGTAGCTTGTTAAAGCTCGCTGATTATCTTGGTATCCGCCATAAAGATGTTTATGCGGTCGGAGACGGCTATAATGATATTGAAATGTTAGATGCCGCTGCAGGCGGTTTTGTGCCTGAAAACGGCTCGCAGGAAGCTTTAGCACACGCCACACACATAGTTCGTTCAAATAACTGCGGTGCAGTTGCTCATGTGATAGAAATTCTTGATAAGATTTATTAAAAACAGTCTGCCAAATAAAACGGCAGACTGTTTTACTTGACAGTAATTTATTTTAGAAGTAAAATAAACTACTGAATGGAGGTCTTGTCTTGTTACATCCTATTAAACATTTTTTAACAATCACAAAACACAGACATAAGGTCATTGAACATTGCGCAAAAGCAGGTATACTTTACAGGGGTCTCTTGCACGATTTATCAAAATATACTCCTACGGAATTTCTACAGGGAGCAAAATACTATACCGTTGGCAGAAGTCCTAACGAGCTTGAAAGGCGAGAAATCGGTTTTTCGAAAGCTTGGTTACATCATAAAGGTGTTAACAGACATCATTTTGAGTATTGGCGAGATTATAACCCTAAGACACACAGGAATGACCCTGTAAAAATGCCCTTAATATTTGTAATTGAAATGTTTTGTGATCGCGTAGCTGCTAACAAAATATACAGAGGCAAAGAATATAAGGACTATCATCCGCTTGAATATTTTAAAAACGGAAAGGCTAACCGTGCGATACACCCCGAAACATCTGAGCTTCTTGAAAAATTACTTGTAATGCTCAGTGAAAAAGGTGAAAACGAAACTTTCAGATATATAAGAAAAGAATTACGGAAGAAAAGAGACTATTAAAATGTCGATTGTTGATATTTTATTCGAGCATCAGGATTTAAAATATAAGGAGTTTACTTCGAAGTTAATTCCTGATATTTCATCAGAAAAAATAATTGGTGTCAGAGTACCCGTTGTCAGAAGTATTGCAAACGCACTCAAAAACAGTGAAGATGCAAACAAGTTCGTAGATGAGCTTCCTCATGAATATTGCGAAGAAAACAATTTGCACGCTTTCCTGATATGTCGGATAAGTGATTTTGATGAGTGTATAGAAAAACTTAACAGATTCTTACCGTATGTTGATAATTGGGCAACCTGCGATTCAATAAGACCGATATCTTTTAAAAAAGAAAAAAAGAAATTACTTGCAGAAATCAGAAAGTGGATACAATCAGAGCATACTTTTACGGTAAGGTTTGCAATTGAAATGCTTATGACTCATTATCTTGATAGCGATTTTTCTGATGAAATACACAATCTGGTGCTACAAACAGAAAGCGATGAGTATTATATAAAAATGATGATTGCCTGGTATTTCGCAACTGCTCTCGCAAAGCAATGGCATAGCACAGTCACAATATTAGAGAGTAAAATGTTAACTCCTTGGATTCACAACAAAACAATCCAAAAGGCTGTTGAAAGCTATCGAATAACCGATGAACAAAAAGCATATTTAAGGACATTAAAAATCAAAACCACTGTTTAAGTTTGTTACAAAAACAGTGGTTTATTTTATCTGTCAATTTGTTTTTTTCTGTCACTGCCGTCTTTAAGCAATGATTTGAGTTTTTCAGAATCCTTTTCTTTTAATGCCGTACTGTATTCCTGAAGATTTTCTATTATTGTGTCAATTTCAAAGGTAAGGTTATCAGCATTTTCTAAGAATAATTCAGACCACATATTTTCGTTGAGTCTGGCAACTCTTGTCAAATCCTTATAACTGCCGGCAGAAAAACCTTTATGTACTTCTGCATTCGGACTTTTGACATAAGCGTTTGAAACGATATGTGCTAATTGTGAAGTGAAAGCAATAATTCTGTCGTGTTCATCGGGATTTGTTATCTGAATATTGGCAAAACCAATTTCTTTGAGAAGCTTTTGAACTGAATCCAACTGCTCGAGTTTTATATCGGACGGTGGAGTTAAAATCATTATGGCGTTTTTATAAAGATTGTCTTTGGCATATTTAAATCCTGAATATTGTCTTCCTGCCATAGGATGACCACCGATAAAAGTGAAATTATGTTGTTGAGCGATATCGAAACACTTATTGCAAATTGAGCGTTTTGTGCCGCCGCAATCGACAACAATGCAAGCTTCTTTGAATTTGTCTGCGTTTTTAACTACATACTCAGATACCGCCTGAGGATATAGGGCGACAAAAACAACATCACATTCTGAGATTGATTTATCATCTAAATCGCCATCGACAGCATTATAAAGCTTTGCTTCCAAAACTGCCTTTTGTGATATATCAAAACCTAAAATCTTATGGTTTGTATTAGCCTTCATAGCTTTTGCGAATGAGCCTCCTATGAGTCCTAAGCCTACGATACCTATAACCATATTTTCACCCCTGAAGTAAAATGTTTGGATATTTAGTATAACATTATATAATTTGCATGTCAAATTCTTTGTAAAAGATTGACAATAAAATTTTGTTATGATAGAATTTTAAAAATGAGTTTTGGAGGTGTTTAACTTGTTTTACGAAAAAACCAAAGACAAAAAATTAACCGACGATTTATTTAAAAACCCAACATCTGAATACAGGGGTGCACCTTTTTGGGCATGGAACGGTGATTTGAAATCTGAAACCTTGTGCGAACAGATAGATTATATGAATGAAATGGGCTTCGGCGGATTCTATATGCATTCAAGATCGGGTCTTTCACTCGAATATTTAGGCGAAGACTTTATGAATTGCGTTGAAGCTTGCGTAAAGAAAGCTGAAAAAAAGAATATGAAAGCTTATCTTTATGATGAGGACAGGTGGCCGTCCGGAGTTGCAGGCGGTAAGGTTACAAAGGATAATCCTGAATATGCCGAACATTATATAGAGTTTTCTCCGCTTGAAAAATGTGATTTCAACGGAAAAGAGCTTGCAAGATATGTAATTACACTTGAAAACGGTTATCTTAAAGAAAGTCAAAGAATTGCTGCCGATATTTCTGCTGAAAATGTGTGGGTAGCTTTGCTGAAAATTTCGGAGCCCGTAGACTATTGTAACAATTCTCCGTATCTTGATACGCTGAATCCTGACGGAGTCAAGCGTTTTATCGAAATAACACACGAAAAGTATAAGAATCGCTTCGGAGAATACTTTGGCAATGTTATTCCTACGATTTTTACCGATGAACCTCAATTTAAAGCTACATCCTACCTCAATTTTTCTGATGACAAAAATAGTGTTGTTTTGACATATACCGAAAAACTTGCTGATGAATATAAGGCAAAATATGATGTTGATTTCTTTGATGTTTTGCCGGAGCTTGTGTGGGAATTACCTGACGGCAAACTTTCAACCGCAAGATACCGTTACAGAGATTTATTGGCTGAACTCTTTGCATCAGCGTTTTCCGATACAATAGGTGAATGGTGCGAAAACAATAACATATATCTTACCGGTCACATGATGAATGAGCCGCTTCTGTTCAGTCAGACTAAATCGGTCGGTGAATCAATGCGAAACTACAGAAAATTTCAGTTCCCCGGCATTGATATGCTTTCTGAATCGCGTGAGTTTACTACCGCGAAGCAGGCTCAGAGTGCGGTTCATCAGTATGGCAGAGACGGTATGATGTCAGAGCTTTACGGAGTTGCTAACTGGGACTATAACTTCAAAAAACATAAAATGCAGGGCGATTGGCAGACGGCACTCGGTGTGACCCACAGAGTACCTCATCTCTCTTTCTACACAATGAAAGGTGCTGCTAAGCGTGATTACCCGGCATCAATTCTTCATCAATCGCCTTGGTACAAGGAATACAAATTGATTGAAGATCATTTCTCTCGTGTGCATACAGCATTGACTCGCGGCAAACCTATAATTAAAATCGGCGTAATTCATCCGATTGAGTCTTTCTGGTTGCACTTAGGACCCAATGACAAAACAGCAGCAACACGCAAAGCCTGCGAAGATGCATTTATAAACCTCAGCGAATGGCTGCTTTATTCTCAGCTTGACTACAACTACATTAGTGAAGCACTTTTACCTGATTTGTATTCTGAATCTGAAGACAATCTCTTTAAAGTAGGAGAGATGGCTTATGATGTTGTTTTAGTACCTAATTGCGAAACACTTCGTTCCACAACTGTAAAAGCACTCAAACAATTCAAGGAAAAAGGCGGCAAGATTGTATTTTCAGGCAAGTTTCCCGAGTATGTCGATGCAGTTGAATCTGATGAATGTGTCGAGCTTTTGGACGGTTGCTCTTTTGTGCAACACACAAGAAATGAAATTGTATCTGCACTTGATGAATTCCGTACTGTCGAAATGATCGGAAGTCTCGGTGAGAGAAAGTCGAATAACATATATCAGCTAAGACAGGATAATGACTGTTCATGGTTGTTTGTGTGCACGCCTCGTGATTTCAATTCTTTGCCGAACAGGGTGCGTCGCGATCCTCGTGAAATCAGGATTAAGGGTATTTTTAAAGCAACTGAGTACAATACCATGACGGGTGAAATTACACCCTTATATACTTATGAGAACAACGGTTGGACTTGCGTTAAGTATGAATTTTTCAATCACGACAGCTTGTTGATAAAATTAGAGCCGGTCGATGCAATACCATCAGATGTTCATGAAATACCTGCAAGACGATATCATAAATCTCTAAGGTTATCGCAGCCGAAATCTTACAAGCTTTCTGAACCTAATGCACTTTTGCTTGATTTAGCGGAGTATAAATATGACGATGAACCTGAGTGGAGAGAGACCGAGGATGTTCTCAAAATATGCAGATTATTTAAGAGTGATATCGGTTATAAAGTGGATAACTGTCAGCCGTGGGCTTGCAAGGCTTTACCGCTCGACCATACTTTAACACTGAAATATACAATTAACTCTGAAATTGATGTTCATGATGCAGAGCTTGCACTTGAGGATTATGAGCTTAACGATGTTTATCTTAACGGCGAATTGGTTGAAAAGAAATCAACCGGCTTCTTTGTTGATGAATGTTATCAGAAAATTAAGCTTCCGCAAATCAAAAAGGGAACAAATGAGCTTATAATAAAGATGCCTTTCGGTAATAAAACAAATGTAGAGTGGGCATATATACTCGGAGAATTTGGCGTTAAGGTCGATGGAATGTATTCAACAATTGTTCCTCGTGCTGATAAGATTGTTTACGGTGATTATACAAATCAAACCTTACCTTTCTACACAGGCAATATGATTTATGTTTCTGACTTTGTATGTAAGGAAGAAGCTGAATACGATATCAGAATCAACGGCTTTGGTTCACCGATTTTAAGGGTGTATCTTGACGGTGAAGATATTGGTACAATTTTTAAAGCACCGTTCACACTCAAGCTCGGCACATTGGAAGAGGGCACACACGAAATTAAGATTATCGCTTACGGCAACAGATACAATGCTTTCGGCGATATACACTCAATCTTACACAGAGAGTGCATAGGACCCAATGAGTGGTATCTCGGAGGAGAAGATTATGCCTACGAATATCAATTCAGACCTATCGGTGTCACCAAAACTCCCGAAATTTTAAAGGTGAAAAAACAATGAAAAAAGTTATTGTAATAAACGGAGCAGGAGGTGTCGGAAAAGACACCATCTGCGACATAACCGCTGAACACTATAAGGTTAAAAACATCTCAACAATCACACCGATCAAAGAAATTGCAAAGCAATTCGGTTGGGAAGGTGCAAAAGATGATCGTGACAGAAAATTCTTATCAGATTTAAAGAACGCTTTTTCTGATTACAATGACCTACCCAATGCTTATGCGGTTGAAGAATATCGAAAATTCCTTGAAGATGACAATGAGGTGCTTTTTGTTCACATCAGAGAGAGCGATCAGATACAACACTTTATTGACAGTATCGGAGGAAAATGTGTTACCTTATTGATAAAAGGACGCGGTAAAGAGCATTACGGTAATCGCTCAGATGATATGGTCAACGATTTCGATTACGATTTCACCTACAACAATATAAAGTCATTGGAAGAATTACCTGATGATTTTATTGACTTTTTTAAAAAATACATATTTGCATAAAATTACCCCTGAGCTTTGAGCTCAGGGGTAATTTTATGGATTATTCTTGTTCTTCAATCAAACCTTCATATCTGCCGAGCCAATAAGGAAGCATAAACATTGTGCCGTCTTCTGCTCGTTTTCCGTCATTTCCTGCGTCAGGTCTGAAAGGATTGTAGTCGTATTTGTTAATCGGTTTTTCGTCATAGGGAAGAGGACGAAGCAATTGGGGTTCTTCCGCCCAGGCTTCCTGTTCTGTATCCCAAACGAGGTCCTTTCTTCTGCTGTTGGTGATTGTGTAGTGAATAAGATCAAGAGGTAATTCTATAAGAGATTGAACTGCAGTATCAATATCACAGGTCTTACCGGTTAAAGCACCGTACATGAGATTCCAAAGCGGACAACGCTCAATTCTTTCGTATGACCAATGATGTTCAAGTCCCATATAAATCAGCGAACGGATATCAGGATTCTTTTCATAACGAAGAAGTGTATAAACTGCAAGGAAGCAGAGGTTGTCGTCAATGTGGCAAACATGAGCTTCTTCTATTTTATGATGAGCAATATTCATTGCATAGTGATGATTCTGAACTAAGTCTTTGTATTCGTTATAATATTTCTCATCACCTGACATGTGATAAGCAGTAAGAAGGAATGTCATAATCTCCATTGAATTTGTGCCCTTTTCAAACGCCCACTTGTTATCGTTGTTAAGGCATTTGGGGCTCCACATCGCCCATGTTGTAGGCAATCCGTCGTGGTCGACCAATCTGTAATCATTTTCTATAATATGGTCCATAATTCCGCAGATAGCTTTGCGAATAATCTCTTTTTCTTTTTCATCAGCACATAAATCATAATAGAGAGAAAAGCCGAAGAAGTGTCCAGTCATTTCATCACTTGAGGTTTCGCACTTCCATTCACAGCTGCCGTCGGGTGCAAGCGGCCATTCTTTGTCGCCGTCACCATAGCCTTCTTCGCCTTCATAACGAACAGCTCTTGCTGTAAAGCCGGGGATACCGGTAATCTGTGTGAGTTTCAACATTGCGTTCATTGACCGTCTTGCTGATTTTAATGTTTCTTTATCTTTTGTAACAGCGTATTTCAATGAAAGTGCAGCTACATAGTTAGCTGTCCACAAACCGTCGTTATCAGAAATTTCAACATAACCGTTGTCCATGTTTTCAGGCTCATAAAGCTCTCTGATGGTAACAAAACCATCTTTACGAACATGATATTTTTCAACTATTTTCTGGAAGTGCTCAGCCTTTTCAAGAAGCGTCATTTCTTCTGAAACGATGTGCGAAATACCACAATCAGTAGCTATCCACAAGTCTTTACCGTCATCAGAAACAGCAATAGCATTAACTTTATCACAGGGTAACCAACGGCGAGAAGACCAGTGTGAATATGCACCGTCTCGCTGATAGACAATACCGATGTCAGTACCGTAATATCTGCCACCGACCTTATCTGAAGCAATACAGTTAACCTTTTCTTTTGTGAAAGCTGCAGAATGACGGCAATCAAACCAATAGGATTTGTTATCGTGCATGCCTGCACCTTTATCTGTGCCGTAAATAATCTGACCCCATTCGTCAACACAAATCGCCCTGACATCATTTGATAAAATATTTGTAGTGTAGGGAATAAGCGAAGACCAATGAGGACGCTTACCGACTAAAGCAAGCATACCGAGGTTTGAGCCGACAAAAACTTTTCCGTCAGCGTATGTTGCAAGACATTGACCTTTTCCGTCGATTGAGCGAGTTTTATCTATATTATTGTCAGTTACCTTGTAGAGGTTTTCTTCAGAGATAAACCATAAGGTTTTGGCTGAATCCTGAGAAATTGCAATTATTTCTTCATCAACCGTTGCAAAAAGCTTCACAACATTCTTTTCAAGTCTGTAAAGATTATTTTCAACCGCAAACCATATTTTGTTATCTCTGTCGCAGTAAACTACATTAACTTTTTTACCCTCGTTTTCAAAAGAAATCGGAGTAAACTTGTCATTATCATATATACTTAAACCACTATCAGTTGCAGCATACACTCTTTTGTTGCTGTCAAGAGCAAGAGAGTGTATGACACCTTGAGCTTCTTCGTAAAACTTCCTGCTTCTCTGAATGAATTTACCTACTTTAAGTGTATTTTTATTTCTACCCATTTTTTACCTCCAAATTGTATTATAAATATTATACAATTTTTTTCTTTATAAAACAATAGTTTTTAAAATATTCTTTAAGCCAACAAAAGGTGTAAAGCGGTACACTTTACACCTGGGGTTATTTAGCATTTGTCAAATGACGGATTGCACGCGTAGAAATTCTTTGAATTCATCTTGTCGGTTGCTATTCGTAAGCCTTCACCGAATCTTTGATAGTGCACAATTTCTCTTGCCCTCAAGAATTTAATAGGTTCTCTTACATCAGGGTTGTCGACAAGTCGAAGGATATTGTCGTAGGTTGTTCTTGCTTTTTGTTCTGCGGCAAGGTCTTCGTGTAAATCAGTTAAAACATCGCCTTTACTCTGCATAGTCATCGCTGACCATGGTGTGCCGCTTGCTGCTAAGGGATAGATGCCTGTTGTATGGTCTACAAAATAATCGGCAAATCCCTGTCGCTTCAATTCTTCAGCTGAAAGCCCCTTTGTGAGCTGATAAACTATTGCACCTACCATTTCCAAGTGTGCAAGTTCTTCTGTTCCGATATCCGTAAGAAGTCCTCGCAATTCAGGGTAAGGCATTGTATACCTCTGACTGAGATATCTAAGCGATGCACCAAGCTCTCCGTCAGGTCCGCCGTACTGCGATATAATAATCTTTGCTGATTTTGCATCAGGTGTCTTGATATTTATCGGGTATTGTAATCTTTTTTCATAGGTCCACATCAGCAGTCACACCACTCTTTCTCCCAAGGCCATGGGTTTTTGACCCATTCAACACCTTGACCGTCTTTGGGTGTCAGCGGGCCATATTTTTCCTGATACATACATCTGATTTTATTTGCCTTTTCTTTATATTCATTATGAAGTGCAAGTGCTTGCAAATCAGCAGGATGTGTATCCAGATAGAGATGAAGCTCCCACATTGCAAATTCTACTTCTGATAGTCTTAACAATAAATTTGCTCTGTTATCCATGCTTTACACCACACACGCCGGTAAAAGGCAAATTAAGAATCGGAAACAATGTACCTGCTTTTAATGCCTTACACTCGTCGTAGACAGTTGTGTCGGTTTGGAAGGGCACATACGCCATAGCGACAACCGGACATTCCGGAAGAGGTGAGATGTGATGAGAACGCACAATGCGGTCATTACATTTACAACCCGGTTGCACCTGACTGAACCTTCTGTAATCAGGCTGATAGTTCACCTTAATACTCCTTTACAATAAAATTTGACGCGTCATACTACATAATATGCAAATAAAAAAAAGTGTGATAGACAATCTGTTTTTATTGACTTAAATATAAAATATGCTATAATTATTAAAAAGTGAGGTGCTTTTATGGATACGAAAAATCTTAAAGTGTTAAAAGATGACGGAAGTAAGGCTTTAATAAAATCAACAATTTTAGAAAGTGAAAATGAGGCTAAAATTAAAATTGAGCTTCTTGAAACCGCAGTAATTGACGAGGTTGTTGTTTTTGATGAAGATGTTAATATACCGCTTGATTGCCCGTTTTACGGCGATGGCTATCAGATGCTTGCGTCCTATGTTGGTGAGCTTGGAGATATTTACAAAAACTCTTATTCAACATTTGATTCAAAGTTTCAATTACCTCAAAAAGATGGTGTAGCGACCGCTTACAACTATATCGTGATTGAAGCACCTGACGGATACAGGCTTTTTGGTGCAACATCATGTAACAGCTACCGTACTGAATTCAGAGTGAACGGCAATCATCTTACTGTTGCACAGATATTCGAAAATAAAGAATATACAGGCGGTAATTATATATACCTTGAAGGCTTTGCGATAATCAAAGGTGATGATATCAGCAAGGTTTTTGACCACTACGCCACACTTATTGAACGCAACCATCCGAGAAGAAAATTCAAAGAAGACCCCGACGGATGGTGCACATGGTACACATTTGGCCCTGATGTAACTTTGGAACAAATAGAGGAATCTGTTTCTGTTATCAAACAAAATGCACCATATCTTAAATACATACAGATAGATGACGGCTATGAACCTCATTACGGAGACTGGCTTGAGGTTAAGTCCGGGTTTGATTCTGATATGAAAACTGTTTGTCAAAAAATTAAGGATGAAGGTTTCGAAGTCGGAATTTGGATTGCACCGTTTGTTGCTTCGGGTAACAGCAGAGTTTTTAAAGAAAATCCTGATTGGTTTATTAAGGATGATAACGGACAACCTTTAAACTATGATGATGCAGCAAAACCCGGTTGGCGTGATATACCGTGGTATGTTCTCGATCCCACAAACCCTGAAGCTTTAAGGCACATTGTTAATTTCTGCAAGGTTATGAAAAATGAATGGGGTGCAAGCTACTTTAAGCTTGATGCAAATGTCTGGGGTGCTTTACCGTTTGGTCACAGATATAATGATAAGATGACATCCGTAGAAGCTTACAGATACGGAATGCAGGCTATATGTGACGCTTTGGGCGATTCATATATTCTTGTATGTACCGCACCGTTCTGGCCGTCATTAGGACTTGCTAACTCAATCAGAACATCTGCTGATATAGTCAGAAGTCAAATTCCGCTTTTAAGAAATGTTAAGGAAAATATGCACCGAATGTGGCAGAATCAGAGGCTATGGCTTGTTGATCCTGATGTAATAATTTCAGATTCAGAACCTACGCTTGACAAAGAGCTCGTAAAAATGCATTGTATAAGCATTGCCGCAGGTGGCGGTGTAAAGATGTACGGTGAGAATCCTATGGAGATGTTAGAAAAGGATTCAAGCTTCTTGCAGCGACTTATAAGACATAAGAATATTCCTGCAAAGATGAGTTTTGATTTGTCAGAGGGAATTACAGAAACTGAAGATTATACTGATTACTTCTATTTTAACTTCAGTGAAACAGACTCAAAAACTTTTAAATCTGCTCCGAAATCAGCACTTGATGTTTACGCAAATAAAATGGTATTTCCTAATGGTACAATTATGTTAAAACCTCTTACTGCTGAGTGGTTGAGAATTAAAAAATAATTAAACATAAAATTACTAAAGAGGTTCTTACTAAAATTTGTAAGAACCTCTTATATTTTTGCTATTTAATTTTTTTATTCATACCTTGTCTGAAAGTTGATGCTCTGTAATTTCCGTCCTTTTTCTCACACTCTTCTTCCCAAAGCTTTTTCATTCTATCATAAATTTCGTCTTCTATTTCGGGAGTTCCCGTAGCGCAAGTGGGTAAGAGCATGTCACCGGCGACTTCAGGTATTGTACATGCTGTATCGTTTCTCCATTCATCTCTTGCTTTTTTATCACGAAGGTTCGGAATATCCATGGGTATATTACCGTTTAAAATTGAGCGATATCCCAAAATTCCGGGTAAAAACATATCTATTGCTTCATATACATCAATGATATCTGCTTCGGGATTTCCTTTGATTTTTTCTGCAAAGTTCCACATTACATAGAAATCTGAACCGCCGTGACCGAAATTTCCACCTTGTTCGTCGAGTTCGCGTTTTGGCTCATAGCTTTCCTCGGTAATTTTATAAGCCTCAGCAATCTCGTCGCTTTTTATGTATATTTTTCTTATGCGACCGCTGTCTGGAACTTCTCTGCCGCATTCCATTCTGCCCTTGGAGCCGTACATTGAGAACCAGATTGAATCAACATAAAGCCCACCGTGAATACTTTTTATCAGAGCTCCGTTTTCAAGAGTCACCATTTCAACCGCAAACGATCCGGATTTTTTGCCGCCTTTAATTCCTCTGTGATTGTTTGATGATTCAAAGCCTACAACTGATACAGGTCTGAGTCCTGTTGCATGTATAATCGGACCTAAAGAGTGTGTGCAGTAAAATGTAGAATACATATTGTTACGCCAATGATCTTTTTCTCCGTATGTCAATGCATGCCATATCGGAGCACAGTTATGAATATACTCACATTCTGCGTATTCGATTTCGCCGATCTTGCCTTCACCATAGAGCTTCTTCATTTCATACGGAGCGGGCATGAAGCAATAGTTCTCACCATAAGCATAAATCATTCCTGTTTCTTCTACAGCTTCAATGAGCTCAACTGCTTCTTTCATTGTCTGAACAGGCAAAACCTCTGAAAAAACATGCTTTCCTTTTTTCATAGCTTTGATTGCAAAGGGAGCGTGTTCATTTGCATAGTTTGCTAGTACGACGGCATCCATGTCGTGTTCAATGAATTCATCGAAATTATCATAAAATGTAATATCGTAGCCTTCAGCCCGTTCTTTTTGCGCCTCTAGAACCTCAGGTGATTTATCACAAATTGCGACAATTTCTGCATTAGCTGCTTTTTTGCAATAGCTTATCATACTGGTTCCGCGGTAACCACCGAGAACACCGATTTTGATTTTTTTCATTTTTAACACCTCGCAACATTACTTTTTTATATTATATGTTAATAATATAGATCTGTAAATTGAAAATAGTTAACAATATATATAATTTTGTAATATTTTCTCTTGACTAAAGCAATAAAATGATGCATAATATAGGAGAGGTGAGAAAAATGGACGAAAATGTTTGCAGATTTTTGCCTAACTATAAAGCAGACAATGAAATTAATATAATTAATCTGGTTTATGAAACCAAGTGTGATGAGTTAGTTGCTTCTCAAAAAAGAACTTCAACATACAGAATGCATATTGTAATCGAAGGTGAGGGAATACTCGAAACGCAAGATAACAAAGTAGAGATAAAGAAAGGTGATATCTTTATTTTGCCGCCTGCGATTTCATTTTCAATAGAAAATATTCGGAATATAAAATATATATATATCAGTTATCTTGGTATAAAAGCAAATTTTTTGGGAGAAAAATTCAAACTTGCTAAAAACGGAAGTGTTTATCGAGGTTTTGAAAATTTGCTTCCGATATGGAAAACACTTTTTGATGTTTCAAATGATTTATCGAATCTTCGCTGTGAAAGTGTTTTGCTTTACACATTTACTGAAATCGGTAAACGTATTTTTGTAGACAGTCCGGAAAAGAAGTTTTCTTCGGCGCCGGAGAAAATTAAAAAGTTAATTGATGAAAATTTCTCCAACCATTCGCTTAATCTTGAATTTTTGTCGAATGAATTATCGTATCATCCGAAGTATATTTCTTCGGTTTTCAAAAAGGAGTTTAATACTTCAATTACTGATTACATTAAAATAATCAGAGTACAGCACGCGTGCACTCTGATTGAACAGGGATTAACTTCGGTTAAGAATATTTCAACTCTTTGCGGATTTAATGATTCGTTATATTTTTCTACGGTATTCAAAGCTAAAATGGGAATACCGCCGAAAGAACACATAAAAAAGTTCTCTGAACACAACAAGAAGTGAGAGACTATATCTGAATTTTAAGACCAATCATGTGATTTAAACGCATGATTGGTCTTTTGTAGTATTAGTAGCTAAGATCTTTCTTGATTGCATTGTGGATATCGGTTCTCATCTGCATGACTTCGGTGTAAACTTCATGTCCGTATTTTCTGATTGTTGAAACTGTTGCATCCGACAGAATGATAACATACAATCCGCTTTCTAAATCAACAAATACAGATTGACCTGTATGTCCGCAATGCCCGATACTGCCGGTTTTAAAAAGCTTACCTGTCTGAACATACTTTTCGTCAACATAAGCAAATCCAAGGCACCACGATTCACGAGGGTTGCCCGAATGCTGTTTTATTGCATTATTAAATGTTTCAGCACGCATGAGCGGTGCACCTTTGTTCAGAAGCATGGAAACGAATTTTGTGATATCGGTTATGTTTGAAAACAGACCTGCGTGACCTGCAATTTCTGATAAAAACTGTGAGTTATAGTCATTTACCAGTCCGAGTTTTTCGTTCTCGGTATTACTGTTTACAATATTATCTCTTTCTGCGGGTGAAAATTCGGAAAAAGTCATGTTGAGTGGTCCGGCGACATATTCCTTGAAAATACTGTCGAGATTACCGCCAAAAACCTTTTCAAGTATTTTTCCTAAAAGTATGAAAGCAGGACTGCTGTAAAGCCCTATGGTGCCCACAGGAGCGTCTGTAGGGATATTAAGAATATAGTTATCGATATTTTCGTAAGTGTTGCCTTCAATATTGAGTGGCTTATGACCAATGCCCATTGTATGTGTAAGCAGATGTCTGATTTTTAAATCTTTGTAATCATCAGAGCAGGTAAAGAAATCAGAAACATTCTGTTCGAGCGAAATTAGACCTTTGTCAATTGCAATATGTGCGAGTGTTGCAGTAACAACAATCTTTGTGACTGAAGCCATATCAAATAGTGTGTTTTCGTCAATATCTTTTTTTGCAGATTTATAAAGGTCATAGATGATTTTATCACCTTTGCCGATTCTTATACAAATGTTTTCTAATGTTTTATTTTCAAACAGTCGGTTTATTACATTGTTAAGATTTTCCATATTGATACCTCAATTACAGATTTAACAGCATTTTAACATGCGGTATTTTATCAATCAAAAATTCATCAGAAACAACTTTAAACCCGACATTTTCGTAAAAAGGTATAGCATAAACCTGAGCCTCGAGTGTTATTTGTTCGGCAGAGAATTTATCCTTTGCAACACTAATGGCTGCCTGCATAATTTTTGTACCCAATCCGCACCGTCTTTTTGCAGAAATAACCCGTCCGATTGATACATCTTCAAATTTTGACTTTGCAGGTAATACTCGTGAATATGCAAGTATTCCGCTTTCGTCCTCAAGCCACAGATGGTACGAAACATCATCATAATTGTCAATTTCCTGATAAGCACATTCCTGTTCTACAACAAAAACAGCAACTCTTAATTTGTAAATTTCCATAAGTTCTTTGGCTGAAAGCTCATCAAAATGTTTAATAATCAGTTTCATATTTTATTCCTTTCCGAAGTTTATTACAGATAAAAAGTAATCATTTGCTGTTTCAGCAGATACTCTTAATTTTTTATCGTTTATCCACCATCTTATCGTTTCAACAAAAGTAGTAGCTATGTAGTTGATCCAAAAATCATCCGGTAACGAAACGCTTTCTTTAACCTTTAATTTTTTAATCAAAACCAAAAACTCTTCCTTAAAATAATCTAAAAAAAGATTATTGTTTTGAGAGGAGAGTAATTTCAGCAGTTGGTTATCGTTTTTCTCGATATGTTTAAGAATGTGAAGAAAAACCGAATCATCTGAATCACATTCGAAGATATGTTTGTGTTCATTTTTGTTGATGCTTATGCTGTCAAAAATATGGCAGAAAAGCTCTTTGCAAAGTTCTTTCAAGAGAAAATCTTTTGTTTCAAAATGTGAATAAAAGGTTGCTCTTCCTACATCGGCACGATTGATTATTTCTTCCACGGTAATCTTGTTAAATGGTTTTTCTGATAGTAAGCCGACTAAAGCATCAAATATTGCTTTTCTCGTTTTCTTTTGTCTTCTGTCCATAGTGCTCTCCGTACAAATAATACAAAATGTTCAGTTTTGAACAATATGATGTGAATATATATTGAATATTAACTGTCAGATAAGTTAGTATATAACTGAACAGTTTGTTCAACTGATGCTAATTGTAGCACAACTGAAATAAATAATCAATACGGAGGATTTGACTTATGAAGAAGGAAAGGAATATTTTTATAGTTTTTGTTTTAAATCTTGTTTTTTCAATAACTGAATGTATAGGCGGATTTTTCATCGGCAGTACAGCAATTATTTCAGATGCATTGCATGATTTCGGTGACGCTTTATCAATCGGACTTTCATATATTTTTGAAAGGAAAAGTAAAAAATCGCCTGATGAAAAATACACATTCGGATACGGTCGCTTTTCAATACTCGGAGGTTTAATAACAAGTCTTGTTCTAATATTAGGCTCCGTAACAGTGATTATAAACTCAATCGGAAAGCTATATGATCCGAAAAATATAAAATACAACGAAATGATAGTGTTTGCGTTGATTGGTCTGATAGTAAATTTAATAGGTTTGCTGTTAACTCATGGTGGTAAATCAATAAATCAAAAAGTCGTAAATCTGCATATACTTGAAGATGTTTTGGGTTGGTTTGCAGTTTTAGTCGGAGCAGTTATGATGAAGATAACAAATCTTACAATTATTGACCCGATTATTTCAATAGCCGTTTCGATATTTATTTTTATACATAGCATAAAACATTTGAAGGAAGCATTTTCAATCATTCTGGAAAAATCGCCTGACAAAATAGATTTTACTGTGTTGCAAAATGAGTTACTGCAGATTGAAGATGTAGACGAAATAAAAGATCTCCATTTGTGGTCGATTGACGAAGAGAAAATATGTGCTACTGTTAGTATAGCTACGGACAAACCACAAAAGATAAAAAGTAAAGTTAAAACATTATTTTCTGAAAAGCAAATAAAACTAATTGCAGTTGAAATTGATGAACCTGAACTTTAAAAAGCAGGCTGAATTGCCTGCTTTTTAATCACTGTTCTTTTTTGTCGCCATATACTCTGTCAAAGAAATCATTTGTCAGATCAAGGTTAAGACGAACATCAAGGATATCAATATTCTTTTTCTGTGCTTCTGCTATGTAGTAACCTGCATTTTCACCCATCTGTGCACAGTTACCTGTGATGCGATATGAAGCCATAGCTCTTTGTGAGCCTGAAATACAACGACCTGCAACAACAATGCCTTTATATCCCTTAGGAACGAGTGCACGCATGGGAATGTTATAAGGCTGCGTTTTGTAGCAATGCTGACCTAAGTTGGATTGTGTATGATTATCCGATGAGCTTGTCGCCATAGCAACTGCATCGTCAAATCTTGCACCTGTGAAAATGTCGTCATCAGACATACGGTATTCGCCGATGATTCGTCTTGATTCTCTGACGCCGAGCATACTTGAAGAAGAAATCAGTTCGAGGTCTTTAAATTCTTCATCGTACTTTGTCAGAGCTTCAAAAGCGTCTATAATCTGCTGTCTGCCGTCAATAGTAGCCTGAGTCAATTCGCTTGCACTTAAAGGATTGCGTTCATACATATGTGTAAACTGGATAACACCAAAGCGGGAGTGGGGGGCAGGAATCAAAAACGGCATCGTAAAGGGTATTTCTTTTCCTATTTTTTTATAAACAGCGTCAAGTTTTTCGAACAACATCATACCGTCTTTGTATTTTTCGGGAATGTTGCCCACAAGAAACATCAAGGTCATAGGCTGACATTTTGTGTAATCTCCGTCGTCACCGATTTCGAAAGGACAACCCGCGCTTGCCGCAACACAACCGTCGCCGGAGCAGTCAACAACTGTTTTTCCGAGAGCTGCAAAACGACCTTCGATGTTTTCCGCAACAATTCCGTAAACACGGTTACCGTCAATCAAAGTGCGCGCGAATGTTGTATTGTAGAGAATTTCCACATTTGCTTCCTTCATTTTTTGTTCAAGCAAATGCTTCATATATTCATAGTTAAAGCTTATATTCCAAAAACCGCCAAACTGATTTTTATTCTTAAGATCTATAACTAATTCTTCGACAAATCCTTTTTTACAACCACAATCAAAGAAGGGGTTCATATATCCTGTTGTCCATGCACCGCCGAGACAGTTGTATTTTTCAATAATAAGAGTCTTAAGTCCTGATCTGCCTAAAGCGATAGCAGCACCGCAGCCGGCAGGACCCGAACCTACTACTATTGCATCATATTCACCGATAACAGGTGTCTGAAGTGTTTCGTTAATAAACATAAAAATCTCTCCTGTATTTAAAATTCGACATTTATCTTCAAGCTCTGATTAGTTTTCATTGTTGAAAATGGTTTCAATATATTTGAAATCATCAACAATATTTACATTATAAATCTCATTATCGGTACCAATTTCAAGATACCTCATATTACCGTCTTGACTTGGCAGCTCATAATATTTATAGATGTGTTCAGCGTTGGGTTCTCCGAATTGAGCCTTAAAATCGTTAAAATTGTCTGATGACTCTAAAAACTTTTTGACCTCATTTATATCAAGGGGATTGTTTGTTGAAGAATACTTGTGCGGCC
Organism: Acutalibacteraceae bacterium; assembly: GCA_045540355.1. GTDB lineage: Bacteria > Bacillota > Clostridia > Oscillospirales > Acutalibacteraceae > RGIG2945. The sequence goes on along the minus strand of JAZQHB010000040.1, from coordinate 122,877 downwards.
AACCGCTGATACAACGCACTTCTTCCTTTAAGGTTTTATCCGCATACACTTCAAGTCCGAGAGAGTCAGAATATTTGGCATCATCGTCGTATCTAAAAATACATTGCTCATCAGCCGTATAAAATTCTAATTGAGTAATACCGACTTGCTTTTTATCTGTCGTGTTTTCATACTGTAATTTCAGATAAAACCAATAATATGTATTTCCGCAGCAAACAGGGAATACTGTATCAGCCTCTTTAATTTTGTCTCCGTAGTCATTGGAGTATGTACCGGCTAATAAACCGTCCCAACCAATCTCATCGGTCGGACCGTTATAAACAGACATAAGATTTTTAATTTGTACTCTTAAATCTCTATCTTGCATTCTTACAGCAGGTGAAAACAACTTGTATATCGCTTCGCTGTCTTTTTTATCTAAAGCATCAAAAAGTAATGTTAGGGTATCTTTATATGCGTTTTGCTCTTTGGAATAATTAAAATCAATCATGCCGCAACTGCAAAGAGTTAAAATTAACATAAAAGAAATGAGTAAACAAAATATTTTTTTCACTTAACAACACCTTCTATTCTTAACACACAGTATGGTTATTTCAAAAAATATGCTCTTGTTGCAGCTGTTCTGCCGTAAGCATCAATCACACTGAATCGCATATATTCATCATCTTCCGGCAACTTGAATACGGCAGATGTGATAGTTTCACGCGCCGGAGCATCAATGATGCGATAATGTCTGTATTTGGTGTGCATTGTAATTCTTTTTGCCTCAGAACAAGTTATATGAACTTTTCCGTCTTCTGTGTAAAGCTCTTGAATTTCCGGACCTTGAGTCGCGTAGAAATCGCCGTTCTCAAGAGCTTTGATTACATTCTCGTAGGTTAAGCTTTCTGTTTTAATCATACTGAAACCCCAAGGTCGTTTGTCAATCTCATCATCATAGATGCGTGCAGAGTGGTTATCATCGGCAGCAATACAACTGATTTTATGACCCATTCTCAGCATCTGGTCATACATCTGTGGGTTGTAGTCACCACAATAATACGAACCCTGATTATGAATTTCCATTGCAAAAAGACCTTTTAACTGTCCGAAAAAAGCGGGGCTTTCCATTGAATAGTGAGGGTGGTTTAAACTTACAAGAAATCCGTTTTTCTTTGCTTCGTCAATAACTTTTTGCATTGACTCTATTGTATATTCTCGGACAAACGGTTCGCCGTCAAATTTAATTTTATTTGCACGCTCTTTGTGCCGAGGAGAAACATAGTCGGGATTAAAACAAACCTGCGTAGTGTTGTGTGGATCTTTTGCAAAAAAGTTGAACTCTATTGTCTTCGCAAACGGATACGGCTTATCCTCTACAAAGGCATATTCATAGCTTGTTATCGTGAGAAAGTTATCGTCATTCAAAGCAGAGTGATCCGTTAAAAGCTCATGGTCAGAAATCGCAAGAATACTGTAACCGTGTTCTTTGTAGTAATCTTTCATCTCGGCGGGTGTATTTCTGCCATCAGAAAGCGTTGTATGACAATGAAGATTTGCTTTGTAAAACTGTCCTTTTTCGGGGAGAAGATATTGTCTCATACACAAACCGCCTTTTAAATATAACTTTAATGCGATTATAACATACGCAAATTATAGTGTCAATTAAAAAAGTTGTTCTATTAAAATGAAAAATCCGACACAGAATCCTGCATCGGATAATGATAAAATAAAATTTTATTCTGTTGGTTTGAGAAAATTTCAAAACCACTAATTATAAAGTAAGAATAAAGAAATCACAGTCAGAGCACTACCGCCGATAAAACAAACGAAAGTTAAAAGATGCCCTAAGTATTGGTGAATCCAAGCGGCAACTATATTGAAAAAACCAATACCGATAGTAAATGAACCGACAAAACCCAGCATAAGAGCCCACTCATTGGGTGCAGGATTGAAATAGTATGTATACGCTATGTAGATAAAAACCGGAAGCATCAATACTGTTATTCCGACAAAACACAAAACTTTATAACCTATGGGATGTAAAAGTTTGAAGGTTTCGTCAGCCTCTCGAGAGAAATATTCCCATTTGTTTTTGGGAGCTTTTTTCTGAAATTTCGGTTTTGCTTTTTTAAAATCAGGGAAATAATTCTTTCCGTACTTTTTTTGAAATGTAAGAATCTCTTCCTTAAAAGAATAGATGTTGCACAATCCCATACTGATTTCGGGCATATCGCATATTGTTTTAGCAAAATCATAAATCTTTCTATCGTTCTTTTCTTTAATAATTTCAAGTAGAGTATCTATACAATACAGAAGCAATTCTTTTTCTTCAATGTTTCTTTTCTTTATAATCGTATCACGAATTTTTTTGATGTTAAATATAGTCTCGCGGAACAAAACTTCGTTAAAAGAATCTGGCTTGTGCAATACACGAATTGTTATGAAATTGTCTTGCAACGCCTTGTAAATATCCGTTTTCATTCCAGTCTCACACCTTTCCGATTTAGTTTATCATAAAATTTGATAAGTGTAAAGTAAAGAGCAAAAAAGAAAAATCCAAGTGAAACAACTTGGATTTTTTGGTTGCGGAGACAGGATTTGAACCTGCGACCTCCGGGTTATGAGAAAGCATAATAAAAGATATAACGCTTGATATATCAAGCGTTATCAGCTTTTTTGACACCCAATTGACACCCATTTGATAAAAACGCATCTAATTTGTTGATGTCATTTTCCTTTTTCTGCTCGGAAAGGTGGGTGTAAATCGCAAGGGTTGTTTTAACATCAGAGTGGCCCATTTGTTCCTTTGCTGTGAGCACATCAACTCCTGCTTCATACATTATCGTACAGAATGTATGTCTTAATTCATGTGGCGTGAACGGCTTAATCATCATAGGTATTTTTGTTGGTGAAAACTTATTCGGAGTGATAACGAAGTTACCATACTGTAAATTCAAATCCGACATATAACTGTCATACATTCTTCTCCAAGCCATATCCGTCATCATGAGACCGTTGGCGGAAGTGATAACAAACGGTGAAATTTTTGGCAGGGTAGAGAGGTAGTCAATCAACATCTGCGGAACACTAACTACTCTTGATTTACCGTTTTTAGGTGCTTTAAATTCGTTCTGCTTAAAATTATAGGACTTAGTAACACTTATCGTGTTTTTCTCAAAGTCAATATCACTCCACTGTAAAGCGGTAGCTTCTCCTCGTCTTAATCCCGATAACATCATAAGCATAGCTGAAGGTTTTGCTCGATGCTCAAACTCCATTACCCACTGTCGCTCCTGTTCGGTGAGTGCACGCCTGTGTTTTTCTGATGCACCCTGCGGAACTTTAAGCTTCGATGCAGGATTATAGTCAATGATCCTGTTATCGATAGCAAAATCAAAGATAGCGGTAACTATCTGAATATATGAACGCACCGTCTTTTTTGCCATAGGTTTGGCGGTATTAGGATTTCTTTCGGCAATAGTAAAAAGTATGTTTTGTAAATCAAAAGGCTTGATATAGGATATTTTTGCATAAGCTAAAGCATCTTTCCAAACCTGAACACGGGGGACGAGTGCCTGATATCTGTCGATAGAAACTTCGTTTTTCTTATATTTAAGCCAATAATCAGCCCACACTACAAACGAATCGTTTGACGAAGTTAAATCCAATCCTTTGAGGAGCGTTGCTTTGACTTCGTCAGCCTTTTGGTTTGCTTCTTTCTGTGTAGCACCGTAAACATATTTATATTTCTTTTTGCCGCCAACGGTTCCAAGGTAGACTTTGACCTGAAATCTTCCGTCAGCTCGTTTAGTGTTAGATTTTCTCGGCATAAATATCCTCCTCTTGTGGTTATTCACCGTGCATATAGCAATAACTTGAATTACCGACTGTCCGATTATAACAACCACTTTCAACACAAGTATGCACATAACAGTATTTACCGGAACCAAGTCTACCTCTTTTGCAAGTGAATACCGAACAATTGTGAAAATCGCAATAATATTGGTTGATGTTTCTTTCAAGATTGCAGTCACTGTCATTACATTTGTGCTTTGAACAATAATCCTCGAATTCGTCCGGAATGTTAGTGCATCCGTCGCTCAAGCAAGTTGCCGAAGTAACATCTGAATCGGTATGGAAAACACAATAGTCAGAATGTATGATTCTTCGATTATAGCAACCGTATTTGCCACAAGAATGACTATAGCAATATCTGCCTGAAGTTTCTCTTATTCTATCACAATCAGAAACTGCACATTTGTGCAAATAGCAGTAATTACCTGAGCAAGTATTTGAACAATTGTAAACACGGCAAGTTGTATTATCAATATAGATATATGTTCCTATGCCTGTGACAGCGAGAATCGAAATACAGGTCACAGAAGCAATAATAAAAGTTCTCTTATCAAATTTATTTTTTAGATTTTTAATAAAATCTGATTTACTTGAGTTTTTTGCACCGCATTTGTGACAATAAATACTATCGGTAGGTATTTCTCCGCCACATTTACGACATTGATTTTTTGCTGAAAATTTGGTACCGCACTTACGGCAGAAAATACTATCAGGAAGAAGCTCTTCTCCGCATTTACGGCAGATGCGAGATTGTGAGTCTGCTGGTTCATCCTGACTTTGTACATAGTCTTTTGCGTAACTTCCACACTCAGGACAAGAATTGAATAGTGTTTTACTTTCGTAACCGCATTTACGGCATTTTATAACTTGTCCGAAGGTGTTTTGCGTTGAGGGGGTAGGGGTGGGAGTTATTATAGCGGAAGCGGATTCATTATTATTTTCATATTCGGTCACAACTGATTCTACTGATTCGGTCGATGTGTTGTCCTGTGGCGGTTCGTCTTTCTCAATAGATTCGGTGTTAAGATAAGCGTATTGCTTTTTATGATTACCGCACTTGGGACAAGCGGAAAATATTTTATTGCTTCGGTAGCCACAGTTTACACATTCAACAAGCCTGTTCGGGTCGTCATCATCGTCGTCGTTTTCGAAGCAAAGATTTCTTTTTAAAAGAGCGTAACCAATCGAACCCCATAAGAAAGTAGCGGAAAGATGTGGTGGTTCTAATTCTCCTAAGCATAAGTTCCACAAGAAAAACATAGCACTGCAACCTAAGGCATTGAATATCGCAATTTTTCTTATAGACTTCTTTGTGCGTTTATTTCCGCGAGTAATTATAATGAGAGGAACAAACAAATAAACGAAAGATGTGAAAACTAAACCGAAAACCAATTCGATAAGTGGGATTGTAACAAATTCTGTTGTGCTATCAAGAGAGCTTTTTGCACTTAAAACATTGATTATATAAATTAATAACAATATTGCAATGATAGTTACCGCACTTAAAACGATAAGTGCAGTAAGTGCTTTTTTGTTAAGTTTTTTTGTTATTATTTTATCTTTAGTGTCATAGATAGGTTGATTTAGTGTTGGTGATGCATATTCACTTTTATCTTTAGGTAAAGCCTTTTTTGTTTTTATTTTACGAGAAAGAAGAACCATACCAACAATGCTCATTATCGCCAATAAGACAATGGAAACAATGATGGGCACTTTGTAGGAACTGTCAAGGGATAACAAAGTGAGGTTTCCGAGAGGCAAAAATTGCATATTTAGCAACTCCTTTTATTTAATCAAACTCGTGAAGGCTACGGCTTTTCCGAGTATTTTTATTTCTTCGAGCTTTTCTCCGGTATAAACTAAATCGTCATACATCGGATTGGCAGGGGAAAGGACGAGCTTGTTCTCATAGAAATGTACTTTCTTGAGAGTAGCTTCATCACCGATAAGGACAGCGGCAATATCGCCGTTCCTGACTTCCTTGTGTTGAGCAATATAAACCAAATCACCGTCAAAGATACGAGCGTTTATCATACTGTCGCCTTTACATCTTAAAGCAAAGTCGGCGGCTATACTTTTATCTATCGCTAAATAATCATCCACATTCTCAACAGCGGTAATAGGTTCACCACAGGCAATAGTTCCCAAAAGCGGAATCATCTTCGTTTCAGGGAGTGGTAGGATATTAGAAGCAGAAGGCATTTCATCCCACCCCATAATATAAGAAGGAGTTGTGTTTAGAGCTGAAGCAAGTGCTTCTATTTTGTCTGAAGGAATGTTTGTGATGACACCTGTTTCATATCTCTGAATAGTTTGCTTACTTGTACCGATGCGTTTTGCAACATCTTCAAGTGTAAGGTTTAAAACACTTCTTTTGTGTTTTATTCGCTGACCGATTGTCAAAATAATCACCTCTTTCACAATGATTATAACACAAATTACTTAATATGCAACAAAAAAGTTTAAAAAAATATAAAAAAACACTTGACGGGTGACTTTTGATGTGTTATCATAAAGTCACCTAATAAGTGACGGAGGTGAGAAAATGATATTAACCGACAAATTAAAAGGGAAGATAACAGAGGCTGGTTTATCGCAGAGACAGCTCGCAAAACAACTTGGTATGACCGAAAAAACCTTTTATACCAAGATGAAAAAGGGTGTTTTTGATAGTGATGAAATAGAATCCATGATTATTCTTCTCAATATTAAAGAGCCTCTTGATATTTTTTTTGTAACAAAAGTCACTTAATAGGTGACAGGTAAGGAGTGTCCAATGATTAACAAAAAGCTTTTTATGGACGAATTAAAGTCAGCAGGGCATACGCAAAAAAGTATGGCAGAAATTATCGGTATATCAAAAAACTCATTCTGTTCTAAGGTGAACGGAACGAGTGAATTTACAGCCGATGAAATTGTAAGGTTGTGCAAGGCTTTAGAAATTGAAGACAGTTCAAAGATTGTCGCAATATTTCTAAAAGGATAAAAAGAAAAGAACCGCTTTGCAGAGCGAGTACAAAGTAGTTCCTCTGAATTTGTTTATCCAATATCATTTACACCAAAGAGTATTTTGTTCTCCCAGCCTGATTGATATGTTGGTACATATCCCGGGGGCGAACCGGATGGAGTAATAAAATAAACTTTGCGAATGACTCGTCTCATTCTTATGTAAATGACTGCCTCACTTTTGCAGTTTTCGTTCTGCAATAATTTTTTGCCGTGCATCAGCAACCTATAGGTACATAGGCATTGGAAACTGGCAAGTTCAAAAGTTTTGTTAACATAACAACACTCCTTCCTTGCCCGGACAATTTAATTATACCAATATTTTGGTATTTAGTCAAGGAAAAAGCATACTTAGAAAATTATTTAATTTATAACCGAAAGGAGAATCCCTATGGCAAAGACATTAGCACACAAGCCTATATGGCCGTCAAAAATTTACTCTTGGGACGAGGTCCCGGCACTGATGCGAACAGACGAGGTGGCAGTTATGCTGAGAATACCCGAGGACACAGTTCGTAAGTATTGCGAAACAGATCAGCTTCCTGCAAAGAAAATCGGCAAGTTTTGGATAGTCGATAAGCAACTGCTTATGAAACAGTTTGGATATACGATTTAGGAGGGGTTTGAAATGACACTTGAAAGTCTTAAAATCAAAATCGAAGCACAGCAAGCGGAGCTTGAGGACGACACACCTGAATATATGATAGGTGAACAGCTCAAGTACATAGCATCGAGAGAACCTCAAGCGGCATCAATACTCAATAATGATATTGAGCTTAAGGAAATGAATCTTTCGGCGGCAGCGGCGGAATTTCAGAAGTATTCAGACAAGCACAAGGATAAAAAAGACAAGTGCTTCTGCATCACACCCAGGGTAGCAGAGAAGATATTGCGTGACTTCTACCACATACCCGAACCTACGGAAGAAAAACAAGAAGCGGCAAGCGAAATGCTCGACCTTGCAGATTTTATGTAAGGAGGTATAAATATGGAATTCAGTCAAGAAGTTCTTGATACCGTTGCAGAACTGCCGACACAACCGCCGAATGAGGTGTATCAGATAGCGGTTGAGAGAGATTTACTCAAAGGTGACTTACTCATATACAAAGCAGACTATGTATATGACCCACTCGAGCAAAGGAAAAGAAAGATGTGCAAGGTAATCTGTACCGCCTGCGGTGAAACAATATGGCTTGAGCAGACATTTGGTGGTGGCTGTGGATATGGATATAGTCCTGCACCTTTTGGTTTCAAGCTTCCGAACAATGAAGCGGTTATAAGCGGTAACTCTTGTTTGTGTCCGATGTGCGGAGCAGAGGTAGAAGCAAAACATGTAGGTGCTTTTGGCGGAAGTAATACTTATTACATTGACTTTGACACAGTTGCAACCGTACACAATGTGAGAGGACACTTATGTGTTCTGTCTTGGAGAATTTACAAAAAAGCGGACAAAGATGGGTGCATCACATACAGTGCAAGCAAAGCTGAAGGTACGATCGTTGTCGACGGTAAAGCTGTAAGAGTAAGTGGTTTTCAAAGATATTTCAACAGTTATTCTTGTTTTAGTCATTGGGAAACCCGACAACGATATTCAGATGAATCGGGTGCTTTTGCTAAAGCGGAAATAATGCCTTTTGCATCGGAGCTTGTATGGAGAAGCGATTCGGATAAAAGTGCATTTGAGGAATTTATCGCACAACAAAAAGAAGATGTACCGATAAGGCCGGGAATGTATCTGTATCTGTGGACCAAAAAGAAGAATGTTGAAAACCTTGTAAGAAGCGGCTATGCGAATTACACAAGGTCTGTTATTGAATCTTGTTTACATACAAGAGAAGATTATTGTTACGGTAATAAGACCTTCGCACCAACAAGAACAAAAGAGTACATAAACTGGAAGAAAGTCAAGCCTAACGAAATGCTTGGAATGACAAAAGAAGAATACAAGCAATTCAGCGGACTTACACCCGACGGGATATCTTTCTACAAGCATATCAAATCTGATTACTCTGTCCGCCTTACAACAGAACAACTGCAACAAGCGGAAAAGATAGGCGTTGGAAATCTTCAGGAAATAACGAATCAAAAAGCTATTCACGGCCGAAAGGTACCGCCGGTGCGACTTCTTAATTATCTGATAACGCAAAAAGAAAAAGCAACCGACAAAACACTTATCACACCGAGATACTTACTTGATTATTGGAATATGCTTTTCAAAATTAACGGAGAATTAACGATATCGTTAATGTGGCCGAAGAATCTTGTTGAAGAACACGACAGAGCGGTCAAAACAGTAAAAGAAGTAGAGGACAGAGTTATTTCCGAAAAAATCAAAGCTGAAGCGGAAAAAAGAAAAGACCTCATCTTTGAAGATGAGGAAACAGGCTTGATGATAAGACCTGCAGAGAGCCAGGGAGAACTTATCGAAGAGGGAAACAAGCTTGATCATTGTGTAGCAAGGTATGCTACCGAAGTATCAGAGGGTAAAACCTGCATACTGTTTATCAGACATATATCAGAACCAGATACACCGTTCTTCACACTCGAATACAAAAACGGAAAGGTTCAGCAGAACAGAGGAAATCACAATTGCAACAGAACTCCCGAGGTCCAAGAGTTCGAAAATAAATGGATTATGTATATCGGTAACTTAAATAAGAAAGGAAAAAAGAAAGATGCAAGAACTGACATTGAAAGAATACACGCCTGAGGTAAGGCTTGTTACGGAAGAAATTATAGAGTTAAAACGCGAAGCACAGATAATGGCACTCAAGTATGCTATTAAAATCGGTGAAAGACTTTCAAATGCAAAAAGCCTTCTGCCGCATGGTGCGTGGAGTGATTGGCTCAAGAATGAAGTTGATTTCTCACAGTCAACAGCAAACAATTTTATGAAGCTTTACGAAGAATACGGCACCGACCAGATATCTATCTTCGCAACCTCAAAATCACAATCGTTTGAGAATTTACCCTACACCAAGGCATTGAAGCTTCTTGCAATCCCGGCAGACGAAAGAGAAGAATTTGCAGAAGCAGTTGATGTTGAAAATTTGTCAGTTAAAGAGCTTGAAGCGGCAATCAAGGAACGAGATGAAGCACTTGAACAGGCAAAGGCAGAAAAGGCAAAGACAATTCAGCTTGAAGAAGCACTTGCAAAAGCGGAAAGAACAGCAGCTGATGCACAAGCGGCAAATGATGAGCTTGAAACATTAAAAGCAAAAGCGGAAAAGGCGGAGCGTTCAAGAGATATAGCAAAGGACAAGCTCAAAAGAGCACTTGAAAATCCCAAACTGCCTCCCGAAAAACTTGAGCAGATTAAAAAAGAAGCGGAGAAAGCAGCTTCTGAATCGGCTGAAAAGAAGTATTCAGAGGAATTGAAAGAAGCTCAGGAAAAAGCGGAGAGAGCCGAAAAGGAAAAAAGACTTGCAGAAGAAGCGGCAAAGGCGGCACAAAGAGAGCTTGAAGAAACACAGAGAAGATTGAAAACAGCAAGTCCCGATGTCACGACCTTTAAGCACATCTTTGACAGTATGCAGAAAAATCTCGTTGAATTAAGAAACATTCTCAAAAGAATAAAGGAAAACGATCCTGTTGCTGCATCAGGGCTTGAAGATGCAATCAAGGCACTCGGGGAGAATATGCTCAAATGACCAACGAAGAATTAAAGAATGCATTTTGGAGCAGGGTGCCGGTGATAGCACACATAGTAAACCTCGGTGATATAGAGTATGAGAATATCTCGGCCATAACATATCGCTTCAACCGTAAAGGTCACTTTATAGTAAGTGCCGAATTGATTGACCGTAAAAGCAATACTTCCGTATCGATAGTGGAAGCAAAACACATCAGATTAAAGGAGAATTAAAATGGAAACAGTTAATTGGTTATTAGCAATCGGAGCTTTATTCTTGTTAGTGTTAGTATTTGTATTTTCAATAGCGATAATGGCGTTGATTGACAAAAGGGATGCACTAATGAAGGATAAGATTCTTCTTTCCGAAGAAAACAAGACACTTGTCAAGGAAAACGAAAGGCTCTGCAATCATATCTTCGTCTTGCAAGAGATTGATTTGAAAGCAGAACCAAAAAACGCACCTCAAAGAATTAAGGTACAAAAAGAGCAAAAAAAATAGACTGTTCACAAGCACTGAACAGTCTGAGAGAACGACTATTGTCGCTACCCTATGGCAATTACAAGTATAGCACGGTAGCGGCAAAAAGTCAACTGAAAATTCAATACTTAAACCGCAAAAAACGCACTTTTCGGGGTGCGTGGGCGGCCTCGTATTGTATCCTATTTTATCAACGAAAAAAATCAAACAAACCATTGAAGGAGCTACCGAAATGAAAAATGCAAAAAACATGAAATCTATATCCCCATTTATACCTGATGAAAAGTCAAAAGTCTCGTCAGGTCAAGTTAATCAAACTCAAAGAAAAAGAAGTTTCTTTGAATATCTTGCAGAGGTTGAAGAACAAATCGACATAGAGAGTTTTGGAGATGATATCGAACTTGCAAGAAGATTTGCAAAAATAATTGCGGATGTTATGAGGCTTCCTGAAAAATCATTGGTTAGTATCGGGAAAATTGATATGCCGGCATACCAGGTGGTTGAAATATTTGAACAGTTAGAATATGAACACATTGAAGAAGCTATCCGTAAGTATAGTGAAAAACCACACAAAATAACAAATTTTATCTCCTATGTAAGGACTACACTTTACAATACTTACTTTGAACTCGATTTGCGACTTGATAACGAAGTGAGAGTGAATATGTACGGAGGTTGAGTATGCAGAGAGAAAAGCAAACCTTTTCGGGGCCTCTGCTCGAAGTGGACTTTTACCCGGTATTCGAGGACGGCAGAAGAATGCCAACAAGAGCACCAAAGACAAATCCATCATCAGAAGAAAAGCGGAAACACAACAGAACTGTTGCAACAAAGAAATTCATCAGACTTGCTAATGCTAATTTTGATACAACGGATTATCTGATGCACCCTACATATCCGCCTGAGTATGCACCGCAATCAGAGGAAGAAGCAAGAAAAGATATAGTCAATTATCTCCGCAGGGTCAGAACTAAAAGAGCATCGGAAGCAAAGAAGCTTAAAAAGAATTTAAAATCAGCACAAGAAGCGGCAGCACAGATGCCCGACAACACATATTTATCAACAAGTGTTGAAAACTTGAAAGCGGAAATATTGAAGCTTGAGCAACCGTTCAAGTACATATATGTCATTGAGAAACAAGTGTATAAAAGCGGAAAGTATGCCGGGTGTATCAACTGGCATTTTCACCTTTTTATGACGGGTGGACTTGACGGCCGTACACTTGAAAGAATGTGGAAAAACGGAGCAAGAGCAAACTGCAATAATTATCAGCCTGATAAATTCGGTCCCGAAGCTGCAGCAAGGTATATGAGCAAAGACCCACAGGGGAATAAGAGATTCAGTTATTCCCGAAATCTCACCAAACCGACTGAAAAGGTCAAGGACGGAAAGGTCTCAAGGAATACTGTTGCTCGTATGGCAAAGGAAAGAGTTGACGATAGGGCATATTGGGAGAAGCGGTACAAAGGGTACCGTTTTATCCGTTGCTATAACAGATTCAATGAATATAACGGTCATTGGTATGTAAGTGCAATTATGTATAAAACAGACGGTGACCCACCAAGATGGGAGGAAAAAGAATGGATTACGACGGACTATATAGCCTGAGCAAAAGGACTGTAATTCAGCACGAAGCAAACGAGCAAGAAAGCCTTTTTAACTGGGTTGAGTGGGCGGTGAAGCAATATCCCGAATTGAAATTGCTTTATCACATTCCCAACGGCGGAAGCAGAAACCCGAAAGAAGCGGCAAACTTAAAGCGGCAAGGTGTAAAGCCGGGTGTACCTGACCTGCATCTGCCTGTTGCAAGAAGCGGATATCACGGCTTGTATATCGAAATGAAGTACGGCGACAACAAGCCGACAAATAATCAAAAGCAGTGGCTCAAAGACCTCAAGGAGCAAGGTTACAAAACTGCAGTCTGTTATACCTGGGGAGAAGCGGCAGAACTGCTGACAAAATATTTAAAAGGAGCAATACGAAATGAAAATCAGAAGCATAATTGATATTTGCAAGAAAAGCGGAAGAATGATGTTGTTTGAAAACAAACACGAACAATGGATATCAGACGGTATGGCGATATATCCGATGTTCAATCTTCCGCACTTTGACAAGAAAACATTATTCAGAACCTACGACATAACGGACAAGCAAGCGGATAAGCTGCAGTTTACACACTACGGAAAGATGCCTGATGCATTCAGCTTCGAGGATACTGTTGTTGAAGAATCACTTGTCAATCAGGCACCGTCATATTTTCTCGATAAAGTCATTCCGTTTGTCGCATCACAGGGAATTGAATTTATTGAATCGAAGTACCTCAGACCATTGTCGGATATAGACAGCACATTGAGAATATATGAAAGATATTCAAAAAGCGGTCAGTTATATTTTGCAGTCAAAAGCGGCTTTGTACTTGTAGCAATAATTCTCCCGACAAATTTCATCAACGAGAAATTTGTGCAGGAGCTTGAAGAAATGACAAAGCTATGCAAACTTGCACTACATAACAAAAAAAGCGGCAATGAAATTGACTTTCAGCAAAATATGTTTGAAGCGGAGGAAGAAGAATGACGGATAAAGAGATTATAAAGGCTTTGGAGTGTTGCGTTGCTCCAAATTGTGGGGATTGTCCGATTTTTAATAACAATGAAATTAGAAGAGTTCCTGGCAAATGTGTTCAAACGCTTGAAAAAAACTCCCTTGACCTCATCAACCGCCAACAGGCACAGATTGAGAAGTTGAAAGAGGAAAACACTATTCTTTCTCAAAACGCAGACACTGCTTTTCAAGATGGACTGAACGAATCACAAGATTTATATGCGGAACAAATCAAAGGCAAAGTCAAAGCTGAAGCGGTCAAAGAGGTTTTAGAAAAGCTGGAAAAAAGGATTTTTCCGTACGGTATGGTTAATGATGGAAATTATGGAATCAACGCACTTTCTATCAAAATGACTATTGAGAAAGTCAAGAAAGAAATGGGGGTGATGCAGAATGACAAGAGAAGAAATAAAAAAGGCATTGGAATGTTGTTCAGATGATAGCTTAATAAGTCGATGTGAGGAATGTCCTCTTGTTGAAACTGATCATTGTTTGAGAGTTCTTCATCAGGAAGCTCTTGACTATATAACGAAGGAGAAATAAAAGATGCTTAACAGTGTAGTTCTGATGGGGCGGCTTGTAGCTGATCCCGAGTTAAAAACAACACAGTCAAACAAATCCGTCACATCATTTGTCCTTGCAGTTGACAGAGGATACGTGAAGTCGGGTGAAGAACGGCAAACGGACTTCATTGATGTGGTAGCGTGGAATCAAACAGCGGAGTTTATAACCCGATATTTCAAAAAAGGCTCAATGATAGCCCTGCAAGGCTCATTACAAACAAGAACATATCAGGATAAAAGCGGCAATAAGAGAAAAACGGTTGAAGTAAAGGTTTCAAATGTCAGCTTCTGCGGATCTAAAGCGGAAACACCGACACAAACAGATGCACCACCGCAAACAGCCGATTTCACCGAAATCGAACCTAATATCGAAGTACCGTTTTAAGGAGGACAAAAATGACAAAAAAAGACTATTCAAAAATTCAGAGGTCGCTCGGCGTAATTGAAAGAATTGCTTTGAGCTTGGAAGGCGTACATTACGATGTAGTATTCCAGGAAATAAGTGCTATTGAAGAAATACTCGAAAAAGAAATTAAGGAGGAAGCAGAATGACAGAACAAGATATTTTATCAGTTGTAAAGCAGCAAGTAAGAGAAGAACTCGGCAGAGAAGTAAATGAAACAACAGAAAAGCTTGTTCATAGTTTTCGTTGTGAATTAGGCAAACACAAAAATGCTGTAATAGAAGCAATCCTCAAAAGAGTAAATGTCTTGGTAAAGAAAGATGAACATACTCAGAATACTATAATTCAAATCAACATAATTGAAGAAAGCGGGGAACAGAATGACACAGGAAAAAGCAAGTGAAGTTTTAGAAATGTTCTTGCACAAACAATGTGATTTAAAGAGAACGGAGTTTGCGTACACCCAAAATGAAGTTTTTGCAGCAGTAAATATGGCGGCGGAAGCACTTGAAAAGCAGATACCGAAAAAGGTCAGACAAGAAGCGGTTAACAGCAAAAAACATACTTGCCCGAACTGTAAAACAATTGTTGAAAGATTAAGGAAAGTAAATAACGGCAGAAATACTGTGTTGTGTATTCCTGCAATTTGTCCGCATTGCGGACAGGCTTTAAAAATATAAAAAGAAAAGTAGGTGGTTTAATGAAGCCGTTGGAAGAGCTTGCAGATGATTACATAGCAGAAGTGAACAGATTGACAGAACGCATAGAAAAACTGAAAATGGATAAAAAAGCGGCAAAGGCAAAAGGCAACGAAGGTGAGGAGTGGGAAATAAAAAGCATGATAGCTCACTATGAAAAACTTCGCATCGAAGCGGCAACAACCGCCTACAAACTCAAAAACTATTACCGTGAAAAGCAAGACAGAGTGGATATAAATTTCGGAGGTGATGGAATATGAATAAAGGAGAATACCGTTCAGTTATGGTGATATGTCCGTTCTACAAAAAAGAGAGCAGATTTAAAATTGTGTGTTCGGGAGTGTTACCGAAATCTTCAATTCACTTGTCATTCGGTGACGATAAAACGGCCAAAAAATACAAGGAAGAAAGATGCAAAAGCGATTACGAAAACTGTCTCGTTTGCAGAATGCTTCAGGGAAAAGAAAAAAACTGAAAATTGTGTCCAAAGACCACTGCATTTTTATGCGGTGGTTCTTTTTAAATTTAGGAGGGGTTTGGATATATGAATTTAGGTTGTAAAATGAGAAATAAAGAATGATGAAAGGAGCTTTCTGTAACTTGAGCAAGATTGATTGGAGCAAGCTGAAAGCTGAGTATATATCAGGCGGAACGAGCTACAGAAAGTTAACTGAAAAGTACAAAGTTCCGTTGAGTACACTCAAAAGAGTTGCTAAAAATGAAGGCTGGGTAGAACTCAGAACACAAGCGGAGAACAAATCGAACACAGAAATTATTAAGAAAGTAAGTAAGAAAAACTCCAAAAATGCGGAGAAAATTTTACAGGCAACAACTAAGCTGTTAGACAAAATAATAAGTTCGATTGAAGAAAAAAAGAACCTTTCCGGTCAGGAGATAAAACAGTACACATCAGCATTAAAAGATTTGCGAGATATTATCGGCTTGAAGCCTGAAGCAGATATGATTGAGCAGGAAGCAAGAATAGCAAATCTTAAGAAGCAGTTAGAAGATGATACTTGCAGTAATATCACAATTAAGATAGAGGGCGGAGCAGAAGAATGGCAGGGATAAACATCAATATTCCTGAGCCGAATCCGAGACAAGCAATGTTTCTTGCTGACACGCATAAATACATAGCTTTTGGCGGAGCACGCGGCGGCGGAAAGAGTTGGAGTATAAGAGTCAAGTCAATACTTTTAGCTTTTACTTTTGCGGAAATAAAAATAATGATTGTCCGTAAAACTTACCCCGAGCTTGAAGCAAACCACATAATTCCGTTCAAAGAAATGCTTCCGCAGGGTAGTTATCGTTTTAACGATTCAAAAAAGAGAATGTATTTCCCGAACGGTTCACAGATTATATTTCGATACTGCAGCAATGAAAAAGATCTCGAAAAGTTCCAGGGAACTGAATGTGATATCTTGTTCGTCGATGAAGCAACACAGTTTACAGAAATGCAATATAAAAAACTTGTAGCTTGTGTGCGTGGTGTAAATAACTTTCCGAAAAGAGTATATCTGACCTGTAACCCCGGAGGAGTTGGACATGTTTGGGTTAAGAGACTGTTTATTGACAAGAAATACACGGATTATGAAAACGCAGAAGAATACAGCTTTATTCAATCCTTAGTAACGGATAACAAGGCACTTTTGAAAGAACAGCCTGACTATATGAAACAGCTGGAGGCACTTCCTCCAAAGCTGAAAGAGGCTTGGTTATACGGTAATTGGGATATATTCGAAGGACAGTTCTTTGAAGATTTCATAGATGTACCCGAACACTATGATGACAGAGTAAATACACATGTTATAAATCCGTTCGAAATACCTGATGGTTGGAAAATATACCGTTCATTCGACTGGGGGTATAACAAGCCGTTTTCCTGCGGTTGGTGGGCAGTTGACTATGACGGAATAGTTTACAGAATATTGGAGCTTTACGGATGCACTAAGACAGCAAATGAGGGTGTTAAGTGGACTCCGCCGAAAGTATTTGCGGAGATACACCGAATTGAAACAGAACACCGATGGCTTAAAAATAAGCGGATAATCGGAATAGCTGACCCTGCTATATGGGATGCCGAGACAGGTGAATCAATAGCAGATGTAGCGGCAAAGCATCAAGTGTATTTCCAACCGGGAGACCACAAAAGAATCCCCGGATGGATGCAGATGCATTACAGATTTGCATTTGACGAAAACGGATTCCCGATGATGTATATATTCAATAACTGCAAAGCATTTATCAGAACAATTCCTCTGCTCCAATATGACGAACATAAGCCTGAGGACCTCGATACTGACGGTGAAGACCATGTAGCAGATGAAGTTAGATACTTCCTTATGAGCAGACCTATAAGTCCGAGGGTTGCACAAGCACCTGATGAGTATGCAGAGAACCCGTTAAATCTGTTTTTAGATATACCCAAAGAGAATATAACCGCACCTACACCGATACCCAGGATGACAATTAAGGAGATTTAATTTATGGAACAAAACATAGAACAGAAGCCGACAACATTTATACCGGCACCTGCACCGACTAAAAAGGCAATAGGTGTTGAAGAAATCCGAAAAGCACATCAGACATTGCTTGATTATAAAAAGGGAAAAGCTAATCTTGAGAAAAGGATTATTGATAATGAGCAGTGGTACAAGCTTCGTCATTGGGAATGTATGAGAGATAAAGAGCAAAATGTTCAACCGACGTCAGCTTGGTTATTCAACTGCATAGCAAATAAACACGCTGATGCAATGGACAACTTCCCGTCACCGAATATCCTTCCGAGAGAGGAAAACGATAAAGCGGAAGCGGAAACACTATCTTCAATTGTTCCTGTTGTTTTGGAGCAGAATGATTTTGAGGAGACATATTCCGAAGTCATAAACAGTAAAGTCAAGCATGGAACTGGAGTGTACGGAGTTTTTTGGGAAAAAACAAAGCTTAACGGATTAGGAGATATATCTGTTCAGGAAATAGATATTATAAATCTCTTTTGGGAACCCGGTATTACCGATATACAAAACTCAAAAAATCTGTTTCATGTAGAGCTTGCGGATAACGAGAATCTGATGGCGACATATCCGCAATTATTAAATAAGCTCGGCGGATCTTCTCTTGAAGTTTCAAAGTATATGCACGATGATACAGTTGATACCAACAAGAAATCAGCGGTTGTTGACTGGTATTACAAGAAAATTCAGAACGGCAAGACAGTATTGCATTATTGTAAGTATGTCAATGATACAGTACTGTTTGCAACAGAAAACGAAGAGAAGTTTAAGGATAAAGGGTTGTATAATCACGGTTTGTATCCGTTTGTATTTGATGCACTTTATAAGGTCAAAGGCACACCTGCAGGTTTCGGGTATATTGATATCAGTAAGGATGCACAAGCCTATATAGACAGAGGCAATCAGGCGATATTGAAGAGTATGCTTGTTAATGCACAACCGAGGTATTTCAGCAGTACCAACGGAGGCATAAATGAAGGAGAATTTTCTGATTTATCGAAAGATATAATCCATGTTGACGGTAAGCTCGGACAAGATACTATCATTCCGGTTACTTCAACACCACTAAATGATATTTATGTAAGTATTCTGAACAACAAAATTGACGAAATGAAGGAAACAACAGGCAACAGAGATGTATCAACCGGTGGTACCTCGGGTGTTACAGCAGCATCAGCGATTGCAGCAATGCAGGAGGCAGGGTCAAAACTGTCAAGAGACAACAATAAAGCAACATACAGAGCTTTCCGCAAGGTATGTGTGATGATAATTGAGCTTATAAGACAGTTTTATGATATGCCGAGATATTTCAGAATACTTGGAGAAAACGGTGCTGAAAAGTTTATCAAATATACTAATCAAGGAATAAGGCCTCAATGGCAGGGAAATGATTTCGGACAGGATATGGGATACAGAGTACCGTTGTTCGATATAGAGATAACAGCACAGAAACAGTCACCATACAGCAAGATGTCACAGAATGAAATGGCTTTGCAGTTTTTCGGTGCAGGATTCTTCAATCCGCAGATAGCCGACCAAGCTCTTGCTTGTCTTGAAATGATGGACTTTGACCGCAAGAATTTTGTAATGCAGCGAGTATCGCAGAACGGAACAATGCTTCAGCAGTTGCTTTCAATGCAGGAGCAGATGTTAATGCTTGGTCGTATGGTAGATCGAGAAAAAGGCACAACAGAAGTCACACAACAGTTAATGATGCAGTTCGGCCTTAATCCACCAATGACTTCACTTACAGGTATGATAAACCCGGAAGAAGCGGAAAAGACTGCAGAATCCAATAATTCTTTAGGTGGTGAAGCTAAAGAAGTTGAAGCTTCCACCACTAAAAAAGCAAGACAAAGAGTGGCAGAATCAACAGAGCCAATGTAAGGAGTTTAAATAATGATTGATGTCAGATTTACAGAAGATAAAAAAAGCGGAGAATTTTCGTTAAAAGTGAAAGGTCATGCAGGTCAAGCAGAAAGCGGAAAAGATATAGTTTGTTCTGCTGCTTCAATATTGGCATACACGGTTGCACAGATTGTTACATATGCAGATAAAGCCGGAAAGCTTAAAGAAACTCCGCAGATTGAACTTAATGATGGAGATGCAATCATAAAGTGTATTCCTGTTCCTGCGTATAGAGATGAAATATTTTTCTCATATCATACTGCAGAGGTAGGTTACGACTTACTTGCTCACAAATATCCACAGTATATTAATTCCATAGCTTTTTGCGTGGATTGATATAAATAAGAATCGTCCACTTAACGGACAGAAACAGTGTCGTCCGCTTTAAGGACAGAAAGGAATTTATTATGAAAAAAACAGAAAAAACGATGTACTTAAATCTTCAGTTGTTTGGTGAAGGAGCAGGAGCTTCGGGAATCGGCACAGGTACGGGAGATGGTGGCACAGGTACACCGGGAACAAAGGGCGAAACAGCGACAGCCGCCGTGTCGCGACAGGGAGTAAAGGGAAAAAATAATCTTTCTGATGTCAAATACGGCATACAGACAGATGCAGAACCCGAAGCACAGGCCCCCGATGTGCAGACAAAAGAACCGACAGAACCTACACCGGACAGACAAACCACTTTTGAGAATATGATTAAAGGTGAGTTTAAAGACCTTTATGATGCAAAGGTACAAAACATCGTCAAGGAAAGGCTCAAGGCAAGTAAAGAAACAGAAAGTAAGTTGGAAGCACTTACTCCGATTCTTGAATTACTTGGTCAAAAACACGGTGTTGACTCAACTGACATTGATGCTCTCAAAAAAGCTGTAGAAGAAGATGACAGCTACTGGGAAGATGAAGCAATGAAAAAAGGAATGTCGGTGGAGACATTAAAAGAGATTCGAAAAATTCAGCGTGAAAACGCTGTGCTCAACAGAGAGAAAGCGGAGCAACAGGCTCGCGAAAAAGCATCTGCAGATGTCGCAAGATGGATTGAACAGTCAAAAGATGCTAAAGCGGTACATCCTAACTTCGATTTGAGAACTGAAATGAAAAATCCTCAGTTCATGAGTTTGCTCAAAAGCAATATAGACCCGAAGACAGCTTATGAAGTAATTCATCATGATGAATTAATGCGTGGTGCTATGCAGTTTACGGCAAAAACGGTTGAAGAAAAGGTTGTAAATAACATTATGGCCAACGGAACAAGACCTGTTGAAAACGGCAATGCCTCCCAGGGTGCATCTATGACAAAGAGTGATGTGTCACAGCTCACCAAAGCAGACCGTGAAGAAATCGCAAGACGAGTCGCAAGAGGAGAGAAAATCAGCTTCGGATAAGAAGCTTGAGTAATCTCCTGAAAACAAAAAATTATTATTAAGGAGATTTAAAACAAATGGAAAAAGTATTATCTTTATCAATGATTCAGCTTTTTGCTGAAATGAATCTTCAGCTTTTTGCTGAACTTAACACCAACACAACCGGTAGTGCCGAACTTTCTGCAGAAAATAAGACATATTACGATATGACTCTTATTGATGAAGCAAGTCCTATGCTTATTCATGACCAGTTCGCACAGAAGCGTGATATTCCCAAAAACGGCGGAAAGAGAATTGAGTTCCGAAAATTCGCATCACTTCCCAAGGCAACAGCACCTCTTACAGAAGGTGTAACGCCCGACGGTAAAAACATCAAGGTAACCACAATTGAAGCAGAAGTATCACAGTATGGTGACTATGTAGTATTGTCAGATGTACTTGAACTTACAGCTATCGACAACACCATTGTTGAAACAACAAAGGCGCTCGGTAGGCAAGCAGGTATTACACTTGACACAATTACAAGAAATCAGTTGCATCTGGGCAACCTTGTGTATTATGCACCTAACGGCAGTACAGCCGTTACATCAAGAAGTGACTTGACTGCAAATTGCAGACTTACCGTTGACCTTGTAATGACAATGGCTACATTGCTTAAAGCGGCAAATGCACCCAAGATTGACGGCAGTTATATCGCAATCATTCATCCGTATGCTGCTCATGATATCAAGACAGATAACTTGTGGACTGATGTGAGCAAGTATGCAAAGCCTGAAAATATATTTGAAGGTGAAATCGGTAAAATCGGCGGTGTCAGATTTATTGAAAATTCTGAAGCAAAGATTTATGAGGGCGGTATCTTCGGTACATTGTTCTTTGGTGCTAATGCATACGGTACGACAGAAATCACAGGCGGCGGTCTTGAAACAATCATCAAGCCTAAGGGTTCTGCCGGTACTGCTGACCCGTTGGATCAGAGAAGCTCAATCGGTTGGAAAGGTATGAAGACTGCCGAAATCCTTATTCCTTCATACATTTGGAGAGTCGAGAGCATGAATAAGTTCTCAGAAGAATTACAGGCAAACTGATAAATCGGAGGTAATAATATGTCTAACGAAAATACAAATGTAAATGTTGTCGACAACAGTCCTGCTGAAAACGCAACTAACGGAACGGAAACAAAAGCAACAACACCTACACCTGCAAAAAGAATCAAAAAGGTAAAAATCAGATTGCCTTTTACAAAGTCTGAACAGGATGATGTCCTTGTAGGTGTTAACGGCAAAACATGGCTCATTAAAAGAGGTGTCGAAGTAGAAGTACCTGCGTATGTTGCAGAGGTTCTTCAGCACAGCGAGGATATGCGTATTACTGCTATGGAATACGAAAATTCTCTCGGTGAGGGCAATTAACAGTTAAATAAACAATCGGGGACTGATTTTTAATTAAGTCAGTCCCTTTTTTAAAAGGATGAGAATTATGAAAGTTATAGAAGCTATAAACAAAGCGGATGCCTTAAACCCTAACAGTTATTCAACAGAAACCAAAATTGAGTGGCTATCAAATTTAGATACAGCAATATTTATGAATATAATTTCAACGCACGAAGAAGCGGCAATTTCTGAATTTAACGGGTATGATACCAACTCAAATGATGCAGAATTGCTTGTTCCTTCGCCGTATGATTCAATATACATTTATTGGTTACAAGTTAAGATAGAGTATTGGAACCAGGAAATAAAAAAGCATAACAATGCTATGGTTATGTATAATACAGCTTATTCTGAATTTGAAAGATACTACAACAGAACACATCTGCCGAAAGGGCAGAAGTTCAAATATTTTGGGTAGGTGAGAAATATGTATATACCTGAATTACAACCATACAACTCAACAAGACAAACTATTGAGGTGTTCAGAGGCTACAATCATAATCTTCGTATCAATGAAGCGGAATTCTATGATATGAAAAACCTGACATCAGACCATTATCCTGTCCTGTCTCCCCGAGCTCACAGAGGATTATATGAAACACCGAGAAGCGGCAGAAAGTGCTGCCTTATATCAAAAGACAGTCTCGGATACATTGAGCTTGACGAAACTACCGGTACGGGTGAGTTTTATCTGAATAATTACAGAACAGACGGATTGATAAAGAATATAACCTCAACAGCCGGGAAAAAAGCAGATATTAAAAACTCCTCAATTATGTCTATGGGTGCATATGTAATAATCATCACAAGGGACGAGGACAGGAATATTATTGATAAAAAGTGGGTAAACACTTCATTTGATACCGTAAAAGACGGAAAGTATATGCAGTTTGGTGATGTTGAAGCGGAAGTAACAACACCTCAAAATGCAAACGGTGAATATATCACGAGGTTTGAACTCTGCGGACTTGATGAAGATTACGATAACTTATACAGCAGTGCAACCGCCCCGGGTGTTAGTGACTATTATCCGGATAATACAGAAATAAAAGAGTTGCAGGGTGGTGAGATGTGGCTTGATACTTCAGATAAACCTTATTCACTAAAAAAATATTCTTCTTCACAGAAAGAATGGTCTATGGTTCCTACAACCTATATAAAAATATCATTTGAGGGTACGGGAGATTATTTCGCTGATTTTGAGCAATATGACGGGGTAAGTATAAGCGGAATAATTGCGGACGAATTATCAGACCTTAACAGTACAATGGCGATATGGGAAAAGGGCGTAGATGAAAATAATATAAGCTATATCAAGGTTATCGGTATATTTTCGGGCAGTTACATACAAAAAGATAAACCGATAACGATAAAAAGAACAATGCCTGATGTAGACTACATCACCGAATCAGAAAACAGATTATGGGGATGTCGCTACGGTACAACGGAATCTTACATTGACGGTGAATATAAGACGGTAGTTGTCAACGAAATATATTCCTCAAAGCTTGGTGATTTCAAAAACTGGAATTGTTTTATGGGTCTGTCAACGGATAGTTATGCTGCGACCTGCGGTACTGATGGTGTATTTACCGGTGCAATAAGTCATTTGGGATATCCGATATTCTTCAAAGAGAACTGTATGCACAAGGTTTACGGTAATTTCCCGTCAAACTATCAGATACAGACTATCACTTGTCGAGGAGTACAGAAAGGTTGTCATAAAAGCCTTGCGATAGTCAACGAGATGTTATATTACAAGTCACGAACAGCAGTATGTTGTTATGACGGCTCATTACCGCAGGAAATATCTTATTGTCTTGGTGAAGAAGCGTATAGTGATGCTGTCGCTTGTGCTTATGGTAATAAGTATTACATCTCAATGAAAGACAGCTCCGATACATATAATCTCTTTGTGTATGATACGGCCAAAGGTTTGTGGCATAAGGAAGACAAAACGCAGATTGAAGATATATGTTCTTGCAGAGGTGAGCTTTATTATATCGGACTGAATGACGGTGAATCTGATGAAATCTATGATACAAAGATAAAAACTTTGTTCGGAAGCGGCAATAGAGATCCTTCGCCGGTTAAGTGGATGGCAGAAACGGGAGCAATCGGAACTTCATCACCTGATAAAAAGTACATATCAAAGCTGAATGTAAGAATGTCACTTGATTTAGGCTCAAGAGTATATATCTTTATACAGTACAACTCTTCAAAGAATTGGGAACAGGTCTTCACATTCTCAGGAAACAGCCTCAACAGCTTTTCAATCCCCATTCGACCAAAGAGGTGCGATACATTTAAAATCCGTTTTGAGGGCATTGGAGAGGCTAAAATATATTCGATAACAAAGACTATTGAAGAAGGAAGTGATGTCTGATGAGTACAAATATTATGTATCCTAACATTGACTCTAAGTCAGAGTCGGGTCAGCTTGTACAGATAAGAAGTTATCTTCATCAGTTGGTAGAACAGCTCAACTTTGCTTTGGGGAATATAGATTTCGGACAGTCACAGAATACATCAGGGGTCGGATTGACCAATGTTTCTTCTTCTGTAATCGGTAGTGCGAATTCAGTATCTAATCAGGATACAAGCAGATTTAATTCGATAAAAAGTCTGATAATCAAAAATGCGGAGATAGTCGATGCGTTCTATCAGGAGATATCAGACAGATTAAGAGGAAGTTATGTAGCACAATCAGAGTTTGGTACATATAAGCAGGAAACAGAAGCAGCGTTTAAAAAATCCTCTCTCGGATTGGAAATGGTCTTGAGTGAGGACCAGGATATTGAATCAGCCGAATACACAACACTAAGAAAATCAAATGCCTGGCTTAAAATAGGAAAAGTAGATGAGATTAACGGTTGGCCACTTTACGGAATGGAAGTCGGACAATACGGTACGGAGATTAACGAAGACGGAATGTATACCGAACAATGTTCAGCAAGATACACAACAGCAGGCGTGGAGCTTTACGGCGATAATAGTGATGTTCCTGTTGTAAAAATTAGTGGTTCAACGCTTGAAATCGGTAACATTACAATCAATATGTCACTTAAATTTGGTGGTTATCTGAATGAAATTGACAGCAACGGAGGAGTTGTCGGGAAGTGGTTAGGAGGGATTAAATAATGAATGCAACTGTAATTAATTCGTTGACTTGCTCAACGGAATATATAACAGGAAAGATTTGTGTTACCTACACACCAAAAAACAATAAATATTATTCTTTAATCAATATAACATTAGAGGAATTTGATTTTGAGTTAATCAAGCAGATTAAATTAGGTCAAAGGGCAACAGTACAGAACAAAAACTATTTTAATTTTAACGCTGAAGAAATAAAACTGATTAATTCGCGATTTGTTAAAAACAACGGTGAGGGTCGAATCAGAGCAACAATAAGAACATATTCAGACAGTTCGTACACAAAAGAAGTCGGTACGGCAACTCAGAAGAGCATTAAATTGTCTATGAGCGAGCTGCCTACGGTAAATCTTACGGTAACGCCCGATAACGGAGATTTGCCATTAAAATTCAAAGATATATATATTCAAAATATAAGTCGTGTGCATTTTGAAATATCTCCCGAGTTTAGCAACGGTGCCACTTTTGGAGGAGTAATGTATGCAATAAAGAATGTTGTTCAACCGTCAGGGCAATATGATTTCAGATACACATCGAAAAATCTGAATTTTTCAGGATTAGTCAGAGTTTTAGCTGCAGTTTGGGATTCTAACAATAATACAAAGTCCGAAGAAAGATATATTGATTTCTGTCCGTATTCTAAACCTGATGTTGTAATAATTGACTGTGAACGATGCGATGAAAATCACAATCCGAAAGATAACGGAACATTTTTACATATTAAGGTTAAGCGAGTTTATAACAAAATAATAGTAAATGATGAGCAACTGAATTTTTGTCAAGTCAGATATATATGCAGATATCCCGACGGAAGTCCAAAAACAGGTGGCGAGATATTATTCGAGAATTTAAGTGATATTGCAGATGTATATCTCGAAAATGTTGTTGAAGATACGACAACGAGTTATCTGATTGATATAGTTGCATCGGATGATGTAACAGGAGCGAACAAAGCTAAGTCGAGAATAATTCCGAGTGATAAAATAGATTATCATTTTGGAGGTAACAAGATATGTTTTGGCGGATACGCAACTCACGATAAATCGTTCGAAATCGCAAACGATTGGGATTTTTATTTGCATAATCAAATTGTAAACGGTTTTGTTGTTGAAGACGGAATTTACCAAGTAACGAAATATTGCGATGAAACTGATTCGGCAGTAGCACCGGACCCTGAAACTGGTGTTTCGTGGCCTGCAAATAAATGGCACTATAAAATATGGAACAACGGACAGTATCTTATGTTCGGTAATTTTGCAATAAAGGTTGACAGTAATACTAAAGTTGGAGCGTTATATAAGTCGAACACTATCGCGATAGAAACACCGTTTAATATCGTTTCTGCATACAGTACCGGTAATTCCAAAGAAAGTAATATGTGGGTTGCAGATTGCGGAATAATGAGGTTGGGTGTGGAAGAACCCGAACCATTCAACGCTTTATTTATAAAAACTTTGTCACCCGAAGCAATTGCAAGCGATACTACGGTTTATTCGTTGAGGCTGATTGTAGCAGGATTTATTGATGAATAGGAGGAATAATAAATGGCATATACAACACTAAAAAACGGAAGCAGCGGTTCTGATGTTAAAAAGCTGCAAAACGCACTCATAAGTGCAGGATACTCGGTCGGTTCAAGCGGTGCGGACGGAATATACGGCAATGCAACTAAGAAAGCAGTACAGGCATATCAGAAAGCAAACGGACTTTCTGTTGATGGTATTGCGGGTAACAACACACTTTCAAAGCTTTATGGCAACGACTCGAGCAGTAAAAAATCTAATTCTACAGCTAAACAAACAATAAATAACAAATGGTCCAATATTGATTTAACAAAGTATGAGGGTGGATTTAAAGGTAACGATGCAACCAACTATGCGGAAAGTCAGAAAAACGCTGCAGAAAGTGCTTTGAAGAATTACGGCAAGTATGAATCGCAATATGACCAATATCTTAAAAACACACTTGATTCAATCCTTAATCGTGAAGAGTTTTCTTATGATCTTAACGGGGATGCGTTGTATCAGCAGTACAAGGATAAGTATATGACACAAGGCAAGCTTGCTATGATGGATACAATGGGACAAGCTGCAGCAATGACCGGTGGTTACGGCAACTCATACGCATCGACTGCAGGTAACCAGGCATACCAGGCACATCTTCAGCAGTTAAATGATATTGTACCGGAACTGTATCAGCTGGCACTTGATAAATACAATATGGAGGGTGACAAATTACTAAATCAGTATAATGTTCTTTCTGATGCAGAGGGCAGAGATTACTCCAAGTGGTTTGACCAATATAATATGCTTGCTTCCGATCGTGACTATTATAGCGGTAATTATTTCAATGTCTATGATCGAGAGAGCGATACATTCTATCAGAATCAGCAGATGGATAGTGCTGAATACTGGAATGCGTATAACGCCGGCTACGGTGCAGAGCAGGATGCAATAAATAGAGAACTTGCAGAAAGAGAGTATCAGGAAAAAGTTCGTCAGTATAATGAATCGCTTGCTGAAACCAGAAGAGCGAATAATTTAGAGCACGAAAGAGAAATGGCGAAACTTGATGCCCAAAAAGTGGCAGCAGCAAGTGATACAAGCGGTAAAACAACTGCCCGTGCAACAGAAAATACCAAAAAATTCATAGAACAAGTAAAAAAAGGACAAGAGATGGGACCTAAGCCTGCAGGAGCAAGTACAAATAATGATTACATTAAAACTATCTTGAGTAATTGGTATGAGACAGGTAAGTTGGATGTAGGAGAATTTAATTATTTAGCTGATTATTATGGGTTCTGATTGAAAGATGAGGAGGATAATAAATGGGAAGACTTACTGCTGATGAGTTGTGGGAACAAAGAAGAAACAAAAAGTCATCAGTTGAAGCAGAAACAAAGCGTCCAACTGTTGATGAATTATGGAAACTCAGGAGTGAATCAAAAGAAAATTACACTTATGAAGTTGATAACGACTACATAAACAGCTTTCTGAAAGACTCAGAGACATATTTCACAGATGCACAGAGCAGATTTGATAATATGACTGTTGATGATGCCAAGGGTTCTGCAGCGAACTTTTACAAAAGCGGAAATAGCACAAGAATGAAAGCTGATACCATCAGAGCATATATCAATTATAACAAGGACAAGCTCGGGGAAGATGCATACAAATCTCTTGATGAAGCTTTAAAACTGTACGATAGTAATTACAACGAAGTATATAAAGCATTCAAAGACAAAGAAGACTTAATGTCACAGTACAGCTCACAAGAAGATTACGATGCAGCCTTAAAAGAATATCTTGAACAGCAGGACGAAGAAAAGAAAATCCAAGCAAAAATTGACTCGGGTGAAGCGGCAAAAGGTTGGGAGAAGTATATTACTGATCAAGATAAAAAAGAAAAGGATAAAAAAGCGGCAAGAGAAGAACAGGCACAGCGAGGTGAAACATATAATCATGCTATTATAAGTGGTTTAAATGCACCGAGAAATGGCCTTGAGATTATAGGTCAAGGTAATAACGAAATACTCCGTGGTCTCAAAGAAGATGATAGTTATATGAAGCCGACAGATGAATGGACTGAAGATGAGCAAAACAGATTCGGTGCATATTACATCGATAATCCGCAAAAAGCGTATGACTATGCAACAGAAGTCAACAATAAAAAAAATAAAGAAAAGAAAGATGCAAAAATCAAAGAAATTCAAGCTTCCGCAACGGATAATGTCGGCTCTGGGATATTGCACACTATAGGCTCTATACCGACTTCTTTTCTTGGAATTGCTGATACTATCGCAAAATACGACGGTCAGTTGGCGAGAGGTGTAATTACAGAAGACGGAGAAGTTTCTCCCGGAGAGTATGCAGGAGCAGTACAAGAAGGAATCGGTACAAAACTCAACGAGTTCGGCACAATTGATACGCCCTTAGGAGAAAAAGGTTGGGGCGATTTATACAGCCAGTTTGTGTCGACGACGGACAGTGCAGTACTTGCTCCATTAAATGCACTACCGGGTGGCAAGTTTATAACCGGTTTGATTCATTTCGGCAAAGCAGCAGCATCGGCTATCGATGACGCTCGTGCACGCGGATCATCAGATCGGGATGCTATTAAATACGGTACCTTAGTCGGCCTTGCTGAAGCAGTTTCGGAAGCACTCGGAATTGAGAGATTATTCAAACTTACAAAGGGTATAACGGTAAAAGAAGTCATAACTAATATACTGAAACAAGCAGGTGCAGAAGGACTTGAAGAAAGCACATCAAACATTCTCAGCGAGTTTGCTGATAGACTTGTAATGCAGGACAAGAGTAAATATCAGCTTGAGATTAAAAGCCTTATGAGCCAAGGATACACCGAAGAAGAAGCAAAAGCTACAGCAACAAAACATCTGGCACAAGATACCGCATCAGCTTTTGTAGGCGGTGCAATATCGGGTGGTATACACGCAGGCGGAGCAACAGCAATCCGCAATGCACAGTATAACAACCAAGTTACAAAGAACTACTATATGGACGGTATCACCCAACAGGACCTTGTCACAGAGGGACTTGAATTGGAAAAAGGTACAGTTGCGAATAAATTGGCAACCAAGTATCAGAAAAAGCTTGATGCCGGGAAAACTCTCTCCAAAGGTCAGACGAGACGGCAGATTGTTGCTAATGAATATACTATCGAAAAAGCAGATGCAGCAAAAATTGAAAAAGCGGTAGTCAAAAGGTTTAATGAACTCGGTGAGAATTCGCAGAATGTCAATTTAGAAAAAGCGGCAAAAGGACTTGTAAAGGAACTCACGGGCGAAGCCTTAACCCTCAGAGAGAAAAATGCATTAAAGAACAGTAAGTATGCCGACCGAATCAGAAATGAAATGTCTGCAGACAACATAAAATCGGGTGGTTACTCAAGCGATTGGGCAGAAAGAATCGGAACAGACAGAATAAACGCCGATGTATACCGCCGTCTGTATGATGTTGCAATGGAGAAGAATGCAGTTGAAACACCTGAAGAAGTAGTTACCCAGTCCGAAAATGTTGTTGCAGATGATTCTGACCTTGATATTCAGAAAGAAAAATTACCGTCCGCACCTGTAGCAACAAGCGGCAAAACATTTCTTGCGGGAACTAAAGAAGCCGTAAGGATAACCGATATCCTTACAGATGAAAGCGGCAAGACAAAAGTAAGACTTGATAACGGCAGAAATGTTGATGTCAGAAGCCTTGACTTCAATTCCAAAGACGAAGGTCTTGTATATGAAGCGGTTGCTGATATGGGCCTTCCTCCTGAAGCTTCGAAGATGCTTATTGAGAATTACGACCCCAAAGCATTAGATGCACCTAAATATATCAAAGGTGTGGAGCACGCATTTGCTTATGGAAGATACAATATGCCGACTGCTGAGCTTGCAAAAGATGATTATGCTTTACTTCTTGACCCGGTGCAGAGAAAAACTGCCTACGACATAGGTAAGCTTGCCAATAAGTTACGCATTGAAAACGATAAGCAGAATAAAAAAGAGCTTTTAAAAACCAAAATCAGCAGAGGTGAAAATAAAAAGGCCGGTAGTGTTACATATCTGTTTGATGCAACAAAAAAGAAAATGACCGACATTCAGAAAACATCGGTCAAAGGTGTAGAAGCACTTTCAAAAGCAACAGGAGTTAAATTTGTAATATATGATTCTTATGTGGATGAAAGCGGCAAAAGAGTTTATAAGGACGAAAACGGTGAGATAAAAGAAGCACCGAACGGTTATTACAAATCATCCGAAAGCACAATATATCTCGATATTAACGCAGGACAAAATGCAGAGGGAACCGTTCTTTTTACCGCATCACACGAGCTGACACACTTCATAAAACAATGGTCAGAAGAAAAATTCCAAACCCTTGCTGACTTTCTTATGGAGCAGTACGGCAAAAAAGGTGTGCCTGTCAATCAGCTTGTTCGTGAACAGATGGATAAAGCGGAACGAAACGGTAGAAAGCTTAGTTACGACGAAGCTTATGAAGAAGTAATTGCAGATTCCTGCGAGCAGATGCTTGCAGATGGTAAGGTTATCAAGAAGCTTGCACAGAAGGATATGACTCTCTTTGAAAAGATTAAAAGCTTTATTGATGACCTTGCATCAAAAATCAAGTCAGCATACTCAAAACTCAAGCCTGATTCCAAAGAAGCAAAGTATGTAGCTGAAATGGCAGATGCCGCCGAAGAACTCCAAAACCTCTTTGCAGATGCTCTTGAAGATGCAAGTGAAAACTATAAATCTTCCCCCGAAAATCTTGATTCTGAGGGGCAAAAAGAGTATAATAATATGCAGAGTGAAACAAAACTTTCTGGCAGATATTCAAATGAAAAATACACAGAACAACAATACAATAATTTCGGTTGGGCGAGTTATGGAGGCTTAATAACTCCGGCAGAAAGAGAAGCACTTCTCTCAAATTATACCGGGCATAAACACAATAATGAAAAATTTCCGATAACTCCAAATGGAGAAACTGTATTACATGCTGGTACAGTATATGGTATGTTGATGTATGTTCGAGGCGATATCGATAATCCTGAAATTACAAAAATTGTATTGATAACAACAGAAAGAGAAACTGCTAACACTATTGAAAGGTGGATATTGAAAAATGAGTATGAACAAATACCACAACCGTTCGAGTCTATTGAATCTTGTTATGGAGAAGAAGTACTCTGTACATATAGGAAACAAGATTTTGCTTCTTATCGGGAGTATAGATCCGAACTTGAAGGAAGAAGCGGCAAAACAAGCTATTCCTTTAGTGGAGAAGAGCAAGACGGAAGAAGAAGCTTTGGAGAAAGTAAAGGAAGTAGTGGAAAATCTGAAATAAAATACTCCCAAAGAGATCCTGCCTATCTTGAGCAGAAAGAAAAAGTTGATGCCATTCTTGAAAAAGAAAACGCAAAACTTCGTGAGGATAATGAGTATTTAAGACAACTGCTGAAAATTCAGAAAACAGTAACAGGCGGTACAAAATTCACAAAAACCTCTATCGAAGCGGCGGCAGGTCACCTGATGAGAATATCTCACGCAAGAGGAAACAAGTCTGAATTTGTTCCTCTGCTCAACAATTTCTATGGATACATTGCAAGCGGAGAAGATATAACATGGGATAGCATAAAAGAAAAAGCTATGCCGGCAGTAAATTGGTTGCAGAATAATGTGTATATCAAACCGGTAAGAACACAGGAAACACAAGATATTCTAAATTTTGTCCGAAACTGCAGAGTATATCTTGATGAAGAACAGCAACAAGAAGTTGCATACAAATACGGCAGTTATAACGAATTCCGCAAAAAGACAATGGGTAGAATAACACTGTCGAACGATGCAAGGATAAGCCTTGATACACAGTGGCAGGAATTATCCGAGATGTTCCCACAGTATTTTGATCCCGGTATATCTTCAAACGACCAACCGTTTGCACTTATGGAAGCGATTGATACCCTGCAGAATGTGGAAGAAAACACATTAGCAGAGTACGAAGCGGATGCAGATTTAATTGCTCAGGAGCTTTTAACAGAAGTGTATGACAGTTATTGGAATGTATCGACCTTGCATACAGTTGCAGACAGAAAGCAAGCTGAAATAAATAGGCTGAAATATAAACACGGTCAAGCGATAGCAAAGCTTAAAGAAGACCACAAGAACAAAGTAACAGAACTACAAAACGAGCACAAAGAAAAAATCAAGCAGCTGAAGCAGAAACATAGTAAAAGGCTTGAAGAACAGGAAAAGAATTTAACTGCAGCATTTAGAGAATCTCGAAGAAAAGCAACAGAAAATAAAAAGAAAACAGAAGTACGACATAAGATTTTTAATGTAATCGAAACACTTAATTCTATGCTTAAAGCTGACAGCAAGAAGAAACATATAGCAGATGTTTTAAAACCGACAGTTATTTCATCATTGAAAATGTTCAATGTTAATGTGGAAGAAATTTCAAATGAAATTGCCCAATATGACAAGCTTATAGCTTCCGAAACTGATCCGAAGAAAATAAGAGCGTATGAAACAAGTATAGACGAACTTTTCAGACAAGTAGGTTCAATTTCATTGAAGTTATCTGAATTTAAAAAAGCTTATCACAGCATTAAAGATTCTCCCGATATTACTGTTGCAAACATATATGACGAAGTTGTTGAGAATGTTATCGAGGCAACTATAAATATGGTGGGGAACACACCTGTTAAAGATATGTCGCTTGAACAATTGGAATCAGTGCACGGAATGTATAAAATGGTGCTTTCGAGAGTAAGAGATCACAACAGAAATTTCATAGCTTTAAAGAAAGCTACTTCAGAAGAATTAGCACTCAAGGTAATGGATGAAATAAGAGGTTTTTCGAAAAGCGGAAAAAGACTTGCTCTTCTCGATGAAATAAAATCTTTTGGTTGGAATAACCTTAAACCTGCGTATGCGTTTGAGGTTATCGGCTCAGATACACTCAAACAGCTTTACAATAATGTTAGAAAAGGTGAAGATGTTTGGGCGGTTGATGTTGAAGAAGCAAAGGTTTTTGCGGAAGAAATGCGTAAAAGATATAGCTTTAAAGACTGGGATTTCAAAAAGACACACGAATTTACAGCAAACAACGGAGAGAAATTTAAGCTTACACTTGAACAAATGATGTCTTTGTATGCATACTCAAAAAGAAAACAGGCCGATGAGCATTTAGATATTGGTGGTTTTGTTTTTGATGACAGTATTGAAGTTACAGAGAAACCAAAAGCAGGTGTACCGATAAAATACAAAGTCAACGACGCAAATCCGTATGCAGTTGGACGAAAAACGCTATTTGAAATAGTGGAAACCTTAACTCCTGCACAGCGTGGCTATGTTGATGAAATGCAGGAATATCTCTCCGGAGTAATGGGTGAAAAAGGTAATGAAATATCTTTGCAGATGTACGGCATAAGACTTTTCAAAGAAAAGCATTATTTCCCGTTGAAGTCTGCACAGCAGTATATGTATATCAATAATAAAGTTCCCGGTGAACTGAAGATAAAAAATTCAGGCTTTACAAAAGGAACTGTACCCGGGGCAGACAACCCGATTATTTTGCAAAATTTTTCTGATGTATGGGGAAATCACATACACGATATGGCAATGTATCACGGCTTTGTTTTACCTTTGGAAGATTTCAACAAAGTATTCAATTATAGGACATCTATGGCAACA
Source organism: Acutalibacteraceae bacterium (assembly GCA_045540355.1). Classification (GTDB taxonomy): domain Bacteria; phylum Bacillota; class Clostridia; order Oscillospirales; family Acutalibacteraceae; genus RGIG2945. Next base: position 88,069 of record JAZQHB010000040.1, on the reverse strand, counting down.
GATAAAGAATCAATTAAAGGTTATTTGCAGAATGCATTTGGCAAACAAGCGCAAAACTATATTTCAGGTTTACTTGTCGATTTAAATAAGGGTGCAAGATTAAAAGACACAACAACATCTATTTCGAACAAAAGCATTTCCAAGTTTAAAAAAGCTGCAACGATGGCATCGCTATCCGTTATAATTCAACAGCCGTCAGCTTTTGCCAGAGCAACAGCGTATATTGATTGGAAATATATGCTTTCAACAAGACCGAAACCGGTTAAGACACAGAAAATTTGGGACGAAGTAAAAAGATATGCTCCTGTGGCTATAATCAAAGAAATGGGTGTGTTCGATGTTCATACAAGCCGTTCGACTGTTGATTGGATTAACGGAAATGTTGTCAACGGAAAAAGGAAGTTTATGGGTAAGTTGGATGATTTTCTTTCTACTCCAACAGAATATATGGACAAGATGACTTGGTGTTGGATTTGGGAAGCGGTCAAAAAAGAAACACAAACATTGAAAAATTTCAAATCTGGTTCGGAGGAATTTTTCAAAGCTTGCGGAGAAAGATTTACAGAAATAATTTCTATGACGCAAGTCTATGATTCAGTTCTTTCAAGAAGTGCTATGATGCGTTCTCAAGATACAGCGGCAAAAATGGCAACGGCTTTTAAAGCTGAACCAACAGTCAATCAGAATATGCTTATCAATGCGATTATCCAAGGGAAAAGAGGTAACAGGAAATATGCAAGAAAAGCAATAACAGGCGTAATTACTTCTATGATTATAAACTCTGCGTTAGCAGCTGTGGTTTACGCAGGACGAGATGATGATGAAGACGAAACATATCAAGAGAAATATATCGGTTCTCTGATAAATCAATTGATAGATAGCACGAATCCTCTTAATCTTTTTCCGTATCTCAGTGATATAGCTTCTTTGATAGACGGATATGATGTTGAGCGTAGTGATATGTCGATTATTGCTGATGTGATAGATTCTTTTAACAACCTTACAAGTGATAGTAAAAGCATATATCGAAAGACAGAGGATTTTGCAGGTTCAATAGCGGCAATATTTGGTTTGCCGGTAAAGAATATAATGCGTGATTTCAGAGGAGTATACAATGTAATCAATACTGCCATCAACGGTCCCGACACTACACCCGAAGGTCTCAAGCGAGCAATCAGAGAAGCTATAACCGGCAAGGAAGACTCAAAACAAAGACAAGTCTTTGATGCTTATGTAAGCGGTGATGAAGAAGAAATCGAAAGAGTGTTGGAGCTGTACGACGGTGACGAGTCCGAAGTCGCAAGCAAGATAACAAAAGCTGTCAAGGAGTACTATATAAGCGGAGATATTGACAGTGATACTGCTACTCAGTATTTAATTCAATATGCCGGCAAGGACGAGGACGAAGTATACTGGGATATTCGCGAGTGGGATTATATCGCAGGAAATAGCTCCGGGGACGGTTACAGTAAATACGGTAACTTCTATACTGCAGTTGAAACAGGCATTGATTTGCGAACAATCATCAATGAGTATATTTCCAACGGAGTAGACGAGAGCGACCTTGCAGGTCAGATAACAAAGCATTTCAAGCCGATTTACAAAGAAATGTCGAATACAGAAAGAGCGAGACTGCAATCTTATCTTTTGAATGCTTATGAGATGATACTTACTGATGGTATGACAGCTGAAGAGAAAGAAGCATTTCGAGAACGAAAGAAAAAAGAAATAAGTAAATGGCTTGAAGAATAGCCGACAACAATTAGGAGGGGTTTGGATACCCCTCCTTTTGTGTTACCATAAAATTATAAAGATGAAAGGAAAAAAGCAAATGAGCGAATCTGTTTACAGAATATCACTTGATTTATACGAAACGAGTTCTCAGGCTTGCCTTAATGTAAAAAGAACTGATTCGTACAGAGCAATCATTGCAACTCTCATGGAAGACGGGAAGCCATATCAGATTGAAGACGGTTGTTCTGCATATTTTACTGCGATTAAACCCGACGGAAAATTTATATACAACGATTGTATTATTACAGATAACAAGATTATATACGAAATAACTGATCAAACCACAGCTATTATCGGAATAACTGAATGTGAGTTCGTCTTATATAACATTGACGGCAGACAAATCACTTCGCCGAGATTTAGCATTCTTGTCGACACCAAAGTGTATAACGGTGAAGAAATAATATCGTCAGATGAAGTTAACTTTGTTGAAAGTCTTATTGCAAAGACCCGAGAGGTAGAATACAAACTTGAACACGGTGAATTTAAAGGTGAAAAGGGTGACCCGGGTGAAAAAGGCGATTCGGGTGTCTACATCGGAAGCGGCGAAATGCCCGAGGGTTACAATGTTCAGATAGACCCTGATGGTGAATCTTCAGAGGAATATATCAAAAGCATTGTTAAAGATTTGATAGGCGGTTTCGGATCTGCAGGTTTTTCGGCAGAGGTCGAAGATAACACACTTGTTTTCGGTATGAACAGCAATGCAAAAGTAGAAGAAGGAGTATTAAGTTTATGATTGATAAAATTAAAGTTAACGGTACAGTACACGACATAAAAGACACGAGCGTTCCTGATGTAGTCAGAGATATTACTGCAGAAGATATTGATAAATGGAACACCCCCGAAGAAACAATGGATTTAAGCGGATATGCTACCGAAGAATTTGTGACAGAAAGTATAAAAGCATTAACCGGTGAAGCAGAACTGCAGGACGGAGACAATCATTTTAATAAAGATACTGTAAGGGTCGGATATGAAATCCATAGTATAAACGGAATCATAGCGGAGCAGGGAAGTGTTGTATCGGACTATATTCCGGTAACAAACGGAAAAACCGTATATATTAACAATTTACCGTCCTATACATCAGATGACGGAACCGCAAAGAGAATTGCAATGTTTGATAAAGATTTAGGTTTTATCGGTCTGATAGAACCTAATATAGCTCGTGAAGTAACACAGTACTCTGCAGTTATCAATAATTCTGAAGCCGCATACATAGCCTTCTGTCCCTATCAGAGAATAACTAATAACACTCTTCTTGAAACACTGGATTACTCACAAGTTATGGTAACTTTCAACGGATACCAGGATTACAAAGAGTACCACGAACCCACATCTTCATTATTAGGCAAAGTTGAAAAAACGACAAAAGACAAGCAACTGCTCATATTTGGTGACAGTATCACCGAAACAGGAACAATGAATGAAGATGGTTCAGGTTATACAGAAGCAACAAGAGTTAATTGGCCCACATTCGCACAAGATATGTTGGATACAACCAAATTTAAAAATTATGCAAAAAGCGGAGCTTCTTATCGGGATGTAGAAGCTACAACGGGCCGCCAGTGGTTATCAAATCAGATAACTTTGGCAATGTCTGATACAACGAACGATGCAGCTGATATCATAGTCCTTTCATTGGGGACTAACGACGGAGCTGTAACAGATACAGACGGTGCATACGATGATGCAATGGCGGTTGAAACATTAGAAGCACTCGACAGAACAAAGCTCCATCAAGCAATAAGATATGCAATGTGGACCATAAGAACAAAATATCCCGATGCAAAGTGTTTTGTCGCAACTCCGATACAGAGAGCTTCAAGAGAACAGCCTGAATCGTTGCGAAATGCAATAATAAAAATGGCAAACAGATATAACTTTATAGTTATAGATGCGGAATATCAGTCAGGAATAATAAGAGAAAACGAAGTCTTAAACGGTGAGGGTAAATACTTGTATGACGGTCTCCATCCGAATGAAGCAGGTGCAAAGAAGATGGCAGAACTGTATTCGAGTGTCATTATCAATTCGTTTGCATTTGAAGATAATTGAGAGAGGTAATATATGAGCGTTTTAAAAGTCAGAGATAAAGACGGAAATATCTATGATATATTGGCCATCAAGGGTGAAAAAGGCGAAAAAGGTGATAAAGGCGATGTAGGTGCAAAGGGAGATAAAGGAGAAAAAGGTGATAAGGGCGATCCCGGAGAAAAGGGAGCAGACGGTATACCTTGCACTCACTCTTGGAACGGAACGATCCTCACAGTCACATCTGCAAGCGGCACATCTTCGGCAGATCTCAAAGGTGAAAAAGGTGACAAAGGAGAACCCGGAGAGAAAGGCGAAAAGGGTGAAAAGGGAGATCCCGGAGATACAGAAGAAATTCTTGAGATGTATAACTCTCTCGACGGAAGAATGACCGTCCTTGAAAATGGTCTTGACCAAATATCTGAGCTTATAGGAGGTCCTGAAGAATGACTACGTTTGAGGATATTAATGAACAGATTACTGTAGCAAACAACCTTGGTATCAGAAACCTCTCTGAAAAGGGAGTAGAAGTTTCGGAGCCTGTTACTACATATAAAATTATGGAGAACATAGAAAAAGTAAGCGGTGGCGGCGGTGATGGTGAAAGCTTTATAAAGGCTTTGATTGAAAAAAACGAAGACGTGACGGAGTTACCCGACTACATAACAAGTATCGGTGCCAATATGTTCAATAGTCACTCAAACATAGCTATATCCGAGTTACCTGACAGCGTAACAACCATAGGAGACTACAGCTTTACAAGGTGTCCGAAAATAACCAATATCCGTGGAAATTGCGTGACAAGATTTGGCACGGGGGCATTTGGCGGTTGTAATAATATTGTTACGGCTTATTTTCCGAGATTGTCACACGTTTCAAACTATTCTTTTCAAAATAATACATCACTAAAAACTTTGACACTCGGTGTTGTTTCATATATGCACACCAACAGTTTAGTAGGTTGTACGGCTTTGGAAGACTTAACGACAGGCAATGGCATTAAAACAACCTTGTATTTGCAACATTGCTCAAGTTTAACTCAAGCAAGTAGACACGGAATCATAGATAACCTTGCTGATATGACAGGGAAAACTGCACCAACAATCACAGTACACGAAAATTGCAGAGGCATAGACCAAACACATCTTGACAGGATTAACGCACTTAACTGGATTCATAATTTTGTTTTAGCGGAGGGATAAGATGATAAAAGTTAAAAATTCTGATATTGAAATACAAAACTTGTTCAATGCCCAAGCTGAAATTGACAGTTACGGCAGAGTTATTGTCACAATGGCAGATGGTTTTGAAATGTGGAAAAAAGACGATTATATCATTGACGATGAATATGTTGAACCGTTACTTGAAGATAAAGTCTATTACACTTATTTATCTTTTCCGCCTGATTATGATTTTTCCCTATTGTATGAAAAAGGTGTTAATTCCGAAACAGTAACAGATAAAGAAAAAGCAATGGCTTATGACATCTTAATGGGGGTAAAAGGATGAGTATTGTTGACGAAGCAAGGCAGTATAGATTAATTATTGAAAACGCTGTTTCTTCTCTTGATGATATTGAAGCAAGTAAAGCTGTTAAATTGTTCGTTGGGTTGACAGGCAACGGAGAATTGATTAAAGCAGGTACCAGAATCAACTGGAACGGACAACTCAAGCGTGCTGCAGTTGACCTTTGGGACACAGAGACAAACAATCCCGATAATGCACCTATTCTTTGGGAAGATATAGCATACAAGGACGGTTACAGAATTATTCCTGAAACGATAACGGCGGGCACAGCGTTTTCAAAAGATGAATTTGGTTGGTGGAAAGATGAATTGCATCAATCAACAATTGATGCAAATGTCTGGACCCCGGAGCAGCACCCGGCAGGGTGGTTGAAAGTGGGAGGTGGTTAAATGAGTGATGTTGTAATTGTTGCTATAATCAGCCTTATAGGCACTCTTGGCGGTACATTCGGTGGCATTCTTACATCAAGTAAATTAACAAACTATCGAATTGAGCAACTTGAAGGAAAGGTTGAAAAACATAACAAGGTTATTGAAAGGGTGTATAAGCTCGAAAAACACGAAGAAGTTATTGATGAAAAAATAAAGACTGCGAATCATCGAATTGAAGACCTTGAAGAATATCACAAAAAATAGAAAGGATAGATATTATGAAAATCGAAAAAGGAACAATCGTCAGAACAGTATTACTTATAATCTCATTTATCAATATGGGATTAGAATTTGCAGGAAAAGGTGTACTCCCGTTCAGCAATGAAGAAGTATCCGCGTTTGTATCATACATATTCGCAGGTGTTACAAGCTTTATTGCTTGGTGGAAAAACAACTCTTTCACAACACCGGCAATCGAAGCGGACAAGCTTTTAAAGAAACTTAAGAAAGCAGGTAAATGAAATGGCAAGCAAAATTTGTTTTTTGGTAGGACACGGAAAATCAAACAGTAGCAATTATGACAGTGGTGCAGTCAGCAAGTGTGGCAAATATCACGAATTTCGCATTGCGAAAGAAATCGCAAAGTACGCACAAAGCTATTACAACGCAAACTATGCGGAACAAGCTGATTTGATGAATTACGAAGGCAACTTAACATTGTCAGACCGCATAAAGAAGGTGAATGCTTCAAACTATGACTTTATTGCTGAAATTCATCTGAACGCAGGTGGCGGCACAGGTACAGAGTGCTATTATGCAAAGAACAGCACTAAGGGCAAAAAATACGCAGACCAGATTTGCAAGCAAATCTCTGCCGACTTAGAAGTTAAGCAGAGAAGCAATGGCAAAGATGACGGCGGCGACAAGGTGAAGCTTACATCTTCGGGTAATGATTACTTCGGTATTGTCAGACAAACAAATCCCCCTGCGGTTCTCGTTGAAACAGTCTTTATTGATACAACTTCAGACCTTGCAAAAGTCAAGACGGCTGAGGGTCAGAAGAAATGCGGTGTTGCAATCGCAAAAGCTGTCGCGACCGTCAGAGGTGCAAAGAAAAAGACCGCTGAAAAACCTGAAACAACTGAACCTGCCACAACATCAAACCCCACAGCTTCTAAGGCTAACACAACATCTAAGACTAATAATTTAGTCAAAGAATGGCAGAAAGCCGCAATTGCTGACGGCTATAAATTCCCGGAATACGGAGCTGACGGCATTTGGGGTTCTGAATGTGAATCGGTTGCAAAAAAGGCAATCTGTAAGAAACCTTTAATTAAAGGCTTATACTCTAAGAAAAACCTGACAAAATTTTTGCAGAAACAATTAGGTATCGAATCTGATGGAAAGTTTTGGAAGGATACATATAATGCGGTTGTAGCATTTCAGAAGAAAAACAAGCTGACAGCAGACGGCATAGTCGGTCTAAACACTTGGGAAAAGCTTTTGAAAGTTTGATTAACAGGTTCACTAAAACAGAATAAAAACGCCTTACAGGACAATATTTAAGGGTATCAAGCATTAAGTTTGATACCTTTTTTTACTTTTAATTGCTGTTTTCATATATATTGTGTGTCTTTTTCGTTATCTTAAGGAAACAAACTCTTAATAAAAAATAATTTATGTAAATATAAAAAATATTCTGACACCCATTCTGACACCCATTTTTTAAAATTTGATATACTTTTTTAACCTGATTTACAAGATGTTTGTTTTAAAAGCAAAAGAGAAAAAGTCTTGAAACCATTGATATATCAACGATTTTCAAGACTTTTCATTTGGTTGCGGAGACAGGATTTGAACCTGCGACCTCCGGGTTATGAGCCCGACGAGCTACCGAGCTGCTCTACTCCGCGATATGCACTTTTCTTGACTGCTCTAATATTATAACCACCTTGAGAGTAAAAGTCAAGAGTTTTTTTATAATTTATTTAAATATACGATTTTTTCGTCTTGAAAATGCCATAAATATGTGATAGAATATGCAAGATATGTTATTTTGAATATATTGGAGGTTTTTGCGTGAAAAATGTTCTTGTTATTTTTGGCGGTGCTTCATCAGAGCATGATGTTTCTTTAATCTCGGCCAATTCTGTAATCAAAAACATTCCTCAGGAAAAATATAATGTAATTTTACTCGGAATTACAAAAGAAGGTGAGTGGCTTCGTTTTAACGGTGATATAGATTTATTACCTGATGACAATTGGATTGTTGATGAATTATGTTGCCCTGCAATAATTTCTCCCGATGCCAAAAACGGCGGTCTTATTGTTTTCGAAAAAGACGGCACCGTTAACCGCATTGATATAGATGTTGTTTTTCCTGTTTTGCACGGTAAAAACGGCGAAGACGGAACGATTCAAGGACTTTTTCAGCTCGCACAGATTCCTTTTGTCGGTTGTGATAGTCTTTCTTCGGCAGCATCAATGGATAAAGCTTATACAAATATGGTTGCCGATTATCTCGGAGTTTCTCAGGCCAAGTGGGTTGCAACCAAAAAGTATTCTTATAACAAGAATCCCGAAAAGTTCATAAATGATACAGTTGAATACCTTGGTTTCCCGATTTTTGTTAAGCCTGCGAACGCCGGTTCTTCTGTCGGCATAACAAAGGCTACGGATATTGATATGCTCAAAAAAGCGATTGACCTTGCTTTCGAACACGATAACAAGGTCGTTTTTGAAGAAAATATTGACGGTTTTGAGGTTGAATGTGCCGTTTTAGGTAACGATGAGCTTTTTGCCTCGGTAGTCGGCGGTATTACACCCTGTAATGATTTTTATGATTTTGATGCAAAATATGTTACAGGTACAAGCGAGTTGTCGATCCCGGCAAAGCTTCCTGAAGAAAAATTGGCAGAGGTTCAGAAACAGGCTAAAAAGGTATTTGACGGATTGGGCTGTTCGGGTATTTCAAGAGTTGATTTCTTTGTCAGAAAGTCTGACGGTAAGGTTATGTTTAATGAAATTAACACAATCCCCGGCTTTACTTCAATCAGCATGTATCCTAAGATGATGGAAGCAAGCGGAATCAGCTATTCTGATTTATTAGATAAAGCTTTAACTCTTGCTATCGAAAAATGGAGCAAACAATGAAAAGTGATGTTATAATTTCAATTACGGATTTTCACAAAATGGACGGTGACACCTCGGGTGCTACTTTGACTACCACGGGTAAGTTTTGGGGAAACAGTATGGACTATTATGTTGTCTATGCCGAGCAGGACGAAGAGCTTGCCGGAAGTGAAACTGAAATCCATGTTGAGAATGAAACAAAGGTTACTCTGACCCGCAGAGGCAAATATAATTCTTGCCTTGTTATAGAGCCAAATCAACGGCACAACTGCTTTTACAGCACACCTGCAGGTGAGATTATGATGGGTATATTCGCAAAGAAAGTAGTTTCGGAAGTGGATGAATTAGGCGGAGAATTACAATTTAATTATACAATTGATTTTAATTCGGGTTTTGCCTCGGAAAATGAATTAAAAATTACAATCAGAAAGAAGGAACTTTCACAATGTCAGTGTTAGTACAAAAAGTTCAGGACGATTTAAAAAACATAATACTTGAAGCAATAAAAACTTCTGTTGCTGACGGCAAACTTATCGAAGCTGAGAGTGCAGATTTCATCATTGAAATTCCTGCAGATAAAGCAAACGGTGATTTTTCATCAAATGCAGCTTTGGTAAACGCAAAAGCTTTCAGAACGGCACCGAGAAACATTGCAGAAGCTATAAAAAATGCTATTGACCTCGAAAACACATATTTTGAACGATGTGAGGTAGCAGGTCCGGGATTCCTTAATTTCTTTTTAAGTGATTCATATTATGCCGCTATTCTTTCAGATGTACTTAAAAAGGGTGCTGACTACGGTCATTCTGATTTCGGCAAGGGTAAGAGAATAAATGTTGAATTTGTATCAGCTAACCCCACAGGTCCTATGCACATGGGTAATGCCCGAGGCGGTGCTTTGGGGGATTGTCTTGCAGCTGTGCTTGATGTGGCAGGATATGATGTTGAACGAGAGTTCTATATCAATGACGCAGGTAATCAGATTGAAAAATTTGCCCTTTCACTTGATATAAGATATCAGCAGTTATTTAAAGGTGAAGATGCAATTGAATTACCTGAAGACAGCTATCACGGTGAAGATATACTCGAAAGAGCAAAAGAGTTTGCAGAAATTCACGGTGATAAGTATATTGATGTAAGCGAGGAAGAACGCAGAAGTGCACTTGTTGATTTTGCATTGCCTAAAAATATTGAAGCTATGCAGAACAATCTCGGTAAATACAGAATTGATTATGATACCTGGTTCAGAGAAAGTGTATTGCACAACAGCGGTGATGTAAGAGATACCGTTGCTTTGCTTACGGAGAAAGGTCTTACCTACGAAAAAGACGGTGCCCTTTGGTACAAAAATTCCGAAGTTCTCACAAAGAGATTGCTTGCACAAGGAAAAACACAAGAAGAAATTGACAAACTTGAGTTAAAAGATGATGTTCTCATAAGACAAAACGGTAACCCGACTTATTTTGCCGCTGATATTGCTTATCACAGAAATAAGCTTGCTGTGCGTAATTTTGATATAGCTATCGATGTATGGGGTGCAGACCACCATGGACATGTTGCAAGAATGAAGGGTGCACTTGATGCAATCGGACTTGACGGTGACAGACTTGACATTATTCTTATGCAGCTTGTAAGACTTACACGAAACGGCGAAGTTGTAAGAATGTCAAAACGAACCGGTAAGGCAATCACACTTGTTGATTTACTTGAAGAAATTCCTGTTGATGCTGCAAGATTCTTGTTCAACATGAGAGAACCTGCATCGCAGATGGAATTTGACCTTGACCTTGCAGTTGAGCAGAGCTCAAAGAATCCGGTTTATTATTGTCAGTATGCTCATGCAAGAATATGCAGCATTTTAAGAAAACTCGAGGAAGCAAATGTTGAGATTAAACCTTGCTCCGAAGATAATCTTAAGTTGCTCAAAGCCGATGAAGAAAGAGAGCTTATACGCCATCTTTCGTCACTTACGAACGAAATTATCAATGCTGCTAAATACTATGACCCTGCAAGAATCACAAGATATGTTATCGAGCTTGCAACACTTTTCCATAAGTTCTACAACGCTTGCAGAGTTCAATGTGATGACGAAGATCTGATGCAGGCAAGAATATACCTTTGCATCTGTGTAAAACAGACAATCAAAAATATTCTTGAAATGTTAAAGATTACAGTTCCCGAATCAATGTAATAGCTATCCCCGAAGTTCAATTGAACCTCGGGGATTTTTCTGTACTATTTTGTTTTGAAATCTGCTGTCAGATAATCATTCGAAACTGTCTTCCAGAAACTGTTTGCATAGATTTTGACTTCATATTCTGTATTACTTTCAAGGTCATCTATTACTTGAGTAACCGTTTCGGGCATATTGTAAAGATAATAGTGAGACCATACGCAAACCTTGCGTCTTAAAACTTTGTCTGCTTTTCTGTAAACATAAATATCATATCCGTTTACATACGGGTCGTCTTCAGCCTGAGTAAATGTTATGGTACAGCTTGTATCGGTTATGTCGTTAATATTAAGCTTTGAATTGGCAGGGAAGTAGGGTGCTTTTGCAGTGACATAACGCTTGTCTGTGTACTTAAAGGATTCGGGGTTTGAAGGCTCATCAATTTCCCAAGGCGGAGCAAAGAAGTTTTCGGTAAGAACATCATAAGTATAAATTCTTACTCTGTTATCTTTATCTGCTTCAACTATGAGCATCTGTGCAGCTTCTTCTTTGTCAGGAGGAATTGTGCCGTAAATTTTGTCAAATTCATCAAGCTCGAAATAATAAAGAGTGCCTGTACCTACTGATGTAAAGTGTTTTTGATGTATTGATCTCGGGTCATTGATCGGGGCATGTGAATGACCTGAAAAATCAATTACCTGCGGGTAATTTACAAGTGTAGGTATGAGCTCATCTTCACCCCAAAGAATACTACCGTAAACTGTATTTGTAATATGCGGATGCTGGAAGAAGAAAATCGGCTTCTTAGGATCATCGTTTGCTGCTTCCCGAAGACTTTCAGCAGCATAAGCGATCTTCTCATCGCTGAATCTGCAACCGTTTGTCGTTGTGATTCCGATAAAATGGAAGCCGTTGATAACTTTATGAGTATCAGGAGGCATATTGAAGATTCTGTCAAATCTCTCTAAAGCGGCTTCTTCACCGCCGTTTGCCTGACTGAATTCGTGACTTGCGAGCGTCAAAGTAACTTCGGTACCCGGCTTTACATTATTATCAATTGTTTCTTTAAATGCTTTCATCTGAATTTCAGAACCGCTTGTTGCGAAATCTCCGACAACATAGAGTGCATCGAGATTTTTATAATCGCAGCTTTCTGCATATCTGTAAGCACATTTAATTGCTTTTTCAAAACGGTCTCGCACCATGGTGTGTTCGTCTTTATAATGAACATCTGAAACAACCATAAATCTTAATACGGGTTCAAATTTATTAGTCATAATATCACTCCTTTGCATAAATGATACAACAGATTTATCTAAAAGTAAAGAAGTATGATGTTTTTTGTTTGAAAATTTCTTGTTGAAAAGAATTGGTTCTTGCGATATAATAGAATCAGTGAGGAACCATCAAGTACGGTGCATCACATATACAACAAGAGGGGGAGTGTTCTTATGGTACATAAAAAATGTGATCCGATGCGAAAGAAACTAGTTATCGGTATAATTATGTTTGTAGTCGGAATTTTATTACATGAGTTAGCTTTCATATTTGATATATGGATAATTCGTATTTTGATCAGAGTTTCCGGGACTGCTATATGGGTGATAGGTTTTTCTATGTCTATAAAAGCGTTAGATTATTTCGGAAGGAAAAAGAAAGAAAAGAAATTATGCCAACAATCAGAAAAAGAAAATCGGTCAATAATTGAGAATGATTCAAGTAGTGCAGATTCTGCGACAGAATAAATACAAGGATAAGGAGAAAATCACTCCTTGTCCTTGTTTGATAGTTGGAATTTATTTCTTAATAACTTTTAGCGGTTTTTGTCAAAAAAGTATTTGACGAATTGTGATTTTGTTATATAATATATTTGTATTTCTTTTTTAAATAAGCAATCAGAAAGGCTATGAAAAACAATGAATTGTAAAATCTGTGGTTATAACTTAAAACAAGGTCAACAGATATGCCCCAACTGCGGGATTATACTGGATACTTTTTCAAATTCAAAAGATGATTTCAGAAGTTCTAAGTCAGCAAATGACGATTCAGTAAGAGTCGCTACAAAACCGGCAACCGAAACAACTCAGGTTTTTAAATCCGTGCAGGAAAAACAGCAGGTTGACCCCATGAGATACGCTGTAAAACCCGAGGCAAGAAGACAACCGCCTAAGTCCCGAAAGAGAAAAAACAACAATAGTGCAAAAGTAGCCGTCCTTTCCGTTTTTCTTGTTATTGTATCGATAGCTTGTATTGTTTTTGCTTTTAAGGCTTATGACATTTTTCCTTTTGTTGAAGAAACTACCACCACAACAACCACTCAGCCGACAACTATTCCTGAGTACAAAACTCTCTTCGAGTATGAAATCAACGGCGGTAATGCAATAATAACGAAATACATAGGTTCAGATTCCTCTGTTATCATTCCGAATGAAATTGAAGGAAAGAAAGTTACAAAAATAGGGGATATGGCTTTTCATCAGAGTATTGTGGTGCAGACCGTTACATTCCAATCGTCTGTCATCGAAATCGGAGCACAGGCTTTCGCAAGTTGCTCTAAGCTTTCCTCGGTAATACTCACTGATAATCTTCGCTCGATCGGCGACCAGGCGTTTTACGACTGTCCTGCACTCTCATACATTGTTCTTCCGTCAACCATAACTAATTTTGGTCGTTACATTTTCGGAAATTGTCCTAATATTTTGATTGAATGTTCTCAATTATCGGAAGCGTACAGATACTGCAAGGATAACGATTACAAATACAGACTCAAAGCCGGAGAAAGCGAAACTACAAAAACAAACGAAAGCACAGTTGCCCCGGGAATTGAAAATGTCAGCGACCCAAGCAAAATTTATATTACTGAGCCATATCTCAACGGTCTTACAATCAAAGGAGCATCTATAAATCTCAGCAACTATGAAATTCCTCAAAGCATAAACGGATTGCCTGTTCTGGCTTTATCTGACTACGCGTTTGCAAAAAACTCTACTGTCACTAAAGTAACAATACCTTCTACAGTCAGAAAAATCGGAAAATATGCATTTTCATATTGTCCGAATTTAACCTCAGTAGCATTTGATTCACTGACAATTGTTTTCGGAAAAGATTCATTTCTGCACGGTGGCAAATCAGATTTGATGAGGTTTACGGTAATCGACCAATCAACCGCTATGGATTATGCAATTGTTAATAATATCAATTATTCTCTCAAACAATAAGAATTCAGCAGCATTTGAAAAAAATCAAATGCTGCTGTTTTTATGCTTAATTCAACGGTATTATCCTGAAAGCATACGAAAGATTTTCTTCCTCAGGTAAGCAATAGCAGTCGAGTGTTAACGGACCACAGCTTGCAGTTCCGGTTCCTCTGTAATAGCCGTCAATGCAAATTGCCGTTGTGTTTTCATTGATAATATCTTCACGATGCCGTGCTTTTTGCAAGAGCTCCTGAGTATAATTATGGATATTGAAGCTGAAGAAGTTTTCAGTAGCAAGGAACATAAGTCCTGCACCGTTGTCGTTCTTAACAGATAAATATCTCGTATCACAATGGTTCGAATTATCCTGAGGTCTGCAGTAAGGCTCATGCATTTCAGCTACTGTTGATTTGTAAATACCGACATAGGAATGTGCTTTGAAATCATTGAGAGCTTCTTTTTCACCTCTGCCGTAATATTCAACCTGATTATATTCCGACGGCATCTCGAGCCTCAGACCGAATCTGGGAAGTTCCGATATCATGGAGTCTTCATCGAGTACATCAAGATTGCATTTAACATCAATCACGCCGTTTGCCGAAACATTGTATTCGATTGTAACAGAAAAAACATCTGTATCGTTAGCGATAATGTTTTGCTTTGTTGCGACGGTAACGGAGGAATCAGTTTTACATACCGAAATATCTGAAAGCTTCGTAGTGCTGCAATCATATCCCATTAAAAGCCAGCCGGTGCCAAAACGAGAGTCGTTGTCAAGCAAAGCACGGAAAATGTTAGGATTAAATCCTTTAACTCCGCATACGGGGTCTTTTTTTATAAATTCAGCTCCGCTGAAATTATATTCTTCAAGATTGCCTGAAAACTTGTTAAACAACAGATGACCGTTATCAAAGGTTATTTTTATACTTTCATCATCTTCTTCTGTTGTAATGCCGTGTCCGTTTTCAACTTTAACAGCATAAAGAGTTTCGTTAAGTGATATTTGTTCTGTGGCAACCTCAAACTCATTGTCATAATATGTGATGTTGAGATGGTAATCGCAATCCGTACCATATTTTATCGGTAATGAGACGGTTAATTCTTCTTCGGGTTGAATTGATAACTTTAAATTACCGCTTTTAATTGCTTGTCCGTTTTTGTTAAGCGTCCAAACAATATCAAGGTATGATGATTCACGGAATCTGTTTGTGTTAATAAATTTAAACCTGTTTTCACCGAGATGTTCAGCTATTATCGGTCTGTAGATAACTTTAACATTAAATGCACCGGTATGCGGTTTTCTGTCGGGGTAAAAAAGACCGTCCTGACAGAAGTTGCCGTCATGGATTTCCTCGCCGTGGTCGCCACCGTAGCAGAACTCATTTACACCGTTACCGTAATATGAAGCATGGTCTGCCCATTCCCAGATACAACCGCCTGAAACATTATCGTATTTATAGAACGAATCAACATATTCCTGAAGTGAGCCGGGTCCGACACCCATTGCGTGTGCGTATTCACAAAGGAAGAAAGGTCTGCCCATGTAATCAACACCGGCGTTATGCTCACCGATTTCCGCAACTGTATCAGGGTGAGTATACATTCTTGAAATAACATCATAATTGTGTCGGTCTGTGTGAGCAACACCTTCGTAATGAACAGGAATCTCGGGGCAGATTTTATGTAAGAAGGTATAACTTGCATCCTGACCGAGATATCCGCTCGCCTCATTTCCTAATGACCACATTGTGATAGAGGGATGATTTCTGTCGCGGTAATACATTCTTGAAACTCTGTCAACATAATGCTTTACCCAGGCTTTGTTGTGACTGAATGTCTGATTATTGCCAAACAATTCACCTGCACCATGTGTTTCAATGTCAGCTTCATCAATGACATACAAACCGTAAATGTCACATAAAGTCAAAAATATCGGGTCAGGAGGATAATGCGATGTTCTCACTGTGTTGATATTAAATTCCTTCATCAATCTGATATCAAGCAGCAATTCATCCGCGTTCATACAATAACCTTTTTTAGGGTGTGTGTCATGATGATTTACGCCTTTGAATTTAATTTTTTTGCCGTTGAAATAGAAAATCTCACCAATTATCTGAATGTTTTTAAATCCCGTATAATTTCTTATAATTTGAATAATCTCTCCGTCTTTTTTCAAAACAAGATAAGCCTCATAAATAGTCGGGATCTCAGCATTCCACTCATCAACAATTAAGTTTTTTAGTGAAATATCACAATAGTTGCTTGTTGTCATGCAATGAACTTTGCCGTCTTTTTCAAGATATAATTCCAAAGAAGTGTTGTTAGTATCACCCTTGATGTCAACAGTTACATCGAGGTCATAACCGTTATCTTTCTTAACGGTTTTAAACTCACAATCATAGATATAAGTTTCAGGGTTTTCTGTGATCAGAACATCTCTGAAAATGCCGTTTTCACGGAACATATCCTGACATTCAAGATATGTTCCCGTTGACCATTTGCTGACAACTGCTATAATTTCATTTTCGCCGGGCACAATTTTATCGGTAATATCAAACTCAGCGGAGTTATGTGCACCCTCACTATAAGCGACATATTCACCGTTTACATACAAATCAAGTGAAGATATAACTCCTAAAAAAGTTATAATTGTGTTGGCGGCAGGGGAGTCAACAGTATATATTTTTCTGTATACACCGACAGGGCAATCCTCAGGTATTTTATTGAGTTCAGGCTTGAGATTCATAAATTCATATCTTGTATTGATATAACAAGGATTTTCGTAACCTGTTCTTTGCCATGTCGAAGGTACGGTTATCTTATCAAAATTGATTTTATCAGTATCAAAAACTTCAGGAATTTCTGAATGTTTTGAGTAGTACTTAAAATCCCAATCACCGGAAAGCACTTTAACGAAATCACTCGAATATCTCTCTGTTAAAACATCTGTTGAGCGAAGCGATTCAAACGCCTTGAAAGGAATAAAATACGCACGAGGAGTAAGTTTGTTCTTCTCAAAAATCTTGAAATTCGCATAATTCGTGTTCATCAAATTATATTTCATTTTATTCACCCTTATATTTTTTAATAAGAAGTTTAGCTGCCTTATAAATATCGCCGCATCCAAGAGTAATTACAAGGTCGCCGTCTGATGCGTTTTTATAAACGAAGTCAACAATTTCCTCGAATGTGTTAAACCATACACTACCGGGGATTTTTTCTGCGAGCTGACTTGTATAAATATCGTAAGTGTTGACTTCGCGAGAACCCATAATTTCACTCATAACAAGCTTGTCGGGTATTTTGAGAACATCAACAAAATCATCAAAAAGAATTGCGGTTCTTGAGTAGGTGAAAGGCTGAAAAATCGCCCAGACATTCTTATATCCCATTTTCATTGTAGCTTCAAGAGTAACTCTCAGCTCTGCAGGATGATGTGCATAGTCATCGGCAATTGTAATTCCGTTGCATTTATCAAGCACTTCGAATCTTCTGCCTGCACCTGTGAATTTTTCAAGTGCTGCAATGCATTGCTCAGGTGTTGCACCTGCATCGATACCCGCAGCAATAGCCGAAAGCGAATTAAGAACATTATGGATACCGGGTACACCCAACTGAATATATCCGTAATTTTCTCCCTTATAATTAACCTTATATTTCGGGAACGCACCTCGTTCGAGAGTGATATCAGTTGCATAGTAGTCGCATTTATCAGAAGTACCAAAAGTAATTATCGGCACATCAAGACCTTCAACCGCCTTCATTGAATTTGCATCATCACCGTTAACAATCAATTTCTTTCTTGTAAGTTTTGCAAACTTTCTGAAGGATTTGATAATATTATCGAGTGTCTTGAAGTAGTCAAGATGATCCTCGTCAATATTCAAAATGACCGAAACATCAGGGGATAAATCAAGAAAAGTATCTACAAATTCACATGCTTCACATACAATATTTTCACTCTTACCCACAATACCGTGTGCACCGATAAGAGGTAATGTACCACCGATTACCGCAGAGGGATCTTTATCTGAAAGATACAAAATCTGTGTAATCATTGAAGTAACAGTAGTTTTTCCGTGGGTACCGCAAACGCAAATAGCATTATCATACATTCGTGTAATTGCCCCGAAAAGCTTAGAGCGTTCAAATGTCGGTATACCTGAAGCTTTTGCTGCACATAGCTCAGGGTTATCAGGCAATAAAGCTGCAGTATAAACAATCATATCGGGGTTTTTAATATTATCCGCAGACTGTCCCATTGTAACTTCGATGCCGAGATCCATTATTCGCTGTAATGTGTCGGTATAATTATTGTCAGAACCGGTCAATGTGTAGCCCTCGTGATGCAAAATTTCAGCAAGGGGGCACATGCCTGAGCCTCCGATTCCGATAAAGTGTATAGTTTTAGCATTTTTTAATACTGAGTCGATGTTATTCACAAGTATCACCTCAATCAAATATTATATTATATATCCAAATAAATGTAAATATTTTTATTTAACATTCTTAAAAGTCTAAACATAAAATGTTTTTGAAGACATATTTTACAGGTGATATTATGACAAAGAATATTATGAACTTTCTGATTATTGGCGGAGATGACAGGCAGCTATATTTATGTGATGCATTAAACCAAAGGGGATATTCTGCAAAGATACATACCGACGGTAATCTGAAAGAAGAACTAAATAGTGCAGATGCTGTAATTTTGCCTATGCCCCTCACAAAAGACGGTTTAACCATTAACTCGCAAAAGAAGTCACCCGAAATCAAAATGCTTCTGAATGACCTTCAAGAGCAGCATATTGTTTTTGCAGGATTAGCAGGAAACAAAGCAATTGTTTTTGACGAAAAAATGCGTATTTTTGATTATTCAAGCAGAGAGGAATTAGCTATAAAAAATGCGATTCCTACCGCTGAGGGTGTTATCAAACTTGCTATCGAAAACACAAACACGACGATTTTTTCGAGTAAAGTTCTTGTTGTAGGTTTCGGAAAAACTGCGAAGGCTATTGTTAAGTCGTTTTTGTCACTCGGTGCCGATGTTACCGTCTGTGCAAGAAAAATCAGTGATTTAGCCTTTGCACAGACACTTTCATGTAAGACGATTGATTTTGAACAATTAAACAATTCGGATAATAATTTTGACATTCTTATAAATACAGTACCTTCGATTGTAATAACAGAAAATACTCTTAAAACATTACCGAAATCATGCTTGATAATCGAAATCGCATCAGCTCCTTACGGAATTGATTTTTCAGCAGCAAGAGAGTTAGGTTTCAAGTCAATTGTTGCGGGCTCATTACCGGGCAAAATTGCACCAAAAACCGCCGGTTATATAATCTGTGAAACGATTTGCAATATAATAAAGGAGGAAAATTTGTGAAGAGTGTAACGGCAGGCTTTGCTTTGTGCGGTTCATTTTGCACCTTTGACAAAGTCATCAAACAGATAGAAAGTCTGTCTGAAAAGAATATCAACATCATTCCGATAATGTCCTATGAAGCTGCTTCAACCGATACAAGATTCGGAAAAGCTGATGATTTTATAAGAAAGCTTGAAAAAATAAGCGGTAACAAAGTTATCAAAACGATAAGTGAAGCGGAACCGATAGGACCCAAAAAGCTCTTGGACATATTGATAGTAGCACCTTGTACCGGAAACACACTCGGTAAGCTTGCGAACGGTATCTTTGATACACCCGTGACATTAGCGGTGAAATCACATCTCAGAAATCAAAAACCGGTCTTAATCGGAGTATCAACAAACGATGCGTTGGGTGCATCAGCAAAAAACATCGGTATACTCATGAATGTAAAAAATATTTTTTTCGTTCCGATGTCGCAGGACGATTGCAAAACAAAGCCCAATTCCATAGTGGCAGAATTTGATTATATCTATGATGCCATGCTGCTTGCGTTAAAAAAAGAACAAATACAACCTATTTACAAATCAAAAGAATAGGTGGTATAATATAGACGGTGATTAAAATGGATACAAAAATTACAATTTCCGTTGGTGGTATGTCCTGTGCGGCTTGCTCAGCGGCGGTGGAAAGATCAATAAAGAGATTGGACGGAGTTAAAGATGCTACTGTCAATATTGCAACCAACAAGGCGGTAGTTCAATATGACAACGAGATACTGAAATTATCTGATATCAAGAATGCAATAAAAAAAGCCGGTTTCAAGCCATTGGAAACCAATCTTGATACCGCAAAAGAAAATGTTGTCAATCAAAAGAACACAATACGCTCAAGACTCATTTGGGCGGTTGTGTTCGGTGTTCTTTTGTTTTATGTGTCGATGGGGCGCATGTTTGGTCTGCCGTTACCGTCGGCCATCACTCCTAAGGTTAATCCGCTTATTTTTGCTCTAATCCAAATGTTCCTTACAATCCCGATACTTATATCCGGCAGGGATTTCTTCATTAAAGGTACAAAGGCACTTTTTTCAGGCAATCCGAACATGGACACCTTAGTAGCTCTGGGCTCGAGCTGTTCATTTCTTTATAGCGTTTATACAACCGTTATGATAGGTTTGGGGAATGCTGAGCTGGCACATTCATTATATTTTGAATCTGCCGGACTAATTATCACTTTTGTTCTTATCGGAAAAACACTCGAACGAAACAGTAAAATTAAAACCTCTAAATCAATTTTTTCTTTGATGGAAAAAGCACCAAAAAGTGCAACAGTAATAAGAAACGGTGTCGAAACATCAATACCGACAGACGAAGTTGTCACAGGGGATATTTTAAGAATTTATCCGGGTATGACGATACCTGTCGATTCTCTCGTACAATCAGGTACAACTTCAGTTGATGAATCAATGCTTACGGGCGAGAGTATGCCTGTTGAAAAGCGTGAAGGCGATTACCTTTACAGCGGTACATCAAATAAAAACGGAAGCGTTCTTGCCGTTGCACAGAAAACCGCAAAGGAATCCTCACTTGCAAAAATAATTGAGCTTATTGAAGAAGCCCAAAATACAAAAGCACCGATAGCAAGATTAGCTGACAAAATATCAGGCGTTTTCGTACCCGCTGTAGCTGCTATCGCACTCTTATCATCTGTAATATGGTTACTTGCAGGCAAAGATTTTTCCTTTTCGTTAAATATATTTATATCTGTCCTTGTTATAGCTTGCCCATGTGCATTAGGATTGGCAACTCCGACTGCAATTATTGCGGCAACCGGTAACGGTGCTTCAAAAGGAATCCTTATTAAAAGCGGTGAGGCACTCGAAATTTTGCACAAGGTTGATACGGTTGTCTTTGATAAAACCGGTACAATAACAAAAGGGAAACCTGAAGTTACCAAGGTTATAGCAATGGGTTTTGACGAAAAACACTTAATTTCAATCGCTTCTGCAGCTGAAGCAGGTAGTGAACATCCGTTGGCAGAGGCAATAATTAACTATTCTGAAAAAATATCTGCACCAAAGCTTGAGTGTGAATCATTTGAAGCTGTCACAGGTAACGGAATTATCGCAGAAATTAACTCTCAATCAGTCTTTATCGGAAATGAAAAATTTATGACCGCTAAGGAAGTTGATATTACACCTTTGGCTGATAGTTACAACTCTCTTTCAAACGAAGCTAACACCTGCGTTTTTGTTGCTGTCGATAATCGGTTGTGCGGTATTATAGCAATAGCAGATACTATTAAAGACAATGCGAAAGAAGTTATTGACCGACTAAAAAGCAGCGGAATATCGACAATCATGCTTACAGGAGATAATGAAAAAACAGCAAAAGCAATTGCGGAAAAATCAGGGATTGATAAAGTGTATGCTGAAGTTTTGCCTGAAGAAAAAGTCGAAGTAATCAGTAAGCTGCAAGGCGAAAAAAAGACCGTCGCTATGGTAGGCGACGGCATAAATGATGCCCCTGCGTTGACTCTGGCAAATGTCGGAATTGCGGTAAAGCAAGGCTCCGATGTTGCAATTGAGTCTGCTGATATAGTTTTGATGAATGATGATATCAGAACAGTTTGCAAGGCAATTGATTTAAGCAAGAAAACTATCAAAATCATTAAACAAAATCTGTTTTGGGCGTTTATCTATAATTCAATCGGAATACCGATTGCGGCAGGCTTATTGTATGCTTTGGGCGGTGTTTTGTTAAGTCCCATGATCGGTGCCGCCGCAATGTCGTTATCGTCAGTAAGTGTTGTTCTTAATTCGTTAAGACTCAGAGCTTGAATTTTTCTTGCATTTCCAATGCTCGTCCGCAGGTAAGCTTACCCTCGGGACATTTACCGGTTGTATAACAGCTCGGACCGAAGTGTTTGAATACTGGGGGAGAAATTTCACGAAGCTTTGCAAGCATTTCGTTTGCATAGATCTGAATTTCCCACTGTGCTCTCGTGCAGGTTCTTAATTTAAAGAATAAGAGCAATTCTCTTGCATTCATCGTTAATACGAGATCAAGTGTATTACCTGCAAGGAGCAGATAAACCGCATCTTCCTCGCTGATATTTGAAGAAATGAACTTTTTATAGAGTTCTGCTGTTTTTTCAAATGTCAGCTTATATTTTTCAAGCAAATCAGAATTTCCCCTGATTGTATCAGGAATTATGTAGTTCTCTCTGTTTGAATATTTAAGAGAGGGGACAGAAAGTGATTGTATTCTGTGTCTTGCAAAATGAGTTATTGTTGCAAGTGAAACATTATTTATTCTGAAAGTAAAGCTTGCCGCCTCCAAAGGTCTCGGTCTTGAAGAATTGATAACAGCTTCAATTGTCTTATTTTTAACATCTTCATCACACAAGAGTTTATCAATTTCATCGGCTGAAAGCTGAGTTTCAGTAATGAGCGCATTTTTTGCAATAACTGTTTCTGCATCGGGGGTATATGCAAGAAGCTCTGTATTTTCGTCTTTGAATTCAGGAGCTTTTTGGTCTATGAAGCTCAAGTCGATTTTATCTGACAAAGCGGGTTTTCTGTTTTCAAAATCAATCATTACACCCGGTGTGAGCTTTTCAACCTGTTCAGCTAACTGTTTACCGAGATTGTATATCTCTTTATATTCAGAGCCTCTGCCGTGAAGCATTGCGTGTAAAACATGAAGTAATTCTCGGGCGTTCAATGAGCAGAAGAAGTTACTTCTGAAACAATAGGGGAGCACAAAACGAGCATCTTCTTTAGGTACGCCTGCATCAACAAAATTCTGATATTCTGCAAATAAATATTCAATATGTTCGTTAAATTCTTTGTTTAGGGCTTCGTTACCAAAAACAGGTGAATAATATCCGACTTCGCTGAAATCAACATATCTGCGTGATTTAACGGTAAAAGATGCAAGTCTGAACTCAATCATAAACTGCTCAACCATAACAGAAACATTTTCAAATGCAAGGTTATAATACGCGTGTTCAACGGTCGAGTTATGACCTGAACGGGTAACTTTACTTATAAGATTTGCATTTTTCTCTTTGTCCTGAGATTTCGCCCATATATCCATAGCACTGCCGGGTTGAGTTGAAATACGACCGCTTGCAGCACAAACTTTTTCATCTGTATCGGTAAGTCCGATGATAATTACTTTAGAACCGCCGTTATTTTTATAATCCATAATACTCGCCTCCATAAAAACTATTTTAGCATATATTCTCTGACTATGCAAATAAAAATTATTATTAAATTTATCTTGACAAGATGCTGATTTGGTATTATAATATATGTCGTTCGCTGGTGTGGCGAAATCGGCAGACGCAAGGGACTTAAAATCCCTCGGTGGCAACACCGTATCGGTTCAAGTCCGATCACCAGCACCATGTAAAAACCTCTTTTGTCTATCGGACAAAGGAGGTTTTTACAATGATATCCGTTCCGTTTGGAACGGGTGATATATCTCCGATATGATATTGCTCTACGAGCGATGATATATGCCTCCGGCATATGAAGTGACGGATATTATATCATGCTTGCGTAGCAAGTATATCATACGGCATCGCCGTATATCATATCGCATCAGCGATATATCATTGAAAAATGCATCAATTTACGATATAATCTTGATATCAATATATCGAGAAGCTTTGTGGTAACATTCGCAGATTATTGATCGCTTCCTGCAGAACTGCAAAGGAGAATACGAAATGACCTATAGATATGTATATTCATATATCAAAGACCTAAATTGTCCGTTTGGCAATTCAGGTCTTTTTTCTTTTATTCCAAAACTACAGCTTTCGTCGTCGTTTCAGATTCTTTAATATCTTCACCTCTGTAATTCACATCAGCATAGAGATAAATTGCATATACATTATTTATCTGTGCAGGATATGTTTCCTGAATCATTCCGTCGTACACTATCCTGACATACAGACCTTCATAAAAATCCGGGGGAGGAACACTTGATGTTGTTTTTGTCGATACCCATATCCGACTTGCAGACTTTCTTTCACTGCTACCTTCAAACGGCTCAACAAGTACTGTACCATTATTAACTTCAAGGACTTTTGCATCAAAATACTCACTTTTTATCGGTTGTGAGCTCACATTCAAGATTTCGCCTGTTAAAGAACTCACTTCAATTCTTTCGACAATTTCATTTGAATCATATACTTCTTTAGTAAACAAAATAATGTTTTTATCTTGCAAATACGCAGTTTTATAAATATATCTCGTACCACCTTCTACTTTTTCAAAACTACCGATTTCATATTTATACGGTAGTCCCAGACCGAGAATTGTATTTAATACATCAACAGAAATACCTAAATCTGTAAATTGAACATGGTTAACATCGCCATAGTCAACAATCTCAGCTTCTCTGCCGATTTCTTTCAGATAAGCTTCTGCATACACAACACACTGATTCCAAAGAAGTCTTTCGTCTTTTTTTGTACTTCTTAATACTCTGTCAATATATTTATAGGGAAAAAGTTTTTTTATTGAAGGAAAATAATGCGAACCATCCGAAACATAGTCGTGATCAAGTAATCGATAATCGTCATTTATTTTTTCAAAATAAAATACTCCCGGAATGCAATGTCCACTTTGCATCATAAAATATCCGTCCTCAAAATCAAAAGTACAATACTGTGTTCTTAAGTAAACGGTATATTTATTTCCGTGTACATCAATACCAAAAACAATATGTCCTTCTGATTCACATACACCCGAGAAAAAGTCTTCATCATTTATATCAAGTATTGCTTCTGATATTGCTTTATCGAGTTGAGGATTGGTTTCTGATAATTCAATGTGACTTGGATTAGTCATAAAACAAAGACACAATACAACACTTAAAATAAGTGCGATTATTATAATCCATAGAGTTGGCTTTTTGTAGTTGAGAACAGATTTAACCCTTTGTTTTACACCTACTTCACCGAAAGCAAGGGGACAGGCGAGTACAGATTTTCGAGAAACTCCGAGATTTAACAATGTTTCGGAATAATCAACTTTGATTTCGTTGCCCATACTTTTCAAAACCTTTTCATCACAGGCGAGTTCAATATCACGGCAAAGTAAGATGTATGCAATCCACAAAAACGGGTTGTACCAATAAACCGTCAGTAACAAAAATCCGAGTGGTTTCCATATATGGTCAAGTCTTTTTATGTGTGCCTTTTCGTGGGCTACAACATATTTGGCTTCTTCCTCAGGAATATCAGACGGCAAATAAATCCGTGGCTTTATTATTCCGAGAATGAAAGGTGTTGCAACATTGTCACAAAGATATATATTATCGTGTGATCTGACCGCTTCTTTAACTTTTCTTTTTATTCTGAAGAAACTGAAAAGAGTATAAAGAAGCATAATGACCATACCGACAATCCATATTACAGACGATATAAACATTACCACCTGTAATGGGTTTGTACTTGCAGTAACATCAGGTTTTAAAGTTGCATCAATTGCAGTATTTATCGCATAATCCACAACAGGAAGATTTGTTTCAATCCCGGGAGACCGGCTATATATAAAATCATTCGGAATAGTTTCAGAGCTCGGAATTAAGCTTAAAACACTTTCAAAACTAAAGGGACATATAAGTCTGAAACCTACTAAAGCCCACATTATAACATTGAAGAATTTTGGTATTTTTCTAAAAATCAATCTAAGAATTACTATAGCTAATACTAAATAAGAAGCTGTGATGCTCATATTAAGTAGCGAAATAAAAATATCCTGCATACTAATCCTCCTTGTAGTTATCAATCATCTGTCGTATTTCGTTAATTTCTTGTTTACTTAGTTTTTTTCTTGATGTAAAGGCAGCTAAAAAAGCGGGGAGAGAGCCTTCAAAAGTTTCTTCAACAAACTTCTCGCTTTGTAAAGAGTTTAGCTCAGATTTCGATATTAGTGATGTAACAACACCTTTTATATTTCGGAATATACCTTTATCGCAAAGTCGTTTTAATACCGTATATGTGGTTGATTTTTTCCATTTAAATTCCTGTTCGCAGATTTTGACAAGCTCTGTTGAAGAAATCGGTTCATTTTTCCATATTATTTCTGCAAATCTCGCTTCAATAACACCCATTTTATAATCAATCATTTTTATCACTCCTATTCTACAATGTGTCGACCAATAACATTCTACATCATGTAGACCGATTTGTCAACAAAAAAATCAGCGATTGCTCAACTATTTTGAACAATCGCTGTTAAAAGGTTAAAATTAGATGCTTTCAACGATATCACGCATTGAATAAAGACCGGGCTTCTTGTCATAAAGAAAGATTGCAGCGTTTACTGCACCAACTGCGAAAATGTCTTTTGAAGCTGCAGAATGTGAAAGTTTAATAACCTCATCACGACCTGCGAAAATTATTTCATGCTCACCGACAATAGTGCCGCCACGAACTGAATGAATACCGATTTCGTTCTTTGTACGCTTTTCGCGTTTAGACTGACGATTGTATTCATATTTGGGTTGTTCTTCCATCGCAGATGAAACAGAGTGCGCAAGCATCAAAGCTGTACCGCTCGGAGCATCAATCTTCTGATTGTGATGCATTTCAACGATTTCAACATCAAAACCGTCACCAAGAACTTTTGCAGCTTTATACGCAAGCTCCTGAAGAAGATTTATACCAAGTGACATATTTCCCGAAAAAAACAAGGGAACATCTTTAGAAGCTTCTGTTATAGCATTTTTCTGCTCATCGCTGAGTCCTGTTGTTGAAATAACTGCAGGGCATTTGTTTTTTAAAGAATATCTCAAAAGACCCGCTAATGCATTAGGATGTGAAAAATCTATGATTACATCAGCTTTTCCGTCAAAATCTTCGCAAGATTTATAAACCGGGAAAGATGCAGATTCTTCCGTGTTTATATCAACACCTGCAACAATTCTGCAATCATCGCGGTTTGCAACACAATCTGTAATTACCTTGCCCATGTGACCGAAGCAACCGCATAAAAGGATATCAACCATTTTTATACCTCTTTGATTTTAAACTTGTGTGAAAATTAAACTAAAGAATGATTCTTTAAAGCTTTAATCAGAACTGCTCTGTCAGCATCGCTCATAGGACCGAGAGGCATACGACAAGGACCGACATTGAAGTTCATAAGATTCATAGCTTCCTTAACGGGAATGGGGTTAACATCAACGAACAAATCATTGCAGAGATCAAGATATTTAATCTGCATATCAAGACAGCCCTTAATATCGCCGTTGTAGCCCTTCATAGCCATTTCGTGTGTTTCTCTGGGAAGAATGTTGGAAAGAACTGAAATAACGCCTTTACCGCCGCAAGCCATGATAGGGGCGATCTGATCATCGTTGCCGGAATAGATAGCAAGGTTATCGCCGCAGAGTGCTTTGATTTTAAGAACCTCGGAGATGTTGCCTGAAGCTTCCTTTGTAGCAACAATTCTTTCGTGTTTTGAAAGCTCGAGATATGTTTCAGGCTTGATTGACATACCGGTTCTTGACGGTACATCATAGAGAATTATCGGCTTTGTAAGTCTGTCTGCAAGATAAGTAAAGTGTCTTATAAGACCGCTTTGTGATGTTTTATTGTAATAGGGTGTTACCATAAGGAAAGCATCAACACCTGAAGCTTCTGCTTCTTTTGATAACTGAAGAGCGTATTCTGTGTCATTGCTGCCTGTACCTGCAATAACGGGGATTCTGCCTGCTACTGTCTTGCAAGTAAAGTCGATACAATCAACATGCTCCTGGTGAGAAAGTGTAGAACCTTCACCGGTTGTACCGCAGATAACAATAGCGTCTGTAAGGTTTGCAATCTGAAATTCAATAATTTCTTTTAACTTATTGTAATTTATACTTCCGTCGGGATTCATCGGTGTAACAATCGCAACTGCTGCACCTGTAAAAACAGTTTCTTTCATTGAAAAATACTCCTTTCCTTAATCCATATAACCCTGCTTGCAAAGAAGCTCTGCCATTAAAACAGCACCGCCTGCTGCACCTCTGAGAGTGTTATGGGAAAGACATACAAATTTGTAATCATACTGTGTATCTTCACGAAGACGACCGATGGAAATAGCCATACCGCCCTCTAAATCACGATTTAATTTAGTCTGAGGCATATTATCCTCTTCGAAATAATTCAAGAACTGCTTGGGAGCAGAGGGAAGATCAAGGTTCTGAGCTTCACCCTTGAAGTTCTTCCAAATTTCAAGCATTTCTTCTTTCGAAGGTTTATTTTCAAATCTTACAAAAACTGCACCCATGTGACCGTTTGATACGGGAACACGCAAGCACTGTGCTGTGAATTTGGGTGATGTTGCGGGAACAATTTCGTCACCTTCAATTTTACCCCAAAGCTTTAAGGGCTCTTTTTCTGATTTTTCTTCTTCACCGCCGATGTAGGGGATAACATTATCTATCATTTCCGGCCAAGTGTCAAAGGTTTTACCTGCACCTGAAATAGCCTGATATGTGCATACCAATACATCTTTAACACCGAATTTATCATGTAAAGGGAACAAAGCGGGAACATAGCTCTGAAGTGAGCAGTTTGATTTGACTGCGATAAAACCACGCTTTGTGCCGAGGCGTTTTCTCTGCGATTCAATAATTTTAGAGTGTTCAGCATTGAGCTCAGGAACAATCATCGGAACATCTTTTGTGAAACGGTTAGCACTGTTGTTTGAAATAACAGGGCATTCTGCCTTTGCATAAGCTTCTTCAAGTGCCTTGATTTCGTCCTTAGCCATATCAACAGCACAGAATACAAAATCAACAGATGATGCAATTTCATCAATATCAGCAGTTGCATCTTTAATTATCATATTTTTCATTTTTTCGGGCATGGGAGAAGGCATACACCAACGCTTACCGACTGCCTCTTCATAAGTCTTTCCTTTAGAACGCGGGCTTGCAGCAAGAAGCTTAACTTCAAACCAAGGATGATTCTCAAGCAAGAGTGCAAAACGCTGACCAACCATTCCTGTAGCACCGATGATACCAACATTATATTTTTTCATACAACTTACCTCCAAAAAACCTGTTGCAAAGTTTGACGATTTGCAATATAATTAGTTTTGACAAAATACACTCTATTTTATCATTTGTAGTATTACAAGTCAAATACTTTTTTCAATATTAGGGGATAAAAAATGAATAAAAGCGAATTTTTTTACGATTTACCTGAAAATTTAATAGCACAAAACCCTTTAGAACAGAGAGATACATCAAGATTGATGATTTTAAACAAGGAAAACTGTGACATAGAACACAAGGTTTTTTCCGATATACTCGATGAATTCAGAGAAGGCGACTGTCTCATTTTAAATAACACGAGAGTTTTACCTGCTCGTCTTTACGGAATTAAAGAAACAGGTGCAAGAGTAGAGTTTTTACTTCTGAACCAAAAAGATATTGATATTTGGGAGTGCATTGCAGGTCCGGGCAGAAAAGCCAGACCGGGTGACAAGTTTTCTTTCGGAGACGGGATTTTAAAATGTACTGTTTTAGAAGTTTTAGAAAACGGCAACAGAGTTGTCAAGTTTTCTTATAATGGTAATTTCTATGAAGTCTTGGATAAAGTCGGCGAAATGCCGTTGCCGCACTACATAAAAGAACATCTCGACGATAAAGAAAGATATCAGACTGTTTATTCAAAGGAATTAGGCTCAGCAGCAGCTCCTACAGCCGGTTTACATTTCACTCATGAATTGTTACAGGAGATAGAGGCAAAAGGTGTAAAAATCGGCTATGTGACTCTACATGTCGGTCTCGGTACATTCAGACCTGTTAAAGCCGATGTTATCGAAGAACACAAGATGCATTCTGAGCATTACCTTGTTCCTGAAGAAACCGCAGAAATTATAAAAACCACAAAATCAAACGGCGGCAGAGTAATCGCGGTAGGCACAACTTGTTGCAGAACACTCGAGTCGGTAGCAAAAAAATATGATGATATTGTTGCGTGTGAGGGTTGGACAGATATTTTTATCTATCCGCCGTACAAATTCAAATGTATTGATGCTTTGATTACAAATTTCCATTTGCCTGAAAGCACACTGATTATGCTTGTATCAGCATTTTACGGTTACAAAAAAACAATGAAAGCTTATGAAACTGCAGTTTCTGAAAAATACAGATTTTTCAGCTTCGGCGATGCGATGTTTATTAAGTGAGGTTTAATATGATAAAAATAGTTAAAACGCAAGGAAAAGCCAGACGAGGTGTATTTGAGACCGTACACGGTACTGCACAGACACCTGCATTTATGAATGTTGCAACTTGTGGTGCTATCAAGGGCGGTGTATCAGCACTCGATTTAAAAGATGTGAACTGTCAGATTCAGCTTTGCAACACCTATCATTTACATGTCAGAACAGGTGATAAAACAATAAAAGAACTCGGAGGTCTTCATGAGTTCACTCGCTGGAACGGACCGATTTTAACCGACAGCGGCGGTTTTCAGGTTTTCTCACTTGCGGGACTTCGCAAGATAAAAGAAGAGGGAGTAAACTTTTCATCACACATTGACGGTCGAAAGATATTTATGGGGCCCGAGGAAAGCATGCAGATTCAATCAAACCTCGGCTCGACAATAGCAATGGCATTTGATGAATGTGTTGAAAATCCATCGGAATATGAATATTCCAAGCAATCCTGCGAACGAACTACGAGGTGGTTATATCGTTGTAAGGACGAAATGGAAAGACTCAATTCCCTCCATGACACAATCAACAAAAATCAACTCTTATTCGGAATAAATCAGGGTTGTGTTTATGATGATTTAAGGATTGAGCACATGCAGAAAATCGTTGAACTTGACCTCGACGGATATGCTATCGGCGGTCTTGCGGTCGGTGAACCTAAGGAGGATATGTATAGAATAATTTCTGCGGTTGAACCGTATATGCCGACAGATAAACCCAGATACCTTATGGGTGTCGGCACTCCCGGAAATATTATTGAAGCGGTAAGCAGGGGAGTAGATTTATTCGACTGCGTAATGCCGAGCAGAAACGGTCGTCACGGACATCTCTTTACGAAACAAGGTATTATCAACATAAACAATATCAAATACGAGAAAGATTTGTTACCGATTGACCCTGAGTGCGATTGTCCTGTATGCAGGAATTTCTCAAGAAGCTACATCAGACATTTGTTTAAGGCGAAAGAAATGTTAGCTCTCAGACTTTCAGTTTTGCATAATTTATATTTCTATAATATGCTGATGCAGGATATCCGTGATGCCATAGATAATGATATTTTCGATGAATTTGCAGCCAAAAACACAGAATTGTACGATAAAAGAATTTAATTTACAAATTATACTTGAAATTATTAACATTAGAGGTTATAATATCATGGTATTTTAGTTTTGGAGGTATTAAATATGAATACACAAGGTGGTAGCGGAATTCCCACAATTGTTCTTTTGGTGGTTATGTTTGTACTGATGTACTTCTTTATGATCAGACCTCAGAAGAAAAAACAGAAGGCCGAAGAAGAGCTTCGCAACAACATTCAGATTGGTGACGAAATCACCACAATCGGCGGAATAATGGGCAGAGTTGTTACTATTAAGGAAGATTCCCTTGTTATAGAAACAGGTGCAGACCGCAATAAGATGAGAATTACTCGTTGGGCTATCAGCACAAACAACACCGCATCAGAAAAAGCTGAACAGGAAAAGAAAGCGGTTAAAGAAGCTGCTGAACAGGCTAAGCAAGACAGAATCGCTGCTGCTCAGGATAAAGCCGGCAAGAAAAAAAGAAAAGGCAAAAAAGATACTGAAGAAGATATCAAAAGCAAATTAAACTAACATTAAAAAAGGTGGATGCACAGAAAGCATCCACCTTTAAAATTTAACCGATTTTTCAATCCACATATATTGCTACAAGACTCAAGGTGTTGTTACCAAGCTTTGAGGTGTCATAGAAATATTCAACTTTAACATTTCCTTTAGTTGCAATATAGAGATAATCATCAACTGTATCGTCAACGGTAAACCCATCTTTTTTGAGCGTTTTCAAATATTCATCAAATTCTTCCGGAACAACATTAGCATAATATACGCTGAAAGTGCTTTTAGAAACAAAAGGCTTTTTCATCGTTCCTGATTTTAATTCAGGAACTTCGGCAGCAACGCCTTCGTTTGGCCACTCATATTTTGTTGTATCACCGTCATTGACATCGACATAAGGATACTGAGGATCATCAGATTTCTTTGTTGTATAACTTTTAATCGTGGTTGTTTTGTGATTGTTATCGTTTTCGCTTTCTCTCCCGGTTTCAGCTTCACTTTTACCGACAGTTGTGTCATGAACTTTAAAGTTAAGATTTTCAGAAGTTTCCGTTTTATCATCTTCGTGATTATTGTGTTGATGAGTTGATTCACCTGTTTTGAACGAATCTGCGGCATGCTTGAAGGTGTCGCACCCCGACAAACAAAATACAAAAATCAACATTAAAAATAAAGAAATTGTTTTTTTCATAGAAATATCACCTCGATAAGATTCTAACACAAAGATTTAAGTATTGCAAATATTATTTAAAAGTGTTACAATGTCCATATAACAAGAAACGGAGGAAATATTATGAAGTGTCCTTTTTGTGCGTACGAAGAAAGCAAAGTAATAGATTCCAGACCTACAGACGAAGGTGAAAAAATCCGTCGTCGCAGAGAATGTATTAAATGCGGCAAAAGATTTACAACTTATGAGATAATCGAAAGTGTACCTATTGTACTTGTCAAAAAAGACGGTTCTCGTGAGCTCTTCGACAGAAATAAGCTTTTTAACGGATTACTGAAATCTTGCGAAAAACGCCCCGTTTCAATTGATACAATCGAAGCAGCCGTCAATGATATCGAAGTTCAGTTGCAAAATTCACTTGACAGGGAAGTAACAACCGGCTATATCGGTGAGCTTGCAATGGATAAACTCAAAGGAATTGACGAAGTCGCTTATGTTCGTTTTGCTTCGGTTTATCGCCAATTTAAGGATATCAACACCTTTATGGATGAGCTTGCAAAGCTTTTATCAGAGAAATAATTTATAAAAATTTCGGTGCATATCGACTGAGATATGCACCGATTTCTAATTATTTTGAATTTTTCTCAAACAAACATTTTAGTCCGTAAACTATGAGGTTATCATTTAAAATCAAATCTCGTTTGCAATGCTTCACTATATCCTTTGCAAGACCACCCGTAGCAACTACTGTCTGTACTTCTGTTCCGAGTTCAGACTCAATTTTATCGCAAAGTCCGTCAAGCATCGCAGCTGTGCCGTAGACGATGCCCGAACGCATACAATCGATTGTATTTTTACCGATTGCATTTCCTACATTTTCGAGTGAAATTGTAGGAAGCTGAGATGCAGTTTTTGATAAAGCATCAAGAGAAACTGAGACACCGGGTGCTATTATGCCGCCGCAGAAAGCTCCTTGTGCGTTTACAACTGAAATTTTTGTTGCTGTACCAAGGTCAATTACGAGTGCGGGGAGAGGGTACAAATTTATTGCGGCAACTGCACCTGCAACAAGATCGGAACCTACCTGAACAGGATTGTCAATTAAAATATTCATGCCTGTTTTCAGGCCCGGTCCGACAATCATTGGTGTAATTCCGAACAGAAATTCTATGGCAGATTTTAATGCTGATGTTATTTCAGGCACGACACTGCTGATAATTGCTCCGTTGATTTTAGTTGAATCCATATTGTGCAAATCAAATATCGATCTGATTTCAACAGAATACTGGTCAGCAGTTCTTTTTTTGTTCGTTTCAAGTCTTGAAATAAACAAGAGTTCATCGGAATCGTAAACACCGATTACAATATTTGTATTTCCTATATCAATTGTCAGCAACATAGAAACACCTCTTAAGTCAATTTTATAAATTATACAACAAATCTTATATTTTTTCAACAAGCGAATAAAGTTTTTATATCGGTATTGATTTTTTTTACTATTCATGATACTATTTTAGAAAACAAAGGGGGATATAAAAAATGAAAGAAAAGAAAAAGAATGGTTTTATCGGTGAATTCAAACAGTTTATTCAGAGAGGTAATGTCATTGATTTGGCAGTCGGTGTTATCATCGGCGGTGCATTCCAGTCAATCATCAATTCATTGGTCAATGATGTATTTATGCCGCTTATCAGCACATTAACAGGCGGTCTTGATTTTTCAAATTGGTTTATCATTCTCAGCTTCAAGGAACACGAAGGCATTGAAACTCTTGCTCAGGCTCAAGCTGCAGGTCTTGCAACTCTCAATTATGGTGTTTTCATTTCTGCGATTATCAATTTTCTGATAATGGCTTTCGTTGTTTTCTTGCTTGTCAAACTTATCAACAAGGTTACTGCAATCGGCAAAAAAGAGGAAGCTGTAGCTGAAGAAGTTGCGCCCACAACTAAGAAGTGTCCTTTCTGTAAATCTGAAATTGATATCGAAGCAGTTAAATGTCCGAACTGTACTTCTGATGTAAGCGAGGCAGAAGAAGAATAATGAAAAATTATCCTATGGGAAATCCGAAAGCTTATGATGTGCTCGAAGCTTCAGTTTCTGCATATACATATTGTTTTATCGATGCTTTGAGCAAAGCCGGAATTAAAAACGGCAT
This sequence comes from Acutalibacteraceae bacterium, assembly GCA_045540355.1. Classification (GTDB taxonomy): domain Bacteria; phylum Bacillota; class Clostridia; order Oscillospirales; family Acutalibacteraceae; genus RGIG2945. The sequence continues at coordinate 52,808 of JAZQHB010000040.1, read as the reverse complement.
TCCTGCAGAACAAGCTGACAAAATTGCTTCACAACTCCTCTTAGGTTCAGCAAAGCTCATTACCGCCACTAAAGACCATCCGTGGGAGCTTGTTGATAAAGTTTGTTCTCCCGGAGGTACAACAATTGAAGGCGTTGCTTCTTTACAAGCTGACGCCTTTGAATCAAAGGTAACCGATGCATTCGATGCTTCAATATGACATAGCTTAACCCACAGTTAAACCAAAAACTGTGGGTTATTTTTTTACTTATCTTTAGTTTGTTTAATTAAATTGCTTATTTTCTCAAGTGAAGAATTAACAGATGTGTTTATCATGTTGTTATCAATCGTGTACTTAGAACATTCTGACGAAAACAGTCTGTTAGAAAACCTCTGATAATCTTCCGATGACTTCTCAGACCTTAATTCACTCTCCCAAACGGGCATTCCGTTCTGAGAAATAAAGTATATAATGTGAAGCCCTTTATAACGGGAATTGGCTGTCTTTACAACATCAACATCACCATATTTTCGATCAGGTTGCAGACACCAGTTTTCATATTCTTCTACAAAAAGGTCAGGACGGGTATTTTTATACAAACCACCATTATCTCTGCTTCCTGTATCTTCAGAATATATTTCTGCCAACTCAGCAAATGACGCTTCGGTTCTTTCACCGACTTCCCATTCTTTCAGAATTTTGTCTGCTTCAGATGAAAGTGATTGCCATGTACTGTCTGTTACATTTTCGGTATCATCAGCCATTAACAAAATATGTCTGGAATCGTAAGTAAAGGCATCGTATACAGGTTTTGTGATATAAACCACATAATATGTTCCGCTGCCGTCAAAAACTTTTTTGTCACCGGTTTTTCGTTGTGAGTCAAAAGCCCATTTTTTCAGATTGCCGACAGCATCATAATAATCAAGGTCACTACCCAAAGCCGCAGCATAATTCTTTGCATCAGAATTTTTATTCACTATTCTTTCAACTGAACTAAAATCAGTCATTTGTGAAAGTATAGCTTCTGCCTTCTTCTTAGCGTCAGCCTTCTTATCATAAGTGTAGGAAAGAGGGTAAACAGCTATTCCGACAGTACCGTATTTTGATTTGTTTTTTTCATAGATTGCTTTAAGGTCTTGATAAGAGTAGGAATCAAAGAATTCATCAGTTTTGAATTTTTCATATTTTTCAGAGAGTATAGCTTCTTCCTGAATCTTTCTGAATATTTCAACGGTCATTTCGTTACCGTACCATTGATTAAGCAAAGCTTCAGCATTTATCCCGCTTTTATCTAAATTATATCTGTTTATCATATCATCAATTAAAGTGTCAATCTTTTTTGTATCCTTCTCATCAAGATTCAAACCTTCAGCTCTTGCCTCGTCGCAAAGAACCTTTCGTTCTTGAATAGCACAGTACGCAGTATCAATAATATAATCCATCCATGTATTGTAATTATTGTTTGTTTCTTGTGATTCATTCTCAGCAACATATTTCTGTTTTTCAGGGGAAATCTTGGGGTCAAAGCCAAGGGGATTTGTACCGTAAGAACTCATATAGTTCTCCACAAGTGAACATAGGTTTGAGTATGTAGCTATGAGCTGATACGAGAACTCGGCAGCAGAAATTTTATACTCGGGTTTAATTTCATCATAATCTGTTTCCTCATCCGAACAAGCACCCGCTGTAAAAATTACCGTAAATATCAGAAGTAGTGACAGAATTTTTCTCAAAAAAATCACCTCTGTGCAATTTTATCACAAAAAGACTTTAGTGTAAATAGGGGAAAAGCAAACGCCGCAGATTTCTGCGGCGTCAGTCTTTTAATATGAGTAAGAACTTGCAGCGGATTGTGCAACATAAGCTCTGAAGAAGTCAGAAGCGTCTTTTCTGCAATCTTTGATCACACTATCCTTCACACTATACTGATATTTGTTATCAATAATATCGGTGTGATATTCATCATAATCCTCATTAGCTTTTTCTGTGCGGATTGTGTCATCCCATACAGGCTTATCATTTAAACCTTTGAAGTAGATAATGTGATAACCCTGATAAGAACCATCTTCCTTTACGATTCCGACATCGCCGGCTTTACGCTCAGGAGCAAGGCACCACTTTTCGTAGCTTTCAACAAACTGTCCGGGTGCTGTATCCTCGTATAATCCACCGGGTGTGTTAAGATTTCCATCTTCATCTCTGCCATCGTCTGAATACTTATCAGCTAAAGCGGCAAATGAATCTTCTGTAGCTTCACCGGATTTCCACTCTTTATAAATCTTGTCAGCTTCAGCCTTGAGAGCTTTCCAATCTGAGTCTTTCGGGGTAGCTGTTTCGCCTGTTGTTTCGTCGGTTTCACCATCGAATTTAACAAGGATATGACGAGAATCATAAGCATAAGTTTCATGAGCGGGAGTTACAACATAAACGATAACGAAACTTGATGCCAATTCAAATGCCTTTACATCACCGGCTTTTCTTCCGTCAGCGTAAACCCATTTTTTAACTGTGCCTTTTTCATCCATTGATTCAAAGTTTGCACCTGTTGCACCTTTAGTAAGTGTTGCATCAGCATCTTCATAAGTTGTGCTCTTTTCATCATCAGCCTTTGCATATTTGTCAGCAAGCTTATTGAATGATTTTTCGTCTGTGATTGCAGCAACAAAATCGTCAGCACGCTTTTTAGCTTCAGCCTTTGTAAGAGTTTTATTTGTATCGTCTTTCTTATCTGAGAAAGCAATTGTATATGATCTGTAGTCAACTACATCATAAGTTGCCTTATCTTTGTCATAAGCAGCCTTAATGTCAGATTCAGCGTACGAATCTTTGAGTTCTTCCTTTTTGTGCTCCTGATACTTCTGAGCAAGAGTTGTTTCTATCTGAAGATTTTTGAACATTTTGAGTGTCATGCCGTTGCCGTATGTGTTCTTAATATAACCCTTAAGTGAGATGGGGTTTGTTTCTGTTGAAGATTCAAGAACATTCTTCTCGAGCTCATCAATAGCGTCGTCAATTTCTTTAAGATCTTCTTCGCTAAGTTCAAAGCCGGCTTCTTTTGCTTCAGCACAAAGTGCTATTCTTTCCTGAATACCAACAATTGCCTGGTCGACAATATAATCCATCCATGTATCATATTTGTCGCCTTCGTAGTCTTTTGCAGCTTCCTCATCAGTGGGAGCTTCATCATCAGCAGTGTATTTCTGATCTTCGGGTGTCTTAGAAGTATCAAAACCTAAAATATTTGAGCCGTAGTACTGTGCATACTGGTCAGCCATGGTGCAAAGCTGTGTATAAGTCGAACGAATCTGATATGTATATTCAGCTTTACTGATAGTTGTGCCGCCAACTTCGCAAGCGGGAATCATTCTTTCAAATACACCAAAGTTATTCAAAAGCAGATAAGAAACAAAACCAACTACAACTACCGCAAATACTGTAGTTATAATCTTCGCTAAAATTTCTGAAGAGCCGGAATTACCTGAGCCGTTCTTTTTAGCAGCTTTCTTTGCATTTTTTGCAATTCTTTGCTTTCTTTCTTTTCGGTACTGTTCAGCCATGCTGATGTTTGTGTCGTTTTTAGACATTTTATTCATCCTTTACTTCTGTATTGACGGCTACTTTTAGCCATAACACACTTATTTTATACTATTTTTTAAAATTTTACAACCCTTGATTATAAAAAAATTGTAAATTATAAAATATTTTCGAGAGAAAGACGCTGAGTTTCTCGAATAACTTCAATTTCATAAAGAATTTCTCTGCAAGACTTTTCTAAATCATCACCGCCGAGAGAATTAAGGAGGTATATGTGCCTTGCCAAATTTTTGTATTTATCCTCATTTAAGGTCAAAGAAAATATTTTCTCTGATTTTACCCATGCATCATAGAGATTTTTGGGTTCACTTTCATTTTGAAGTATCAATTCTGCTTTCATTTTTAAATCATCAAGTCTTTCAACAAGAACAACCGTGCCTGAAAATGAAATTGTTATTGCCGTAACAAGAATTAAAATTGCCGCTAAAATTCTCTTCATATACCCAAATCCTTCTTCACAAGATTGATATTTCCGTATAAATCTGAAGTCATCAACAGTATTTCAGAAGCGGTAGCCTTATGTTTTTTTAGAATTTTCTTCAACTTTTTTTCAGTCATATCGCAATCTTTAAAATTTTTCTTTAAAATTCTTCCATCGCTGATTATAAGGCAGGGAAGTCCCGACTCACTTTTTGTCAAACCCATGTTTTTTACCGTAACTGGTTTATTTTCATTTTTCAGCAACACACTTAGATTGCCGTTTGTTTCGACAATTGCATACTGAACTTCACTTACATCAAAAACATCTTTTTGTCTTAATGATTCAAGAATATCATCGACTGTAAATCTCAATCGTTTCATCTGTTTCTGATCAAACTTACCGTTCTTTATTACAATTATTGAATTTCCCTGAATCAATCCTCTGAATCTGTTGCTTTTCATGCTCAATACTGATATTATTATTTCGAAAGAAACAAGCAGTAAAACTGAAAGAAGCGAATATACTATCGGTATATCCGGGTCCTCCATGGGAATTGAAGCAACTTCAGAGAGCAGAATTGTTATAACAAGTTCAGTCGGTTGCAGCTCACCAATCTGCCTTTTACCCATAATTCTGACAGATGCAACAACAAAAATATATAATATAAAAGTACGAATAATAATAGAAAACATTTCATCACTCCGAAAATATTTTTAACTAATAAAAAATTTTTATTAAAAAATACTTGCATTTTCGGAATTTATATAGTATAATCGCAATGTTCAGTATTTTGACTTATTATGCAACCGAAAGAGGTGACAAGAATGAAAGAGGGAATCCATCCCAAATACGAACCCACAACCATCAGATGTGCTTGCGGAGAGGTAATTGAAACATCCTCTACAAAAAAGGATTTGCGCGTTGATATTTGTTCAAAGTGCCACCCGTTCTTCACGGGAAAACAGAAGCTTGTTGATACAGGCGGACGTGTTGACCGCTTCAAGAAGCGTTTCAACCTTCAGGAAAGCAAGTAAAGGATTGGCGGACGGTGCTTTTTTGCATCGTCCCTTTTTCATTGTGTCATGGAATACAGAACTGTAAAAAAAGAAGCCGCTGACGAATATATCGTCAAAAAATCTCGTTTCATCGGTTATGCCTGTCCGGTAAAAACCGCCGATGAGGCGCTTGCTTTCATTTCCAAAATTAAGTCAAAACACTGGGATGCGACACACAATGTTTACGCCTATATACTGAGAAACGGCGGAATCAAACGATATTCTGATGACGGTGAACCGCAAGGCACTGCCGGTATACCTACGCTTGATGTCCTCGAAAAAGAAAATGTAACCGATGTTGCTGTTGTTGTCACAAGATATTTCGGCGGAATTTTACTTGGCGGTGGCGGACTTGTCAGAGCATATTCGCATTCTGCAAAAATCGCCCTTGAAGCAGCAAACATAATAAAAATGTCTTTGTGTGTTATCGGTGAAATCACCTGTGACTACGGTTTCTACGGTAAGCTTCCGAGCTTTATACCCGAAAACGGCGGTAAAATTATTGATACAGTATACGAGGATAATGTTAAAGTAATTCTCCATCTTCCGAAAAATCTCGCAGAAAAATTCAATGAAAGACTTATTGATACCAGCAACGGTCGTTACTCTTTCAACATAACATCAGAAGAATATATGGAAATTTAATTTTAAAAAGAGGATTTTCGTATTTTTAGTTGTATATATAGGTAAAGGGTGATGAATTGTGGAAAAAAATGTACGAGAAATGACTATTGAGAGTGAATACAGAACATTCAGTCCAAATGCGTCTTTTTCTGATAAATCAAAAGGCAGAGCGATACCTGAAGAAGACTGCTCTGTCAGAACGGTATACCAAAGGGATCGCGACAGAATTATTCACTGCAATTCTTTCAGACGGCTTAAACACAAAACACAGGTATTCCTATCTCCTGAGGGTGACCACTACAGAACAAGGCTTACACACACTCTTGAGGTCGCCCAGATTGCCCGTACAATTGCTCGTGCATTGAGATTAAACGAGGACCTTACAGAAGCTATTGCACTCGGGCACGACCTCGGACATACACCGTTCGGTCATGCTGGCGAAAGAGCTTTGAATGAACTATACACCTTTGGCTTCAACCACTATGAACAAAGCGTTCGTGTTGTTGAAAAACTCGAAAAAGGCGGACAAGGTCTTAATCTTACATACGAGGTTAAAGACGGCATTCTTTGTCACACCAGAGGCAAAGAAGCAGAAACTCTCGAGGGTATGATAATTCGATACGCTGATAAAATCGCATATATCAATCATGATATCGACGATGCTGTCAGAGGAAATATCATTACCGAAAATGATATTCCGACTGAATACACCGATATTTTGGGTGATACTAAATCAAAGAGAATCAACACCCTTGTTTCTTCAATAATAGTTAATTCAGATACAACCATTAAAATGCAGGCAGATGTTGCCTGGGCATTTGACAGACTTCATGAATTTATGTTTTCCAATGTGTATACAAATCCCTTATGCAAAAGTGAAGAGAAAAAAGTTATTAAAATGCTCGAATGGATGTATAACTATTTTATCACACATCCTGATGAGTTGCCTGATCATCTTCGCTCTGTCATTCTTTCGGAAGGTATAGAAAGAGCTGCTTGCGACTATATAGCAGGTATGACCGACAGATTTTGCGTAAATACATTCAACAGATTATTTGTTCCCGGTTTTTGGGTTGATTTTGATTAAAAAGAAAGGATAGCTTATCGGCAGTATGAGATTTGATGATAGTTTTTTGCAGGAACTAAAATTCAAAACCGATATCGAGACAACTGTTTCGTCGTATGTTACACTTAAGCGTCGTGGGCGAACTCTTGTCGGTTTATGTCCTTTTCATAACGAAAAAACAGGCTCATTTACTGTCTATCCCGAAAGTCAATCTTTTTACTGCTTCGGATGCGGTGCAGGAGGAGATATTGTTTCATTCCTTATGCGAGCTGAAAATCTCGACTATGTCGAAGCGGTCACCATGCTTGCTGAGCAACACGGAATCAGATTGCCTGAAAACAATTTCGATGATTCACTCGCAAGAAAAAAGAGTCGTTTGCTTGAAGCTAATAAAGAAGCTGCCCGTTTTTTCCACAGTTGTTTAAAAACCGATGAGGGAAAAATAGCGATGGATTACTATAACGGTCGAAATCTTTCTCAGAGTATAATAATCCGCTTCGGTTTGGGATATGCTCCCGATAAATGGGACAGTCTTATAAAGCACATGACCTCAAAAGGATACAGTGTTACCGAACTTTATGAGGCAAATCTGGTCAAAAAGAGCGAAAAAAACGGCAAGACATATTATTATGATAACTTCAGAAACAGAATTATCATTCCGATTATAGATTTAAGAGGTAATGTTATCGCTTTCGGCGGCAGAGTTCTTGACGATTCAAAACCGAAATATGTCAACACTTCTGACACACTTATATACAAAAAAAGTAATGCAGTTTTTGCCTTGAATAAAGCTAAAAATGATAATGGCGGAAAAATCATTCTTGCCGAGGGTTACATGGATGTCATATCTCTACATCAGGCAGGATTCACAAATGCCGTAGCTTGTCTTGGTACTGCACTTACCAGAGAACAAGCAAGGTTAATTTCAAGATATGCCGATGAGGTTATTCTTTCTTACGATTCAGATGCCGCAGGCAGAGCTGCAACGGAGAAAGCAATTTCAATTTTTAATGAAGTGGATATAAAAGTCCGTGTACTCAGCTTAGTCGGAGGTAAAGATCCCGATGAAATTATAAAAAAACACGGACGAGAAAGATTTGAAGCTCTGATCAACGGTGCATCTAACGATATTGAATTTAAAATTTTAGGTATTCGCGGTAATTACGATTTGCAGACTACCGACGGAAAAGTAGGCTTTTTGAATGAAGTTGTTAAAATTCTTTCTGGCATCGACAACGAGATTGAAAAAGATATATACATTTCTCGTCTGTCAGAGGAGCTCTCCGTTTCAAGAGATGCAATTAAATCGCAAGTCAACTCAGCTGTAAGAAGGCGTCACAGGGGAGAGAGGAAAGAAGTTTTCAAGAATGTCCAGAAGCACACTTCGGGATTTGATGATAAGATTAACACAGACAGAAGTAAATTTCTTCGTGCTGCAAAAGCAGAAGACATTCTTATTTCAACGCTTTTGAACAATCAGGATTTTTCGGACAAAATCTTTGAAATGATTAGCTCTGATGAAATTCTTACTTCTTTTAACAAACGATTATTTAAATTTCTTGAAGAAAATTTAAAAAACGGTGCAAGCGTTGAGCTTTCGGCATTTAATTCAGATTTTACCCCCGACGAAATGGGTTACATAACCCGACTTTATCGTGGTGAAAATATAAGCAATACTATAAAAGAATGCGAAGATTGTATTGCGGTTATAAAAGAAGAGGCAACAAAGCTTGACTTTATTAATCCGTCAGAAGCTTCTGACGAAGCCTTCTTAAAATTGTTTAAAAAATAATGTGGAGATAGGAGAAAGAAAATGGAAGGTGTAGACAAGAAACAAACTGTCAAAAACCTGATTGAAAAAGGTAAACAGTCAGGTCGTTTGACAACTCAGGAAATTGATATCGCAATTATGGAGTCTGATATTGACCTCGAAGAGCTTGATAAGCTTTACGATACCATTGAGACTCAGAACATAGAAATCATTGACGATATCGACGAAGAAGACCTTGACGCAATCGCATTTGATGTTGATATGCCCAAGGGTGCAGATTTAGGTCTTGGTACTGATTCCAAAACTGCAATAATGGATGACCCTGTTAAGGTTTATCTTAAGGAAATCGGCAGAGTACCGCTTTTAACCCCCGAAGAAGAAATTGAGCTTGCTATCAGAATCAGTGATGATGATCCTTCTGCAAAGCAGCGACTTGCTGAAGCTAATTTAAGACTTGTTGTAAGTATCGCAAAAAGATATGTCGGCAGAGGTATGCAATTCCTTGATTTGATTCAGGAAGGCAACTTAGGTCTTATCAAAGCTGTTGATAAGTTCGATTATACAAAGGGCTTCAAGTTTTCAACCTATGCAACTTGGTGGATTCGTCAAGCTATTACAAGAGCTATAGCTGACCAGGCAAGAACAATCCGTATTCCTGTGCACATGGTTGAAACAATCAATAAAGTTAAGAAAACAAACAGTCAGCTTCTTCATCAGAATGGTCGTGACCCGACCGCGGAAGAAATTGCTGAAGTGCTTGATATGCCTATAGAAAAGGTCAGAGAGATTATGAGAGTTGCTCAGGAGCCTGTTTCTCTTGAAACACCAATCGGCGAAGAAGAAGACAGTCACCTTGGCGATTTCATACCCGACGAAGAAGCACCCGCACCGGCAGATGCAGCGTCAATGCTTCTTTTGAAAGAACAGCTCGGAGATGTTCTCAAGACACTTACCGCACGAGAAGCGAAGGTTTTATCTCTTCGTTTCGGACTTGAAGACGGTCACCCGAGAACACTTGAAGAGGTCGGCAGAGAATTCAATGTTACCCGCGAACGAATCCGCCAGATTGAAGCGAAGGCACTCAGAAAGCTCCGTCACCCGAGCAGAAGCAAAAAATTGAAAGACTTCCTCGATTGATATAGTCGACGGTAAAAAAGGCAGAAACTTGTTTCGTCAAGTTTCTGCCTTTTCAGCTTCCGGTTCAGTTTTATTTTCATCATTTCTTGTAATAACCGAGATATTCTTTTTGATATCTACATGGTCAAAATGCTTTTTAAATCTTATTGATACCCTGACTTTTCTGTCACAATGTTCGCAATAAAATATAGCTCTGAAAGATTTATTTATTACTTTCCAATCAACCAACTGTTTAGGCTTATTGCCGCATTGTTCACAAATGTATTTGAGCTCGTTTTTGTCAAACAAGGGGTCAGAAAAAGCAGTGATATATTTCGCTTTATATAAAAGTGCCTCGTAAAATCTTCCGTCGCAAACTCTGATAAACTGTTCAAGCTTCGATTTATCAAATATTTTAATAAAACATTCGGCACTGAGGTAACTGTCTTCCAAGGCTCTGTGAACAGAATATTTTTCAGGGTCGATATCCAAAAGCTCGGCCGCCGCAGAAAGTCCTATTTGCTCTTTTGAACCGGTTTTGACACAAGCCTGAAAATATCTTTGTAAATCAACATACTTAGTTAAAAAGGGGATGAAAGTTATTCCGTTGAGATATTTATAATTATCCAATAAAACCCTAATATCACAATTGCCCCAAGTAAGAACAATTGTATCCTCATTACCAATCCAATGCTTAAAATCAGACAACGCTTTTGTAAAGGGTATTCCGTGAAGAATATCGTCATTTGTTATACTTGTCAATTCTTTTACTCTGCCACGCAACTTCTTTCCGATCTGAGCCTTTATAAGTTGCGAAAATGTATCCACTTTTTTTAAGTCGGAATCAAGCTTTACTGCACCGATTTCAATTATTTCATTGATGAAGCCTTTGGATTTTCTGCAGTAAGCATTATTCCATTCTAAATCCATTATTACATATTGCATTAAAATATCACCTTGTTTTAATATTGTAAAAATTATGAGTTAAAATATATATGGGTGAAAAAATGTTTTCAAAAATAAGTATATATTTATATGTCTTCTTAATTGGTGCAGGCCTCTACAGTGCGATAGAGGTTGCTTTTCGCGGATACACACATTGGACAATGACATTGACCGGCGGCTTTATTTTTTTACTGATTTACTTCATGAATAAACGCTTGAGAAGCAAAAAACTTTTTATCAGGTGCCTGATCAGCTGTGTAATCATCACTGTAATCGAATTGATTGTCGGTATAATAGTGAACATCATTCTCAAAATGGATGTATGGGATTACTCGAATCAGCCGTTCAATCTGTTTGGTCAGATTTGTCTTTTGTTTAGTGCTGCGTGGTTTATCATAAGTATTCCCGCTTGCTTGTTAGCGTCGTTTATCAGAGAAAAGCTTGATAAATAAGCATAACTACTGTATTATAGCACACTTCTCAGATTTTGTAACTCTATTTTTGAATTTTTGTCTGTAGAATCCGACAAATTTCTTAACGAATATAATGAAAAACCGCCGAAGCTTTTATTTTGTCTTATATACTCAATTTGCCTTTTTATAATATCATCATTATCAATCCATTCATTTTTTGATTTATCATCAGCACAAAACTCATCAACTAAACCGACTTTATATAATGCTAAACCACAATATAAATCTACATCAGAGCCTTTTGTAATTTCTGCCCACTCATCAGCAGTACTGCAAAAAGGCTTTGTTGTGTTGTCAAAACCAAAATATAACTGGGGTATTATGTAATCAATATATCCTGAGCAACTGCACCACTTTTTAACATCGGCATATAAATTATTATAATTATAACCAATATTTCCGCCCGGACTTATTCCGAACAACACTCTTTTATCATAACCTTTTATTACTGAATATATTCCTGAAATGAGAGAATTAACATTCTCTCGTCGCCAATCAGAGAGGGTGAGCTTTCCACCGGAACTTTCATATTCTTTGTAACTGTCCGCATCAAATGCCTCACTCGTTGTCGGATAAAAATAATCGTCTATATGTATTGCATCAACGCTATAGTTTTCTATCAGCTCTCTGATTCCGTTGATAATAATTTTTTGTGCCGCTAATGACGCAGGATTAAAATAAATACCTTTTTCGCTGATAATCACATCGGAAGTCTTGTTTTCTATAAATTTAAGAGCAGGGGAGTCTGAATCTAATTTTTCGTAATTGCTGTTGTTCGATATTCTGTACGGATTGACCCAGGCATGAAATGATAAATCGAATAATTCTGCAATATCCAACATAATACTCAAAGGGTCAAAAATCGGCTTGTTTTCTGATACATAATTGCTCCACGGAAAAATATTTGACAGATATACCGCATCGGCAAAAGGTCTTACCTGAACGATTACCGTGTTCAAACCAAAATCACTAATATATTTAAAATCAGCTTTGATTTCTTCTGTAAATTTTTCTTCATTACCGAAATCATATTTCTGCAAATCTAAATAACTTATCCAGACTGCTCTGAATTCGACATTTTCCTCTTCAACTTCGCTGTTTGTTATATTTTGATTAGGGACAGACATATCATGTTTTGTGCAGGAAGAAAGAAAAAGCAGTGCAAGAGTTATACATAAAATCCGTTTCATTTTAATCACCAATAATATCTATGAAAAAATTTTTAAAAAATATTTCAAAAAAGTATTGACATTTGTTTATTTTTAATTATAATAATAGTAACGATTATCATTATTAAAACGGAGGTGAGTGAAGCAATTCAGAAGTTCAGCAGACAGAGAGAAGCTATTTACAATAATTTATCTTCAAGATATGACCATCCGACCGCCGAACAGCTTTATATGGATGTTAAAGTTGAGATACCCTCGTTAAGTCTTGGAACGGTTTACAGAAACCTTTCACAACTTTGCAACGATAATCGTATTCAGGTATTTAACTGTGGCGGTATTGAGCACTTTGATGCTAACACGGAAAATCATTATCATTTTTTCTGCGACACCTGCAGAAAGCTTTATGACACAAACTCGGCAACATTTAACTTAATTGATCAGGAAGCTGAGAAACTTGATGTCGGAGAAGTCAGAACACATAATTTGATGTTCTACGGCACTTGCAAAAATTGTTTATAATTAAAAAATTAAAATATTCAGGAGGAAATTAAAATGAAATTTGTATGTTCAGTATGTGGTTATGTTCACGAGGGAGATGCTGCTCCCGAAAGATGCCCCCAGTGTAAGGTTCCCGCAGAGAAATTTGTAGCACAGTCAGGTGAAATGACATGGGCAACAGAACACGAAGTAGGTATCGCAAGCACAGTTGAAGAAGATATCAAAGAGGATTTGAGAGCTAACTTCAACGGCGAATGTTCAGAAGTAGGTATGTACCTTGCAATGTCAAGAGTAGCTTTCACAGAAGGCTATCCCGAAATCGGTCTTTATTGGGAAAAGGCTGCTTTTGAAGAAGCAGAACACGCTGCAAAGTTCGCAGAGCTTTTAGGTGAAGTCGTTACATCTTCAACAAAGAAAAATCTCGAAATGAGAGTTGAAGCTGAAAACGGTGCAACAGCAGGTAAATTTGAGCTTGCAAAACTCGCTAAAGAACGCAACTACGATGCTATACATGACACAGTTCACGAAATGGCTAAAGACGAAGCTCGTCACGGCAGAGCATTCGAAGGTCTTCTCAAGAGATACTTCGGTTAATTAGATTACTGAAACCGCCTTAAACGGCGGTTTTTTCTTGCAAAAAAAGTTATGATATGCTATTATTAGCTACTGATAATGTAGAAAAGAGGGTGTGTTTTATGAGAATTACATTCATCGGAACAAGTCACGGTGTGCCTGAAGCTCATCGAAAATGTTCTTGCACGATGATTGAGGCAGGGGGCAATACATATTTTGTTGATATGGGTACACCTGCAGTTGATGCTTTACGCGATCGCAATATTCCGGTTAACTCTGTAAAGGGAATATTCTTTACACACATGCATGGTGACCACACAAACGGTTTGATTCCGTTTATTGATATATGCAACTGGTTCTTCAGAGATACGGATCCGCTTATTTGTATTCCTAATCCTGAAGCTGCGGAGATAATCAAAAAGTGGCAAGATATTACTTTGGTCAGTCCTTTAAGAGAGTTCCGTTATCAGAAAACCGAGCCCGGTATTGTTTTTGACGACGGCGTAATAAAAGTGACCGCAGTTGCAACACAGCATTGTCTTAACTCATTCTCGTACATTGTTGAGGCTGAAGGAAAAACTGTACTCTTTACAGGTGATCTTCGCAATCCTCAGGTTGATTTCCCGGCTCCTGCCATGGAAAAGAAGCTTGATCTTGTTGTTTGTGAAGCTGCTCATTTCAGTGCGGAAGATTATTTGCCTGTTTTTGAAAAGTGCAATATCAAAAGAGTATGTGTAAACCATTATTTCGAGTTTTACATTCCGAGTGTTATTACTTTATGCGAAACTCTTTACAGTCAAGGTATACCTGCAGAACGGGTAATTGATGACAATATCGTTACCGTATAATAAGAATAAATTTTAAAAATCAGATAATATAATTTGCTTGACTTTTAAGCAAATATATGTTAAATTTATCTTAAAGAGAAACATTTTCGGGGCTGACGGAATGTGAATTGACACAATGCACCGCAAATGTAAATAAGCCGACCGTCTGGGCAACTCCGAAAATTGGGGTTGCCTTGTTTTTATTCAGGAGGTAATTATGTTTTTTAATGAATGGAACGGATTTAAAGAAGGTATCTGGCAAGAAGAAATAAATGTTCGTGACTTTATTATTTCAAATGTCACACCTTATTCAGGAGATGATAAATTTTTAGCAAAGCCGAGTAAAAAGACCGAGGCAATGCTGAAAAAATGCCGTGAATTATTAAAAGCCGAGCAGGATAAGGGCGGAGTGCTGGATATTGACACAGAAACAGTATCTTCACTTTGTAACTATGCACCCGGTTATGTTGATAAAGAAAATGAGGTTATCTTCGGTCTGCAGACAGATGCACCGTTAAAAAGAAGTATTCATCCTTTCGGCGGCATACGAATGGTAAGGGAAGCTTGTGCTTCTTATGGCTATGAGTTATCCGATAAGGTTGAAGAACACTTCCGTTACCGCACAACTCATAATGACGGCGTTTTCAGAGTATATTCCGATGAAATGCGCGCCGCTCGTCATTGCGGATTGCTGACAGGTTTACCCGATGCTTACGGCAGAGGCAGAATAATCGGTGACTACCGCAGAGTTGCACTCTACGGCATTGATAAGCTTATTGAACTCAAAAAACAGGATAAAGCTAAAATTGCCGAGGGCAACATGAATTCAGACACAATCAGATTATCCGAAGAGCTTTATCAGCAGATTAACTTCTTAGGACTTCTGAAAGATATGGCAGCTTCTTACGGTTTTGACATAGGTCGACCTGCTGCCAATGCAAAAGAAGCAGTACAGTGGACATACTTCGGTTATCTTGCCGCAAACAAAGAGCAGAACGGTGCTGCGATGTCATTCGGCAGAACAAGCACATTCTTTGATATTTATATTGAACGAGATTTACAAAACGGAACACTCGATGAAGAAGGTGCTCAGGAACTACTTGATGCATTGGTATTGAAACTCCGTTTCATCCGTCACCTCAGAACACCCGAGTATAATGACCTTTTCGGTGGTGACCCGATGTGGATCACCGAGGCAGTTGGCGGTATGTCGCAGAATCACAAGACACTTGTAACAAAATCATCTTTCCGTATTCTCCATACACTCGAAAATCTCGGACCTGCACCCGAACCGAATCTGACGGTTTTATGGAGCAAGCATTTACCGGAAAACTTCAAGAAGTATTGTGCAAAAATTTCTGTTACAACCGATGCTATTCAATATGAAAACGATGATTTAATGCGTGCAATCTTCGGTGATGACTATGCAATTGCTTGTTGCGTGTCTGCAATGAGAGTGGGCAAGCAGATGCAATTCTTCGGTGCAAGAACTAACTTGCCGAAGCTTTTGCTCATTGCCCTCAACGGCGGTTTTGATAATACATTCAATTCAAAAATCGGTCCGCAGACTGAAATAATGAACGATGAGATACTTGATTATACCAAGGTAATTGAGAGATTCAAGTTCTATCTTACATGGTTGTGCCGTCTTTATGTAAACACAATGAACTGTATTCATTATATGCACGATAAGTATGTTTACGAAAAAACGCAGATGGCACTGCATGATACAGACATAGAACGCTTTATGGCATTCGGTATTGCAGGACTTTCAGTTATCGCAGACTCATTTTCAGCAATCAGATATGCAAAAGTTAAACCGATTACCGATGCTGACGGAATTATAAGAGATTTTGAGATTGAGGGCGATTTTCCGAAATACGGCAACGACGATAACAGGGTTGACGATATTGCACAGGAGCTTGTTCACTTAGTTCATGAGGAACTCAAGAAAACTCCCACATACAAAAATGCACAACATACACTCTCTGTTCTCACAATTACATCTAATGTGGTTTACGGTAAGAAAACAGGTGCAACCCCCGACGGCAGAAAAGCAGCCGAGCCTTTTGCACCCGGTGCAAATCCGATGCATAACAGGGAAGCGTGCGGTGCTGTCGCTTCGCTTAATTCTGTGTCCAAGCTTCTTTATTCCGATGCAATGGACGGAATTTCAAATACATTCTCGATTGTTCCCGATGCATTAGGCAAGACGGAAGAAAACCGCGTTGATAATCTTGTTAATATAATTGACGGTTATTTCTCAAATCAGGCACATCACCTCAATGTTAATGTATTAAACCGCGAAACACTTATAAAAGCTTACGAAAATCCCGAAGAATATCCGAACCTTACAATCAGAGTATCGGGCTATGCGGTTAACTTCTGCAAGCTTTCAAGAGAGCAGCAAAGAGAAGTTATTTCAAGAACATTCCACGAAGCTTTATAAGAGGGTGTAGATATGTGTGACACACTTAAAATGCATTCTTTTCAATCCTTGGGTACTCTTGACGGACCGGGTGTGAGAGCTGTCGTGTTTTTACAAGGGTGTCCGTTAAGGTGTATCTGTTGTCATAACCCCGATACATGGAAATTAGACGGCGGATATGAGATGCAGATATCAGAACTTTTGGATAAAATCCGCCGTTGCAGACCTTATTGGGGAAACAGTGGGGGAGTAACCGTTTCGGGCGGTGAGCCTTTAATTCAGGCAAAGCAGCTTATAAATCTTTTTAAGGCTCTGAAAGCCGAAGGAATACATACCGCTCTTGATACAAGCGGTTGTATACTTAACGATGATGTTAAGGAGCTTTTGAAATCAACTGATTTAGTTTTGTTAGATTATAAATATACCAATGCAAGTGACTATCTTAAAAATACGGGCATGAGCATCAGCAAGGTAAATGAATTTCTTTTATATTTAAACGAACAAAGTATTGAAACTACTCTCCGATATGTCTGTATCCCTGATGTTAACGACAGTCTTGAATCTATAAAACTTTTGTCAGAAATAAAAGCAAATCATTCTTGTGTTGCTCATGTTGAATTGTTACCGTTCAGAAAGTTATGTATCGAAAAATACACGGAGTTGAACATTGATTTTCCGTTAAAAGACACAAGAGAAGCAACGAAGGACGAAATCGAAAATTTATACCGTCAATTTCCCGAATTAGTATAAAAACACCGCAGAAGCTTTATGCCTTCTGCGGTCATTTTTTACAGGAGTGCAACTCCGCCGTATTCATAGATATATCCTCCTGACAGATATATCTTTTTTATCGCTTTTTGCAAAGATGTGTTCTCAGGCAAATCTTCGTAGGTCGTAAATTTATTGTTGAAAACAAAATTAAAAACATCCTTACCTTCGGTCTTTATAGGGTATGTCGTATACTTTTCCTTGAATTTCAATATATTTGATGTCGGCTTTAAAATATCATTCAACTCAGACGATAACATCCAGGAATGACAAGTAAACGCTTTGATATCAAGCTCAGGAAAATACTCGGTGAAAATTTCTTTTGCACGATTATAGCTTTTGTCACATAGCTCTTTTGTAAATGGATTTTCTCCGGGAATATGAACCGATAAAACAATATCACCTTTTTTTAGAGCAAGCGTATATTCATTTTTTCTCAATTCTTTAATACTTTGCGTGCACTTTCCGTCAGCAGATACTTCGTTCCCGAAATAGGCATCAGCTGTTTCATTAAATTCCGTAGCAAAAGATAATTCATCGCTTGGCGGCGTATCAAGATACATACCATTGCTGTTCATTTTCCCGCCATCAAAAAGAAGCTTCAAGTGTTTATCCGATTTACTTTGAAGTACATAAACAGGATCTTTAAAAGGTTTTATTTCGAACCTGAGCCTGTCAATCTGAAGGATTTTGCAATCTACATATCGTTGCAACCAAGAAAAATATGTTTCGCTTAAGCCTACTTTACCGGTTGCACATTTTTCGTAATAGGTACAATCTTGGTACATTGACATTGTAGCTTCAATAGCATCTTGAGGCAAGTCTTTCTTTTTTAAAGTATTAAATGTATTCTCAATTGTCGGAATAAGACACAAAAAAGCAAAAAGAGGATAGTCCGACAATAATTTAAATGAGGAAAAGTTTGATATAAACTCACTTCTCCTGAGCATTGACTTATAAAGGAAGAGAGCATATAAAGCCGCATTTTTATCTTGTTTCACTTTTTCGGCTTCAGAAATCAAGTTGTCGAGTATCTGTCCGAAAGCAGAGGTTCTTTCCTGAACAGAAATAATATAATCCTTTTCTAAGAAGAAAACACCTTTGTTCTCAATTTCGGCACAAGCTTCATCATAACAAGACTTAAAAACATCAGGAATTGTATCAATATTAAAATTTTCAATAAATTTATCAAACATCTTTTACCTCTATACTATTGTTAGTTTAAATTTGAAATCGAGTTTTTTATCATCAAAACAACGGCTCACTTCACAATCTGTTATGTTATTATTCGAGCTGATAGCAGCTTGACGCATATCAATATTAAGTATCGTGTCTTTCACTGATTTAAGCTCGTCGCAGTGTGCGGTATTGTTTATAGATTCAGTTGTATAGTGTGATGCAGTAAAGCAGAAATCCTTATCAATCTTAGTGAAAAGAAGCTTTTGCTCACCATTACCGACGGAAACATATCTTGTTTTGAAATGAGATGAATTTTCAAGAGGACGAGAGTAGTTGAAAAACGCATCAGATACCGTCATCGTATGCTTGCCGAGCTTCATCGCTTTGTGTCTGTCAACATAAGATTCCATCGGACCGTAAGCAAAAAACTCAAGATTTTCATTTTCGCCATTCAAGAAAAATTCAAATCCGAAACGGGGCAGAGGAGGAGCTTTAGGATTAACGACACCTTGAAAATCAAAATCCAATGAACCGTCAGCGTTAACGATATATGAAATCTTACCGCGAATCAAAGGCGGCATTGACGGACCGCCTAAAGCGATGTTGCACCCAACGATTACTCTGTCAGAGGTTTCTTCAACAGTAGTATCGTAAGTTTTCTGATACATATAGAACAAATCAGCCTGTTTCCATTTAAGATATAATTCATTGCCGCCGCCCTGCGTAGGCCTGTAAGTTTTGAACTCGGTTTTGCCGCTTAAAAATTCCCTTCCGCCTTTATTGACAGAAACAAGTTTTCCGTTAGAAATTTTATAGGATATATCACCGACCGAAATAGTGTAATCCTTTTTATTATTACAAACCTCAATTTTTTTCTTTGTTAAAAGCCTTTCAGTCTTCCGAACATTCTTTATTTCAAATTGTTCGAACCCTACTTCAAAACCCTTTTCTGCCCACGGTGTGTCGGTATTCTGAACAAAATAAAGAGTTAATATACTGTTTTCAGGAAAAACTTCGTTTTCAAAGAGTGTATATTTTACTTCACTTTGAGGTTTAATTTCAAGTGCAGGAATTAAACCCTTGAGGGAAACCTCGCCATCAGTTTCAACTTTCCAGATAATGTCCATGTCGGTAAGGTCGGTATAATATCTTAAACTCTTGACAGTAACAACACCGTCTCTTTCACTTGTAACAGAAAAAGGTTGATATACTCGTTTTAAATCAAAATAGCCGGGCTTCAAGGTTCTGTCAGCCAAAACAACACCGTCAAGACAACAGAAGTTGTTATTTGGATAGTCGCCGAAATCGCCGCCGTATCGGATGTTTCCGTCAGCGTTTTCAAGTCCTAAATCAGCATACTCCCAAAAGCAGCCGCCGAAAAATTCCTTATGTGCTAAAATCGCTTCCCAATAATCATATACATCACCGGTTGAATAAGCATCAAGGTATTCACAGAGGAAAAACGGTTTTGTATATCTGTCATCTGCAATATACTTTTCAGCATATTCTCTCGAAGCATACATTCTGCTTTCAACATCAGATACATCTGTATAAGTGGGGTCAACAAACTCAATATGTGTATTTTCATAATGAATCAAAGCAGTATTATCCCTGTTTCTTATGTAGCGTGCCATAGCTCTGTGATTATTACCTGCACCTGACTCATTGCCCAAAGACCACATAATAACACACGGGTGGTTCTTGTCTCGTTCATACAGTCGTTCGGCTCTGTCGATATAAGCTTCAGTCCAATCAGGAGAATCGGACAAGGCAGACCAACGAGGCCAATCCCACTCACCGTTATAATCATAACCCATTCCGTGCGTTTCGATATCAGCTTCATCAATAATCATCATACCAAGCTCATCACACATTTCTAAAAATCTCGGGTCATTAGGATAGTGCGAAGTTCTGATAACATTCACATTTGCTCGTTTTAAAATATACAAATCGTTAAGCATCTGCTCATATCCTGTAACATAACCTAGCTTATGATGATTGTCATGTCTGTTGATACCGCGAGCTTTCAAAGGTTCTCCGTTAATGAGGAATGTTTTATCTTTAATTTCAATTTTACGCAAACCGAAATTAAAAGGAATGTATTCTCCATTACACTTTATAATCAAGGTATACAGATACGGTGTTTCATCAGTCCAGAGAGTCGGATTTAGAATTTCAAAAATAAAGTTACCGCAAGATTTACCTGTAGTAATAAGTTTTAAATCTTTATCCGTGACTTTGTATTCAACCTCTTTGTTATCAAGTTCAACGGATATTTTTGCTGTTTTATAATCACCTGATAATTCTGTTTTTATATGAATATCATTAAGATGCTCTTTAGGTCTCGACAACAAATATACATCACGGAATATTCCCGATAATCTGAAAAAATCCTGGTCCTCAAGATATGTACCGTCGCACCACTTTACAACAAGCACAGTAAGGTCATTTTCACCTTTATCTGTATAATCGGTAATATCAAATTCAGATGTATTATGGCTTACCTGACTATAACCGACAAAACTGCCGTTAACAAATAAATAAAAGCAAGAGGAAACACCCTCGAAATTTATATATACTTTTCTGTCAATTAAATCTTCAAGAACAAATTTTCTGTTATAGACACCGCAAGGGTTTTCATCAGGTACAAAAGGCGGATCAACCTGAAACGGATATTCAAGATTGCTGTAAAGCGGAACATCATAACCTCTGCCGTAATATGTCTGCCAGCAAGACGGAACATCGATTTTTTCATTGTAGTAAATTGAAGGAAATTCCTCCGGGATATCATCAAAGCTTTTGTAATATCTGAAATTCCATTCGCCGTTGAGTAAGGTGAAGTTTTCCGAACTTTCACGGAAAAGATTTCTGCAAGCCTCGGTATGATAGGGTATATAATACGCACGAGGTTTTTGACAACCGATGTGCAGGTTGTTTAAGTCCTGATGATAAACTTTAAAATTCATGTTATAACTCCCTTATTTAAGCTTTAAAACTATTCCTAAAACTGCCCCAGACAGAATATAAATAATC
This sequence comes from Acutalibacteraceae bacterium, assembly GCA_045540355.1. Taxonomy (GTDB): domain Bacteria; phylum Bacillota; class Clostridia; order Oscillospirales; family Acutalibacteraceae; genus RGIG2945. Next base: position 31,285 of record JAZQHB010000040.1, on the reverse strand, counting down.
GGATGTATTTTGTTTAGTTTTTTTATCTGCATTAAAGCCAAAAATACAACAAACAACACAATTGCAAGATAATTGAATGATGTCGATAATGTGTCTCCGCCAAGATAAAAAGTGGTTTTCATAACTGAAAAACCCGCTGCGGCTATCAATCCTGCAACTGCAGGACGCAAACCGTAAAACGCACCTTTTACATACTTGTTTTCACTGAACTTTGATAAGAACTTAGAAACTATAATAATTACAATAAAAGACGGAAGTATCAAAGCAAAGGTTGCAATAACACTCCCCAAAATACCGCCCGCATTATACCCGGCATAGGTCGCCATATTAACACCAATAGGACCGGGGGTAGATTCCGAAACCGCAATCATGTCGGTTAGCATTTTTGAATCGAACCAATCGGGGTGATTTACCGCCATTTCGCTTAAAAACGGTAATGTCGCCATTCCGCCTCCAACTGCAAAAAGTCCTGTGCGGAAGAACTCGTAAAATAAAAGCAAATATGTCATTCTATTTTACCCCACTTTCCCATAGCGATGCCGAACAAAGCCGCACCGATTACAATAAAGACAGGGGACAATCCTAAAAATGCAACAAGTACAAACGCAATTACACACATTGCAATCTGAAAAATATTTTTTACGCCCTTCTTTATAAGCTTAATGACGGTTGATGTTATAAGTGCCGTAACAACTATCCTGATACCCGCCAAAGCTCGTTTAACATATACTATATCTGCAAAAGTCGTTAACAACGCAGCGATTAAAGTAATTATAATGAGGGAGGGAAGTACGACACCTAAAGTCGTAAATACAGCACCTAAAACACCCTTTCTCTTATACCCGACAAATGTCGCCGTGTTGACTGCAATAACACCCGGAGTACATTGCGATACTGCAAAATAATCAAGCAATTCTTCTTCGGTTGCCCAGTTTTTCTTTTCTACAACTTCTCTTTGCAAATTAGGCAACATTGCATATCCGCCACCGAATGTAAACAATCCGATCTTGAAAAATGTTGCAAACATCTCTAAAAGTTCTTTCAATTTATATCCTCACTTTCTGTAAAGAGTAAGTATATCCTGTGCCTGCTCTATGACCATCTGCTTTAATTCCGGTGGCTCAAGCACTTCGACTTTGTTTCCGTATTGCATAATCCATGATGCAAGTCCACTGCTTAGCACTGCTGTAGTTTCTGCTTTAAAGTGAGTTGTACCTGAAGTTCTCAGGGAAATATCATCAGAAAATCTGTCAAGCACCACATCAACAAGTGAATTATCACATTTAATTTTTATATCTACAAGCTTACCTGCAAACATATTGAACACTTTTTTGCAATAATCTTCGCCGTCAAAAGTTCCTCTGTAATCACATACCTCTTCAAAATTTCTGCTTTTGGTATCAGTTATTTGCAAATTGCTGATTCTGTCAAGTCTTATATGCATAAGGTTATCGTATTTTGAGTTATTACATACAAGGTAATAATGATTATTGGTAAGAATGAGAGTATAGGGACTTACTTCAAACTCCTTATTTTCAACGGAAACCGTAGAGTAGTCAGAAAAAGCGTTTCTTGAATACTTCAAGTTGACTTTTAACTTTTTATTGATAGCGGTAGTGAGATTTTCAATCGTTGTATAAATGCTTTCGTTCTTGTGTTTAGAAGTTAAGTCTGTTGCACACAATTTTAACAAAACTTCTCTTTCCTTAACGCTTGCCATTTCAGAAATTTTGTTAATAAGAACAGTCGTTTTCTCAGGAGTGATAAATTTTGCTGACAGAACCGCATCAGTTAAAATTCTCAATTCAGCCAAAGAAAATTTTCTTTTTCTGAGATAATATCCTATATTCTTACTGCGGGTAAACACGATATCAAGACCGAATTCTCTCAAACATTCTATATCTCGGTATATAGATTTTCTTTCTGCTGTTATACCGTGCTTTTCCAGCTCTTCGGCAATATCGTTTATGGTCAGAATATTGTCAGAATCACTTTTAGAAATAAAAATTTCATAGAGATATAAGAGTTTCAATTTCTTATAATTTTTTTCTTCCATATAATTCACAACCTTTAAAATATACTTGACAATAAAGTTCAGTTTTGTTAGAATACAAAGGTCAAATGCCCCCATAGTTAAATGGATATAATGAATCCCTCCTAAGGATTAGTTATCGGTTCGATTCCGGTTGGGGGTGCCATAACAGAAAAAAGCGCCTGTAAGGCGCTTTCAAGTTGGTGCGGATAACAGGACTTGAACCTGCACATCAGCTGATATTAGATCCTAAATCTAACGCGTCTGCCAATTCCGCCATATCCGCATATAAGAACACACTTCAAGTGCGACCTACATTGTTTTGTATTATAACAGATTATTCATATTATTTCAAGTATAAATATGAAAGGATTTATCTAAATGAAATCTTTTTTTAAAGCTGTTTCTTTAATTACCACAACAATATTGCTTATATCACTTGTCGCTTTTTCGGCTTTTGCTTTTGTTGATGTAGACGGTGTTATTTCAACAAGAGAATGGGAAAACGCAAAAAACACAATTATTTATTCCAATACCGCACAATCAGCAAACAACATAAGCTATGCTGAAGTAAAGACGATTAAGTCAGATTCTAATACAATTTATCTTGCTGTAACCGCAACAGACGATCTTGATGAATACCTCGATGACTGCGGTGTTCTCCTTACAATTCCGTCTGTAGGCACCTACACATTCGGTGTTGATAATACATCTGATTTTCAAAACAACAATTTTCTCAATATTCAATACGGTACAACTGCAAACACCGGAAATTTGTTTTTCTTTGAGTTTAAATTGACTTTCAAAAAAGCTATCTCCGATTACCTTCAACTCAAATTACAATTAAAAGACGGTGCTGAGGTTCTGTCGAGAGAAGTAAGCATTTCTGATTTCACAAATACGGAACTTGAAACAACATCAATAACCACCACAAAAACTCACACAAATAATACTACAAAATACTCAGAAGATAATAGAACAACTAAATTCAAGACAGATAATTCTACCGAGGCTACCGCCGAAAAGGTAGAAACAACGACCGAAGAATTAACTTCAGTTTCAGAAGTTTTGCATACCGACAAAACAAGCAATTCAAAAATATTAGGAATAGTCTTATCATTGCTTGCTCTTGTCCTCGTGTTTGCTGCTTGCTTTGTTCTTCTGTCTGCAAAACCCAAGAGTAAAGATTCTGGGGAAACAAAAGAAAACGAAGACAAGAAAAATGATTCTGACAGCCAAAAATAAATATGAGTAAGCTTAAGTTTGAACGATATACTTTTGCCGCGATGCTTTTGATACTCGCAGCAATTATATTGATATCAATGACACAGTTGCCTTCAGAAAACTCAGTATCAGTTTCAGGAGTTATTGTAAAGAAGACCGAAACGACATCTGAAACAGATGCAAGTACTACCTCACCTTATATAATTAACCTTAACACAGCAACCATTGATGAGCTTGACACACTACCCGGTATAGGAAAAGAAAGAGCTAAAAGAATTATCGCATACAGAGAACATTTAGGCGGTTATACAAGCATCGACCAAATCAAAAACATATCGGGTTTCGGTGATTCACTTTTTGCAAAAATCAAAGACAGAATAACAGTTTAAAAATATTTTTAAATACCCTTGACAAACCGAAACAATTTGGTTATAATTATTAAGCTTAATACGCCGGTGTGATGGAATTGGCAGACGTGCTGGACTCAAAATCCAGTGGTGGCGACACCGTATCGGTTCGACCCCGATCACCGGCACCAGGTAACCTTGACTTATTTGAATGAGTCAAGGTTATTTTTTTGCTGAATTTTTCATAAACCCACATATAATAATATCGGGTGAGCTTATGAAAAGAAGAATATTACGGTTAACGCCGAATTTGAGAAAGCTGATATTCAGACTCCTTTCGATACTTATTGTTATCCTTATAATCATACTTTTATTTGATGCGAGAACCGAGCCTATTATCAGAAATTATTCAAAGACAGCTGCAAAAAACGAGGCAGGTTTAATAGTCAACGATACAGTTGCAGAAATATTGAAAGATGAAAACATTACATATTCGACACTTGTGAGTATTGAAAAGGATAAAGACGGCAACATAAAGGCTATTACAACTGATATTGTAAATCTCAATCTTTTAAAGGCGGAAATCAATTCAAAAATTTCACAATCAATTGAAAATAAAGGATATTTTAAGGTAAAGATACCTTTTGGTGTAATTTTCGGAAGCGATTTACTTTCAGGCTTAGGACCTGATATAGGCACCGATGTGAAAATGTCAGGTAATACTAAAAGTGAAATAACTAACGAGTTTTTATCAGCGGGAATCAACCAGACTTTGCACAGAATAATGCTGAATATCGAGATAGAAATCATGATAATACTTCCAAAAAAACAAACTACAGTCTTGTATAAAACAAATATGTGTATAGCGGAAACAGTCATTGTCGGAATAACACCGTCAAGTTTCGGAAGAATTTATGCTTAACTGTTGTCAAGTGCACAAAAACTTGGTATAATAAGCAAGGTGATTTTATGAACACAAATGACAGGATTAACGAATTGAGGGATATACTCAATTATCATATTGAAAAATACTATAATGACGATAATCCCGAAATCGAAGACTATGAATACGATATGCTGATGCGTGAGTTAAAGGAGCTTGAGGACAAAAACCCCGAGCTTATAACTTCTGATTCTCCGACACACAGAGTAGGTGGAAGAGCAGACGGACAATTTGAGCCTGTAGTTCATTCTGTGCGTATGGAAAGTCTGCAGGATGCTTTTTCTTATGACGAGCTCAAAGATTTCGACCGCAGGGTAGGGGAAGCTGAAAAGAAAGCCAACTACATTGTCGAGCCAAAGATTGACGGATTATCAGTATCTTTGGAATACGAAAACGGACTTTTTGTCAGAGGTTCTACGAGAGGCGACGGTGATGTCGGTGAGGATGTTACAGCCAACTTACGCACAATCCGTTCAATACCTTTGAAACTCAAAGAAGCTGTCAACATTGAGGTCCGTGGCGAAGTATATATGCCACACTCAGTTTTTAATAATATCGTAAAAGAGCAAGAATTAAACGGAGAAAAACCTTTCAAGAATCCCCGCAATGCGGCAGCCGGCTCACTCAGGCAAAAGAAGCCCGAAATCACCGCAAAGAGAAAGCTTGAAATATTTATTTTTAATATACAGAAAAGTGACAACACTGACCTTAATTCACACAAAAAATCCTTAGAGTACCTCAAGTCACTTGGTTTTAAAATTGTACCTTTCTATTATCAGGCAGAAAACATCGAAACTGCCATTGAAAGCATTGAGAAAATAGGCAATAACCGCGGTAATTTGGAATTTGACATCGACGGTGCGGTAATTAAAGTTGATGATTTTTCAGTTCGTAAGAATCTTGGCAGCACATCAAAATTTCCCAAATGGGCGATAGCTTTTAAATATCCTCCTGAAATTAAAGAGACCACACTTCTGGATATAGAGGTTGCCGTCGGCAGAACAGGTGTTCTGACACCAACCGCTATTTTTGAACCTATATTGCTTGCCGGCTCAACCGTAAGCCGTGCAACTTTACACAATCAGGATTATATTGATGAAAAAGGCATCTGCATCGGCGACAGAATCAATGTAAGAAAAGCAGGAGATATCATTCCTGAAGTAGTATCGGTTGCAAAACACGCTGAAAATGCTACACCGTATAAATTGCCGTCAACCTGTCCGTCATGTGGTGCAAAGGTTGCTTTCAACGACGATGAGGCAGCACTCAGATGCAATAATTCACAATGTCCCGCACAGCTTTTAAGAAATTTAATTCATTATTGTTCCCGTGACGCAATGGATATAGACGGCTTGGGTGAGGCTTATCTTACAACATTTGTTGACCTTGGTTTTATAAGAAGAATTTCCGATATCTATCACCTTGACAAAAATAAAATTGCTGCACTTGAAGGTTTTGGAGAGAAATCTGCTGATAATCTTATTTTCGCAGTCGAAAAATCAAAAGAAAACGACCTTTCTCGTCTTATCTTCGGTCTTGGTATCAGGAATGTGGGGCAGAAAGCATCGAAAACACTTGCTGAGAAGTTCGGCAATATAGACGACTTAATTTCCGCTACCGAAGAAGATTTACTTTCTATCGACGGTTTGGGTAAAATTATTGTCGAGAATCTGATTTCTTTTTTCAATATGCCACAAACAACAGAGCTTATAAATGAGCTTAAAGCCTGCGGTGTAAATATGACTTCAAAAACGGTTAAAGATGTCACAGACGCCAGATTTGCAGGCATGACATTTGTTCTGACAGGCACTTTGCCTACTTTAACTCGAAACGAAGCATCAGAAATAATAGAACGCTTCGGTGGTAAAACATCTTCGTCCGTTTCTAAAAAAACAACCTGCGTCCTCGCAGGTGAAGACGCAGGTTCTAAGCTTCAAAAAGCAACTAATCTGGGTATCAGAATTATTGATGAAGCGGAATTCCTTAGAATGTGTGACTAGTCAGCAGTTTTAAAATCATATTCAATTTGGTCGGTGTTTATTTTGAAGGTCTTTTTGTTTAAATAATTTAGTATTCCGGCATCAGTAGAAAAATCAAACTCAAGCTTGTATGAGCAAAGACATTGCTTTTTATATCCGCTTTTCTTGTTCAACGCATTTGTGCCGTATTTTCCGTCGCCTAAAAGCGGGTGACCGATTGAAGCAAAATGAGAGCGAATCTGATGAGTTCTGCCGGTTAACAGTTCAACCTCAACAAGACTATATTTACTTCGTTCGGACAAGACCTTGTATTTGGTTGAAATATCTTTTGAACCCTCTTGCTTGCTTTTATGCACCTTAACAAGGTTTTTATCTTCATTCTTTGTGAGATAGCCTTTTAGTATGCCGTTCTTTTTGTTGAGAATGCCGTGAATAATACAGAGATAATACTTATGTAGTTCTCTGTCCTTCATCTTTTGATTAAGTATTCTCAAGGAGTCCGCATTCTTTGCCGCTATAACGATTCCTGTAGTATTTCTGTCAATACGGTTAACTAATGCAGGAGTAAAGGACATCGAATCATTAGGATTGTAGCTGCCTTTTTCATACAGATATCTTTTAACTCTTGTTATCAGAGTATCAATATATTCTCTGTCATCAGGGTGGCAAAGAAGACCCGCTTTTTTGTTGAGTAACAAAATGTTTTCATCCTCGTATACAATATCAATTTTGTTCGATGCCGACATAAAATCAAATCTTTCCGGCGGTCGTTCAAAAAACTCATCGTTGATATAAAGATCAACAACATCACCGACACAAAGCCTTGTCGATATCTCGGCTCGCTTTGAATTAACCTTAATTCTTTTAGTCCTTATGTACTTATACATCAATGCTTTCGGAAGATTAGGAAAACTTTTGGTCAGATATTTATCCAATCTCTGACCGGCATCATTTTGTGTAATTGTAAAGCTTTTCAAAATTTTCACCTGAACTTTATAAATTTTCTCTATTATATCATAAATTCAGGTATTTTCAAATCTTGATTTTTGTATTATAATATTTTTAAATTGATTTTGGAGGTTGTTTAAAATGATTTCAAAAGAAAGAGTTACAGAAATTTTAAAAGAGGCAGGAGTTTTGTTGGAAGGACACTTCCTTCTTACATCAGGCAGACACAGCAACAGATATCTTCAGTGTGCTAAGATTTTCAGAAACACAAAGTACAGTGAAGAACTTTGTGCTGCATTGGCAGAACTCTATAAGAACAATGATATTCAGCTTGTTATCGGTCCTGCAATGGGTGCAGTTCAGATGGCTTATGAAGTCAGCCGTAATTTTGATTGTGAAAACTTCTTCACCGAAAGAGATGCAGACGGCAAAATGGTTTTAAGACGAGGTTTTGTTATTGAAAAAGGACAGCGAGTTCTCGTTGTCGAAGATGTTGTTACAACAGGCGGCTCAGTTAAAGAGGTTATCGAGCTTGTTGAAGAAGCAGGCGGCATAGTAGCAGGAGTTGGCTCAATCGTTGACAGAACAGGCGGTAAAATTGATTTCGGTGTTCCTTTCAAGGCAGTATATTCTGCAGATGTTACATCTTGGGAAGCTGATGAATGTCCTCTTTGCAAAGAAGGAAAAATTGAACTTGTTAAGCCCGGCAGCAGAAAAATAAAATAAATCGGAGTTTTTTGATATGACTTCTGAAAATTTACACAAAGGGCATCGAGAAAGACTTAAAAAGCAATTTCTTGAAAGCGGACTTGATTCCTTTCATGAGCATCAGATATTAGAGCTTTTACTGTTTTACTCGATACCTCAGAAAGATACAAACGATATTGCTCATAGCTTAATAAATGAGTTTGGCTCTCTTGCCGGTGTATTTGAGGCATCGTATGAGGAATTGATTACCGTAAAAGGTATCAAACACAATTCAGCTGTGCTTATAAAAATGATACCGGAGTTATACAGACAGCAATGTATTTCGATGAACAAATTAACTGAGTTGCATGAAACCGAATTCGCAAAAAGCTATATTCGTAACAAATATGAAGAGTTTGTGCAAGCTAAACTTACAGCGTATACAGACGAAGTATTTTTAGTCCTTTGTCTTGACAATTCGAACAGAATCAAGAATTGTTCTATAATAACAAAAGGTACACCCGCCGATGCTCATGTAGAGCCGAGAAAAATAGTTGAAGTCGCCTTGCGTAATAATTCAACTAATCTCATAATCGCTCACAATCATCCCGGTGGCATGGCCAGGCCCTCTGCTCAGGATTGCAAGTTCACTGAAAACTTAGAAAAGCTTTTAGCACCGTTAAAAATCAATCTGAGAGATCACATTATTGTATCAGATGCGTCAAGAAAGCCTTATACCTCAACCTTTTCTATGGCATCTCATGAAAAATTAAGTAAAATTTTCAGAGCAAACTTTAAAGATCAAGATTCTATAAAGAAATGATGTTTTTTCATATCGCTCATGTGTTATCATTGCACATGAGCGATATTGCTTATATAAAGCTTTTTTTGAACAAAAAGTATTATTAAGTCTTTTAAAAAATCTCTTTTTGTGATATAATATATTGATTATAAATAATGTAAAGGAGAACCGGCATGGAGCGTTTTGAACTGGTATCAAAATTCAAACCTACGGGCGACCAACCCGAAGCGATAAAACACCTGACAGACGGCTTAAACAAAGGTTTGAGTGAACAAGTTTTGCTCGGCGTTACCGGTAGCGGTAAGACCTTTACAATGGCTAATATCATCGCCAATGTAAACCGACCTACGCTTATTCTCGCTCACAACAAAACCCTCGCTGCTCAGCTTTGTACCGAATTTAAAGAATTTTTTCCTAAAAATGCTGTAGAGTTCTTTGTTTCCTACTATGATTATTACCAGCCTGAGGCTTATGTTCCTACTACAGACACCTACATCGAAAAAGACTCTGCAATAAACGATGAAATTGATAAGCTCAGACACTCTGCGACATCCGCTTTGTCTGAACGCAGAGATGTAATAATCGTTTCAAGTGTTTCTTGTATCTACTCTTTAGGTAACCCGATTGATTATAAAGAAATGGTAATTTCTTTAAGAACGGGAATGACTAAGGACCGAGATGAGTTGATTTCAAAGCTCGTTGAAATACAATATGAGCGAAATGACATCGAGTTTATCAGAAACAAATTCCGTGTACGAGGTGATACCGTCGAGATTTATCCGGTACAGTCAAACGAAACTGCAATACGAGTTGAATTTTTCGGTGATGAAATCGACAGAATTTCCGAATTCAACGCACTTACGGGTCAGGTTATAAGCAATCTTTCACATGTTGCGATTTATCCTGCATCACACTATGTTGTATCGCCCGAAAAGCTTGATGAAGCAATTTCAGAAATATGCAAAGAAATGCTTGAAAGAGTAGAATATTTCGAATCACAAGGCAAGCTTTTAGAAGCTCAGAGAATAAAACAGAGAACGATGTATGACATTGAAATGTTGCGTGAAACAGGATTCTGCAAAGGAATTGAAAACTATTCCCGCATTATGTCAGGCAGAAAACCCGGGGAACCTCCGTTCACATTACTTGACTTCTTTCCTGACGATTTTCTTCTTTTTATTGATGAATCCCATGTCACAATACCTCAAGTCAGAGGTATGTACTTTGGTGACAGATCAAGGAAAGAAAGCCTTATCGACTTTGGGTTCAGACTTCCGTCCGCTTTTGACAACAGACCCTTACAGTTTGATGAATTCTACAACAAAATCGGACAAAAAATCTTTGTAAGTGCAACACCTGCTGCTTTTGAAAACGAAAAAAGTGAACAGACGGTTGAACAAGTTATAAGACCCACGGGATTACTTGACCCGCTTATAACTGTTAAACCTACTGAAGGACAGATAGATGACCTTGTATCAGAAATAAACCTCAGAATTGACAGAAACGAAAGAGTATTGGTCACCACACTTACTAAAAAAATGGCAGAGGACCTTTCAGCATACCTTGAAAATATCGGCATCAAAGTAAGATATATGCACTACGATATCGATACTATTGAACGAATGAACATTATCCGACAATTACGACTCGGCGAATTCGATGTACTTGTTGGCATCAACCTTTTAAGAGAAGGTCTTGATTTACCTGAGGTTTCACTTGTTGCAATTCTTGATGCCGATAAAGAAGGCTTCTTACGCTCCGAAACATCGCTTATTCAGACAATCGGACGAGCCGCAAGAAACGCTGACGGTCAAGTTATCATGTATGCAGATACCGTTACTCGTTCAATGGAAAATGCTATTCGTGAAACAAACCGACGCAGAGAAAAACAGATGAGGTACAATACAGATAACGGCATTATACCGACTACTATCAAAAAAGACATCCGCGATGTTATTGAAATTTCATCTAAGGTTGATGACGACAAAGAACACAGACGCATGACCGCAAAACAACGCGAGGAATTGATTAAGCGTCTGACAATAGAAATGAAAGCTGCTGCAAAGATTCTCGAATTTGAGCACGCTGCATATTTAAGAGATAAGATAGAAAAATTAAAATCAAGGTGAATTATTTTGCTTTCTAAAATTGTAATCAAAGGTGCTAAAGAGCACAACTTAAAAAATGTAAGTCTTGAGATACCGAGAGACAAGCTTGTTGTTTTGACGGGTTTGTCAGGCTCAGGTAAATCTTCATTGGCATTTGATACGATATACGCAGAGGGTCAACGCCGTTATGTTGAATCACTTTCATCATACGCAAGGATGTTTTTGGGTCAGATGGAAAAACCCAAGGTTGATTCAATTGACGGACTTTCTCCCGCAATATCCATTGACCAGAAAACGACATCAAAAAATCCTCGCTCCACCGTCGGAACTGTCACGGAAATATACGACTATTTAAGGCTTTTGTATGCTAATATCGGTATACCTCATTGTCCTGTCTGCGGAAAAGAAATCAGCTTTCAAACTGTCGACCAGATAGTTGACAAGATTATGTCTTTAGAAAGCGGTACAAAATTTCAGGTAATGGCACCTATAGTCAGAGGACGAAAAGGCGAATACACAAAAGAACTTCAAAAAGCATCAAAATCAGGCTTTGTCCGTGCAAGAATCGACGGTTTAGTATATGATTTATCCGAACAGATATCTTTGGATAAAAATAAAAAACACAATATCGAAATCATCGTTGACAGACTTGTTATAAGTAATACGATTGAGAAAAGACTTTCCGATTCTGTTGAAATTGCATTAGGACTTGCAGGCGGACTTGTGCTGATTGATGTAATAGGCAGTGAAGAAGAATTATTTTCACAGAATTATGCGTGCCCGGAGCACGGTGTCAGCATTGATGAATTAGCACCGAGAATGTTTTCCTTCAACAACCCGTTTGGTGCTTGTCCGAAATGCTCAGGTCTCGGTGTTTTCAAGGTGGTTGACCCCGATCTCGTATTTTTTAACAAAAACCTCTCAATTAACGAGGGCGGCATAAAAGCAAGCGGTTGGGGACCCAACAATGCAACTATCGCAAAAATGTACTATAAAGCATTATCTAAAGAATATAATTTTTCTTTAGACGCACCTATTAAAGATTTATCTGACGAAGTTCTTGATGTTTTACTCTACGGCACAAAGGGTAAGAAAATAACAGTTGACAGAACAAACGAATACGGTAGCGGTAAATATCTTGCGGAGTTTGAGGGAATCGCAAACAATCTCCAACGCAGATACATGGAAACAACAAGTGAGTGGTCAAGATACGATATCTCTCTTTCTATGTCAGAAAAAGAGTGCCCTGAGTGTAAAGGTGCACGACTTAACAAAGAAATACTCGCAGTAACTGTCGGCGGTAAAAACATTCACGAATTCACTCAGCTTTCAATAAATGACGCACTTAGCTTCATTAAAAATCTAAAGCTTTCCGAACGAGAAAAGGTTATTGCAGACGAAATCATCAAGGAAATCACAGAAAGACTGACTTTCCTTACGAGCGTCGGTCTTGATTATCTTACGCTTGCAAGATCTGCGGGTACACTTTCAGGCGGTGAAAGTCAGAGAATCAGACTCGCAACACAAATCGGCTCATCACTTATGGGTGTGCTTTATGTGCTTGATGAACCGAGTATAGGTCTGCATCAGAGAGATAACGAAAAGCTGCTTGCAACACTCAAAAAGCTCAGAGATTTAGGAAACACACTGATAGTTGTCGAACACGATGAAGACACTATGTATGCCGCTGACCATATCGTCGATATCGGTCCGGGTGCAGGTGTTCACGGAGGTAACATCGTCTGTCAGGGAAATGTTGATGATATTAAAAATTGTAATGAATCGATAACAGGGCAGTATCTTTCAGGTAAAAAGCAAATCCCTGTACCTGAAACAAGAAGAGAAGGAAACGGCAACTTCCTTGAAATTATCAATGCTTCGGAAAACAACCTGAAGAATATTGATGTTCAGATACCTCTCGGTAAATTTATTGCCGTAACAGGCGTGTCAGGCTCAGGAAAGTCTTCACTTATCAATGAAATTCTCTACAAAAAACTTGCTAATGAACTAAACGGAGCCAAGAAAGTTACAGGCAAGCACTCTGAAATCAAGGGAATCGAGCACCTTGATAAAGTAATTGATATCGACCAATCACCGATTGGCAGAACTCCTCGTTCCAACCCTGCAACATATACGGGAGTTTTTACGGATATCAGAGAACTATTCGCATCAACCGCTGAATCAAAAATGCGTGGTTATACAGCAAGCAGATTTTCCTTCAATGTCAAGGGTGGTCGTTGCGAAGCCTGTCAGGGTGACGGTATTGTTAAAATTGAAATGCATTTTCTAGCAGATGTATATGTACCTTGCGAAATCTGCAAAGGCAAGAGATACAACAGAGAAACCCTTGCGGTAAAATACAAGGGTAAAACAATTCATGATGTGCTTGACATGACGGTCGAGGAAGGACTTGAATTTTTTGCAAATCATCCCAAGATAGTACGAAAATTACAAACACTTTACGATGTCGGTTTAGGTTATATCAAGATCGGACAACCCGCTACAACGCTTTCAGGCGGTGAAGCTCAGAGAGTCAAGCTTTCGACGGAGCTTTCAAAGCGACCAACAGGCAGAACAATCTACATCCTTGATGAACCTACAACCGGACTCCACACGGCAGATGTTCACAAGCTCATTGAAGTTCTCCAAAAGCTTGCTGATAAAGGTAATACTGTTATCGTAATCGAGCATAATATGGATGTTATCAAAACCGCAGACCACATCATTGATTTAGGTCCTGACGGCGGAGATAACGGCGGAAGAATTGTTGCTGAAGGACCTCCCGAAAAAATTATCAAATCAAAGAAATCTTTTACGGGACGGTATTTATCAAAATACTTAAAATAATTTTAACAAATCTATTGGAAAAAAAACACATTTGTAATATAATATATCAGTAAGAGAAGGAGGGATAATTATGATTTCAAAATATCATGTTTCAGTTGCAAAAATTATCAAAGATAATTCTTTTGAAGTTATCTTTTCTCCAAAAGATCCGAGTGAATTATATGTTGTTACATCTGATGTAAACAGGCCCGGACTTATTTTATCGGGATATTCCGATTTCTTCGACAGTGACAGAATAGAATTTCTTGGTCTTGCTGAAATGGAGTATCTCAACAGTCTACCGAGAGAAGAAAAGATAAGCAGTCTTAAAAACTTTTTATCTAAAAAACCCGTTCTTCTCATAATAACGAGAGGACACGACTGTGATGAAGACTTCTTAAACCTAGTAAAAGAATACAATATTCCTCTTTTAAGAACGAAGATGGCGACATCGACCTGCATGTCGAATCTTATCTCTTATCTGAATGTGCAATTAGCTGAGAGAGTTACCCGTCACGGCGTTTTGGTCGAGGTTGCAGGTGAGGGTATGCTTATTTTAGGCGACAGTGGTGTCGGCAAGAGTGAAACTGCACTTGAACTCATAAAAAGAGGACATCGCTTAATTGCTGATGATGCGGTTGAGATAAGGCGAGTATCCGAAAGATCCCTCATAGGTTCTGCACCTGATAACATCAGACACTTTATCGAACTTCGCGGTGTCGGTGTAATCAACGCCCGAAAAACATTCGGTATGGGTGCCGTTAAAATGACACAAAAAATCGATATGATTGTCGAACTCGAACCATGGGAAGCAGGCAAAGCTTACGATAGGCTTGGTCTTGATGATGAAACAAGAGAAATTCTCGGTATTCACATACCTTCAATGGTTGTACCTGTTAAACCGGGCAGAAATTTATCTATCATCATAGAAACTGCCGCTCTCAACAACAGATTAAAGCGAACAGGATATAATGCAGCTCGTGAGCTTCTTCACGGCTTAGGAATGGTCGATGATATCATGCCTCAGCAAGAGGAATTAGATATTTGGCATAATTATTAACAGAGGTGATTCAGATGTATAAAATAGGAGTAGATTTAGGCGGAACAAATATTTCTGTCGGTGTTGTAGATGAAAAATATAACATTGTTGCTAAAGCATCAATTCCGACAAACGCAGGCAGACCTGCCGGAGAAATCTTTGACGATATAACAACAGCAGTTAAAATGGCGGTTGAGAACGGTAATTTATCTATGGACGAAATTGAATCGGTCGGCATCGGTACTCCCGGTTCTGTTAACAAGTCTAACGGATATATTGAATTTGCAAATAACCTTGGCTTCAACAATGTTCCTGCAAAAGAAATGCTTGAAGAAAGATTAAATAAACCAATATACCTTGACAACGATGCTAACTGTGCTGCATTAGGCGAGCAGATTGCAGGTGTAGGTCATGGCGTTAAAGACTTTATAGCAGTAACGCTCGGTACCGGCGTTGGTGGCGGAATTATTGTCAACGGTGAAATTCTTAACGGAATTAACGGTGCGGCTGCCGAAGTAGGTCACACAGTAATCACTGTCGACGGAATCCCGTGTAACTGCGGCAGAAATGGCTGTTGGGAAAAATACGCTTCTGCAACTGCCTTGATTTCTCAAACAAAAGAAGCTATGAAAAATAATCCTGATTCTATCATGTGGAAAATTGTTGACGGCAATATTGATTCAGTCAACGGCAGAACTTCATTTGATGCAATGCGTGAAGGCGACAAAGCTGCAAAAGAAGTTGTGGAAACATATATCAAATATGTTTCCGTCGGCATCAGCAATCTAATCAATATCTTTCAGCCGGAAATTGTTTGCGTTGGCGGCGGCATCAGTAACGAGGGTGAAAATCTTCTCAAACCGCTTCGCGACTATATTTCGAGTCAGATTTACACTAAATATGCCGATAAGCAGACTAAAATTTTAAAAGCACAACTTGGCAACAATGCCGGAATCATCGGTTCAGCTATCTTGAAATACTAACTTAACATTATGGTCGGAAAGGCTATGAATTTTTATGAATACTTGCTATGAATTGATTTGTAGTTTTGCACAAAATATCGGATGCAAAGTTTCTCACGATGTTCCGATGAGCAAATACACAACATTCAAAACCGGAGGTATCTCTCCGTTACTTATTGAGCCTAATTCTGTTGAAAAGTTATCAAAGCTTCTCAAGGAGTGCTCAAAACAAAATATTAAACCTTTCATTCTCGGCAACGGAAGTAATCTTTTAGTGCCTGACGAAGGGCTTGATCGTATAGTTATAAAGCTGAGTGACGGCTTTACAAACATCGACTTAGTTGATGAAACAACTATAATCTGCGGTGCAGGACTTACTCTTTCAAAGCTCTGCAATTTTGCTTTGGAAAATGAGCTGACAGGTCTTGAGTTTGCTTTCGGTATCCCCGGCTCGTGTGGTGGTGCTGCATATATGAATGCCGGTGCTTATGGCGGAGAAATGAAAGATGTTCTTGTAAAATGCACTCATATCGACCCTCAGGGTAATATCGGAACGCGAACAGGTGAGGAGCTTGACCTTTCTTACCGACATTCTGCTTATTCGAATAACAATGATATAATTATTTCGCTTGAATTAAAACTTCAAAAAGGCAATAAAGAAGATATTCAATCTAAGATGAATGAACTTATAGGTAAGAGACGCGAAAAGCAACCTTTAGAATTCCCGAGTGCCGGCAGTGTTTTCAAACGCCCCGAAGGATATTTTGCCGCCGCTTTAATCGAAGAATGTGGCTTGAAAGGCAAAACAATCGGCGGAGCTCAGGTCAGCGAAAAGCACTCAGGTTTTATTATCAATATCGGTAACGCAACAACTACCGATATCCTCAATCTTATTGATTTTGTTCAAAAAACAGTTCTTGAGCAAAAAGGCGTCATTTTAGAAAGAGAAGTTAAAATTGTAGATTAGGAGTAATCAATGGACCTTTTATTTGTAACCGGTTTATCGGGTTCGGGTAAATCACGAGTTATCAACGCTCTTGAGGATATAGGCTTCTTCTGTGCAGACAATCTGCACCCGAAGCTTATACCTACTTTTGTCGATTTAATTTTGCAATCGAGAGAGAAACGCGAAAAAGTTGCATTTGTTGTCGATATGCGTGTCGGCGAATCATTCAATGATATCTTCAAGTCATTTGATGAGCTCAAACGAAAAAACATCGAGTATAAAATCATGTTTCTTGATGCAAACACTGACACCATAGTAAATCGCTACAGCGAAACAAGGCGTAAACACCCGCTTTCAGAAAAATTTTCAGACTCAATTGTTAAGGCGATTGAAGCAGAGAGATGCAATCTTCAACCGATAAGACAGCTTGCAGATTACTATATTGACACTACATCAATGACACCTGCACAGTGTAAGGAACGCATAGCTGCAATGTTCTTGAGTAATTCAGACAACGCTATGAAAATTCGTGTTCTGTCTTTCGGCTTTAAGTCAGGTGTGCCGTTGGATGCCAACCTTGTCTTTGATGTAAGGTGTTTACCTAATCCATTTTATATTAACGAACTCAAGCATAAAACCGGTCTTGAAAAAGAAGTTTTTGACTATGTTATGAAGTTTGACGAAGCAAAGACTTTGCTTGAAAAAATTAAAGATATGCTTTCATTCTTAATTCCTAATTACATAGTCGAAGGTAAAAGCCAATTGGTTATTGCTATAGGATGCACAGGCGGTCATCACCGTTCAGTTGTGTTCGCCGAACAAATATTTAAACATCTCACGGAAAACGGATATTCTCCGTCGATAAGTCACCGTGATATTATAAAGTAGGGAATAGCGTATTTTCACACTATTCGGAAAGGGGGTTATGGTATTATGTCATTTTCATCGTCGGTAAAAGACGAACTTGCCGCCGTTAACAACGAATCAGAATGTTGTGACCATGCACAGGCATACGGACTTGCACTCTTCGGTAAAACTTTTTCACCAAGAGCTATTTCTCTTACAACCGAACACACCACTGTTGCCGATATATATTGTTCAAAGATTCATCATGCAACCGGAGTTAACCCAACCGTAACCCTTACAAAAGCCGGCAATAACAAGATAGAAATTCCCTCTCAAGAAGACCGAATTAAAGTTTACGATGCATTCAGTCATTCTTCTAACGATATTTCTTTAAGAATAAACTATTCTAATTTTAATTGTGACGAGTGCTACAAAGCTTTTCTGCGTGGTGTATTTCTATCCTGCGGTACAGTTTGCGACCCTAATAAATCTTATCATCTTGAATTTGTTGTATCTTACGCAAAGCTGACAACAGATTTACTGAAGATTATAGAAGATATGAACTTATCTCCTAAATATTCAATACGAAACTCAAACCATATAATTTATTTTAAAAATTCAGAAGAAATCGAAGAATTATTAGCACTTATCGGAGCTAATGAGCTGACGCTTCAATTTATGGTTACCAAGGTAGAAAAAGATGTCATCAATCGAATTAACCGAAAAAATAATTTTGAGTATGCTAATATGATACGCACTATTGATGCAGGTCTTAATCAGGTGCAAGCCATAAACAAACTCAAAGCTAACGGCAAATTTGACTCATTGACACCCGAGCTTCGTGAATTATGCGAAATCAGATTGCAAAATCCCGAAGCATCGCTTTCGGAACTTTCCGATTTGCTTGATAACAAAGTTACCAAATCCGGCATTAAGCACAGACTTAAGAAAATCGTTGATCTTTCAAAGGAATTATAACTATGTCAGGATTCACACACCTACATCTGCATACTGAATACAGCTTGCTCGACGGAGCTTGCCGTATCGAAAACTTGCTCGACACCGCAAAGGAGCTCGGGCAAACTTCTGTTGCCATAACGGATCACGGCGTAATGTACGGTGCAATAGATTTCTATAAAGCAGCCAAAAAGAGAGGAATTAAACCAATTATAGGCTGTGAAGTCTATGTTGCGGCACGAACAAGATTGGACAAAGAACATGGTCGTGATTCAGAAAGAAATCATCTTGTTTTACTTTGTAAAAACAATGAGGGTTATAAAAACCTTATTAAGATTGTTTCAGAGGCTTGGGTAACGGGTTTTTATACCAAACCGAGAATAGATAAAGAATTACTTGAAAAGTACCACGAAGGTCTTATCTGTCTCTCTGCTTGTCTTGCAGGAGAAATACCTCAGGCACTTTTAAACGACGATTATGATGAAGCTAAACGAATTGCTCTCTGGTATAACAACTTATTCGGTCAGGGAAATTTCTATCTCGAAATACAAAATCACGGTTTAGCCGAGCAATTAAAAATCAATCCTCAGATTATAAAAATATCTAAAGAAACGGGTATTCCTCTTGTTGCTACAAATGATACTCATTATGTAAAAAAAGAAGATGCTAAAATACAAAAAGTTCTTATTTGCATACAGACTAACCATACTATCAATGAAAGTACAGGACTTGAGTTTTCAACAGATGAATTCTATCTGAAAACAGAAGAAGAAATGACTGCACTTTTCCCTGATGCACCTGAAGCAATATCTAACACACAGATTATTGCCGATGCCTGCAACATGGATTTTGAATTCGGCAACACAAAGCTTCCTCATTTCGAAGTTCCTGACGGAATCGACCATTTCACATGGTTTTCAGATATGTGCCATAAAGGCATGATAAAAAGATATGGCGAAAATCCGCCGCAAGAATATTATGACAGACTTAATTATGAGCTTGATATAATTAACAGAATGGGCTATGTTGATTATTATCTCATTGTTCATGATTTTATTAACTATGCAAAAAGTCAGGGTATACCTGTAGGTCCGGGCAGAGGCTCAGGTGCCGGCAGTATCGCCGCTTACACAATAGGCATCACCGGTATTGACCCTATGAAATACAACCTTCTCTTTGAGAGATTCCTTAATCCCGAAAGAGTCAGTATGCCTGACTTTGATATTGATTTTTGTTATGTTCGCCGACCTGAAGTTATTGACTATGTTGTCAGAAAATACGGTGCTGACCATGTAGCTCAGATTGTAACTTTCGGTACCCTTGCCGCAAGAGCAGCTTTAAGAGATGTCGGCAGAGCTTTGGGAGTACCCTATACAACGGTCGACACCGTAGCAAAACTTATACCGAGAGAACTCAACATAACTATCGAGAAGTCACTCGAAAAATCATTTGAATTCAAAGCACAGTATGACAGTTCGCCCGAAATCAAGGAGCTTATAGACACTGCAAAAAAGGTCGAGGGTATGCCTCGCCATGCTTCCACTCATGCGGCAGGTGTTGTAATTACAAGAGATTGTGTCGATGATTATGTACCGCTTGCGTTGAATGACGAAGCGGTTGTAACTCAATTTCCCATGACAACTCTTGAAGAATTGGGACTTCTTAAGATGGACTTCTTGGGATTAAGAACTCTGACAGTTATTTCTGATGCTGAGAAAATGATACGAAAAAAAGTTCCTGATTTCTCAATAGACAGCATTGATATTTCTGACAAAGATACATTTGAAATGCTCTCATCAGGACAAACAGACGGTGTATTCCAATATGAATCAGCCGGAATGAAAAGTGTACTTGTCGGTCTTAAGCCTGAAAGTCTTGAAGATTTGATTGCGGTTATCTCACTTTACAGACCCGGTCCCATGGATTCCATACCGACCTATATCAGAAACAGACATAATCCGCAGCTGGTTAAATACGCAACACCAATGCTTAAGGACATTCTTGATGTTACTTACGGTTGTATGGTATATCAGGAACAGGTTATGCAGATTTTCAGAACACTTGCAGGTTATTCATACGGTCGTGCTGACCTTGTAAGACGAGCTATGTCGAAGAAAAAGCACGATGTTATGGAAAAAGAACGAAAAAACTTCATATACGGACTTCAGAACGAAGACGGCACAACAGAGTGTGAAGGTGCGGTTAAAAGGGGAGTGCCTGCTGAAGTTGCAAATAAGATATTTGATGAAATGTCCGCTTTTGCATCTTATGCTTTCAACAAATCTCACGCTGCCGCTTACGCCTATGTTTCATATCAGACAGCGTACCTGAAATGTCATTATCCGTCTGAGTTTATGGCTGCTTTACTTAGCAGCTTCCTTGATGATACAACAAAAATTTCAGGATATATTGCAGAATGTTCAAAAATAAACATCAAAATTTTGCCACCGGATGTTAATCGTTCAGATGTTGCTTTTACGGTTTCTGACGACGGTAGTGTAAGATTCGGACTTCTTGCCATTAAGAATATCGGCAGAAATCTTATCAATGCAATAATTGACAACAGAAATCAATTTGGCGAGTTTGTTTCATTACAAACATTCTGTAACAGGATGTTCGGTAAAGGCTTTAACCGCAGAGCGATTGAAAGTCTTATTAAAAGCGGTGCATTTGACTCCTTCAAGGAAACTCGCAGACAAATGCTTACAATATTACCTCAGATTCTCGAAGACCTTGAACGCAGTAAAAACAAAAATATTTCCGGGCAGATGGGCTTTTTCGACGAAGATAATACGATAAATGCACCTTTAGAAATCACACTGCCGAATATCGGTGAGTACACCACAATGGAATTACTGACGATGGAAAAGGAAACTACCGGTATTTATCTCTCCGGTCATCCTATGAGTGACTATTCCTCAATGTCAGAAAAATTGCAATGTGCAACAACGCTCGAAATTCTGCAAACTGATTCTGAAACCGAGGGTAAGTATAAGGATAATTCAAAAATCCGTCTTTTGGGCATAATCTCAAAAGTCAAAAAGAAAATTACAAAATCCAATAATACAATGGTATTCTTAACTCTTGAGGACACATACGGCTCAGTCGAGGTTTTGGTTTTTCCGAATCTTGTTATGGAAAATCCTTTAATTTTCCGAGAGGGTGGTATTGTGCTTCTTAACGGCAGAATAAGTATCCGAGAAGATCAGCCAACTTCTGTTGTCTGTGAATCAATTATGTCGGCACCGTCATCAGACGCAGTTATGCAAAAAGAAACAACGCCTCAGAAGAAAAAAAGGCAGGGTTTATTTTTAAGAGTGCCGACGAAAAATGACGAAAGAATCGCCCGAGCGAACAAAATGCTCGCTTTCTTCTCAGAAGGTACAACCCCTGTATATTACTATTACATGGATACAAAGGAATACAAAATTTCCGAAGTGCGTACAACCGAACCTTGCAAACAACTGATTAAACGACTGTCAGATTTGCTTGGTGAAGAAAATGTAGTGCATCAGGAATAAATATAATTTTAAGATTGGGAAAGATATGAATAGAGAATTTTTAGATTTAAGAAAAAAAGTAATTGATAATTTCTTTTCAAGAATGAATCCGATGCAAAAAGAAGCAGTCCTTCATACAGACGGACCGCTTCTCATTCTTGCAGGTGCAGGCAGCGGTAAAACTACCGTGCTTGTAAACAGAATAGCAAATCTGATTCGTTTCGGAAAAGCATATAATTCAGAATTTGTTTCAAGACAACCCGATGCATACGATATCGATGTAATGACAAGATTTATAAACGGAGATAAAACCGCAAATCTTGATTCAATCAGCGATGTTCTCTCCGTTGACTCCGCAAAACCATGGCAGATTTTAGCAATTACATTTACCAACAAAGCAGCTAATGAACTGAAAGAAAGACTTTCTGTAATGCTCGGTAACGATGCCGAGGATATACTTGCATCAACATTCCACTCAGCTTGTGCCCGTATTCTTCGCAGAAATGGTGAGTATTTGGGTTTTTCTTCACATTTCACCATATATGACACTGACGATTCAAAACGCACAATAAAGGAATGTCAACGCGTTTTAGGTATTGACGACAAATTCTTATCGCACAAAACTATCATGAACGAAATCAGCAGGGCAAAGGATCAGTTAATTTCTCCTGCCGAGTATATTTCACAAAATCAGAATGATATAAGATTGAATAAAGTCGGACAAGTCTATAAAAAATATCAGGAGCTTTTAGCCGCTTCAGACGCTATGGATTTCGATGATATTATTGTCAACACAGTTAAATTGCTTGAAAAGTTTGATGATATCAGAGAATATTATCAAAAAAAATTCAAGTATGTTTTGATTGACGAGTATCAGGATACTAACCATGCACAGTACAAGCTCTGCTCACTTCTTGCCGGTGGTTACGGTAATATCTGCGTCGTCGGTGACGATGATCAGAGTATTTATCGCTTCAGAGGAGCTACAATCGAAAATATTTTAAGTTTTGAAAACCAATATTCCAACGCTAAAGTTATCCGTCTTGAGCAAAATTACCGTTCTACACAAAATATTCTTGATGCCGCAAATGCCGTTATATGCAATAATGAGCAGAGAAAGGGCAAAAACCTCTGGACAGCATCGGGAAAGGGCGACAAGCTTACAAGCTTTACAGCTTATGATGAGCAAGATGAAAGCAGAAACATCGCCGATATAATTCTTAATAATGTTGCTGAGGGGAAGAAATACTCCGACCATGCAGTATTATACAGAATGAACGCTCAGACAAATGCTATTGAAACTGCTTTTGTCCGCATGGGTATACCTTACAGAGTTATCGGCGGACACCGTTTCTATGAACGAAAAGAAATCAGAGATGCACTTGCTTATTTGACAGTAATAGCAAATCCCTCTGACAATATCCGCTTACGCAGAATTATTAACGAACCTAAAAGAGGTATCGGCGATACTACTATTTCGAATGCCGCTGATATTGCAGATGGTCTCGGTATGTCTTTATATGAAGTTTTGCAACATGCCGATGAATATCCCAAGCTTTCAAGAGCACAAGCTAAAATCAAAGAATTTATCGGCATAATGGATAATCTTATTGAAAAGTCCGAAGAACTTTCAATAAGTGAATTGTTTGAAACTGCAATGCGTGAAACTCATTATATAGAAGGTCTCGCAAATGATGTTGATACATATCAGGACAGGCTTGAAAACATTCATGAATTATCTTCAAACCTCAAAAATTACGAATCAAGCACAGATGAGCCAAGCCTTAATGGTTTTCTTGAAGAAGTTGCATTGATGACTGATATCGATAATTACGATGCTGACAGCGATTCAGTTGTGCTCATGACAATACACTCAGCAAAAGGACTCGAATTTCCTATTGTATTTCTTCCCGGTATGGAAGAAGGTATTTTCCCCGGTATGCAATCAATGTTCAATCCTGCTGATGTAGAGGAAGAACGCAGACTTGCTTATGTTGCAATAACCAGGGCAAAAGAAAAGCTTTATATTTTTAATACTCGCACAAGAATGCTTTTTGGCTCAACAACGCACAATTCACCCTCAAGGTTTGTTAACGAAATTCCGAAAGACCTTATTGAATTTACCGGAAGAAACAATCCGTTCGGTGCAAGACAGAATGTAAACATACAAAAAAATAATGAACGCACAACCAATTACTCAGCCACGCGTTCATTTTCTCGTCCTCAGGCACCCAAGAATAATTCAGGTGCGAAATATAAAATAGGGGATACTGTTGTTCATAAGACATTCGGTACAGGACTTATCATTTCAATAACTCCCATGGGTAACGATACTTTATTAGAAATCGCTTTTTCAAAAGCAGGCACCAAACGCCTTATGGCAAACTACGCAAATCTTACAATCCCCGAATAATATCAGTAAAGCTCCGCAAACGGAGTTCTGATATTTCTCATTTTAAAGTTAACAATTTCTTTTTCTTGTGTATATCGGTGTATGCTTAAAATCAAGCCTATGCCGATATAAATACATAAGCTCGACGACCCTCCGGCACTGAAAAACGGCAATGTAATTCCGATAACCGGTAAAAGCTTCAGACACATTCCGATGTTAATTATAACCTGTGCCGCTATCATAACTGCGATACCGTAGCAAACAAACAAGGCTTGTTTGTCATTTGCTTTTTTACCGACTTGAACTATTCTGATAACAATCAGTGCCAGAAGCAAGAGTGCGAGGATACATCCGAAAATACCTAATTCCTCACCAACCACCGAGAACACCATGTCATTCTGACTTTCAGGTACTGCACCCGCCTGGGTATAATCACCCTTGAATAAACCTTTGCCGAACCACTGTCCGGAACCTATAGCTTCGATGCATCGCTGTTGCTGATAAATAATATCAGGGTATTTCTCGGGGAATATAAGTGCAAGAAATCGTTGCTGCTGGAAACTAGTGAAATATTTCACCCACACTATCGGAATTATCACTATAAGAGCAGAAAAACCAATGGCAAAATATCTCCAATATACACCTGCAACAAATAACATTACAAGTATGATAAGTATGAAAACGAGTGCTGAGCCGTCGTCACCACTTATCGCAACCAAGCCAACCGGTACGATTGCATGGATTCCGAGAAGGACAATATTCTTAAATGAATTAAGATTTTCTCTGAGATAACCAAGGTGAGTTGCAAAAGTCAGAACAAAACCGATTTTTAATATCTCAGATGGCTGAAAGAAAAACGAACCGATGGGAATCCAAGTTTTTGCGTCACTTCGTTCATCCGGACCAACACCCCATATAAACAATGTACCCATGAGAACAAGACACGCAAACCCAATCAACGGACTGCATTTAAGAATTATTTCATAATCTATATGCGAAATAATCAGACACATTATTAAACCTATACCGACTGCAACTAACATTGTGACGACATCTCTCGGAATACCCGCACCGTCAGTTAAAGTATGACGGGTTGCACTGTAAACCATCAGAATACCAAACGCAGAGGTAGCCATGCAAAGGAATAACAACAGCTTGTCCAATTCTTTTATTGATTGCTTTATAAAATGGATAAATCTTTTCAAAAAATCAGACACCTCCGAATAAAAAATATATGACTTAGATATTATATTCTAAATTTTGATAAATTTCAAGTAAAAACACTTTTACTTATTTAAAATTTATGTTATAATGATTGAAGTAGCATTTAAGTAGGTGATTTACCGTGAAAAAAGTAATATCACAAAGTGTTGATGAAACCGTTTCGCTCGGAATTGAAATCGGCAAAAAACTTCGCGGCGGTGAAGTGCTTGCAATGTACGGCGGAATGGGTATGGGTAAAACCGCAATAACTCACGGAATACTCAAAGGACTCGGCAACACATCGCAAGTTTCAAGTCCGACATTTGCTCTTGTAAATGATTATGGCGGAAATCCTCCGGTTTATCACTTTGATATGTTCAGGATAACATCGTGGGATGATTTGTATTCTACCGGATTTTTTGATTATTTTGATAATAATTCTGTTTTAATTATCGAATGGAGTGAAAATATCGAAAACGCTTTGCCCGAAAATACTATTCGTATTACTTTTGAACGAGGCGATGATGATAATTCACGAATTATAACTCTTGACAAGGATATTTAACTAATGAAAATTCTTTCGATTGATTCTACTGCATCTTCTGCATCTGCAGCAATTGTTGAAGATGGTCTGATTGTTTCATCTGCATTTTTAAATGTTGGACTTAAACACAGCTCAACCTTGCTTTGTCTTGTTGACAATGTATTGAAAAATGCTTCTTTGAGAACTGAAGATATTGATTTTTTTGCTGTTAATGTTGGTCCCGGCTCTTTTACGGGTGTCAGAATCGGCGTCAGTCTCGTAAAGGGTTTTGCCTTTACAAACAAAACTAAGTGTATTCCTGTTTCGACATTGGAATCAATGGCATATAATTGTCAATCTTTTGATTGCTATGTCATTTCTGCAATGGATGCAAGGTGCAATCAGGTATATACCGCTTTATTTGAAATATGTGACGGTAAAATCAGTCGACTCACAGAAGATGATGCACTATCCATGGATAATATTGATTTTATTCCGCAAGATACCAATAAACCGATTTTTGTTGTCGGTGATGGTGCAAAAATTCTCTATGATAAAATCGGTAAAGATAACGAAAACATCTTGCTCACAAGTGAGAATCTGATACATCAGAATGCAGTTTCAACTGCTATCTGTGCATTTAACAATACAGAGAAAGCTATTGATGCTTCTGAGATTTTACCTTTCTATCTCAGACCGTCACAAGCTGAGAGAAATTTGAAGGCTAAGGAGATATGAAATGTTATTTTTAGGATCTGACCACGCGGGTTTTCAGTTAAAGGCTTCTATAAAAAAGTTCCTTGACGAAAATTCAATCGAATACAAAGATTTGGGTTGTGAGAGCGATATAGATGCTTGTGATTATCCCGTAATCGCATACAAGGTCGGTACTTCAATAAAAGAAGGTGACCTCGGTATTCTTTGCTGCGGTTCCGGCATCGGTATCGGCATTGCAGCCAATAAAATTAAAGGTATCCGTGCAGCTTGTTGCTCCGATGTATTTTCTGCAAAATATACAAGAATGCATAATAACGCCAATGTATTATGCCTCGGCGGAAGAACTATCGGTGCCGGTCTTGCTGTTGAACTTGTTGACGCTTTTCTGAAAGCCGAATTTGAAGGTAATCGTCATCAAAAACGAGTTGACATGATTTCACAGATTGAAGAAGGTACTTTTAAACTTTGATATTATTAGATATTTAATCGGAAAGGTTGTTGGCTATGGAAAATGTAACAATTACCAACCATCCTCTAATCCAACACAAACTTACTTTGTTGAGGGACAAAAACACAAGCTCCAAGGAGTTTCGCACTCTCGTAAGTGAAATCGCAACATTGATGTGTTATGAAGCGACGAGAAATCTTCCTTTGGTTGAAATAGAAATAGAAACACCTGTTTCGGTAGCAAAAACAAAGGTTATTGCAGGTAAAAAACTTGCCTTCATACCGCTTCTTCGTGCCGGTCTCGGCATGGTTGAGGGGGTGCTCGACTTAGTACCTGCTGCAAGAATCGGTCACATAGGACTTTACAGAGACCCCGAAACACTTATGCCCGTTGAATACTATTGCAAGTTGCCGTCAGATATAAGCGAGCGAGAAGTTATTGTTCTTGACCCGATGCTTGCAACAGGCGGCTCGGCAACAGATGCGATAACGAAAATAAAAGAAAGAAATCCTAAGTCGATTAAATTTATGTGCATAATCGCAGCACCTGAAGGATTGCAGGCTTTATCCAATGCACACCCTGATGTTGAGATTTACTGTGCGGCTCTTGACGAAAGATTAAACGACCATGGTTATATCATTCCCGGACTCGGTGATGTGGGTGACAGAATTTTTGGTACAAAATAACTTGCATTATTTTTAAATAAGTGTTATAATGATAAAAATTGGAGGTATGAGTTATGAAACACATTAAAACAATCAACAAAGAAAACCTTAAAGAAACAGTCAAAAAGGGCGGCTGCGGCGAATGCCAGGCTTCTTGCCAGTCAGCTTGCAAAACTTCCTGCACAGTTGCAAATCAGAAGTGTGAGAAGTAATTAAAACGGAATATCAAGGGGCAGTTAAACTGTCCCTTTTCCATTGTAGGAGTAAATTTTATGATACATACATATACACTTAACGGTTATTTTATTGCTTTAGATGTCTGCAGCGGTGCAGTTCACATTCTGGATGAATTAAGCTACGATGTGCTTAACTTACTTGATGAAAATATGCCGGAGAATTGTCCTCAGAGCGTTTTTGACCAATTAAGCAAATATTCCGCTGAGGATATCAAATCCGCGTATGATGAGCTTTACGGACTTTATAAAGATGGTTTGCTTTTCTCATCAGACGGATATAAGCCTTTCGCCGACATGATGGGACCCGCACCAATTAAATCGATGTGCCTGAACATCGCACACGACTGCAACCTTCGTTGCGGATATTGTTTTGCATCCCAAGGTGATTTCGGTCACGGCAGAAAGCTTATGTCCTTTGAAACAGGTAAAAAAGCCATTGATTTTTTAATTGAAAATTCAGGTACAAGACACAATCTCGAGCTTGACTTTTTCGGCGGTGAACCCCTGATGAATTTCGAGGTTGTAAAGCAGATTGTAGAATACGCAAGAAGCAAGGAAAAAGAATATAATAAAAACTTCCGATTCACAATCACAACAAACGGACTTTTACTCAATGATGACAACATTGAATACATTAACAAGGAAATGTCTAATGTTGTTTTATCCCTTGACGGTCGTAAAGAGATAAACGATAAGCTTCGTTACAGAGCTGACAAAACAGGCTGTTATGACAGTATTGTTCCGAAGTACCTCAAGCTTATTGAAGGCAGAGGTGATAAAGATTATTATGTAAGAGGCACTTTTACAAAATATAACCTTGATTTTACTGAAGATGTAAAGCATTTCCACGACCTCGGTTTTGTGCATACTTCGATTGAACCGGTTGTTCTTGAAGAAGGTATCGAATATTCTCTCACAGAAGACGATTTACCGAGAATTTTTGAAGAATACGAAAGACTTGCTGAATATATCATTGAACTCAAAAAAAGGGGAGAGGCTTTCAATTTCTTCCACTTCATGATAGATTTAGACCAAGGACCTTGTGCGATTAAAAGGCTTCGTGGTTGCAGTTGCGGCAACGAATATGTCTGCATTACACCCGACGAAGATATTTATCCCTGTCATCAGTTCGTCGGTAACGAAGATTTCAAAATGGGTAATCTCAACGACGGTAAAATTGACATGAATCTCAAAACAACCTTCAGTAAAGCGAACATTTATTCAAAAGACAGTTGTAAGGATTGCTGGGCTCGTTTTTATTGCAGCGGTGGCTGTAATGCTAACAATCATCAATTCAATAACGATATTCATGTACCGACAAAGCTCACTTGTGAGCTCGAAAGGAAACGCGTTGAATGTGCAATCATGATTCAGGCAGCGTTGTCATAAAATCAATTACATCTGAATATAGATAGCTTGACCATTAAAATTTTGGAGGCTAAAATGATTTCAGGTGTTTACAAAAGCAGACTCTCTAACTTTCTCAAAACCATTCGCGAAAACAATCTGATGTTTATTTTATTTGCAATTTTTTCATCAGGATTGATTTTCGGAACAATAATTATAAAAACCGACAGCCTTGTCATTGACAGGGCTGTCGAGCTTGTTTCTACATATATTAAACTCAGAGGAGAACAAACGATATTCGAAACGGCTTGCAGTTCGTTTATCACAAATCTTATAATGCTTGTTACAGTATTCGTGTTCGGATTATGTGCAGTCGGAATACCTGCAACACTCCTGATGCCATTCGTTCGCGGTGTCGGAATCGGTTTTTTATCGGCTTATTTCTACACTAATTACGGGCTGAACGGTTTAGGTCATTGCATACTTGTTATTTTCCCGGGGACTATGTTTTCGGTATTGATTTTGATGCTTTCTTCACAAATTGCTACAATATCATCCGCAAACATTTTCAGAAGAATAACAGTAGGGAACACGCAGGAAATTAAACTTATCACATACTGTAAAAGCTTCCTTTTGTATTTCTTCAGTTATGTAATTATAGGTCTTCTTGACGGTATTCTTAACAAGATTTTTTTAAACATCTTCATTGTCTGAGGTGTCAAGTCGTTCTACTTTACTCAAAGGATTAGCATCAACAGCATTTTTTAGCTGGTCAGACGCAATATGAGTATAAATTTCCGTAGTTGAAAGGTTTTCATGACCTAATATTTCTTTAATAAGCAAAACATCAACCTTACCGTGCTGATACATGAGGGTTGCCGCGGTATGACGCAATTTATGTGTCGATAAACCTTGATTTGCAAGGCCGGATTTTTCAAGAAAAACCTTGACAATATGCTGAACCGTCTTAGGACTGATTCTTTGTTTGTGACGGCTGATAAAAAGAGCATTCTTATCAGAATTTGTAATCTTCGGTCTGACCTTTAAATATGATTTAATTGCTGAAATACAGGCATCGTTGAGATAAATTGTTCGTTCTTTATTTCCTTTACCTGTAACTTTTATGGTGTTGTCGTCACGGACATCAGAACAATTTAAGGACACTAATTCAGACAAACGCAGACCGCAATTAAGAAAAAGTGTCAGAATGCAGTAATCTCGTTCTTTGTTATTGCCGTCAACACAACTTAACAAATTCAGGCTCTGTTCAAGTGTAAGATACTTGGGCAGAGTTTTTTTAACATTTGGTCTTTCAAGCTCACGAAGCGGATTTTCTTCTAACAGCTTAGTCTGATTGGTGAGATACTTAAAAAAAGCCTTAAGTGATGAAATTTTACGAGACCTTGTCCGTTCATTATTTTTACGGTCATTTTTACAAAAAACGATAAACTCATAAGCATCATTCAATGTAATAGTTTTAATAAACTGTAAATCAATATTTGAAATATCTATTTCATCAAAGTTTTCAGCATCTGTAAGATTACGCATCTTGAGCATGAACCTAAAAAACATTCTCAAGTCGGAAGCATATTCCAAAACAGTTAATGA
>JAZQHB010000039.1:0-7557 GCA_045540355.1 Acutalibacteraceae bacterium | reverse complement strand
ATGGATAAAACATCTATAAAATCATCTGTCACCCCTGAAGAATTTGTTTATTCACAAATAAATATTGCAATCGAGGAATTAAGAGATAATCATACAATCGAAAAGTTGGTTGAGAAATATAACCTTAACAAACCTTTTGATGATGAAGCTGATGCTAATTATAGTTATGTGATTCCAACAACAACCGTTGATGATGTTGATGCAGAACCAATAGACGAAGTTGATTGGACAGAAGCTACAACCGTTCCTGCTCCGAGCGAATGGGCATCAAAGGATATTGATTTAGCTTATGCAGTAGGAATTGCTGATACTAACAAAGACTATATCTACAAAAATAACATTACCCGTGAGGAATTTTGTGAGCTGATTTATAACCTTATAAATGTGCTTGGAACAGATATTGAAGATGCAAGCGAGGACTTTGCTGATACCGATAACAAAAGCGTTGCTGC
Source organism: Acutalibacteraceae bacterium (assembly GCA_045540355.1). Lineage (GTDB taxonomy): Bacteria > Bacillota > Clostridia > Oscillospirales > Acutalibacteraceae > RGIG2945. Next base: position 7,105 of record JAZQHB010000039.1, on the reverse strand, counting down.
ATTATTTACTATGGGAATTATAAATGGCAAAAACGCAACAGAGTTTGCACCTAACGATTATCTCACCCGTGAAGAAGCCGCAACTATCATCGTGCGTATGGTAAACAAGATTGTACCAATGGCAGCAACAGAAATGTGGTTTGAGTATGACGATATAAACGAAGTTTCCGAATGGGCATCTGATTCTATTCAGACAATCAGCAATTTAGGATTCATGAACGGTGTCGGCAATAACAGATTTGCTCCGAAGGACACTTACACAACAGAACAAGCAATCGTAACTCTTGTCAGAGTTCTTGAAAGTGCAGGAGCTTCCGGACTGCTTGATGAAAACACAAGTATCGGAATTATCGGTGGTGCAGATGGTCCTACATCAATTATCGTTGGCGATAATGTAAATGTTATAGAACAAGAAGATTATGACAACTTCTATGTAGAAGTGAAAAAGAACACAACAAAGGTTAATGATTTCTATGTAGATGAAGCTATCAAACTTATCACAGAATCAGGAAAGCTTGCTTCTGACAAAGATTTTATAAGCTTATATACAACTGATGATGAAATGACATCACAGATGTTGGAACTCGGCGCTGCTGATTACAGCAAGCCGTCAGCTATCTATCACTTGTCAGCAGATAAAGAACAGATTATCGCTAACATTAAAGCATTAGCAGGCGAAGAAGTTGCAGAAGTTGATCTTGAAAAATTACTCAATCACAAGAAACTCAGCTTTGCAGTTCTTCCGAGCTTAATAAACGCATCATACGGACCTCAGAATCTTGCGGCACTTACCATTCTCACAAATAGCAGAGGTTATGTAATGCCTAAAGATTTCAAAAATGACTTTGCATTATACTTTGAATATGACGGAGGTTGCTCTGCACTTGTTACCTTCTCAGAGTTCGGCGATGGCGTTATAAGTGCAAATATGTCCTTTGTAATCAACGGAGATAAGGACAATATATTCAGACGAGTATTTGAGATTACACAAGGCTTGGGCGAAGATAGCATTAAAATAGCATTGGTAAAATAGTAAACCTATATAGGAGGTGTACTTTATGAAGAAAATCCTATCAATAGTTTTAGTTGTAATTGTTGCTGTTTCAGCAGTTGGAATCGTAATGGCAAATGGAACTAATAATGAAACACAAATCAATCCAAATACAAATTTCGGTGTTCCCATTGATCCGCTTATGACAAGTAGAACATTCCTTACGCCGAGCGATTGGGCAAAATCAGATATTGAAAAAGCAACAGCGTTAAATATAATAAATGCCAGTGAAATTTATAATTTTCTTGCTCCAATTACCCGTGCACAATTCTGCGAACTTGCATATAATTATATCTCAGAATTTGGAGAACTTATAGTTGATGACGGATATATCGCTTTTAAGGATACAAACAATGTTAAAGTTCAGATTCTGAATGCAATGGGCATTATCAACGGGAAATCATCAACAGAATTTGCTCCAAATGACTTCCTAACCCGTGAAGAAGCTGCAACAATTCTTGAAAGACTCATAAATGTTGTTCATCCGGGTTTGGGGACAGACACTCAATATATTACTTTTGCTGACTCGACTGACATATCCGATTGGGCAATGAATTCAATTCAAACAATATATAAATTAGGTATTATGCAAGGTGTTGGGAACAACAAATTTGCTCCGCAGGAGAACTACACCACAGAACAAGCTATTGTAACGCTTGTAAGGGTATATGACGGGTTTAATCCAAAGCAAGATGATGGTAAGTGGGATAACCTCACTTTTGCAGACAAATTAAACGCAAATATGCCCGTAGATAAGAACTATATGTTCTCTCCGTTATCAATTAAAATGGCACTTATGATGGCTGCAAACGGAGCTTCAGGCGAAACTTTAGAAGAAATCTTAAAAGTAATAGGTGTAGAAGATTTAGAAAACTACAATAATAGCACAAGAGCTATGCTTGATAAATATTCCGAATCGGATATATTGACACTTAATGTATCTAATTCAATATGGATAAATTCTGACAAGACACCTCAGAGATTTTCAAAAACATATCAGGATATGCTCTCAAAGACCTTTGATGCAACTTCAGACATTGTAACTGATAAAAACGCAGTAAGCGAAATCAATGGTTGGGTAAATGATAAAACCGAAGGTAAAATACCTACGATTATTACCGAAGACAATAAAGACTTTTGGGCAATGCTTGTTAATGCAGTATATTTCAAAGGCAGATGGCTGAATGAATTTAACAAGGGTGCAACAGAAAAAGATGTGTTTACATCAAGAGATAGTTCGCAGACAGAAATAGACTTTATGAACCGCAGAGCTTGGATGAGCTATGCGAATACGGACGGAGTTTCAATTGTAGCACTTCCGTATCTTACCCGTCAGGATGTTTTCGATGAAAACGGTGAGCATATTGAAACAAAGAAATTAGACGGTGTAAATATCAGTATGTATCTTATGATGTCAGACGGGAGCTTTTCACCTGAAGAAGTTTTGAACAAGGCTGAAATGGACTCAACATACATCACTCTTTCAGTTCCTAAATTCAATATAGAATATAGCACCGGACTTAATGACATTTTGGAAACCATAGGCATAAACAAAGCTTTCAGCGAAAATGCGGAGTTTGAGAAAATGTTTGATAACGGAAATATGTGGATTGATTCGAGCATACATAAGACATACATAAAGGTTGATGAAGAAGGAACTGAAGCTGCAGCAGTAACCGCACTCGGCATGGCAGGTTCGGCAATGCCTCCTGAACCCATTGAAGTAAAATTCAATAAGCCTTTTACATTCGTAATCAAAGACAATGCAAATGGAGAGATCTTATTTATGGGCGAATATGCCTTTGCAAACTAAGGAGGCGACATGATGAAAAAAAGAATAACATCAATAATTTTATGTGTAATGATTTTAGTTGCAAGCAGTATAACTTGCTTCGGTTCATCCGTAGATGAACTAAACAAAATGCAAAACAGCAATACTATCAAGTATGTAAAAGCGAATGAAAACTATGACTATGGCAGTGATACCGTTTATATCATAAGAGACAATGAAACTAATCGAATTATTCCGCTTTCAATAGGCCCTCTTGACGGATACAGTTATGCTTATCTCTCGGATAACAGCGATTTTACAGTTGAGAAAGCAACATACACCACGCCTTTTAATGATTTGGGCGAGAAGTATAAATATGAGAGCTACATACACGAAATCTCATCAAGAGAGGTTATTGTAGGATTTGAAGATGGAAGCTTCAGACCTGAAAAGGAACTCACAAGAGCAGAGATGGCAACGATTTTTACAAGGATGTTTAGTGTCCCAAAAACACGATCTGCATCATGCTTTGAAGATGTTCCCGAAAATCATTGGGCAAAAGAATATATAATGGCACTTGTGGATAAAGGTGTGTTTATGAAAGATACCCATTTTAATCCTGATTCTGTCATAACCCGTGAACAACTTGTTGCTATGACCTTCCGTATGCTTTCTGATATGGGGAAAATTGAACCTCAAGAAGCTGAAACAGATTTTTCTAAATATAAGGATTTGGATAAGGTGTCTGACTATGCTAAAGTAGCTTACAAAGCATTAACTAAAGACAATTATCATCTTTTGGTAGAACTTGTTGATCATGAATTTATGGATACTGCAGATGACGAATTATTCTGGTATCCGCAGCAGGCTGTAACAAGATTAGAATGCTGTGAATTCTTATATCAGTTTATCCGTATATTCTTTAATAATCATGCCCCTGCAATTTTGAGAGAAACTGCTCCTGAAATAGAAATTCCTGTTTTGGATGGTTCAACATCAACCTATGCGATAACACAGAACATATATAGTGCATATTATCAGAATTATGATAATCACCCGGACTTTCCTAAAGCACATAGTAAAACTGTTACATCGTATAAACGCCTGATTGATGGTGATGTTGAAATGATATTTGTCCCCGATGCAGGCGAAGAAGTATTGAAGTATGCAGAAGAAAAGAATGTCAAACTCAAATTCATACCGATTGCTGACGAAGCACTTATCTTCTTTACAGGAACCAAGAATAAGGTTGATAACATAACAACAGAGCAACTTCACAATATTTATGTAAACAACGGTATAACCAATTGGAAAGAGCTTGGCGGAGATGAGGGCAAGCTTGCTGCATATTGCAGAAATGAAGATAGCGGAAGTCATGCTCAGATGGAACAGTTCATCTTGAATGGGAAAGAAATCAGCGAGGATATATCAAAAGAGCGTACCTCTATTATGATGTCGAGTATTCTTACCGAAGTTGATGATTACAACCGAAAAAACGATGGCAACTATGCTGTGGGATATAGCTTGTTCTACTATTATTTGGTTAATTCATCCGTACTTGGCCCGCTTGATTTGAAATTCTTGAGTATAGACGGCATAGCTCCAACAGAAGAAACAATTTCAAACGGAACTTATCCATACACAACAAGTTACTATGCAGTAATTCGTGACGGAGAAAACAATCCCAAGGTTGATGCTTTTGCAGAATTGATGCAAGGAGAATTCGGTCAGTTAATAGCAGCTCAAAGCGGACTTGGTGTTAAGAGAGTATATTGATAACTATTTTTAAGTTAATGTAAATTAAGAAACAGCCTATCACTCCCAAAAAAGTGATAGGCTGTTCGTTTGTTATCTTATAAAACTACATTTCCAAGTTCCGGTTATGTGGAGAGGTGCGTCTGCTTTTGATAGACCATACATTTTTTCAATTACGATGGTGTATTCTTCGCCTGATTTAAGCTTTGCATCATTCAGAGAAAGATTAACTAATACCTTGCCGTCACTAACAGTACCTTTATCTCCATCTTCTGCAGAAACTTTAGTTTTAATGACTTCTTTATTGTTTTTATCAAGTATCTTGTATTCTGAAACTGCAACTTCCTGAATATAAGGGAAAGGTGCTTCTGTCGGATTTTCAAAGGTTAAGTATAATGGAATAATAACATTTTCGTTTTCAGATGTTAATTCCAAAACATCAACTTTAATGTCGTTGGTTGCATTTTCATACTTAGTTCCGGTTACAGCTCCGTCAAAACGAACAATGTCGCTGAAAAATCCTCTAATCGAATTTGCAAATGGTGTCATTGTAACAGTTATAATGCAAAGTGCCAATACCGCAACGAGCGCAAGAGTTCTTTTCATAGTTATTTTAGGTTTACTCATAGTGCGATCCTCCATATTCGTAATTTCTTCATTCAGGTCGAAAGGAGCCTGCATGACACTTTTTGTTGTTTCAGCGTGTTTTCTTAACTTGTTTTCCAATTCGGATATTCTCATTTTGCATCTCCTTCCAAAAGAGTTTTGAGTTCATTAAGTGCCTTTTTTGTTTTGTATTTTACGGTTGAAACAGGCAATTTCAATGTTTTAGCAACCTCATCATAAGTCATATCATTATAAAACCGAAGGGTTATGTAGATTGATGACTTTGGGTTAAGTTTACATATACAATCCATTATACCTATTTCATCTGAAGGCATATCATAAAATACATTCAGATTGTCTGTTAATTCTTCAGTGAATTTTTGCTTCTTTAGATAATCTTTGCTCCTGTTGATTACAATTCTTGTAAGCCATGTCTTGAAAAACTCTTTATTATTTAATGAGTTGAAAGATTTAAGTGCTGACAAAACAGCTTCCTGAACACAATCCTTTGCATCTTCGGTGTTGTGAAGATAACCAAAAGCAATCAAGAACAAAGATTTTTCACATTCTTTATATTTTTGCTCGAACAGTTCGTACAATGTAGGTCCTCCTTTCGCCTTTGTAAAAGCTCTTACATCTATTGGACGATTTTGAAACGAAAAAAGTCAAATATATTATAACATTTTTATGATATATTTCAAAGATATCCTATATCAAAATATGGTACGCTGTAATCAAAGAAAAGGACTTTGAAAAAACTTCGTAGACTTATGACATCTTCTGTGGTATGTTTGTGTTGCCGAAAAGGTAAATACAAATTTAGGAGATGAAAGATTATGAAGAAACAAGGTGAATTGACACGAAGTGGCAAGAGAAGGTCCCCTGGGGGAAAAGTATTATGTACGGCATTGGCAGTGACTATGCTGCTAACAACAACGGCATCGGCAACGGCAAAACCTTGGTGGCTCAGCAAATACCGAGTAACCTTCGATAACGAACTCGGAATCGTAGGAAATGTAACCTTGCAATTCGCATCGGACGGCGGTAGCTTTATCAGGCCAATAACCAAAAGATATGGCGAGAGCATCAGCCTTGAAAGCTATGTCCCGACAAAATACGGTTACACATTCAAGGGATGGTTCACCGATCCGAGAACAAAGCAGAATCAGGTAACAACATTTAAATTCACAAAGACTGATGTTCTCTATGCGAAATGGGAAAAGAATCCTGAAGAACCCATAAATCCAAATGATGAAATTATGGCAAAGGACACTTGCTACCTCACCGATGAGGAAACTGTAAAAAGGAACGAAATCATAGAGGAGAAAAATGAAGCCTACATCGAAGGTTTCGGCTATGTAGCTCCAAGCAAAACTAAAACCATCATCGTAGACTCAGACGGTGATATAAATAAAATGGTCGGTGAAATGAATTGAAAACAAACTACAGAATTGGCACGGCGAAAACCGTGCCTTGTCCTTTTGAGCGTATCAAAATTTACTACGCATAAACAAAGAAAAGGACTTTTTTAATTGATGCTATTCTTTTAGAAAATTGATGCTTTTTATTCGCAAAAACGCTTGACTTGTGCCGACCTTTACGGTATTGTTTGTGTTGCCAAAAAAGTAGTACAAAATAAAGGAAGTGAGATAATGCGCAAGAAACTACTTACAAACGGAAATGTGCACAAAAGAACAGATGGTCGTTGGAGTGGAGTTATATGGTACATGGACGAGCAAGGCGAACGCAAAAGGAAATGCTTCTCAGGTACAACTAAGCATGAAGCTAACAAGAAAATCACCGCTTATATAGCGGAATTTGAAAAAACTATCGAGGATACAGATGAAAGCAAGAAACTGCTAAAAGATAGCCTGCAGAATTGGCTGGAAACAGTAAAATTCCCATCAGTCGAACAAACAAGC
>JAZQHB010000038.1:0-31007 GCA_045540355.1 Acutalibacteraceae bacterium | reverse complement strand
AAAAACGGAAAATATTAAAAATTTTGTGTTTTATGCTACGAACAAACCTCGCCTCTCGCCGTACCTCTGTACGCCTTCGGGTAAACAAAATCAAGCCTTACGCCTTGATTTTGCTCGGTTTGTCCGTTCTTCATCTTTTTTTCTATCCCCTAAAAATGAGCTGTAAAAAAACGAAAGTTTTTTTACAGCTCATTTTTTACGCTTTGATTTTAAGTTTGTTTTTTCTGAATCTTGTCCAGACAATAAAGCCGGCACCCATTGCAAACGGTATAAGGGAGAATAACATCCAAACATTCATGATGTGATTGAAATATGAAATAAAGAAGCAGTATACATATTCTCTCCAAGCCTGAAGCGTACCGTAAAGATTGAAGAATCTGATTAAGAAAGGCACTGCGAATGTGAGTGCACCCGCACCGAGGAATGAATATGCCAACTGTCTTGTTGTTTTGTGAGAATTTCTGTGAGATCTGTCAACGAGTAGAGCAAAAATGGGAATAAGAAGTCCCAGCAGAATTTCGCATATAACAAATACGATAATAAACGGGATTTTTAATGCAGTGAATGTACTGAGGTTATTGATTTCAATTAAAGAAAAATATTTTTCACCGAAAGTCAGAACAAAATTTGTAATTGTTTTCTTTGCATTTTCATCAAGCTTTGCTCCTGAATCCTTAACCGCAATTTCAATGTTGCTTGTTAAGTTCTTTTGCATAGCAGTAAGGTCGCATGCCTTAGCACTACCTGACAAAACAGCTTCGACATACTCCGTAAGGTGTTGCTTGAGTGTGTCTTGTGTTATGACATTATTATAAATACTTTTCGGAAGATTGTATTCAGATGCCAGAGCCGTAGCTTCCGTAAGCTGAGCGTCATAAAGCTGAGTAACAAAATTTTCGTCTGTGATAGCTTTTGTTATATACGAGTCGCTGAAAGCCGTACAAAGAATTGCAATCAAAGAAAAGAAAGTAAAAACAAACAATGTAAGAAATACAGATACAAGATGACTTACAGGTCGTCTCAACGAATGCTTAAACTTACTCTTTTTCTTTTTTGATTTTGATGAATGTGAGCTCTTTGAATGGGAGTGGCTTGAATGGTGGCTATGATGATGGCTATGGCTTGAATGAGAGTGCTCTGAATGACTTGAATTATTTGTTGATGCCAAGGTAAAAACTTCCTTTCTGAAATATTACTTCGCAGTGCATCAATGTGCAGTTGCTGACGGACCTGAAACTTTTTCTGCGTAAACACAGAAAGTTTCATAACGAGAATCCGAAAGAATATCGAACGGATATGGCACTTGAATTACAAGATTTTCTCTACCGATAGTAACATTTCTTCTTGTTGCTTCTTCGTTGGAAAGCACTTCTGTTTTTGTAACCTTATATCTGAAATACCCGTAATTTGTTGTGAGGGTTATTTCATCACCTTTTTCAGCGTTCTTGATTCCGCTGAGTGCGGAGGTTGCATAACCTTTAAGATAAACATTTGAATTTTCGCCGGGCATTGCACCTGTTTTATCAAAAGCAACACCGGATGCAAGAACTCGTTTGCTTGTGCCGTTGTAAACGGGAGCATTGATGTCGAGGTCATCTGAATTGAGTGACGCAAAGTGTCGGTTTGTCAAAGGTGTTTCAAGCTGAGATGAAATGATTTCACCGTCCGCAACATCAGAACCCTTGTATATCGAAGAAAGCGGAGCTTCAAAAGCGGGAGCAGTTTCACCGAATAACCCTGAAAATACCGAATCGAACAACGGTGTGGCAATTGCGACACAAACCAACAGAATAAGTCCGGCAACAGCCGCATAGATTGCGGAAACAATTGCATAAGAAAGACGAACCTGCATTCTGTGAGAAAGACGGTTTTTAAGCTCTGACCATGTTAATTTTCTTTTAGGCGGTTTATAGCCGCTTTTTTTGACAGGACCTATGAAATCTGCCATAAACAACAAACCTTTCTGAAAATCTTTTTTTGTATCTTGAAATTTTATAAGACGGAAAAAAACACGGAAATTACTTTTTTACATAGTAAGATTAAGCGAAGTACGGTTTTTCCCGATAAAATCCCAAAATAAAAAAGCTTAAGCTTATTATAGTACAAAAAACTATTTTCGTCAAGATTTTACATTTTTTAGAAGCCCATATAGCTTTCGTCCTCAAAGACCGCATGAGCCACACGGATACCGTCAACTGCGGCAGACACAATTCCGCCGGCATAGCCTGCACCCTCACCGCAGGGGTATATTCCTCGGATATTGCATTGATAAAATTCATCTCGAAGTATTCTGACAGGAGAGGAGCTTCTTGTTTCGGGTGCGGTTAAAACTGCATCGTTCATTGCAAAGCCTTTTATCTGCTTGTCCATTTTTACGAGAGCATCGGCTAAAGTATCGGTAACTCTTTTAGGTAAAATTCTGCGGATATCGGACGGTGTAACACCTGTCGGACAAGATGCTTTTACGGCACCGAATTTTGTTGATTGTTTGTTGTTGAGAAAATCTCCGACCATCTGTGCAGGTGCAGTATAATCGTTACCGCCGAATGAGAATGCAGTTCGCTCAATTTTTCTCTGCAATTCAATGCCTGACAACGGATGCTCATTCGGGAAATCTTCAATGTCGATTCCGACCAAAAGTGCGGAGTTGGAATTTTCTTTATCTCGGGCATATTCACTCATTCCGTTAACGACAACACCGCCGTCTTCCGATGCTGCCGCAACAACCGTACCGCCGGGGCACATACAGAATGTGTATGCACCTCTGCCGTGAGGCGGATGACAGGCAAGCTTATAATCGGCGGCACCCAAAGCGGGATGTCCCGCAAAACTGCCGTATTGAGCATTATCAATAAATTCACGGGGATGCTCGATTCTGACACCGACAGAGAAAGGTTTTTGCATCATTGTAATTCCTCGGTTGTAAAGGGTTGTGACGGTATCTCTTGATGAGTGTCCTATTGCAAGAATAAGAGTATCTGTTTCAATGTCAAAGCTTCTGTCGGCTACTTCACATTGAATGCCCTGAATGACACCGTTTGCAACAATGATATCCGAAAGCTTTGTGTTAAAGTGTATTTCGCCGCCGAGTGATATGATTTCGTTTCGGATGTTTTTGACAACAGTTGCAAGCTTGTCCGTTCCTATGTGAGGTTTTGCGGAATAGAGTATTTCTTCGGGTGCACCGTGGTCGGCAAGCTCGAGAAATACCTTGCGACATAGTGGGTCTTTTATGCCCGTAGTCAGTTTACCGTCAGAAAAGGTACCTGCACCGCCTTCGCCGAACTGAACATTTGAGTTTTCATCTAAGACTTTATCTGCCCAGAACTTATTTACTTTTTGTGTTCTGATGTCGACCTCGTCACCTCGTTCAAGTACAATAGGGCGGAGATTCGCTCTTGCAAGTGTCAATGCACAGAACATTCCTGCAGGACCGAAGCCGACAACGACGGGACGGAGATTACTCTGCCTTTTTATTTCAGGCATAGTATAAGAAAACGGTTCGACAGATGATACATCGTTACCGCAACGAGCAAGAACTGCGTCCTCATTACGAACGGTAACATCGACATTGTAAACGAAAAATACATTGTCTTTTTTACGGCAGTCAACAGCTTTTTTTGCGATGCGGAAATCTATAATATCTTTCTGCGAAATTTTCAGCTTCACTGCGGCAGCTTTTTTCAAAGCTGCCATATCGGAGTCAAGTGACATTTTTAATTGATTTATTCTGAGCATTATTTTCCCTCCGATGCAAAATATCCTGCGGCAAGTCCTGAGGACCATGCCCATTGAAGATTAAAACCGCCGCAACCGCCGTCGACATCAACTAATTCGCCGACGCAATAAAGACCGGGCACGGCTTTTGATTCAAGTGTGTTTTTAAACTCTGAAACATCAACACCGCCACGAGTTACCTGAGCATTTTCAAACCCTCTTGTGCCGATTATTTTAAGTCGAAAATCTTTTATGTTTTTTACGAGATTATGCAATGTTTTTTCAGAAAGTGTACGAGGTTTTTTGCTTAGACAATCAGAGTCGGTTTTTTTGCAGATTATCTGACCGACTTTTTTCGGCAGTAAACCTATAAGACAATTTTCTGTTGAAAGAGCATTGCTTTTTGAAATTATTTTTGTAAGTTTATCAAAAGAAAATTCAGGCAGAAAATCTATCGATAAAACGAAAGATTTTTCGTCGGTTATATGAGACCCTGCCTCCATTGCGGCGATGCCCGATACACCGTAATCCGCAAACAAAATTTCACCGTACGATGAAAAAATATTTTTATTGTTTTTCAGAACAGATAACTTGACCTGTGCTCTGATTCCCTTGAGCTGCTTAGGAATATTTGTTTCGGTTTTTAAAGCGGTAAGCGAAGGAAGAGGTGTTATAATATTTAATCCGAAATTTCTTGCAAGAGAATAACCGCTTCCGTCAGAGCCTTGTGAGGGCGAAGCTTTACCGCCGGTTGCGAGTATGATTTTTTCAGCGGAAAATATATTATTTATCTGAAATTTTCCGCTTGATTTTTTTACGGAATCTATATGAGTGTCGTAAATGATTTCGACACCGAGATTTTCAGCCTCAAAACGCAGACAATCAAGCACGCTTGCTGCGGTGTTTGAACGGGGATAAATTCTGCCCTCGGAATCCGTTGTTGTATAAAGTCCGATTGATTTGAAAAAATCGAGTGTATAATCAACACCGAATTTACTGAAAATTTTATTACAGAAATCCTTGTTGTGATATCCGTGATTTTCAGCATTAAGATTAGTGAGGTTGCATCTGCCGTTACCCGTAGCGAGAATTTTTTTGCCTACTCTGTTTAAATGCTCAAAGACAACTACGGATAAATTTTTGTTATTTCTTTTTGCCTGAATTGCGGCACATAATCCCGATGCACCGCCGCCTATTACGGCAATATCAAATTTATTTTTCATCAGAGGTTTTCCCCTCACAATACTGATAGAGTTTTTGTATGGTCTGTACGCTTATTACATGCTCCATTCTGCAGGCATCCTGTTCGGCGATTTTTTCATCAACACCCAATGTGTCAGTAAGAAATTTTTTTATAATTTTATGCCGTCTTAAAACCTTTGAAGCAAGAGCCTTGCCTTTTGGGGTGAGAGTGACATCGGAATACAGCTCGTGCTCAATCAGACCATGCTTGCAGAGATTTCCGACCGCACGGTTGACACTCGGTTTTGATACGCCTAAAAATTCAGCGATGTCTGATATTCTGACACTGCCTCTTTTCTCCAACATATAAATTGCTTCAAGATAATCTTCAAGCGAAGATGTTAAATGTTCCATAAAAGCTCCTTTATGTTAGCTTATGCTAATAGTTCACAGTAATTCTACACCTCTTTTTATACACTGTCAACAACTTTTCATTGACTAAATCCAATATTTGTATTATGATAGAAATTGGTATGTGCCGCACTTCGCGGAGATGCCACACTAAATCAATGAACGGAGAGATAGATTTGAAAGGAATTATTCTTGCCGGCGGTTCAGGGACAAGACTGTATCCGTTGACGACCGTCACAAGTAAACAACTTTTACCTGTTTATGATAAACCTATGATTTACTATCCTCTTTCAACTCTTATGTTGGCAGGGATCAGAGAAATAATGATAATATCAACACCGACAGACATATCCAAGTTTGAAGCTTTGCTTGGCGACGGCAGTCAGTTCGGTTTACATTTTGAATATAAAGTTCAGCCCGAACCGAAGGGACTTGCTCAGGCATTTATACTTGCAGAGGATTTTATCGGTGATGATAATGTTGCGATGGTGCTTGGTGATAATATCTTCTACGGAAGCGGTCTGGGACACATGTTAAGACAAGCGGTAAAAACCAAAAACGGTGCGACAATATTCGGATACTATGTTGAAAATCCCGAAGCTTTCGGTGTTGTTGAATTCGATAAAGAGGGTCATGCGATTTCCATTGAAGAAAAACCGAAAGAGCCTAAGTCAAAGTATGCGGTAACAGGTCTTTATTTCTATGACAACAGAGTTGTGGGAATGGCGAAGTCTTTGAAGCCAAGTAAGAGAGGCGAGCTTGAAATCACCGATATCAACAGAATGTATCTTGAAATGGGAGAGCTTGATGTCAAGCTTATGGGCAGAGGCTTTGCGTGGCTTGATACGGGAAGCGTGGATTCTTTGAACGAAGCATCAAATTTTATCAGAACGATAGAAAATCTTCAGGGTATAAAGATTTCTGCACCCGAAGAAATTGCGTACAATATGAGATGGATTACCAAAAAAGCTTTACTGGAGTCTGCGAAAAAGTATGGTAATTCTTCCTACGGTCAGCACCTTATGCGTGTTGCAAAGGGTCAGATTTTATACAGTGACAGTCCCGGTCAAAGACCGAGATGGGGGAGAGAAGACTAATGAAGGTAACAGAAACACAGCTTAAAGATGCTGTTATTATCGAGCCTCAGGTTTTTGGTGATAACAGAGGTTGGTTTTCAGAAACCTATTCCAAGAAAAAATTTGAGGAAATCGGAATATTTACGGAATTTGTTCAGGACAATGCATCTCGTTCAGCTTCAAAAGGTACGGTAAGAGGTTTGCATTGCCAGACTCAGCCTCACGCACAGACAAAGCTTGTCAGTTGCACAAGAGGTGCAGTCAAAGATGTTATAGTTGATATCAGAAAAGGCTCACCGACATATCTTAAATCAATCGCAGTTGAACTTAGTGAAGAAAACCACAAAATGTTACTTGTCCCCAAGGGATTTTTGCATGGCTTTGTAAGCCTTACAGATGATGTTGAATTGCGTTACAAGGTTGACGATTACTATTCAGCTGAAAATGACAGAAGTGTTTGTTATTGTGATGAGATTTTTGGTATAGATTGGGGAGTTGAAGCTCCGATTCTTTCCGAAAAAGATAAGAATGCTCCGAAATTAAAGGATTCCGATGTGGAGTTTATTTATGAAAAATAAGATTTTAGTAACGGGAGTTAACGGTCAGCTCGGTCATGATGTTGTGGCAGAGCTCAAAAAGAGAAATATTGAGACAGTTGGTGCGGATATTTCTGATTTTGATATAACTGACCGAAATGCAACCGAAGAATTTATATTAAAAGAGAATCCGTCAGGTATAATTCATTGTGCGGCATATACTGCAGTTGATAAGGCTGAGGAAGAAAAAGACCTCTGTGAAAAAATCAATCTTGACGGAACAAAAAATCTGCTTGATGCAGCTCAGAAAATCGGTGCAAAATTTATATTCATCAGCACAGATTATGTATTTGGTGCAGATGGTGAAAATTTTCTTGAAACCGATGACGAAAGAGAACCTCTGAATGAATACGGCAGAACAAAGCTTGAAGCTGAAAAAGCAGTTGAAAAATACGAGAAAAGCTTTATTGTCAGAACTTCATGGGTGTTCGGAATCAACGGCGGAAATTTTGTAAAAACGATGCTGAGATTATCAGAAACCAAAGATGAGCTTAATGTAGTCAGCGACCAAATCGGGTCACCGACTTATACGGTCGACCTTGCAAGATTGCTGGTTGATATGATACTGAGCGATAAGTATGGCGTGTATCATGCGACAAACGAAAATGTTTGCTCGTGGGCAGAGTTTGCCGAAAAAATCATGAGACTGGCAAACGCAGAAACAAAGATAAATTATATCAAAACCGCTGAGTACAAAACTGCGGCAAGACGCCCGTTAAACTCAAGACTTTCCAAGGCTTGCCTTGATAAAAACGGTTTTGAAAGACTTCCTGTATGGGAAAACGCTCTTGAAAGGTACATCAAAGAACTTTCCAAATAACTTATTTTGAGGTGAGTCAGGATGAAAAAAATAATTATTGCTGAAGATGAAGCGGCGCTTCGTATGCTGTTGTGCGACTTTTTGCGTAATGACGGCTATGAACCTATCGAAGCAGAGGACGGAATAAAAGCTCTTGAAGCGTTCCAAAAGAATCCTGATGCGTCTTTGATGTTGCTTGATATTATGATGCCCGGATATGACGGATGGGAGGTTTGCAGAAAAATCAGAGAAACCTCAGATATGCCGATAATCATGCTTACCGCAAGAAGTCAGGAATACGACGAGCTTACCGCATTTGAATGTGGTGCAGATGATTATGTTACAAAGCCGTTTTCGGGTCCCGTTCTGATGAAACGAATTGAAAAACATATAAGACATTTTGAAGAGCCCATAAAGAAAAAAGATGCTCTTGAGCTTGACGGACTTGTGATAGATGAGAAAGCACACGAAGTAATGCTGAATGGTGAAGTAGTGGTGCTTACTCTGAAAGAATACGGCTTACTTACAAAGTTCATGCACAACAAAGACAGAGTCTTTACAAGAGAAAATTTACTTGATACAATTTGGGGTTATGACTATGACGGTGACATGAGAACCGTAGATTCCCATGTAACAAGACTCAGAACAAAGCTTGGTGAATGGGGCTATCAGCATTTAAAGACCGTTCACAAAATCGGCTATAAAATAGAGGTCGGAACAAATGAATAAAAAAAACGACAAAAAATCAAAGAATATTTTTCTGAGAATCGGGTTTATATCCGGATTATTTCTTGTTGTTTTGATTTTATTGTCAGTTGTACTTAACATTTATTTTCAGCCGAAGACTGACATTTTAATTCATGCGGATAAAAGTAAAAATTCAATAGTAAAAGAAATCGAGAGTTTTACTCTTGATGATGAAATAATGAATAAATTCAGAGTTGTTGAGGTGAAATACGGCGTTCTTATTGAATCTGTTATGCCCGACGGCTCGATTTCTTATACTACATTTGCCGATGAAATCTATGTGGATAAAAAGTTTGAAAATTCAATAACGGATAATGATATCAAGTCAACTAAACCGATAGACAGAGAAATTCAATATGAAGAAAAAAATCTTAATGATGTTTTGGTTTATGATTTCAAAAGAGTGCAGATAAACAATACAAAATCGGAATACTATCTGTACGAAACCGTTCTCAAAGAAAGTGACTTTCAGGTTGGAAATACCCTGAGAATATATTTTGCGACATACGGATATCAAACAACTCTCAGAGAGTCGGGAGTAAACCGAGTTTTTATAAACGGAATAGTGTTAGTTTTAGCTTGGACAATCCTGATGATAGTTCTCATGGTCACATATATTAAGATACAGAGGCTGAATCTTTCTATAAAAAGAATGGAAAAAGAGATGCTTAATCCCGAATGTGAAGAGCTGTGTCCTGTTGATGCAAGTGAGGTCGGAAGGCTTGGCAAAAACATCAACGATATGGTGAGAGAGTCAAGGAAAAATTTCATCAGTATTACCGAAGAAAATAAAAAGCTTAGTGACAAGCTTGAAATGAAAGAAAGAATGGAAGATGATAAAAAAGATTTCCTTGCAAATACTGCTCACGAATTGAAAACTCCGATTTCTATTGTTCGCGGTTGTGCCGAGGGTCTGAAGCTGGGCATAGCAAAAGGTGGCAGAGCCCGTCAAAAATACTGTGATACAATAATTGATGAAAGTGAAAAAATGAATAAACTTGTTCTTGAGCTTCTTGATCTTTCAAAATATAATCAGAAGATGTATGAGGATGTCGTCGAAGAAAACTTTTCAATCCGTTCATTTATTCAGGCGGAACTCAAAGCGATGGAATCAATTTTTAAAGAAAACAGTATTACCGTAGAAAATACAATCGAAAGAACTTTTATCGGCAGAACTGATATCGAAAAGCAGGCACTTGTGTTCAGAAATTATATCAAGAATGCAATATCTCATGTGGATATGTATAAAAAAATTGTTATCAGTTGTGAAGAAAAACCCAATGCTTACAGAATAAAAGTTTTCAATTCCGGTGAAAAAATTTCTGAAAGCGAGAAGAATAAAATCTGGGATAGTTTCTATCGTGTTGACAAAAGTCACGGGCGAAGCGAAGGACGCTTCGGCATAGGTCTTCAGATAGTCGCCAGCATCCAGGAAGTTCTCAAAATGGATTACGGTGTTAAAAATGTTCATGGTGGAGTGCAGTTCTGGTTTGATGTAAAGAAAGCTTCTAAAGATTGATACAAAGTGTAATTTAATAGATGTGGACGAAGCTTACCTGACTTTTTGTATTGAAAAGTTGCCTGATGATTTGACAAATATAAATTAAAGGGGAAGAGTGTATTGTACCCGATGAAATTGATTTCTCCTACCAAAGACTATATCTGGGGCGGAGAAAAACTGAAAACAGAATACAACATTTCGTCCGATTCTTCCCGACTTGCGGAGGCGTGGGTTCTGTCTGTGCACCCTGACGGAGAAAGTATAATTTCCGGTGGTGAGTTTTCAGGAAAAAGTTTAGCTGAAGTTATTGAAAAAAATAAATGTTTTCTTGGTGAAAAGTGTTCAGAAAATTTACCGATAATGTTTAAGCTTATCGATGCAAAAAAAGATTTGTCAATACAGGTACACCCTGATGATAATTATGCAAGAAAATATGAAAACGACAACGGTAAAACGGAAGCGTGGTTCATTCTTGATTGTGACGAGGGTGCGGAAATAATTTTCGGTTTCAACAGAGACCTTTCAAAGTCAGAATTTATCAAGGCGATTGAAGAAGAAAATCTTGAATCGTATGCTAACAGAGTTAAAGTGAAAAAGGGCGATTGTTTTCTCATAGAAGCAGGAACACTTCATGCAATTTGCAAAGGAATTGTTATCGGAGAAGTTCAGCAGAGCTCAAATGTAACCTACAGAGTTTATGATTACGGTCGCACAGATGACAGCGGAAACAAACGGGAGTTGCACATAGAAAAAGCGATTGATGTCACTTCTCTCGAAAAGTGTAAAAAGGCAGCTGTCGGTAAAAAAGTTTCGTGTAAATATTTTTCAAGTGAGATGATAGAGATTCAGGGCGAGTATAAAAATATTGCCGATGAAAAGTCTTTCGTGTCAATTGTGTGTACGGAGGGTCACGGTGAACTTGTAACCGGAAGCGGTATTATGAATATACAAAAAGGCGAGAGTGTTTTTATTCCTGCCGGAACAGGCAAATTTAAAATCAGCGGTAATCTTACCGTAATAGAAACGAGAGTTTAAAATGGCGTTGCTTACAGTTCAAAAATTGAAGATGGAATTTGCAGATACCGTGCTTTTTGAAAGTGCGGATTTCTTCGTCGAAAAATCCGAGAGAATCGGAATTGTAGGGATAAACGGCACGGGCAAAACAACATTGTTTAAGCTCATAAAAGGTGAGCTTGAACCGACAGAAGGAGCAGTAATAAAATCAAAGGAAACAGTTTTAGGCTACATGGAGCAGCACGCTTGTCACGGTTCGCAAAAAAGTCTTTATGACGAAACTTGCGAAATTTTCCGTGAGCTTATGGATGTAGAAGCTCAGCTTGAAGCTGTCACACAAAAGCTCATGACAAGTGCGTCTGATGAGCTTATTTTAAAGCAGCAGACCCTGCAGGAAAAATTTCAGGCCGACGGCGGACTTACATACAAAAGCAGAGTTCGTTCTACTCTTTTGGGTCTTGGTTTTTCTGAAAATGATTTCAACCTTTCCTGTCAGAAATTAAGCGGCGGTCAGAGGTCGAAATTAAGCCTTGCAAAGCTTTTGCTTTCAAATGCAAATCTCCTTTTACTTGATGAGCCTACAAACCACCTTGATATTTCAAGCGTTGAGTGGCTTGAAGCGTATCTCAAAGATTTTAACGGAGCGGTTCTGATAATATCGCATGACAGATATTTTCTTGATAAAGTTACTGAAAAAACACTTGAAATAAATCAGAAAAAAGTAAAACTCTGGAACGGCTCATATTCAAAATATATTGAGAACAGAGAAAAGCAAAGACAGATAGAAATACACCATTACGAAACCGCAATGGAGGACATAAAACGAGTTGAAGGAATAATAGAACAGCAAAGACAGTTCAACAGAGAACGCAATATAAAAGCGGCGGAAAACTGGGAAAAGAAGCTTGAAAAAATGAAAGCCGAAGTAGTTGTACCCGACAGAGAAAATGATGTTCTCCGTTTTAATTTTAATATAAAAGCCGTAAGCGGAAATGATGTTCTGAAAGCGACATCATTGGCGAAATCTTTCGGCAACAAAAAGCTTTTTGAAAGTGTGGATTTTGAAATTCAAAGAAAAGACAGAGTGTTTATGCTCGGTGCAAACGGCTGCGGAAAGACAACACTTCTGAAAATCCTGACGGGTGACATTGATGCTGATAAAGGCACAAAGCAGTTCGGCTCGTGTGTCACAATCGGATACTTTGAACAGACCCTTGAAAGGCTCAATGATAACAATACTGTACTTGATGAAGTGTGGGATTCTTACAGAGCGATGAATTCAACTGCAATCAGAAACGCTCTTGCGGCATTTTTGTTTAAGGGTGAAGAAGTTTTCAAAAAGGTCGGTACTTTAAGCGGCGGTGAAAAGGCGAGGGTTGCACTTTTAAAACTGATGCTTTCGGGTGCGAACTTTTTACTTCTTGACGAGCCCACAAACCATCTTGATATTTCTTCAAGAGAAGCTTTGGAAAATGCACTTATAGATTATGAGGGCACAATTCTTGCCGTGTCGCATGACAGATATTTTATCAACAAGCTTGCAACAAGAATTATGTGTCTTGAAGAAAACGGCATTAAGAATTTTTCGGGTAATTATGATTACTACTTTGAGCATGTAAAAAATGCTCCTCAACAGACAAAACAAGTTGAGAAGCCAAAGGTTAATGAATATAAACTTAAGAAAGAAAGAGAAAGCGAGCTAAGACGGAAAAAAGGTCGTCTTGCCCGCTTGGAGAATGAAATTTCTGAAATTGAGGAAGAAATCAAGTCGATTGAAACCGAAATCAATTCACCTGAAACGGTTGCGGATTATGAGCTGGTTATCAGTCTGACAAACGACCTCAATGATAAAAACGCTAAGCTTGAAAAAATGCTCGAAGAATGGGAAGAACTTATGACTTCTCTTTAATGCTTCTTGCAACAACAATTCCGGTGACGGAAGCTTGCATAAGACCTCTTGTAATACCTGCGCCATCTCCGATGGCGTAGAAATTTTTTACGGAGGTTTCGAATTCTTCGTTGACTTCAATTTTTGAAGAGTAGAATTTGACTTCAATTCCGTAAAGAAGTGTGTTCTTTGAATAGAGACCGGGTAAAACTTTATCAAAAGCCGCGAGTGCTTCGATGATACTTGTCAGATGTCGGTGAGGAAGAACGAATGAAAGGTCTCCGGGGATAGCGGTTTTCAAAGTCGCTTCGGTGGTTGATTTTTTAAGCCTTGATAAATCTGTTCTTCTGCCCTTCAAAAGGTCGCCTAATCTTTGTACCATAACACCGCCGCCGGTGAGCATGTTGCCGAGCTGAGCGATGTATTTGCCGTATTCAATCGGCTGGTCGAAAGGCTGAGTGAACGAAGTGGAAACGAGCATTGCGAAGTTTGTGTTATTCGTATGAGATTTTTTATCTGCGTAGCTGTGACCGTTTACAACCGCGATATTTGAATCGGGACCTGCGGTGTAGTGTTCTTCACTTACAATACCGCCGGGATTCATGCAGAAGGTACGGACTTTGTTTTCAAATGTATCAGAGTAATAAACCAACTTAGCTTCGTAAAGATGCTTTGTAACATGATCCATAACGGAGTTGGGAACCTCAACTCTTACCCCAATGTCAACCTCATTATTGAGTGTGCCGATGTTGTTTGCGTGTGCGATTCGTGTAAGCCAATCCGCACCGCCTCTGCCGGGTGCCGCAACAACGAAGTCGGCTTCAACGGTTATCTGAGAGCCGTCTTTTTTTGTGAGGGTTGCACCGATTACAGTCTGATTTTCGTCGATAATCGGGTCGGCATGAGTTTTTTCAAGGAAGGTGAAGCCATCAATTTCCTTGAGGTAATCATACATAGCCTTCAGCACTTCATAAGAATATTCCGTGCCCATGTGTCTGACGGGGCAGGGTACGAGTTTTATATTGTGCTTTGCACATTCATACGCAAAATCATCAACAACTTTATCGTTAAGGCCGAACACCTCTTTCGGTGCACCGAAATCGAGATAAATTGAGTCGGCATATTTTATGAGCGAACGGACTTTGTCTGTGGGTAAATAGTTGGTCAAATTGCCGCCGACTTCCTCGGATAAAGAAAGCTTGCCGTCAGAGAATGCACCGGCACCCGACCAACCACTCATAATGTTGCAGGGCTTACAATGCACACAAACACCGCTTGTTCTTGCGGGACATTTCCTGTTATCAATGCAAAGTCCTTCGTCAACGAGCAAAACTTTATAGGAGTTGTCGAAATTTTTGTAAAGCTCAAGTGCGGTGAAAATACCTGCGGGACCTGCACCAATGATGATTACATTTTGCTTTTCCATAATTTACTCCAAATAATTATTATTTTTTTCTCGTTCCTCGCGTTTTTTCTGAAGCTCAATATCTGCTGTATTTCTTTTTGGCGGAGTAACGAGTTTGACCCGGGCTGATTTTTTCTTTCTGTTAATATATATGCAAAGAATGATGTATCCAACGATAAGAATTGCAAGGAGAATCAGAAGCACTTTGACAAAACCGGAGCCGAAAATATCGCGTATGAAGTGTAGGATTGTGAGGATAATACTGTTGGAAATATTTTCGGAAACGGTAAGGTCTATCGTACAGATGACATCATTTCCGTAACAGACATTTGCCTTTGCAACAATATCACCTTTTTTAACGGAGCTGTCAAGCTCGGTCGGTGAACCGTCAGCCAGCTCAAAATAAACTGATGTGCTGTCAAGACCCGAGGGCACAAGTGCGGAATAATCATTTGCAGCAACGAGGCTCACATAGTCGGTTTCCCATGAATGTGAAACGGGAAGCTCCGTGATTATCTGACCCTCAGTAACAACCTTTTTGAGCTTGATATTGTCAAATGTCCATGAAAACAGAGTTTTGCAATCAATCAAAGCACAGTTGTCGAGTTCGCCGTCGCCGTTGATATCTTTAGAGGGTGCTTTCATTACGATTGCGACATAATTGTAGCCGTCTTTGTGTGCGGTAGAAGCCACACACCTGCCGGCAAGGTCGGTTGCACCTGTCTTGATTCCGCTTGCATTACGGTAATAATAAGTGGGATAAGCGGGATTTATCATATAATTGGTGGTGTGGATTGTTCTTTCATCACTTGCATTTGTTTTTGCAAGCTTATAAGATGTTGTTGAGGTTATTTCGACAAAAGTCGGATTTTGTAATGCTTTTTTTACGATGGTGAGCATATCACTCGCGGTAGTATACTGTCCCTGAGCATCAAGACCGTGAGGGTTTTTAAAAACAGTATTTTTGCAACCGATTTTTTTTGCGTAAGCATTCATTTTATTGACGAATTCATCGGTGTTTCCCCCTGCTCGTTCTGCAAGTGCTACTGACGCATCAGCAGCACTGAACATCAACATACAGTAAAGCAAATCTCTGATTTTGATTTTTTCTCCGACCGCGAGGTTTGCGGTAACAAGACCTGTGCCGAGAATCGAATCATACGCTGAATGTGACATTGTCACATATTCATCAAGATTTTGACAACTTTCCATTACCACCGCTGCAGTAACAATTGTGGCCAAAGCGGCAGGTTGAGTTTTCATATTACTGTTTTTGGAAGCGATGACTTCGCCGTTGTCGATACTTGCAACAAGGTATATGTCAGAATAGGTTTTTTCACTCGGTTGGAAGACCGCAAAGGCAGAATTTGAAAGTAATACAAAAATAATTAAAAAACAGGACATAAATTTTATTGTTTTTTTCATAGACAAAACCCCAACTGATGTAGTATTATATAAATTACAAGTCTAAGTATACCACAAAAATAATAAAAATCAATCAAAAAACGAAAGGAGAAACTGTAAATGGTTTTTGTAACCGGTGATACACACGGAGATATAAAGCGTTTTTCAAACTCAAAGCTCAAGGGTTTGAGTAAAAATGATACGATTATCGTTTGCGGTGACTTCGGATTTATCTGGGATAACAGTAAGACTGAACAGAAAAATCTTAAAAAGCTTGCAAAGAAAAAATATACAATTTGCTTCATTGACGGCACTCACGAAAATTTCGACACACTCAACGCCTACCGCGAATGTGAGTTCAAGGGCGGTCGTGCACATAAAATTGCCGACAATATATATCATCTTATGCGAGGACAGGTCTACACCATCGAGGGAAGAAGAATTTTCACTATGGGCGGAGGCGAAAGCCCCGACATAGATTACCGTTTCGAGCAGAACACCTGGTCGAAAGATGAAATTCCGAGCAAGGACGAGCTTCGTGAGGGTGCGGAAAATCTTGAAAAATTTGACTGCACCGTAGATGTTATGATAACGCATGAGCCACCGCTTAAAATAAAGAGCTTCTTGAATCTTCAGGACGAAACGGAATCCTTAAAAGTAACCGGTCTCAATACCTATTTCGAAGAGCTCGGACAAATGGTTAAGTTTGACAAATGGTTCTTTGGCAGTATGCACATGGACAAGTTTATTTCCAATTCGTACATTGCGGTATTCAACAACATCATAAATATACGCACCGGCGACATCTTAGAATAAAAAATTTTGGCTAAAATCGGCTGTAGCACAATTTTTTGCGTGAGGCGGTGCTTTTGCACAGCACTCACGCTGCAAAACCGCACTACAACCAATTTTATCTCAAAATTACATTTTATCTGAAATCAGCCGGAGCACCAATGCATAGTTCATAACAAAATATCGGGCGGATTTTAACCATATCCGTTAAACAGAAATTGAATCGGAGGAAAAGGGAATCATGAATAAAAAATATATTGCAATTATTTTGGCAACCATGACTTTGATAACGGTGTTTACTGCTTGCTCAAAGGACTATGAAGATGAAAGAATTATAAAAGACAGAGAAGATAATATTCACATTCTTGCAACCGATAAAGAAGGAAACACAATGCAGAACGAGGACGGTAATATCATTGAGGTTGTGACTGATGCAAAGGGTAAAGAGGTTACCGATGATAACGGCAATCAGGTAACCCAGGCGGTTACATATCCCGACATACTTGAAGCCAACGGCTTTGTTGAGGATCAGTATGTAAAAATTAAACCGGAAGAAGGCTGGACACAGACAGGTTCACTTATGATTACAATGAACTATGAAAAATACGGTGCACAGTATGTTCTCGATGTCAGCGAAAACAAGGACGAAAAAGAGATTACAGACGGCTACAAACAAATGGCGGATCAGATGAAAAAAGTGCCCGCATACAAAGAGGCGTCCTTCAAAAGTGAAAAAGTTAAGCTCGGCGGAATCGAGATGACAAAGATTACAATAGAGTATTCAATTGATAAAAAATATGTTTCGGAAGAAGACCCGGAATCACAGATTCTTTATATGTATGTTCATTCAAAAGACGGAAAAACTTACAATTTCCAGGGCTCGATTTTACCCGAATATAAGGATAAAGTTGACTTTGATAAGATCATTGCATCGGTTATCTACAAATAAGACCCGATTTTGATTGACGAAAAGTTTTTGCTGTGGTAAAATATATCGTTAAGGAAATTTAATTCTATATTATACGGAGGAAGATTATGAAAAAGAAATATCCGCTTGTTATAGCTGCCGTACTTGCAACAACACTTGTTTTTGGTGCTTGCGGTGAGGAAACAATAGTTGACAGAGAAGGTAACACCATTGAATATATGACAGACGAAAACAAAGAAATGCTGCAGGATAAAGACGGCAATATTGTTGTTCCGAAAACTGATGCAAACGGTAACGAAATCAAGGATAAAGACGGCAACCTTGTTACAGAGAGCGTAACATTCCCCGAGGTTTTGGAAATCGGTGATTTCGTTCACAACAGGTATGTCAAGACTAAAATTCCCGAGGGTTGGGAGCAGATTGGCAGACTTACAACAATCATAATTGAAAATAACGAATATGACGCACAGTATACTATACAGATTGAAGAAGGTCAGACTGTTGAAGATGTTGAAAGCAGATGGATGAAACAGTTTAAAGTAGAAGAAAACAGCGACCTTGTTAAAGATCATTCTTTCAAAAAAGGTGAAGCTGAAATCGGCGGAAAGAAAATGGTCAAAATCACAAGAGATTACACTCTTAAAGAAAAGGGTGCAGACGGAAAAACAGGTCAGTCACTCATAGTGTATCTCGTTGATGCGGGAGAAGATACTTTACAGTACACAGGTGTAATTTCACCCGAAAACAAAGGCAAGGTTGATTTTGATAAATTGATTTCAGAAATAATTTACAAGTAAGGCTCAGGAGGAAATGAAATGCTTTTTTCACAGGATATAGGTATTGACCTCGGAACGGCTAATACGCTCGTTTATGTTAAGGGCAAGGGTATAGTAATAAATGAACCGTCGGTTGTTGCGGTTGATACTACGCTCAATCCTCCGAGAGTTGTTGCTGTCGGTAAACAGGCAAAGGAAATGATCGGCAGAACACCGGGCTCCATAACGGCGGTGCGTCCTCTTAAAGACGGAGTTATTGCTGATTTTGATATGGCGGCAGATATGCTCAGAGCATTTATTAAAAAAGCTCTTAACGGTGCTCCGTTTAACCGTGCAAGAGCGTTGGTTTGTATTCCGTCAGGTGTTACCGAAGTTGAAAGACGCGCGGTAAGAGATGCGGCAAAGGCTGCGGGCCCGAGATTTGCAAGTCTTATTGAAGAGCCCCTTGCAGCGGCATTCGGTGCAGGCTTACCTGTTACGGAAGCAACAGGCAGTATGATAGTTGATATCGGCGGCGGTACCGCAGAGGTTGCGGTTATTGCCTTGAGTGATATAGTAACATCTCGTTCTGCAAGAGTTGCGGGTGATAACTTTGATGATGCGATAGTTGCATATATCAAGAAAAAATACAATCTTCTTATTGGAGACAGAACTGCAGAGGATATCAAAATCCGCATAGGTTCTGCATATCCTTACGATGATGAAGGTACAATGGTGGTCAAGGGCAGAAATCTTATGGACGGTTTACCGAAGCTTGTTGAAGTAACCGCAAGCGAAATCAGAGAAGCTTTATTTGAGCCCATCAATCAGATTCTCGACACAATCAGAGAAACCCTTGAAAAAACACCCCCGGAATTAGCTGCTGATATCATCGACCGCGGTATAGTATTGACGGGCGGCGGCTCTCAGCTGAGAGGACTTGATAAGCTTATCTCCGTTGAAACAAAAATACCCGTTCATGTTGCAGATAATCCGCTTGAATGTGTTGTTATGGGTACAGGTATGTGCCTGAATTATAAAAAGAGGTAAAATTTTTAATGCGTTCCTTTTTTAAAAGCAGAAAATTTAAAATTTTCATAACGATTTTTATCGTGCTGCTGATATCGTTGCTTGTTGCTGTTTTTGCAATTTCGAAATCAGCGGCAGCAACTGCATTGGGCGGAGGCATCTTAAGTCCTGTTCAGAGAGCGGCGGTATTTATTACCGAAAAGTTCGACGGCTTGCTTGCTCCGTTTGAATCGACAGAAAAGTTGCAGGACGAAATTGCAAAAAAGGACAAGCAGCTTGCGGAGTATCGCGATAAGCTTGTCGATTATGAAAACACCAAGAAGAAATTGAGTCTTTATGAAGAAACATTAAAAATCAAAGAGGACAATCCCGAATACAATCTTGTCGGTGCCGCACTTACGGGCAGAAATCCGTCAGAAAAATTCGGTTCTTTCACAATAAACAAGGGTAAGCTTCACGGTGTAAATGTAAACGACCCGGTTGTTTACGGCAAATACCTTGTCGGTGTTGTCAAAACAGTAAAGCCGAATTATTCCGTTGTTCTGAGCGTGACTGACCCGCAGGTAAAAATCAGCGTTTATGATATTTCAACCTCGGAATCCACTTTCATCACAAATACAGTTGAAGTTGCAACCGAGGGTAACAGTCAGATATCCAACCTCGACAGAAAATCTAAGATGGTTGTAGGCGATATTATATGCACAACCGGTATAGGTGAGGTTTATCCGAGAGATTTGATGATTGGTGAAATTGTTGAGCTGAGAGATAATGAGGATACTATCTCAACAAGTGCGATAATCAAACCCTATGCAGATATTTCAAAAATTACAAATGTTTTTGTAATGACAGATAAGTAAAACAATTATCGGAAAGGCTATGTGATCAGATGTCTTACAGACGGGATATATTCACAAGTGAAACAAACAGTAAACCGCTTGTCGCAAGACGGGCATGGTTGTTGCTGATAATAATCGTTACGGCAGTGTTGCAGAATACGGGAATTTTTCCGCCGAGAATACTCGGAGTTTCTGCCCTGCCGCTTTTGCCGCTTGCAGTATGCATCAGTATGTTTGAACGAGAATGGGCAGGAATAATACTGTGTGTTGTTGCAGGTGTTTTTTGTGATATTCCTATGGCGACAGGTGACGGATTTTATGCGATATTTTTTCTGATAGTATGCTTTACTTCGGGATTACTGATAACATCAAGGATGCGTAATAATCTTCTGACGGCATTGTTGATTGGTTCAGTTTCCTGTTTGCTTCAGGCTTTGATATATTGGTTGGTTTTTTATGTATTCAAAGGATACGGACAAAGTCTGTTTTTTACATTCTATCTACCATCGGCATTTTATTCTTTCTTATTTATACCGATTTTTTATTTTATTGTAAGAGCGATTTTCGGAAAGTATCAGACGGAAATATAATCAGCTCGGGAGAAAAGTTTTGAACAAGGTTTTTAAAAACAGAAACAAAATCATACTTATATTATTTTGTTGCATACTTGCAGTTTTTGCGGCATGCCTTGTTAAAGTGCAGCTTGTTGACGGTGAAAAGTACGCAAAAGAATCCGAAAAAGTCAAAGGCAGTGTTGTAAAAGTTCAGGCGGCAAGAGGTGAAATACTCGACCGCAACGGTGTTCCGCTTGTAAGCAACAGACAAGGCTATGAAGTCAATTTTATTTATGCGGCTTTCCCGTCAGAGAAAAAGAAAGATGAACGAAATGAACTGGTTCATAAGGTGATAACGCTTTTCAAAAAGCAAGGTGAAGAGTGGAATGACACATTGCCTATTGAAATCGTAGCGGGCAAACCTGTTTTTAAGGCTGACAGTGAATCAAGCATAGCGTTTTTAAAAAGTAATGACTTTCTTGACATGAACGAATATGCAACCGCAGAAAACTGCATGGAAGTCATGATAGAAAAATACGGACTTGAAAAATATTCATTGGTTGATGCAAGAAACATCGCATCGGTCTACTATAATATGAAAAGATTGCTTTTCGGAACAGGTGCACCCTATACATTCGCAGATGATGTAAGTGATGAGATAGTTGCTTTGATAGAAGAAAATCATGAGAAGTACGAAGGTGTAGAGGTTGAAATTGCTCTTTACAGAGAATATAATGACGGAAAGCTTGCACCGCATATCCTCGGAACGGTCGGTGCTATTGATGCCGAAGAATACAAAAATTTAAAAGACAAAGGCTATAGTATCACAAGTGATATCGGTAAAAACGGAATAGAATATGAAATGGAATCATATCTTAAGGGTACGGACGGATACAAGTCTGTTTATAAAGATGAAAACGGCAACCTTGTAAGCACCGTAACAACCGACCCGGTACAGGGGAATTCCGTTATTCTTACAATTGACAGCGGTTTGCAGAATGCTGCAATGAAAGCACTCGAAGAAGAAATTTTAAACATGAAAACAGATACAGCTCCCGCGGGTGCGGTTGTTGTGGTTGAGGTTGACACGGGTGATGTACTTGCATCGGTAACTTATCCGACTTATGATATCTCAACATACAAAGACGACTATGAAGAGCTTGCCAAGGCACCAAATGCTCCGTTATGGAACAGAGCGTTGCTTTCCACCTATGCACCCGGTTCAACGGCAAAACCCTCGGTTGCAATAGCAGCTTTGGAAGAAAAAGAGATAGACCAGTCAACAACATATTATTGTGATACAACCTTTGAGTTTGGTGACCATGTTTTCAGATGTAATCAGTACCATGCTTCAAGACATGTCAATGTTGTTGAAGCCATAAACGAATCTTGTAATACATTTTTCTACAACATGGCGAATATATTAGGTATCGACAAAATGAATCAATACAGAACCTTGTTAGGTCTCGGTGAAAAAACAGGTGTTGAGTTGCCCGAAGCAGAGGGTGTCCTTGACAGTCCGGCTTACAGAGATTCACTTGAGCAGTCATGGCAGGCAGGTTTTACAGTACAGTCAGGTATCGGACAGGCGGGAAATCTTTTCACTCCGATTCAGCTTGCAAACTACTGTGCGACAATCGCAAACGGCGGAACAAGAAATGAGCTTCACTTTGTGAAGAGTGTCAAAAATGCTGAACTTAATGAAACTGTTCTTAAAAAGGGGACAACGGTTGCTTGCGAAACAGGATTCAAAAAATCAACTCTTGATATAGTCAAAGCAGGCATGAAAAAGGTTGGTACAGTAGGATACTGTCAGGCAGCTTTCAGTAATCTGACAATAGAGACTGCGGCAAAAACCGGTACATCACAGGTTATAAGAACAAACGCGGGCGGTCAGAGCTTTGTAGGCAATAACGGTTTCCTTATTTCCTATGCACCTGCGGATAATCCTAAAATTGCACTTTGTGTTGCGGTTGAGGGTGCTCCGAGCGGAACTGCCGTTGCTCCCATAGCAGCAAGAATATATGATTATTATTTCGGTGAAAACTCAAATCTTACTCAGCTTCAATCCGAAGGTACACTGATAAGCTGAAAGAACATCCCTTGTCTGACTACGGCAAGGGAATGTGTATTTAAAACTGTAGTCGGAAAGGCTTTGAATACAATGGCAGTTAAAACTGTGCTTGCCTCGGGTAAAGGCGGAGTAGGTAAATCTTCAGTTACCGCGGGAATTGCTTTTGCGTTGGCGGAAAAAGGTAAAAAGGTGCTTACCGTGGATGCAGATATCGGTCTGAGAAGCCTTGATTTAATACTCGGTGTAAATGAAAAAATGATTTTTAACTGGGGCGATGTTATTTTAGGTTACTGTGATGTTGAAGACGCAACCGTTACAACGGGTACAGTTGACCTTCTGAGTGCACCTTTGGAGTTTAATAAAGAATTTACAACAGAAAATCTCAAAAGGATTCTTGATAAAACGGAAAGCAAATATGATTTTATACTCATAGACTGTCCCGCAGGAATCGGTGAAGGCTTCCGTCTTGCATCAAGTGTTGCGGACAATGCTCTGATAATCGTAACGCCCGATGAAGTTTCGGTAAGAAGCGGTGAAATCGCGGCAAATATGCTTTATTCGCAAGGTCTTGAAGATGTTAAAGTGATTATCAACAGATTTAAAGAAAAATCGACAATAAAAGGCAGGCTTTTAAATATTGATGATGTCATAGACTCAGCAAAGCTTCAGTTGCAGGGGATAGTTCCGGAGGACCCGGAGATTACATATTCCGCAATCAAAGGCAAGCCTCTTGCAAAAGGAAGTCCGGCATATTCTGCATTCACAAGAATTGCATCAAGATTTTGCGGTGAAAAAATTGCACTTTTCAAAAAAGTATGAAATTAAATCAGTAAATGCAATATAATGTAATGAAAGCAGAAGACCTTTACACATAAAAAAGTAGTATCTTTTTTTAAAAAATATTTAAAAAATAAAGAATTTTTTTGATTGAAAAATTTTGTATATCAATTGTTCCAAAATGAAAGCACGGTTTTTGTTGAGTATAACGAAAATTGGAAATCTTATCTATTTTTCTTAAAAAAATATTGCCAAGCACCCAAAAAGATGCTATAATCACTATGGTATCAGTATGTCGTGGAATATATGTTCGTGGGCAAACAGATATGAAATTAGGGGGAAACCCCAAAAAATAGGAGGAGTTTTTATGCAAAAATTACTGGCACTCATTCTTTCCGTAATTATGGCATTCCTCAACCTCATTCCCGGTTTCAGTGGCCTTGATAAGGACACAATGAAGGTTGGCGAATGGCTGTCTTTGGCGAATGAAACATTCGGCATGACGTATGATGCAGAGGGTGATGTTTTCGAAGGCGTTGCTGAAGAAAACGAATACTACGAAGCAGTACAGACAGCATACCAGTGGGGTATCCTCGAAGGATTTGAAGACATCAATCCTGACAAGGCTGTTGACGGTGTATTTGCAGCTGTAGCACTTGTAAGATATGCAAAGCTTACAGGCGGCGAAGTTCAGATCTCCAACGCTGAAGTAATCGAGTTTATCCAGGAAGTATCAATTGCGGTTGCTAACGGTATCTTCGACCTTGATGAAGAAAACGGTTTCTTCACAGGTAAGCTCACAAGAGACGAAGCTATCGCAGCAATCAACAAGGCTTTCGAAATCTGGCAGAACAAAGAAGTTCCCGAAGAAGATAACGAAGCTGAAGTTGATGTAGCAGACGGCGTTGTTGAAAAGATCGACGGCGAAGGCTATGAAATGACAGAAAGCACAGTTGCTTTCACAGACGGTACAGATGTTAAGGAAGGCGACACAGTTGCTCTTGCAGAAGGTGTTTACACAGTTGCAGAAGCTACTGAAACAGCAAACGGTGTTGTAGCAGAAGTTGAAGAAGCAGACATTGCTGATGGTTACGACGCTATCAACATGACAACAAGCATGGATCCTAACCTTGCACTTGCAGAGGTTAGAAATGGCGACGGTTTCGTATTGAAGGAAGCTGTTACTGAAGAGCAGATCGCTGAACAGTGGGAGCTCAAAGATCTCCTCACATGGGATGTCATTTATGATCTTCTTCTTGACTATGCTGAGTTTGACTTTGATATTGATATCGGCGATTTCGAACTCAATGTTGCTGCAAAGCTTATCAGAGACGGTTTTGAAGTTTGCCTCAGCGGTAACTTGTGTCAGGGTGTTCATGTTTCAAGAACATACAGCGTTACAAAGCTTCATCTTGATACAAAATTCAAGGCTAACCTTAAGGCATTGAAGATTCAGGAAGCTTATCTCATCGCTGACTATGATTGCGTAGAAACAACTGTTATCAGCGGTTCTTACGCAGCTAACCTTGTTGAAATCAAGGGCGAAGACGGCATTGAAAGAGACTTCTTCCAGAAGGTTAAGGATGGTCTTCTTAAGTTCACAAAAGGTGCAGGAAACAGAATCGTTCTCTATCAAGTAGAAATCCCGATTCCCAATGTACCTGGCTTCTTCTTCACAATTCAGTTCGGTATCCAGGTTAATGTAAACGGCAGAATTCAGGTTGTTGTAACTTCTCACGAAACAAAGGGTATCGAAATCATCAACAATAAACCGAGAATTATCAACGAGACTCAGGTTTATGACAGAGATGTAAATGTTTACGGTAACTTTAAACTTATGTTCTATGCAGATTTCATTCTTGCATTCACAAAGTATAATCTTCTCGACCTTGCTCTTAAAGCAGGTGTTGCAGCTGATGTAACATCTTATATTTACATTAAGGGTTATACAGATAAGGTTGATCCCGTAGGTCCGACAGACAACACAGTTATCGATCAGGAAACAGGCGAATTGATTGTTGTTGAAAATCTTCCGCTTGATGTAGCTGTTGAATCAGCTTCATCAGCTGACAACTTCGATGATATGTGCTTCTGTGCTGATGTTCAGATGTATGGTGTTGTATCAATTTCAATCGGTGAGAACAGCTTGCTCGAAGAAATTGGCTTGGATCAGGAATGGGATCTCGTAACTAAGAAGAACGGAACATTCTTGAATGTCCATATTGAAGATAGTGGTATTGTTGAAGAATGCACAAGACCCGACGCTAAAGCAGCATAAGGTAATTCAATAGTTTTTATAGTCCGAGGGTTAGGTGAGTCCTTATCCTCGGACTTTTTCATTTGGTAAATTAAGGAACAGCCAACGGTAACCGGAGGCATAGCAGGGCACTAACTGTGTTGAAAGGATGATAATATGATTATTAAAAAGATTTTATCAGTTGTTTTATCAATACTCATGGGAATAGGATTACTTCCCGCTGAGTCTGTTGAAGTATTTCCTGACAAGACAGTTAATGTTGAAAGTGAAATGGTTGTGACGGAAAATGCAACCGCACCCTCTAAAAACTCAGCGGGCGAATATAAAATATCAACTATTGACCATTTAATATGGTTTGCACAAACAGTAAATTCAGGCAGCACAACAATTAAAGGCAGACTTACTGCAAATATAACACACAATTCAGGTACATTATCGAGTTCATCGACCGCGTGGACACCGATAGGAACAGAATCTAAGCTTTTCAAAGGTGCACTTTACGGTGACGAGCATACAATCAGCGGTATATACATTAACTCAACTTCGAATTATCAGGGCCTTTTCGGATGCGTCGGCGAAGGTGCGGTGATTTCCGGAATTACTCTTAAAAATACATCAATTACAGGCGGAAGCTATGTTGGTGGTCTTGTCGGTTATCTTGATACGGCAAAGGTCGTCAACTGCAAGGTAAATGCAACTGTTAAAGCTACAGGCAATTATGCGGGCGTAATGATCGGCTGTTCTGACAGTGTATGCACAATAACAAATTCAATGTCGGAAGGTAGCGTTACAGGTGTAGACCGAGTCGGCGGAATAGTTGGCTACGGATATTCGAATCCGACAATAAAATCGTGTAAAAACTTAGCGACTGTAACGGCAACTAATAATTATGCCGGCGGTATTACAGGCTTTTCAAACGGTGCAACAATCAATCATTGCTATAACCGCGGCAACCTAGAAGCTAATAACTACGCCGGCGGAATGATAGGCTATGCACTCTACTGTGATTTATTCAATTCATATACTACGGGACAGGTTACCAACTTAGGTGTAAATGTTGAAACTGCTGACCTTGCAAGCGGTGCGGCAATAGGCAAATACAGTAACTCGACCCTCAACAATTTCGTATATGACAGAGAAGCATGTAACATAAAGGATTCTGTGGCAAGGGGAAGAAGAAGTGCGGAAATAAAGAGACTTTCGTTCATAAATGTTCTCAATGACGGTACAAAATCTTTTATGTATGACTATGTCGAAACAAACAACGGATATCCGGTGCTTGCCTGGGAGCTTGCAGATGATATCTGGGACGGTATTTTTGTTGAGCCTAAAAAAGATTCAAGCGGTACTTATCTTATCACTAAGGGTGAGGAGCTTGCATGGTTTGCCGCTAAAGTCAACGGAACACTTCCGTCGGGCACTCAGGATGCAAGTATTAACGGTAAGCTTACGAGCAATATAGTTTTGAATGTTGACGCATCCGAAGAAGGCGGAGCTAATGAATTCATGTCAATCGGTGTTTCGAATGCACCTTATTCGGGAACTTTTGACGGAAATAACCGAAGCATCAACGGTTTGTATATTAACAACGAGGACGAAAACCAAGGCCTTTTCGGTTATATCGGCAGTAAGGCAGTTATAAAAAATGTCACCCTCAATGAATCCTATATCAGAGCAGGGTCAAATGTCGGTGCAATTGTCGGATATTCGAATTACGGCACGGTACAGAACTGTACTAATAATTCTACAATAAATGTAGTAATCAAAAACGGCGGCGGAATTGTAGGTTATAACAATGGCGGCACCATCAAGAATTGTGTAAACACAGGTAATGTTACCGCAACAGCAAGTAATATCGGCGGTATTGTCGGATACAGTTATATGGGTAATGCAATTGATGATTGTCACAACACAGGCTCAGTTTCGGGCATTGGTAATGTCGGCGGTATCGGCGGATATGTCCATTCTCTCGATATGGAAGCAAAATTCAAGGGCTTCTATAATACAGGTGCAATTTCCGGTACGGGTAGCTATATCGGAGGAATTATAGGTAATCAGTACCTTGGCGAAATCACATATTGCTTTAACATGGGTAGTGTCTCAGGCGGCGAATATGCAGGTGGTCTTATAGGTAATCTTCGCGGTACTGTAAACTATGCATACAATACAGGCAATGTCAGCGGTACAAATGTCGGTGGCATGGCAGGAGCTATCCCTGACGGTTTAATCAAGTATTCTTTTATGGCAGGCAGTTTGTCAGGCACAAATGTTAGAGCTTATTATGCTGCAGGCACAAATGTAGCAATCGCATACGGCTACTATGATAATTCACAGGGCTATACAGATGCAAAAGCTACAGGTCTTTCAACAGATGTTCTAACAGGTTCAGGACTTTTCACATACACTTCATTCATTCCTGCTGAGTGGATAGTGGTTTCAAATACCGATAAGTATTATTTTTATCCGCAAATTCCGTATTTTGCAAACTCAGCAAAAGCTGAAATTAAATCGGCGTCAGAGGAAAGCGTAAAATTCCTCAGAGGCGACTATTGTATTATAGTTGAGACCGACACCACAACAGACTATTTTACAAACCTCACAGATGCGGCAGCATATATCGGTGAAGACTACGGAACAATTACAGTTACAAAGGATATTTCAATCAACAGTAAGGTTGTGATTGACGGTGAAGTCACACTTCGCAGTAACGGTCCGATGAGAACTCTCTCCAGAGGTAAATCTTATTTCTATGACGATTTATTCCTCGTCAACGGTGACCTTACATTAGGTGAAGGACTTTCAAATTTTAGTCTTGTGTTTGACGGTGCGGCAGATGCGGGTGTGCTCGGTGGTTCAGGTTTCAGAGTTGAAAGCGGTGCTTCTCTCTATGTCTATAATGATGTTATAACAGGTAATTTCAAAACAATGACATCAGGCGGTGCGTTTTATGTAGTAGGTACTGTGAATATTTACAATTCAAATATCTCTGCTTGCAGTGCTATGGAAAACGGTGGTGCGGTGTATGTTGCGGAAGGTGGTTTCTTTAACTCGGTAGATACTGACTGGTCATCAAACTCCGCAATTCGCGGTGGTGTTATTTATAATAACAATGCAACTGCATTTATCAAAGGTGGTTATATTTACGAAAATACCGCAACAAACGGAGCAGTATTATATAACAATGAAGAAAATGCTGTAACAAGCATTGAAAACGGTGCAAAGCTTTACAGTAACTATGCTACTTCAAACGGTGGTGCGATATATAACTATAAAGGAACAACCAACATAACCGGTGAGCTTTCCGAAAATGAATCGGTAAAAGCCGGTGGCGGTATTTACAACGAAAGCGGTATCATAAACCTCTACGGCGGGATTATAGGGTTAAACAACTCTTATGAAGAAACAGGAAATGCAATTTACAATAACGGCAAATTATATTTCCGTCAGGACGCTTATATAGATACAAGTAATGATGTTTATCTTAAAAACGGAAGAACAATAACCTTTGAAGAGGAGCTTACATACAAGGGTACATTGGTATCAGTTAAGCTTGAAAACTACGCAGAGGGTACACCTGTATTTGACGGCGAATATACCGCAATATATCATGAAAACACAATTATTTCCGACAATCTCGGTAATGGCTACTATACAAACTCTACAGGTTATCTTCTCAAGGAAGCACCGAAAACGGTTGCAGTTGTAACAAGATTCGGCTTCCATGATGTTGGATATACATCACTTACCGAAGCGGTTGAGTCAGTAGGTACGGATGTTGCAAACATCACAATAGTCAGCGACTGTGTTATAGATTCGCAGGTTGTGATAGAGGGTGAAATCACAATACTTTGCTATCAGGCGGCATATATGGTAAGAAGAAGCGAGGGTATGACACTCAAGGATTTATTCCTTGTAAAGAATGGTGCAACGCTTGAGCTCGGTGACAGTGCTTACACAGATGAAACTGTACCTTCAATGCTTACAATCGACGGCGGTTCGGGTTCATCATTGAACGGTGGCTCGGTAATCAAGGTCGAATCAGGTGCAAGGTGTAACATATATCCGGGTGTAAGCATTATCAATAATAAAAATATGTTCCAGGGCGGTGCAATTATCAATGCGGGCGAGCTGACTTTTGCAGGCGGTCTTATAGGAAGTAATGTCGGTACAATGGGTGCCGGTGCAATTTATAACAATGGCGGTACTGTTACACTCGGCAGAGAATATACTGTTGAGAATGATGACGGAGAAAAGATAACTACCATTGAGGGCGGTACAATCAGCGGTAATACTGCCAACAACAATGGTGGTGCGATCTGGAATAAATCAGGTACAGTAAATATTATCTGCTCAAATATTACCAATAATACGACAACAAAGCTTGGCAACGCGATTTACAACGACGGCACACTCACAGTCAAAGACAAGGCGTTTATCAATGCCGATAACGATGTTTATCTTCCGATAAACAGAACAGTTCAGGTTGTCGGTGAAATTACTTCAAGTGAGCCGATAATGAGAATTACACCATCTGTTTGTTCTGACGGTATAGTAGTTCTTGAAGGCGATTATGTAGAGCAGGGCTATGTGTTATTTACACTCTCCGATTCAAGCTATACAATCGCCTATGACGGCACAATCATCGGCATGGACCTCACATTGAAATCAGATGCAACGATTATATTAAATGATACCTTCTTTATTACCAATATAGATTTGGAAAAATCAACAGTTGCAGATATCAAGGCACAGTTTGTTAATGACAAAGATACTCTGAGACTTATTGATATCAACGGAAATGAAATGGCTGATACTCAGAGAGTTACAACAGGCTCAGTACTTCAGTTCTACGGAGATGATGTGGTGTTCGAGGAGTATGAGATTGTAATTTTCGGTGATGTTAATTGTGACGGCTATACTGACGGTAATGACGCGGTAATAGTCCAGTGCCTTGTATTGGGTATGTTGACACAGTCGGATTTATCGCAATCAGCATATTATGCGGCAGATGCTGACCATTCAGGTAAATTGGCAAGAGCAGACTATGCTTTGCTTAACAAAGTCGGACTTATGACTGCGACGATAAATCAGAATGTAGAAATATAATAGCAATTTTACTTATATTATTCTGAAAGAACAAAAAAGGGGATGTAAAAAAAGCGAAGACCGCATAAAACAAGATAAATCAAGGGGGCTTACAAGTCTGATGCTTGTAAGCCCCCTTGAAACAATCTAAAAAACGGAAAATATTAAAAATTTTGTGTT
>JAZQHB010000037.1:0-3028 GCA_045540355.1 Acutalibacteraceae bacterium | reverse complement strand
GCCTTCATCAATTCGGGTGTGTTGATATATTTTTGTGTGCGGGCAACAACAAGAAGCTGGTCTAAATTCCTGCCGATTGCATTAAACTCCTTTAAAAGTTTTGTGTAGTCGGCAGGCGGCATTTGCTTCGGGACACAGCCGTTAATCATATAACGAAACAGCATTGATTTTGTCAGACCTGTTTCTTTGCATAGACTTTGAAGTTTGTTACACTCGTTTTTGTTAAGATAAAAATTCACCCTTATGTGTCTGCTTCTCATTCAATCACTCCTTTCTTCTGAAGCTGATTTTTGATTACTGTTGCTGTTGCGTTGGATGCGAATGCGAGAACTGCAACGGCAACAATGCCTAATGTGTTCATTGGAATCTCCTCCTTTCTTCACGGGGTATTAGGGGTGTGAAATCCCTAACGTGCGGATTTGTACGTTCAAATCCATTGCTCGCTAAGACAAATGCCACGAAATCAGCTATCCTTTAACAGATTTCGTCTATAAGGTGTTCCTCCTCGTCCTCGACTTCGTCATCGTCCTCCGATTCCTTTTCAAATACTTTGTAAGCCAATACAGGTTCGGTATCATTAAGGACATCATCAACTATGGGTGTCTGAGTCTTAAGAGTTCTTACCATATCGAGAGCTATGTCAGCCGAAGGTGCAGTACAAGTGGCTTCAAAGGTCTTTGTTTCGGTTACGATAACTGTATAGTCCTTCATCCATATCACCTCCTATCTATCTAAATCTTTTTTATTCGGCACATAAGGAATTGCTTTTATTTCATCACCTTGTCTGTAAAATCTTTCGGGCTTTTTGAATTGTTCTGAAAAGATTTTGATTTGTGCATCGGTTAAACTTGTCAAATCATCACCTTCGCTTTTGCAGACAAAAAACTTGCCGGCAATAATATCAGTTACTCGACCTTCCTTGTTTTTCAAAGCTCGATTGAGGGGTAGACCTTGCGTCTTTCCGTCACGGTTGTAAACAATAACGCTGTCATCCTCAAACGGAATGATGTCAATGTTTCCTCCTACGGCTTCCCTTAAATCTTCAAACTTGCAACCGATTTCTGTGACCTGTGCGAGTTTGCGTGGCTCTAAAAGAACGACCTTTATTTTTTCGGGGAGTAACTCTTTCGCTTCAAAGTTCACGCCCGTAAAGTCATCAGCATCAAGGATATATTCACCTTTGTACCAGTCGTCTGTAGCTTTCTGTTGAGCTTCATCCAAACTGTCTGCCATTACTTTTACAGACTTTTTCAATGTTTCAGTTATAACAACTTCAAACTCCTTCATCGGCAGTCTCTCCTTTCTTTTTGAGATTTGTATGGTATGTTCAAAGTGTAACGAAGGTAATCGTTTACATCTTTGCCTACGGGTACGAAGTGACTTCTGACCGAGTATTTATCCGACAAAAGATTAGTCAATGCTCTTGCGGCATTGTGTCCTGCCTGGTCATTGTCAAGATGAAGATGGATTGTTTTGGTGTCGTGTTTTGCAAGGTAAGAAGAAAGTGCAACAGGGATTTTTATTTGCTCATTGTTACCTTGGTTATATACTCCTGAAAGAGAAACAAGGCTCAAACTTTTATAGTCTGAGCCTTGCTTTTCACAAAGGGTTGCGTATGAAATTAAATCTATTGCACTCTCAAAAAGGTGTACTGAGTCTGTGTCATTGTTTACCAGCCGAAAAGAAAACTCTTTGTTACTGCCTGCAACATCATAGAAGAAATGGCTGCTTTCCGTTCCTCTTACGGTTGCATATTTCGGCTTATGTTTTTCATCATAGCCGACAAAGACAAGGTTATCTCTCTGCAAACTCTGATAGATAAAACCCTCATTGATGAAGTAATCAATTACAGTTCGGGATATTCCTCTCTTAAGAAGATAAGAGATAACCTTATCGTTATTAGGAGCTCTCGGCAACAGAGAAAAACTCTTTAATGCTTGATTTATTTCGTGTGTAGTAACGGGTATTTTTTCAAATGCTGCTATCTGTAAAACGGCATCTTTAAATTTCATTCCTCTCACTTTAACAAGAAAATCCAAAGCGTTTTTACCGCCTATACCTCTCGACCACCACATCCATTTACCGTTGGAAATTTTCAAACTGCTGTGCGTTTTGGTTGAGTATGTGCTTGGAGATATTCTTGTCAGTTCATCAGGCTCACAGTATTGCAAGTAGGTGAGCAGGTCAATCTCTTTGACACGGGCAACGGTGTCGGGGTCAATAAACTGCATAGTTATCTGCACTCCCGACTTGTTCGTGATTTAAGTAAGCTGTGAAGCTCATCGGCTTTGTTCTCAATGCAAGAAAGTATTTCCTGCATATGATTACTTTCGCCGTTTTCCCAAGCTAAAAAGAGGTCATTCAACGGCTCTTTTTGTTTGAGAAGTGCCTTGCATTGCTTCGGTGTCAAATCGTTTTCTTCAATGGATAACATAATATCCTCACGCATAACGAGTTCATAAGCATACTGCTTAACTACTTCGGGTGATGAACGGCGAAGCATTGATTTGAACTTTTCCTGTTCGGCATACAGCTTTTTATATAAAGCGGTATTGAGTTGTTCGGATGTCATTCTTCACATTCCTCCTTTGTTTTAATGTTGGGACAATTTATGATTGTTGTTTTAAAGTTTTACTCGTATCTATTTAAAAAGCGTATTGTTTGTTATTGGCTTTACAGAAAAATATACTGATAAAAGACTATCTCTTTTATCTACGGTTTTATATTATTCTTTTACCAAAAAGAAAAAGCTGACAGAATATCCGTCAGCTTTAATTTTAATATGCTATTTTAAAAGTCTTATCTATTCTATATTTACCAACAAATATCACAAAAGCTGTCACCATTTACAAGGCTGTGATACGACGAGATTGCGGTACCAGCAGCGGCTGAATAAATTTTTTGTGTACCTAAAATTATATTACAATTTTGAGCTGGTATACCAATTGCACTATTTGCTTTTATTGTATTTAATTCGTTATGAAGTTGGCTTATTTCCCACACTATTCTTCCTGAAAAGATTATTATA
>JAZQHB010000036.1:0-6787 GCA_045540355.1 Acutalibacteraceae bacterium | reverse complement strand
CGCCAATGCCTCTGCATCATTTTTCAGCTTCTGCTCCTCTGTCAATTCCATATCAATACCAACCGAAGAAGGAGTAACTGACGTAACAACTGAAATGTTGGTTAGCTCCTCCTTAAGAATCTCCCTGAATTTGTTAAGCAGTTCATCATCTGCCGTCTGCTTATCCGCATAAGCAATGGCTGATTTTATCGCATCAATGATAAACTGATTTCTTGACTTGTATTTTTCTTTATCAAGGCTGTTCAGATAATCAATGATTGCCGTGTGCTCTGTGTCGCTTAAATTAAAGCGGACATTTATGCGGTACTCACTCATATCCTGCCACTTTTCATCATAGTTTCAGCAAGGTATTCATAACCCTTTGCCGCAGCACAGATGTCATCAACGAACTGAATGCGGTCTGCATTGAACTTGTAGAAATTCTTAACAAGGCAACCGCCACCACCGGTGATATACAACATCATTGTGTTTTCATCGTAGCCGTGGTCACGAAGCCTGTGAAAGATTTCTCCTACATACTTTTGCACCTCTGCCTTGATAATCTTCATATCCGACTGAACAATGTTTGCCGTACCCTTGCACAGCACCTCATCAATAATATGCTCATTGATTTCTCTCTGTGTTTTTCTGAGGAAGGCTTCACGGATATCAACAGTACAGAAATGAGTACCAAACTTTTCTGTGTACATTCTCTCTGACTGCGGTCTGCCGTTAATAACATAGAGAACATTCATTGTACCGTTGCCAATGTCAGCCACAAGGTTTACACCGTCCATTTTCGTTGCAAACTGTGAAACCGCCGCATATCCCTGCGGATAGATACTTGCACCTGCGATTCTGATTTTGTACTCGGTATGCTGCCAAGTGAAAGTTACTTCCTCATTCTTGGTGAGATATTCTTTGAAGCTTTCTTTCTGACCTGCAGTCCAAGTAAGTGGCAGACCTGCCGCAATGTGAACTGTGGCTTCTGTTAAGTCTTCAGCACTTAACTCCTTTGCAATAGCCACAAGTGTGAGGGCATAATAGTCCTCGTCTTTGATTTTATCGGGAAGAAACTCCTTGTGTCCTTCACCGATAAGATAGAACTTGCCACCGTAAACAAGCATATCCTTTGTGAAAAGCGGCTCTGACTCGTAAGCCGTAATGCCTGTTCTGAAACAGTGGTTTGCAGTTTTGATGTTGCCATACCCATGGTCAACACCGATGATTTTAATTTCGTTAAAAGTTTTCATTTGTTTTCCTCCATAAATTAGAATTTTGTTAGATAATAAATTTGGGCATAAAAAAAGCACCCTCATGGGTGCGGTGGAAAAATGGGTCTGTCGCGAATGTTGAAGATAAGCACTTCCTTTCATTAAAATATTTATATATGTAAAGTTAGTAGGTGACAAAGTTTGTCACCTACTAGAATTACCTAATGTAAACCTCCCAGTGGGCCCAAATGACCCACTGGAGAATATAAGTTAGTAAAGGGCTAAATTTGCCCTTCACTAAAAAATGTGACGCAGTATTCATATACCGGAGTTTAAGATCTTGGGTATAAAAAAACACCTGCTACTGTTGAAGTAACAAGTGCATGTAAACGGATTGAATTTTGTGGTGGTATTGTGGTATAATTGCTGTGTGACAAAAGGTTGTGATAATGTTATGAATAATAAACAAGTACAAGAAATTGCTAAAACTACAATGGAGTATGCAAAGCAAAACATAAATCCGGGCATGTCTCTTTTAGAAGTTAGAAAAATGTGCGAGGATAAATTGATAGAATTGGGGGCAGATTCTTTTTGGTATTATAATATCGGAGCATTTATATTTAATGATACAGATACAACAACATCTATTTCAGGAAGAAAGTATTCCACAACTAACTCAACAATTAAAGAAAATGATATAATTACAATTGATTTAAGTCCCCAAATTAACAAAGTGTGGGGAGATTATGCTAGAACAATAATCATAGAAAATGGTAAAGTTGTTCAAAGCATTGATAACATAACAAATGATGAGTGGCGGTTAGGATTACAAATGGAAGATACGCTTCACAGCATAATGTCTGATTTTGTTACGCCCAATACAACATTTGAAGAACTGTTTTATTATATAAATAACTATATAACTGCTCACGGATATGTAAATTTAGATTTTTTAGGAAATCTAGGACATTCAATAGTTAATAGGAAATATAAGCGCACATACATAGAAAAAGGAAATAAGAAAAAATTAGGTAGTGTTGCGGCATTCACTTTTGAACCTCACATATCGTGCAAAGATTCTAAATACGGATTCAAAAAAGAGAACATTTATTATTTTGACAATGGCAAATTAAAAGAACTTTGATTAAATACACATCATTCAACTGCTCTCTCACGAGGGCAGTTTTTCTTTGCCGTTTTGCCCTTTTTACTCTGCTTTTATTCCACCTGAAAACTAATTGGTGGGGGCAGTTATTATAATAATGATTGCAATATATATTTTCCTGTGGTATACTGAAAATAATCAATAATTATCAGGGAGAACAGTATGAAAAATAAAAAATATCTGATACCTGAAATTTCAGCACTCAGTATAATTTCAACCGCCCGCAAAACCGACGACGGATATGATTTCTATTTTGACACAACCACCATACCAAACGAATATCTTACAAAAAATACTCTTCAGGATGACTGCCCGATTTTTCATCAGGCTATGTGTATTCTTTACGGAGATGATTTTCGCAATAATGAGCTGATATGCGAGGCTCTTCGTGATATTTTTGTGTATGTTGATTTCTCGGGTATATTTAACCGTATGCCTGTGGGCAGAATCCTTGAATTACAGGAGCTCGCAAAAGAGATGTTCAAGCCGAAGGGTATAAGGCTTAATTTCGGAAAAAAGGATATTACATATATTGCCTTTGAACGCTCTGCATCTATGAGCCGTGACAACAGACTTTCATTTGTACGCTCAGATATTTATGAGGCACTTAAGGAAAGAATGATGTTGGGCATGACTATAGGCAAATGTCAGCTCAGTAAGCTCTACGCATATAATGCTCTGCTTTTCACAAGCGGTAAAAGATATGACGAAGAAGATATTCTTTCCGAAAAAAGGATTATTGTTATTAATAATCCCGAATCGGTTATAAAAGATGTTGATATTATTACTGTAGCTGATGACGGTACAAATAACCCTGTACGTGTGTACACAAGAGTACAGAAGAAAACAGATGTTAAGATAACAGAGTTTGACGGAGAGGGTCTGATTTCGGTAAGGCTTGCAAGAAAGCTCGAAGACGGACACCACTCCTTTCAGATTCGTCTTCCGTATATAAAGGGTGTAGTTCACGAAGTAGATTTTGCCTCTCTTTTCAGCGAACTCGGCGTACCGTTTATCACGGATATTTTCGGTGTTAAGCATGATCCTGCCGATGTTGATATTATTCTTACCAAAAGTATGTTCAAGGGCTTTGGTTGGATGACGGAAAACGGTCTTTCTTGGAAAGAGTATATGTACCGCTGCAGAAAGTACAAGCACGCC
Organism: Acutalibacteraceae bacterium; assembly: GCA_045540355.1. GTDB lineage: Bacteria > Bacillota > Clostridia > Oscillospirales > Acutalibacteraceae > RGIG2945. Next base: position 3,268 of record JAZQHB010000036.1, on the reverse strand, counting down.
CTTTATGTTTCAGGCAAGGACAGAGAATATACTCCCGACACTATTGAACTTAATTATCAGTTCCTTAATACACTTGCTATAATGAATGATGAATTCCGTCCGTCTGATTTGCCCTTGGGATGGAAAGATGCTCCTGAAGCTGAAAAGAAAAATTGGATTACCAAAACAACAGAAAGTGCATATTTCAGCTTCATTGGAAACAGAGAAAAACGGAAAGATTATCTTCTCGGAAAAGGTGATATTTATTCGGATATCATCCGCAAAAATCCTCTCTTTATAGGTGAACCCTTGTTTCAGAAAGAGCTTTCTGATAAGGCTGAAAGCATAGCTGACAAATACTCTATGGGTAAGCTTTTAGTGTTTGGAGATAACCGTTATCTTTCCGATGACCTTATGAAGCTTCTTGCATATATAGTTAACTACTCCGAGGGAAAAACAGAGGCATACTACAGACTTGAAAAAGAGCAACTTCACGATAATTTAATGTATGCACCTATGCCCAACTACAAAGAGAATGATACCTATACTCTTCTTCGCAGTCCCCATATAGCAAGAAATGAAGAGGTTGTTGCAATACCCTTAAAGGATGTCGGTGAGCTTCGTAAAAAGTATCTTTCACATCTTCACTATGTAATAATGGTCGACTCCCGTTCTCTCATCCCTGAAAGGCTTGGCGGAGCCGATTATGACGGTGATATGATTAAAACTGTTGCAGACCCTCTTGTAAACTCTTGCGTAAAAAGAAGCAGTACAATTCTTCCCGTACTTAAAATTCCCACTGCCGAGCCTTTAGTGTCCGATGCAAATGATTGGGAAGCAAGATTTGCTACAGTTAAAGATACATTCTCTTCCCGTGTAGGTCAGATAAGTAATGCGGCTCTCAGCAGAGGTGTTATCGCTTACGACGAAAGCACTACCGAAGAAGAAAGAAAAGCCTTTCTTGAAGATGTTGAAACTCTTGCAATTCTTACGGGTCTTGAGATAGACTCAGCCAAAAGCGGTATCAAGCCTGATTTATCAGCCTACCTTGAAGCAAGAAACATAAAAAGAAGCCGTTTTTTGAAATACAAGGATATTTTTGACCAAGGTGATAATGCCGAATGGTATGAGCCTACAAAATCGCAGAAGCTGGCAAAATATTTTGGTTGCATTAATTGGGATAGTATTACATCTAATCTTGAAAAGTTACCGTATTACGCTTACAGCATGGCAATGAAAACAGAAAAGGCATCTGACAAGCCTGCAAAAGATAGTGAGCTTTTCAACTTTGCTGCAGAGCCCGAGTGGAAAGAACAACTTGACATTACCACTCTTAAAAAGGTTAAAGCTTTGATATCCGATTATGAAACTGCACTTAAAAGAATACGCTTTTTAACTCATACAGAGAAAGATATGAAGCGACAAAATGATGTGTACCGCATTCTTATGGCACGGGGTCAGGAAAAGGATTTTTCAGTTGATGAGATTTATTCTGCCTTTGATAAAATGAGCAGTTATCAGGTGCGTTTGGCAAGACAACAGCTCATTGCAGGAGATTGGCAGTTTACACCTCCCGAAGAAAGAGTTAAGAGATTTTATGAAATTACAGACACCGTATGGGATTCTGACATTGTCCGTCTTTTCTGTGATTTCAGATGTGGCGGTTACCGTATGCTTGGTGATGTTATCAGTGATTTTGATGATATGCACCGCAACAGGAGTCTCAAGAAAAACTATCTTTCCCAAAAGGGAGACACATCTCAGATGAAGGCTATGGTTTCAGGCATAAAGCATACTGCCGATGCTAAAAATCAGATTATTTCCAACTGCAAGCATATTATGTTTCCAATAAGGACAAGAAATGCCGCACCGTCGCTTAATCCCGAGAATGTGGTAAAATGTGCTGTAGCTCTCGGTAAAAGAAAGTTTGCACTTGAGGTTTTACCTGACATCGTATTACGGTTAATTTTTGACAGTAATATTCCGACCGAGGACGCCAAAAAGAAGAAGTGGAGGTTATGGTAATGACAAATGAATGGAAAGAGTTTCAGAGCTATGTAAATAAGCCCTCATACTTTTGTATAAACAAAAAAGACCTTTCATTTCTCGGCAGGTTCAGCTTTAAAACCCTTACTGAATATGAAGGTCTCGGCAGAATACTCACAGTAATTGCAAGAGGTTATATCTTTCACAATACCGACGGAAGCTTAAAGGACGGAAATCCTTATGACAGAATTGAATATGCGAGAAACGCTCTTTGTGCATGGTGCAGTGTACCCGAAGAAAAGGACGGTTCAGATGTAAATTTCAAGCATTTACATAAAGATTTCCCCGAGTTTGTATCAGAAGACGGTAAAGGTTGGTTTTACAGCCACATTAAAAACATACACTTTTTTGCTATGTGCAATGCAAGTGTAATAAGTACCGACAACCTTGAGCGAATATCTTTAATAGCCACGAACTTTGAAACACCGTGGAAGAACAAGGTTAAACAAATGCAGATTCCCGCTTTTTCCATAAACACAAAAGGTACTTGGGTGCTGAAATTTGACTATATTCTTGCAGACGCTCTTGAACTCGGCCCTTTGAGAATGGAAGCAGTTTCTTTACCGACTGAATTCTATTCAAAGGTTGTTATGTGTGATGAAAAAGGCTTACCCTTTGAGGCTGTGAGGGATGTGGTCTGCTACTGTCTTGCAAACAAAACTGAGGATAGTGATTGGATTGTGCTTCCCGTAGCAAGCTTTGACTGCTATTACAACAGCACTATTTTCAGCAAAAAGTGGCTGTCGAGAATTCCCGAGACAATAATCAAGCGTGAAAGTGCTCTTGGTGTTTGCAGGGTTAAACTGATGCTTGAATAAGAAAAATCCCGTTAAGTGCAGATTTACTGCAATCTTAACGGGATATGTTTTTGTGGTTTCAACTGACCGCTTTGGTCTCTTAAAAATGTTTGGTGGGGGCAGTTATTATAATATTGAAATTACACTATTTTAATAAGGAATATTTAAATACATAAACTAAGCTTCTTGACAAAAAACAAAATACCTGATACAATAAACATACTAACAGTATGTAAGGTGAATTATGGCAAGGAATAAATACCCCGAAGAAACAGTAACACTGATTCTTGATACAGCACAAAAGCTGTTCCTTGAAAAAGGTTACGAACACACGACAATTCAAGATATTATTGATAATTTAGGTGGTCTTACAAAAGGTGCTATTTATCATCACTTCACATCAAAAGAGGATATTCTGAACGCTGTCACCGCAAGGCTTTTTCGGG
>JAZQHB010000035.1:0-7975 GCA_045540355.1 Acutalibacteraceae bacterium | reverse complement strand
AAAGTATAGCACTACCGCATATTTTGATTTTATTTGCAAGAAAAGTTAATCATCTTTCCACCTCTTTCTAAATTTCAAAACATTGTACCATAAATCGCAGGCAAATACAAGTGGTTACAAAAATTTAACAAATCACTTATAATACAATCATATAACTTTACTCATTCCTTACTGACCGTAAAATTCAAATTTGTCTTTCTCTTAATTTCCTATTATACACCAAAATTATGAATATTTCTACCCGCCGTCTATTGACCTCAATTACGAGGGAAATAGGCGGCTTTTTTGTTTCTAAAAAAATATTTTCAAGAAATTTTTGAAAAAGGGGTGATTTTGGGTGTGCATTTTGACCCCCTTTGTCCAAATGAGTGAAGGGGTTAATTCCGAACCACGAAAAGGTCAGCCCATTCACTTGTTTTTTGACAACTGAATAAATCATTCACTAAGACTTTAATTCTGATGATTTTAGCCACCTTATCGGGTACGCCGTGACTTCTGCATTGCAGAACAGCGAGAACTCCCGGTATAAGTAACAGGTTGCCCCTGTTACGGCGATGACAGTCAGAAGGATAATGATACTTCTCTACGGAGCTGGCGGAGTACCCGGCAGAGGTGAAATTCCTATGATACAGATTAGCAGTCTGTTCCTTAGTGACTTCCCGTGAGCTTATTGCTCGGCAAGGGGTGTTGAGAACAAATATTGCCCGACCGGTTAGGAAATGAGCCGGTCAAGTACATAGCCATACTGCGATGGCTATGAATTTTACGAAAGGAGGACGCACAAAGTGTCGAACTGCAAAACGATTGCGATATGCAATCAAAAAGGCGGAGTTGGAAAGACGACCACCACGGTAAACCTCGGCGTCGGTCTTGCAATGCAGGGAAAGACAGTGTTGCTCATAGACGCAGACCCACAGGGCGACTTAACCACCTGTCTCGGTTGGAAGGATACGGATAACTTGGGTATCACGCTTGCAACGAAACTCACAGATGTCATAAACGAAACGATGAATGACCCTACGGTCGGTATTCTGCACCACGATGAAGGTGTTGACCTTGTTCCGGCAAACCTTGAGCTTTCAGCAATGGAGTTTAACCTTGTCAACGCAATGAGCAGAGAGACGGCATTGAGAAACTATCTCAGCGAAGTGAAGGACAAATACGACTATATCTTAATAGATTGTATGCCTTCCCTCGGAATGGTAACAATCAATGCTCTATCTGCGGCAGACAGCGTAATAATTCCTGTTCAGGCTCAGTATTTACCGGCAAAAGGTATGACGCAGCTCGTGGGGACTATTTCACGAGTTAAGAAGCGTATCAATCCGGGCTTAAAGATTGACGGTATGCTTCTCACTTTGGTGGATAGCCGTACCAACCTCGCCAAAAGCACGGTAGAAGCTCTGAGAGAGAACTTTGGTAGTCAAATCAAGATGTATCGAACATATATCCCGATTGCCGTAAAAGCCGCAGAGACTTCTTCCAAAGGCAAGAGCATTTTTGCCTACGAACCGGGCAGCACGGTGTCAAAAGCGTACACCGAATTTACAAAGGAGGTGTTAGCCGATGGCAGGAAGAAAGAGCGACTTCACTCTCACGAAGCTCGATGACTTATTCTCGACGCAGGAACAGAGAGATGAAGAAAAACTTTCAAAAATCCGAGATATTCCCTTGACTGAGATTGACGATTTCCCCGACCACCCTTTTAAGGTGCGTGATGACGAGGATATGGCACAGCTCATTGAGAGTATTAAGGAACGAGGGGTAATCACTCCGGCGACGGTAAGGCAGAAAGAGGACGGCAGATACGAACTCATATCGGGACACAGACGAAAGCGAGCCTGTGAGCTTGCCGGGTTTGATACTCTCCGTTGTGAGGTCGTTGAACTGAACCGAGACGAAGCCACGATTTTAATGGTTGAGAGCAACTACCAAAGGTCGCAGATACTTCCCTCGGAAAAAGCCTATGCCTACAAAATGCGTTTGGAAGCATTGAGCAGACAAGGCAAAAGAACAGACCTAACTTCCGACCCAGTGGGTTGGAAGTCAAGCGGAAAAGAAACAGCACAACTAATTGGAGAGCAGTCGGGTGACAGTCAAACCCAAGTTCGCAGATATATTCGCCTTACAAACCTTGTTCCCGAACTTTTGGAATATGTTGATGAGGGGCGAATTAAAATGCGACCGGCGGTTGAACTGTCTTTTCTCGATGAGGACAGTCAGCGTGATGTGGTTGACGAAATTGACCTGAACGACGCAACCCCATCCCACGACCAAACAATCCGTATGCGAAAGTACTTTGAGGAGGGCAAGCTCACAACCGAAGCAATCCAAGCGATTATGTCGGAGGAGAAGCCAAACCAAAGGGAGAAAATTGTTTTGAGGGGCGACAGAGTTCGACAGCTTATCCCGAAGAACATTCCCATAAGCCAAACGGAGGATTTTGTGTGCAAGGCATTGGAGCATTACAACAAGTTTCTGCGAAGCAGAGCCGACCGTGACAGCCCATAGCCTTCCCCCTTTCTCACACTCTAACCCCTATATATACCGGCTATTAACCTGCTGAAAAAATATACTCTATCTCCCTTGAGTATATCTATCTCTAATAACATATAGCTGTCTATAAAAGGGTTCGCACATTTGGAGCAAAAGCAAAATGTCTGCTACAATAAAAAGTTCAGCCAATCGCACCTTTGATGTTTTGACCGGTTTTGATTACGATTAAAGCAGAAAGGAGCGATGGATATGAAAAACAGGCTGATACCTTGTGTTCTTGCCTGCCTGATGATTTTCCTCGTAGGTTGTAACGGTAACACAGCCAAAGAAGCTGCACAGGAGATAACGAAAACGGAGACTTCTTTTCCGGCTGGTAATACCGAAACAAATTCTCAGGAAGATACGGCAGAAGAACCGGAAAGCACGGCAGTTCAGGAGGAAACACCGATTACGGCAGAAGAAAGCAAATCAACCGCTGAAAGTCAGACGGTTACGACGGTACAGACAAAACCGGCGGAAGAAAAAACGGCTGATACTCCTGCAACCGAAAAGCCAAAGGCAGAGCCACCGAAGCAGACAACCACGCAGGCTGAACCCGAAAAACAACCGGAACAGCCGAAAGAACAGACAACTGCCAAACAAAAGCCGGTTGAAAAACCGACAGAAAAGCCGGCAGAACCGAAACCGACAGAGCCGCCCAAGCAGACATTCGATGTCAGCCCTTATGTTAGTTACGCAAAAGAGTATGCGGTAAGCATAGGGCTTTCTCTTGACAGCACGGCGACAGAATGTTGGGACAACCCCATATCCGCAAATCCTAACCGAAGCGGTATCAAGTCTGATATTGAAAGCAGACTGAACCGATACAAGAACAGCGAGGGTTTTACCGCTGTGTGGATATGGACAGAAAAGCTATCCGATACGGAGTACAACATCTATATCGGCTACTGCTAAAACAAAATAATTTTAAGCGGACGCACTGAGTAAAATCGGTGCGTTTTTGCATTTCAAGGAGGAAAACGCAATGGTTAAAACAAAATTCAAGAAAGCCGTCTCGCTTATGTTGGCGGCGGTTATGAGCCTTACTGCTTTTATGGGCATTGGGGCAACGACAGCCTTTGCAGCCGTAGGCGAAAAAGCCGATGTGTACCTCGTCGATTATCCCCGAAGCGGAGATACCAATAACAACGGCGAATGGGGACACGGCAATCTCAACTATATGAACGGTTGGAAAGGCTTGTCCACGAAATATACGGGACTTCGTGCAATGGGTTCGTATTCGGGCAATATCGCCTACTGTATCGAGCCGGGTACAGGTCAGCGGACTGGAGATACTCTCACCGAAAAGGACGAGAACTTCTTCAACAACATCAGTCCGAACGGTACGATTTCCAGCGATGATATTCGCCTGCTTATCGGTCGTATCTTGCAGTACGGCTACCGTGGAGGAATTTCGACAAGCTGGAAGTCGCAGAATGAAAGCGACGCCAACTGTATCGCCCACGCTTATGCCACTCAGATTTTGATTTGGGAAACGATTGTCGGCGAAAGAGACGCAGGCTTCAATCACGTTTCTACCGGAGGGTGCAATGCCGTGCTTGAATGTGTAAGCTCTGCACACCCTCTCCGCAGTAAAATCCTGTCTTACTACAACAGTATGGTAACAAGTGTTCAGAATCACACCAAAGTACCGAGCTTCTGCACAAGGTCAAGCGGTTCTGCCAAGGTAAACGAGCTTGAATGGAACGGAAGCAAGTATGTTGCAACTCTCACCGATACAAACGGTGTGCTTGGCAATTACAATTTCTCGGCAAATATTGACGGCGTTTCGTTCTCTGTCAGCGGAAACAAATTGACTGTTTCGATGGAGAAAGCTCCGAGCAAGGAATTTACCATCACAGCCGCAAAGAAAAACGGCGTCCGCAGAGGTGTTGTCGTATGGTCTGACGGTATCCATCAGAATGGCAACGGCATTCAGGATGTGGTCACTTATGCTCAGGAGGTCAGCGACCCTGTCAGCGGATTTGTCAAAATGAAGGTAAGCTACGGCTCTTGTCAGATTGTAAAGACAAGTGAGGACGGAAAGGTTGACGGTATTCAGTTTACCATCAGCGGTAACGGTGTCAATCAGACTGTAACAACCGCAAACGGCGGCAAATTCCAACTGGATAACCTTATGCCCGGTGTTTACACGGTAACAGAGCAGTCTATCGACAAATATGTACCGCAGGAGGTTCACAGAGTTACTGTTGTTGCCGGTCAGGTGGCAAAGGTCAACTTCAATAATGTTCTCAAGAGAGGTAATCTTCAGGTTATCAAATCTTCGGAGGATAATCTGGTCGAGGGTGTAACTTTCCACCTTTACGGAACTTCGCTTGCCGGTATTGAGGTCGATGAGTATGCCGTAACAGACAAAAACGGTGTTGCTTCTTTTGATGATGTGCTTATCAGCGGCACTACCCCATACACCATTGAGGAAGTGGATACCGCAATTCGTTATGTTGTGCCTGCAAATCAGACCGCACCGATTAACTGGAAAGAAGTAACCACAAGAAACTTCACGAACATTCTCAAAAAGTTCAGCGTAACCGTAACAAAGAGCGACCGAGAGGAAGGCACACCGCAGGGCGACGCTACCCTTGCCGGAGCAGTTTACGGTATCTATAAAGGTGAAACCCTTGTGGATAAGTATGTTACGGATAAGAACGGGCAGTTTACCACAAAGGAATATATCTGTGATGATGACTGGACAATCCGTGAAATCACGCCGTCCGAGGGCTATCTGCTTGATACCGCAATCCATAAGGTCGGTGCTGAACCGCAGCTTTACACGGTGGAACACAATCAGACAGCAAATGATGTTACCGAACAGGTTATGAAAGGCAATATCGCCATCATCAAGCATACCGATAACGGAGAAACTCAGATTGAGACACCCGAAAACGGTGCTATCTTTGAAATCTATCTCAAATCTTCCGGCAGTTTTGACGCAGCAGAAGAAGATGAAAGAGATGTCATTGTCTGTGATGAAAACGGCTTCGGTCAGACAAAGGATATGCCTTACGGTGTATATACCGTTCATCAGACCGCAGGCTGGGAAGGTCGTGAGCTGATGAAAGACTTTGATGTTTTCATTGCTCAGGACGGTCAGACCTACCGCTATCTTATCAACAACGCAAACTTTGAAAGCTATATCAAGGTTGTCAAAGTGGACGCAGAAAGCGGCAAAAACATTCCGTATGCCGGTGCAGGCTTCAAAATCTTTGACCCTGACGGCAATCAGGTAACAATGACCTTCACTTATCCTACTCCGACAACGATTGATACTTTCTACACCGACGCAAACGGACAGCTTGTTACACCGGAAAAGCTGGAATACGGCAAGGGATATTCTCTTGTTGAGGTTCAGGCTCCTTACGGATATGTGCTTGACAGCACACCGGTGTACTTTGATGTGGCAGAGGAACATTCTTCCGATGAGGGTGGTATTACCGTGATTAAGGTCGATAAGCCTAATATGGCACAGAAAGGTACTGTCAGCATTGAAAAGACCGGCGAGGTATTCTCAGGGGTAAATATCTCCGGAGAGGAAAATGCCGATGTGATTTATCAGCCTGTCTATGAAGTGAAAGGTCTTGCAGGTGCGGTTTATGAGATTACCGCAGCAGAAGATATTATCACTCCTGACGGAACACTCCGTTATGCAAAGGGCGAGGTCGTAGATACTGTTACCACAGATGAAAACGGACTTGCAAAGAGTAAGGAGCTTTACCTCGGCAGATATACGGTAGTTGAAATTACCGCACCGGAGGGTATGGTTATCAACAAGGAAGCACACGAGGTCGAGCTTACCTACGCAGGTCAGGAAGTCGCCGTGACCGAAACGGCAACCAGCTTCGTAAACGAGAGACAAAAGGTAACGGTAAGTCTTGAAAAAGCTATCGAGAAGAACGACATCTTCAATATCGGCAACGGCGATGAAGTGAAGAACATCAGCTTCGGACTTTTCGCCGCAGAGGAACTTGTATCTGCAAGCGGTACTTCTATTCCGGCAGACGGTATGATTGAGATTATCTCTCTTTCCGAAAACGGCAAGGCTGTTCTCAAGACCGACCTTCCTTTCGGAAGCTACTATGTAAAGGAGCTTGCAACCGATGAGCATTATATCCTTTCCGACAGCAAGTATCCGTTCACTTTCAGCTATGCGGGACAGGATACCGAAACAGTTGAGATTGCAGTCAATGAGGGCAAGCCGATTGAAAACAAGCTCATTTACGGTTCTGTCTCCGGTAAGAAGATTACCGAAAACGGCGAAGAACTCGGCGGTGCAGTTATCGGTCTGTTTAAGGCTGATGAAACCGTATTTACAAAAGAAAATGCTTTGATGACTGCTACCTCTGAAAATGACGGTAGCTTTTCTTTTGACAAAGTACCGTATGGAAACTGGATTGTAAGAGAAATCGAACAGCCTGCCGGTTTCGTGCTTGACGATACTTCCTATGAGGTTATCGTGTCCGAGGACGGTCAAGTTATCGAGGTTGAAATTGTCAACGAGTATGTTCACGGCAATATCAAGTTGACTAAGGTCGATGAAGATTACCCGGACAACAAACTGACGGGTGCAACCTTTGAGGTTTACAAAGATGTAAACGGAGACGGCAAACTGGACGACAGCGACGAGCTTATCGGTACGCTTACCGAAACCTCTACCGGTATTTACGAGATGAAGGAGCTTCTTTACGGAAAATACCTTGTAAGAGAAACTAAAGCACCGGAAGGCTTTGAACTTGATAAGGGCGTGTACTCTGTTTTCATTGAAAAAGATGAAACCACCTACGAGGTAGAAAACAAAGCCGGTGTCGGTTTTATTAACACGGCAATGAAAGGAAACCTGAAAATCGTAAAAACTTCCTCTGACGGTAAGGTCGAAGGCTTCACTTTCAGAGTAACAGGAGCAAACGGTTACGACCGCAGCTTCACGACCGATAAGAACGGTGAAATCATTATCGAGGGACTTCGTATCGGAGATTACACCATTTCCGAGGTTCAGGATAGTGTTTCTGCTTCCTATGTGCTTCCTGCGGATAAGATTGCAACCGTAAAGGTCGGTTCTACTACCGTTGTGGAAATGCACAATGAGCTGAGAGATACACCAAAGACCGGAGACAACAGCAATGTCGGCTTGTGGACTGCACTTGCGGGACTTTCTGCCCTCGGCATTGTAGGCACAGCCATTATTGCGTACAGAAAAAAGAAGAAGGAGGACAATGAGTAATGGACGCTAAAACAATCGTAGCAGTTGTATTGGTCGCCTTTATTATCGGCGGCTTTATCTTCTTGCAGATTAAGAACAGAAAGAAATAAGGAACACGAAAGTGGGCGGAGTGAAAACTTCGCCCACGGTTCTTTTACGGAGGTGCATTATGAATAAGCAAAAGACGGTTGACAGCAAGGTGCTTGCAATACTCAGAGAATGCCC
>JAZQHB010000034.1:0-12040 GCA_045540355.1 Acutalibacteraceae bacterium | reverse complement strand
CTGTTTTGGATGATTATAAAACTTCTATTAACAAGAAAGCGTGGATCGAATCGTTAATAGAAAACACGACTTATACATTGGAAGAAAAAATAGAGAACATTGATAGTATATTGCAAGATTTCTTTAGCGTTTTTACGACGATTGCTATATGGTCTGATCATACAATGGAATATGAATTAATTTCTAATGATGAGTGGGACGCTATTGTGTTTATGATAAATAAACAGGAAGAATTAATTGTAGAGTATTTTAATCATAGTAATGGTATGGAAAATGATAAAGAATCATTAGACTATTTTTCGCATTTATGCATATATTCCTTATGTTATAAAGCTATTTATTATGCATATATAGATAGCGATAAGTTCAATGAAATATCTCAAAAATTGATTGAAATGACCAACACAAGAAAATGTGCTATGCTAAAAAATGGTATAGATACCTGGGAGGATGTGTTAACTGATTATTTGTCTTATGCATGTTGGAATATGCATAAATGCCGTTATTTTGTTCCAGTTTTAAGGAAACAAGTTCAATTACTTTTTGATGCATATGATGTTGACGATATTGAAAAATATCGTCGTGCACAATATGGCGATTTTGAAAAATTGTATAAGTTTTCTATTCAGGCTTTATCAGAAGATATTTCCGAAATAGAGAAAGAATTTTTAGAGGATACCATTAAATGGTCTCTTAATGAAATGAGAAACATAAAAAATGAAAAATATGAAATAAAAGATGAAAGTTAAAAAATTAATGATTATGCACCGATTGAGGTAAAACTCAGTCGGTGTTTTTCTGTTGTCAATGAAAGTTACAGATGAGAAAAAGCATAGGTTATTATGTAATCACAAAATGAAGACGGAGGTTAAACGAATTATGAAAATATAAAAAATCAAAGCGTCAACAAAAGTTACAGATATAAAAAGCGATGAAGTATTATAAGACCACAGAATAAAACTTGGAGGTAGAAAGTATGTCAGCAATATCAAAGCACAATGAAGAAATCAATGAAAAGGTTGAAGAAAGAAGAGATGTATACGACGGTTACAATGAATCGGAGCGTAGTGAAACCTTTATTCAGTTTTATAAATACTATTATGCACAGATGTGCAAAAGATAAGGAGATACAAATGAAAAAAATAGTTTATTCAACAGATATAAACCGATATTTACAGATTGATAAGAAAGGGGGTTCAGGATACAACCGCATATGTATCGATGGAAAGACAGTAGGGTGCAGTAATTGCGTGGGCTATTGTCAGTACAAAGGTCATCCGGGGTTCTTGACAATGGAACAACGAGAAAAACATAACTGCATAGGAAAGGGATGTGATTATTACATAGACAAACAAAAAAACGAGAAGAAAAACAAAATTGATTTTAGTGACTTGTCATCAGAAATATTGAAAATGGTTACAGAAAGACTGGCGGAAGTCGAAAGTGTCAAGGCGATTGATGTTAAACAGATAAACTGTTATGAGTACGAAGTTTATTTTGTAGCGATAACTAATGAATTATATTTTGAAAAATTGATAGAAGCTTTGTCAGATGTTTTCGGTGTTAAAATCAGTTTTGTGCAGAGGTTTTATATGTTTGATGCATGTGTAAATATAATATTAGGGAGTTGATAAACAGATAATTAATACAAATAACCCACATACAAGAAACTATAAAAAATATTTAAAGTAAAGTGAGGAATTAATATGATTAAAGAAATTATTGAACTATTTGAATTGTTATTTACGCTTCCGATAGCTTGTTTAATGGATTTTTGTGATAAAATGCAGAGACGAGCCTATGCACGTCTGTCAGAAGAAGAAAAAGAAAGACGCAGGATAGCTGAGGAAAAACAAAGAGAAGAGGCAAGAAAAAGAAAGGAGGAAGAAGAAGAGGAACTCAGACGTAAGATGACAGTATTGGGCTCACACCTTCCTTATTCATATTATCAAAAGAAAAAATGGTGGGAATAATATGTGTTTGCAATGGCGGATATTTGCTGTGATAGTATACACTGGTCTAAAATAATTAGTAGACATTTATAGGTAGACATAATATATAGCCGTCACTTGTTAAGCGTGACGGCTATATGTTTTAATACTGTTGTTGTGTTTGATCATTCCAACCCCTTAAACAACTCACCCTCAATATCAGAAATTCTCTCAACGGAAATTATAGTCCCATCCGTCAGAATAATCTCTCTTTTAAATTCATCAATCCTTTTAACCGTGCCGGTGGTGTTCAGATAAGCACCGCCGTCCTTTTTTATGTCAGGCTCAAAGTGGGTTATTGTAACAGTTGGCTTTTCTGAAAGGTGATCAGATATCATCTGTATCTTTTCGTTGATTATTGACTTGGTACTCTCGTCAAGCTCGATTTGTCTGTCGGTGAGTCTTGCCGTTTCGATGATAGCAGCATTGTGACCTGTGAGAGCTGCAAAGGGACTGAACTGTGCCGCACGGTCAATCATAGCCATTCTTTGCCTTGTCTTTGACTGATGATGTGGCAGGTTGATTATATCTTTATATTTGTCACTGCAGTCGTTATTCATACGGCACGCTCCTTTCTTTAAGCTTTATGTCCGCCGATTTGTTCGTTACGGTCTTTAGCTGTTGCACCTTCCTGAAGGTTAAGTCCTTTCAGAATAGCATTTTTACCGAACTTGTTTTTTATACCGATAAGAGTTTCCTGAATCTTTCTTTCCTTTTCGAGCTCGGCATCTTCTTTTTTCAGCTGTTCCTCATCAAAGGTTTCAAACAAAGAGAGCTGATAGGGGGCAGTACCTTGTGAAGCGGTATCTTCAGGTACAACATTGTTAGCGGTTATGTTAATTCTTCTTATGAGAAGGTCGGGATTTACTACTTCATCATAGACCTTCAGTACCGCATCAGTAATAAGTCTCGTCGAAGATGTTTTCCTACCTATATTAACCGTACCTCTTGCGTGCTTCGGTACTTGTCTTCCGTAAAAGTCCGTCTTGATTTCACCTTTGTAGGCTTTTCTGCGGGTATCGTCGGTAAGGTTTTCGATGTCATAACCGATGGTCATTACAATCTGGTCCGTCACGAGTTTCTTTTCTACAAGGTCAAGAGACAAGGCTTCAAGCATTTCCTTGATAACGATTTTTGTCTTATCAAAGTCATAAGGGCAGTGAAGCACCTGTCCCGAGCTCAGACAGTTAGTAGCAGACTTGTATGCCTTGATATCTGCAATAGTACAAGGCTCCCAGCCCCAGGCGTGATCAATCAGAAGCTCTGCATTTATACCGAATAATTTATAGAGCAAATCTTCGTTGTATACGGAGCAACGGGCAACATCGCCCATGGTGAACATATAATTCTGCCCGAGTTTCTTTGCAATACCCTTGCCGACACGCCAGAAATCCGTTAAAGGTCTGTGATCCCAGAGAAGTCTTCGGTATGACATTTCATCAAGCTCTGCAATACGTACTCCGTCCTTATCTGCGGGTATGTGCTTTGCGGTAATATCCATAGCAATCTTGCAAAGATAAAGGTTAGTACCGATGCCTGCCGTTGCAGTTACTCCTGTTGCGGCAAGTACGTCCTTGATAAGCATCATCGCAAAATCGTGAGCGGATATTTTGAGTGTCTTCAGATAAGCCGTAGCATCGATAAATACTTCGTCGATTGAATAAACGTGTATGTCTTCAGGAGCAACGTATTTGAGATAAACCTCATAAATGTGGGTGCTGTATTCGATATACAAAGCCATTCTCGGAACAGCGACAACATAATCAATCGATAAATTCGGATTACTCTTCAACTCGTTATCATCATAGGATGAGCCGGTGAATTTCCTGTCGGGAGCTTTTCGCAGTCTTTCATTATTGGCGGTTTTGATTTGCTGTAAAGCCTCAAACATTCTCGCTCTGCCGGAAATTCCGTAGGCCTTTAGCGACGGAGAAACTGCAAGACAGATAGTTTTCTCCGTTCGTGAAGGATCAGCAACGAGAATATTGGTAGTCATCGGGTCAAGACCTCTTTCCCGTGCTTCAACACTGGCATAGAAAGACTTCAGATCTATGGCAATGTAAGTTTTTTCATTCATCTTTCTACACCTCGCTTTCTGAATTTAGTTTACCACAAAATTAGGGGAATAACAATATGGTAAAACATCAAGTACATTTATTTAGACAATAATCTTTATGATGAAAGAATATGTTGAATATGTTGATTTTCTGCTTCTTGTAATGCTATAATACAAACAAAAGATATATACAAGAAGTGATACCATGTCAACAATAGAACAAACCCTAATCCGACTAAAAAAGTCCAAATTCAGAGCCGGATTTCACCTTACAGCCAAGGATAAAAAGTACATAGAAGAAAAGGGTATGGATGTAATAAGACAGCACGCAGAAGACTTTATAGCAAAGCGTCTTGCACCTGCCTATATCAGTAATGACGGAAAGCAGACTCCGATGCGAGGACACCCTGTGTTTGTGGCTCAGCACGCTTGTGCCTGTTGTTGCCGAGGTTGTCTTGACAAGTGGTACAAGGTACCGATGGGTGTAGAACTGACAGAAAATCAGCAGGAGAGAATAGTAAACTTACTGATGGCGTGGATTGAGAATGAACTTAAAAATGATAAGGAGAAACAAAAATGAAAGTATTATTCCTTGATTTTGACGGTGTACTTAACACGCAGGATTACAGAGACAGTTACGGCAGTATGGGTGCAGGCATAGATAAATCAAAAATGCCGTTTTTAAAGAGGCTCATTGACAGCACCGATGCCAAGATAGTTCTCATAACCTCTTTGAGAGAATATTGGAACAAGAATCCCGAAAAGTGCGACTATTTCGGTAAGGTTATCAATGAAATCTTTGCTGAATACGGACTTGAAGTTTACGATAAGACGCCTGTTTCGGAAAGTGGAATGCGTGAAGATGATATCCGTGATTGGATAGTTGATAATCCCAGCATTAAAAACTATGTTGCTATTGATGACGGTGCTTTGTTTGCTAAGTTTCTTGTTGGTCACTTTGTTCAGCCAAAGGACGGACTTGAGGAAGAGCATGTGGAGAAGGCTATTGAGATACTGAATAGAAATTGATATTGTATAAATGATTTTTTTAACAAAGAGGCCATTACACTTTTGTGCAATAGCCTTTTTGTTAGTTATTCTATTTCTTCAGCATTTGCTTTACGTAGTATGTATTTTGCTTTGTCTGCAGGAAACGGTTCGGTTTCTCCTGTATGTTTTTCTATAGAAATAATCTTGCCGATAAATTCTTTATTGTTTTCACCAAACGGAACAACTACAAAGTCATCTGTAAGTAAAGATTCGTCCTTTGTCAAGTAGTAAAAAGGTTTATCTAAATTGTTCAGTTTCACGAGACAAAAGATATTTATAGTTTTATCCGATTTTCTTATTTCTCGGTGTTCGGCTCTTTCTTTTTCAATGAGGGCTCTTTTTTCTGCCTCTTCAGCTTTTCTTTTTTCAATTCGATCTATGCGTCCTTGTTCTATTTCTCTTCTGATCTTTTCGGCAATAAGTTTTGCCTCAATATAATGGCGTTCTTGTTCAGCATAGAAAAGATAATCTTCTTCGTCGTCATAATCATCGGGATTCAAATCATATAAAGGAGCCTTTTTATATTTTTCTCTCCATCCGTTTTTTGCTGTTTCAAGAGCCTTTTCGAAGTCAGCTTCTGTAGCGTAAGCATCCATATCAAGGTTATATTTTTCTGCGAATTCCCTGTGATAGTCTTGCCATAATTTTCTTTCCTCTTCTTTGTACCTTAGGTATTTCTCTTCAGTGTCAAAGTATGATGATTGTACATCGGGGTCTGAATACTTCTTTTTCCATGCGTTTTTGATTTCGCTTATAGCTTTAAGGTAATCTTCTTCGTTTTTATAATCAAACGGGGATAAACCGCATTCATAAGGTGGTTCATAATTTAGCAACCAGTCGCAGTCTGAAGCCCAATCAAAATTTTCTTCGTCATTGAGGTCTTTGGCATCTTTCAATGCTTCTAGAAAATCCTCTTCCGTTTCGTAGTCATCAACATATATGCAGTTTTCGAAATCGTCTTTGTATAGCTTTCTCCAACCGAAACGTTCATTCAGATAGTCATCTTCCGTTTCATAATCGTTTACATCTACGGAAGCATCAAAATCAAACTCGTATTCCTCCCTCCAACCAAAGCGGTCTTCAAGATATTCCTCCTCAGTTTCATAATCATTTACATCTACGGAAGCATCAGAATCGGATTCGTATTTTTTTCTCCATGCATACGGGTCAAATGGTATAGTTCTGTTATATGAAGAGTATCCGCTGTTGAAGGAAGGTGTTTCGTCGTAATGATCTAAGCCATTCCAGAAATTTGGTATAGAACTGCCTGTTTTTCTTCCTGAACTGTCATAATGATTCTTTCCACCCCAGAAATTCGGCTCGCTACTTCCGATATTTCTGCCACTGTTATCGTAATGCTCATATCCGCCACTGAATTTTGGTGTACTGCTGCCTATAACATTTCCGTTATTGTCATAGTGAGTTTTTTCTCCCCAAAAGTTACGCCAACTTTCGCCAACTTTATTTCCGTATTTATCATAATGAATATCTTGTCCCCAGAAACCTTTGCGACTATAACCGTCTTTGCCCATAACAACTGTCTCCTTGTTTTCTTTGCTCTGAATAAATTATATCACAAAAATTAATTTTAACAACACAAATTTTCTACATAACCTTTTTTTATTGATATTGAATTTTATAACACCTAAATCAATATCCCAGAGTAAAAAAACTCCGGGATACAGCTTTGTTTCATATTACATCTTTACCTATTTCTTCACAGGAAATGGACAGCAATTCATTTGCTTCGATGAGTAAATCAACAAGGGTATAATCTCCGTTTTCCTTCTTATCAATTTCAACTTCGATTATCTTTTGTATTTCAGCAATTACCATATTCATAAGAATAATACACACAACTTTATCCTTTTTATTATTCATATTGATACTTCCTTTCAGGGTTATTTAATATTAATATGACAGATAGGAACAGAAAAAGTGAAAAATTTTGATTATCATACAACTCTGTCTTACATATTAATAACAGATCGACAACACGCTATGGAGTAATCGGTTTGATATTAAAATAAAGGAGTTATAGAAAATGAAGACAAACGAAGTAAAAATCAAAGGTAAAGTTTTATACATATTTGAAACAGAAAATAAAAACAACATATTATTAAGAATAGGGACGAAAGGAAATGTGATTCTGTGTTTTACCGCTGATAAACAAATAAAAGAACAACTGAAAGAGTTCGAAATAGGAGATTATATCAATCTGAGTGGCAATATCCAAAGCTCTATAAACAACGGTAAATATACACAGACCATTTTCATAGACAATGTTGTTCCGCCGAATGAGTATACCGACGAGGGCTTTTATAATCAATTCTGGTTAGATGGAACTGTAGTAAAAATCAAAGATTTGCCTAATTGTATGAAAATTACAGTTAAGACGGAGCAAAAAGGTAGGGTATCTTATGTGCCTGTTGTATTTTATTATCCTGATGTTCGACGTCTGAATTTTGAACCGGGTGAGCGTATCAGAACCTGCGGTTCTGTACAGAGTGTAAGGAAGAAATCTTCCGATGGTGAGTATGTGTATTATCAGAATTATGTTGGTTCACAATATATGACGGGATGATGTTAAAATAATTTTAAACGGGTTTTCCATAAGGAGAACCCGTTTTTGCTAAAATTTTCTATTGACATTACATATTTTTTCGGCTAAAATAAGATTGTATCTAATAACAGACGAAAAGGAGCGGCGTTATGTCTTACATTAAACGTGACATCGAAGAGAAAATTCTTTCTCTTTCAAAAGAATATTCTTGTGTTCTTATCACCGGTCCCAGGCAGGTGGGTAAAACAACGGTACTCAAAGAAATAATGTCTGTTGACAGAAGTTATGTAACACTTGACGACCTTGATGAGAGAAGAATCGCAAAAAATGATCCTGCACTATTTTTCCAGCTCCACGAATTGCCCATTATGATTGACGAAGTACAGTATGCACCCGAACTTTTTTCATATATTAAAATTGCTATTGATGGTGGTGCAAATCCCGGTGATTTCTGGCTTACGGGTTCGCAAGCATTCAAGATGATGGAGCTTGCACAGGAATCATTGGCAGGCAGAGTAGCGATACTTCATATGTCGAGTTTGTCTCAGCATGAGATATACGGCGAAGGAAAAAACACACCGTTTTCTGTTGAACTCAATAAACTTAAACAGAGAAAAGTAACAGGTAAGCCTGCAGGCATAAAAGAGATTTATGATCGAATCTGGAATGGTTCAATGCCCGGACTTGTCAGCGGCAGATTCTCTGACAGAGATATCTTTTATTCAAGCTATATCCAGACTTATATTGAGAGAGACGTAGCGGAGCTTATTAATGTTAGCGATAAATTCCTTTTTCAGGATTTCATAAGAGCTGCAGCCTGCCGTGCCGGACAGATGCTCAACATTCACGATATTGCCGGTGATGTTGGCATTTCGGATGAGACTGCGAAAAGATGGCTGGCTGTTCTTGAAAAGTCTGATATAATTTTTTATGTGAGGCCTTATTCAAATAATCTCCTCAAGAGAACTATAAAAACACCGAAAATGTATTTTTTTGATACGGGACTTATAGCATATCTTACCCGATACAGCTCAGCAGAGATACTTCAGAATGGTGCGAGCAACGGTGCTATTCTTGAAAATTTTGTTGTAAGTGAAATTATCAAGAGCTATCACAACGACGGCAAGGAATGTCTTTTGTGGTATTACCGTGACAAGGATAATAACGAGATTGATATGGTTATCGAGTCTGACGGTGAGCTTCATCCGCTGGAAATAAAGCGTTCCGTTAATCCCGGAACAGAGCTTGTAAAAGTCTTTTCAATTCTTGATAAAGGTTCTGTAAAAAGAGGTAACGGTGCCATACTTTGTATGCGTCCCGAGTTGTCTGCCGTTAATACTGAAAACTATATTGTGCCTATATGGATGATTTAGTTTTGTATCAAAGCTTTACAACTCCCACCCACACCCCGAAACTTTACAAAACTTTACAACAGCCAAATACACCAGGGAACAACAAGTACCATTTTAGTGGTTTTTCCTGCATAAAAACAGCCTGCATGACGCTGAAAAACAACCCATAAATTAAGGTAACAACCCCATGGTTGGTATGACCGTTGCATGTGCAGTTGCTATTGAAGAGGCAAGTAAGTAATTCCTTTATTCATAAGGGTTTATGAGACTTTTTAAGACTACTGAAGTTCTTGAAAAAATCTCGACACGTGAAATTTAATTAATAAAAACTTAGACACATCATTTTTGAGTTTTCTCAGATGATGTGTCTATATTTTTTTGTATGAATTGTGAGGTTTTTTAATGCAGAAGCTGAAGATGAAATCAACTAAATCTATTACCTTTAAAGAAGGCTGTGAGAGGTATCTTGTATACTGTCGGCATAGGAATTTAAGAGAAGGAACTATCAATCATTACAGACAGAGTTATACTCAGTTTTAGTTCTTCGGTACGGACACTCCCGTGGTTTTGATAATAATGTTATTGCTTTGTGATTGTTTCTGTCATAATATAAAAAAATCAGACACACCTTTCGGGTTTTCCGTTAGGGTGTGTCTGTGGCTATTTCTGATGTTGCTTTAATACAACTGATTGTGCCTGAGAAATGCAGGGTTCTCTTGTTCTGCCCTTGTTATGTTATTTGTCAGAGCGGAGGCTGTCTTACATATCACCGAATCGGCCCATGCTGAATCTGTCGGAGCTTTCTGATGACTGATATTCATCATAATAAGAATAATAGTATTCCTGACCCTCATCCAGTCCCGAAAGTATTTCTGCTACCTCGCCGTCAGATGCACCGACAGTTACGGCAACAGGCTTTTTGAGCGTGTCATCACCCTTGTCATACTTCGTATAAATCACTGTTTCGTTACCGAGGTCGCAGAGAGCCTCAACGGGTACTGTAAGAACATCCTTTTGAGAAGCCAGAATTATTTTTGCCGTGGCATTCATTCCGACAAGCATATTTTCTGCTCTGTCCATAGTAATTTCCACAGAGAATTTACTGTTACCGCCTGAGTTTTTTCCGTTTGTTCCGATATTGCTTATAACACCCTCAAAGCCTTCACCGATAAAGGCATCAAGAGTTATTTCAGCTTTCATACCTGTTTTGATTTTCGATAAATCAAGCTCATCCACGGAAACATTAACGGTTATGATATCGTTGGGGGTAACGGATAATACAGTTATTCCTTCAAGGTCAAAGAGCTTGAATTCATTTTCACCCTGTATCATACCTGACTGCAGACCTGAAAGGTCACCACTGAAGGAACCTCCGAAAAAGCCTCCTCCCGGAATCGTAATATTTCCGCCTGAAGGTATGGTTACGTCGCCGCCTGAAGGCATAGTAAAGTCACCGCCTGAAGGCATTGTTATGTCACCGCCTGAAGGCATAGTAAAGTCACCGCCTGAAGGCATTGTTATGTCGCCACCCGAAGGCATAGTAAAGTCGCCACCCGAAGGCGTAGTAATGTCGCCACCTGAAGGCATCGTAATGTCGCCACCTGAAGGCATTGTAATGTCGCCACCTGAAGGCATAGTAAAGTCACCGCCCGAAGGCATAGTAATATCGCCACCTGAGGGTATTGTTATGTCACCGCCTGAAGGTATGGTAATATCACCACCTGAGGGTATGGTTATGTCGCTGCCCGAAGGTATGGTTATATCGCTGCCTGAAGGTCTTGTGGGTGAGGTGGACGGATGTGTAGTGCTCGGAACCGTAGTTGAAGGCTCCGTGGTAGAGGGCACTGCAGTAGTCGGTTCTGTAGTAGTCGGTTCTGTGGTTGAGGGCTCCGTAGTGATATCCGGCGGTAAAACAGTTCCCTTTATTACACGCACCGCCCACACAATATCAGATGTATCCGTACCTGCAAAGAGGATAACGTCTCCGGCCTTCACATCGTTGGCGTCTATCTGATTCCATCCGTTTTCATCAAGCTCATAGACGGGTACAGTGGGATTGAAATTGCCGTTCTGCGTCATTTTTTCTTCAGAAAAATCTACATGTAAAAGGTTTTTGTAATCTGTAATTACCTGATTTTCAGGGTTAAGATTTACTGTCCATATACCCTCGTTAACAGCACCAATCCTGCCGATATAATTACAGTATGTTGTTTCATTATTACCGTCAGGAGCATTTGCCAAAAGCTCTATGCTCAGGCTTCCTGTATCGGAAAGAAGAAGTGTACTGTTTTTGTCTATGCCTGAAACGATACCGTCGAAAGGAGCTTTTACGGTGCCGCTCTGATATATTTCAAAAAGAGTCAGCATAAGTTCTTCGTATTTTCTGTGTTGTGAAGCGAGATTATCATATTTCGCTGTACTGCTGACATTCTTGAGAGTAAAGAGAGTTTCACCGGATGAAACACTTTCCTTTTCGCTTATTTTTACCGAGGAAACGGTGCCTGAATAAGCCGTGGCATTCCAGCGGCTGTTAATCCGGATTTTTCCGCTGCCGATTTTGGTGCCGTCTGCTTTTGTGATGGTTACCTTTGTGCCCTCGGTGTAGTTTTCATCCTCAAAGGTGATTCTTGCTACACCGTCAAGATAGGTGTCAACCTGTCCGCTTACACAGGTTTTATCCCTGAAGACAACTTTTACCTTTTCGCCTGCGGAAATATCACTTTCGGGCTCGATCTCCACGGACATAAGACCGTCGAGAGAAAGTACGGCGAGAGCACCCTTTTTAAGCATAACGCTCTGTACATCGTCACCTTCTTTAGCATAAACTGCTTTGACTGTTCCCTTTCTCTGTGCTTTTATACTGTCTGTAGAGCTTTCGGTTCTGGCTTTCTCTGTTTCTTTTCTTAAATAATCCATAGTTTCCTGGACAGAGCTGATAGCCTGCATAAGTGTAACCTTGTCAACTGTGGCAAGGTCATCGCCTTTTTTTACACTGTCTCCGTTTGAAACGAGATATTCTTTCAGCTTA
>JAZQHB010000033.1:0-30635 GCA_045540355.1 Acutalibacteraceae bacterium | reverse complement strand
GACTTCTCACATACTCCTTCATAATTTCTGTTGCTGTCTTTGCCATAAAAATTACTCCTTTCAATCTTTAAGTTCTTTACTTTCTTTATTGCTTGAAAGGAGTTAGTTTATTCACTTTTACACAAAATTTTCAGCGGTCTCACCCTTAACGCTTCCATATAGCTCTCGAAAAGGCGTTTCCACGCTGTTTCCGTCATTCTTCCTCCGTAAACCTTCTGAACGACATAGGAGCCCTTAGAATGCTTTTTAGCTTCAAGAAGTAAATTGCAAAGAAAATCATTCATAGGTATTTTTCTCATACCGGCTTTGGTTTTAGTTTCCTTTAATTCGCACTGTTTGAAATCATAAGATTTATTAACATTGATGATTTTGTTCTTGAAGTCAATATCAAACCAAGTCAGAGCCGTAAGTTCACCTCGTCTGAGACCTGCAAGTAGCATTATACAAGCAGGGAGTTTAGCTCTGTGTTCAGTAGTAAGGATTAGTTGGATAGTATGCTTATTTATAGCTGTACGGGTTTTGGTGACTGAATTTTTAGGGATTTTCAAATCCTCGCAGGGATTACAGAAATTATAAGCTCTCTCTTTTCTTGCAAATTCAAAGACATTAGCAAGAGCTCTGATATATCTTTGAATAGTTTTCTTCGCCGTAGTTTTGCCTGTTGACGGATTCTTCTTGTATAATTCGTTTATGGCGGGCTGAATGTGAGAAGGAAGAATATCGTTGAGCTTTGTTTTTGCAAGAAGTCCGCCTTTGTAATCTACAAAGTATTGCAATCTTGCTTTCAGAGTTTTATATTCTGACTCTTTGATATTATCACACATAACCTCACTTTCTATTGTTTCAAGATAGTGGTTAACCCATTTTATGAGGGTATCATTATTTTTCAGAATGTTCAGACCGCTGTCTATTGCGTTCTTATACTCTCTTACTCTCTTCTCAAGCTCTTTCTCTGTCTGAGCCTTGAGCTTTTTGTATTTGGGTTTTCCGTTAGCATCTGTACCTATATAAAGTCGAGTACAGAAGCTGTTTTTTTCTACATAAATCTTATTCATTTTTTCCTCCTGAAAAAGTATTTGAGGGATGCTTTCGCACCCCTCACGTCAATATTACTGTTTAACATCATTATCATCAAATGTGCCGAGTCCCATTTTGAGAAAATCGTCCTGACTGACACGCCATTCTCTTCCGATTTTTCGAGCCTTGATTGTACCTTTCTGACAGTATTTCTTTAATGTCTCATAATTAAATCCCGTCAGACCTGCCACCATCTCCAGAGTAAGCAGATAAGGTAAACCGTCAAGGCTTGAAATATAATTTCTTTTAATTGCATTAATCTTCAATAAACATCACCTCCTTATCGTGAATCCCTGTCTCTTTGACGGAGAAGGTATCTGTAATAGTGCTCACAAGCTTTCAGCACGAAATTTTCAAAGTCTTTATCCTTAATCTTAGGAGCAACTTTTTGCAGCTTCTCCATAGATACTTTAAACATAGGCTTCTGATTTGCCTTATCTTCCTGCATAATGGTTTCAATATCTTCATAAAAAAGATTTCCCGTCTGACTTAATTTTTTGAAACGGACAGCCTGTGAAAGAGATGGTGTTCTGTCTTCAACCTCAATGACACCGAGAAGTGCATACTGTTCTTCGTCGGTAAGGTATGAAAGCTCAACCGCAGGTGTGAGTGCGATTTTTTCTTCATCAACAAGGTCAAGTAATTCGGGGATGAGATAAGTTAAACGGATATAACGTTGAATTTGTCTACCACTGTCTGTATCTGAAATTTCATCTCGTGACTTGTGGCCAACTTGTCCACAAGTGATACCCTGATGCTTCATTGCTTCAAGCTTCAATTTGTAAGCAAAAGCCTTCTCCGATGGGAGAATATGCTCTCGGTGAAGATTACTGTCAACGAGCATAATTGCTGCTTCATCACGGCTAACGGCATAAATAAAAGCAGGTACTGTTTCCAGCCCTGCTTTCTGTGATGCTCTCATTCGTCTGTGACCTGAGATAAGCTCATATTCATCTTTTGTATTTTGAAGCGGTCTTACAACAATGGGTGTAAGAATACCTTGCTGTTGAATGCTTTCAATGAGAAGGTTCATTTCTTCATTATCAAGCACCTTGTAAGGATTTCCCTCAAAGGGATGAATTTTTGATACCGGAATGTTTACCGGTGATTTGATGTTTTGATTAAACATAATTTACCTCCATAAAAATTAATAATTTCTTCTATACTTTTCTTGTTCAGCCCGTATAAGCTGTAAGTGTTTTCTGACAGAATATCCGGGTCTACCCATATACCTGTGAGCATATTCGCTTGACGACATTACTTTCTCGTAACAATACTCATCACTGTCAGCCTTTTTCTCCTCCTGCATTTTCTTGCAAAGCTCTTCAGCGTTCATAGCATCTACCTCCCTTCATAATATTTTTCTTTGACCTGAGCTTTCTCAGGAAAGTACCACTCACGGATAAGTGCCTTCTCCGCTTCAAGGCTTTCCTCAAGCCCCGGTCTGTCTTTGATGATTCTTTTTGCAATGTTAATCTTTTCACGCAGTGTGCCGATTTCATACGTAAGAAAATCCCGGCGGTCAATAAGGTCTTCCTTAGCCGTCGGGTCTTTGCATCTTCTTATCTGATTGTAAATTTTATTACGCTGAGTTTTAAGCTCCTCCATACGGATGTCAGTCCTTGAAATGAATTTATCAACCTCGGCAAAGTCATAAAGCTTTTCATCAATGGCAAGCTCAATCTGCTTATGCATAAACTCAATCCTCGGTGCAGAGTATTTCATCTTTGGTGAGAACGGATGCGGATTGCAGTTGTTCTTTTCTGTTATTGCTCCCACAAACAAGAGAGCAATAAATAAAAGTGAAACAACAGGTGCACCGAGTACAGCACCGCCCACAAGCAGTTTTGAAAAATCTGAAACCGTTTTACTGAAGGTTTCAGGGTGACGGTAATGCTCGGCTGATTCCTTGAACTCATAACCCTTGTAACAATAAATAAAGGTTTGGTTACGCAAATAATTATTTGCACGGGTATAGTTATAAAAATTTTCATCTACTTCATAAAGACTCTGATGGTTAATCCTATTCCAAAGACTTTCATAAGAGTATTCATCACCAAGGTTTGAAAGCTTAACGCCGTGCTTATCGGTACGGTAACCAATCTTTCCGTCGTCAAACCAATAACCCTTCTGGCTCATAATTCTGAAAAACTGTTTTATGCTTCTGCTTCTCGGAATAGCGTAATCAATATCTTCACGCATATAGTCATATTTTGTTTTGATACCTTTCTGCTTCGCCTTGTAAACATTGTAGGGTATTCGTTTGCCTTTTGGGTTTTCAATAACAGATAAGCCGTGTTCAAGACAGATTTCATCACTTGTCTTTCTGAACAGTCGGTACATCGCTCTGTCTTCATTCATCTTTTTTCCGTCAGTCATTGAAACGGAATTTATTACGATATGGCAGTGAACACAGTTAGCATTAAGGTGGGTGGCAACAACCATCTCGTAATCTTTCGCCCACATCTTACTTGCAACTTCCATTGCAACCTGTTGTGCTTCTTCAGGTGTAACCTCTCCCGGCTTGAAAGAAATATATGCGTGATAGGCAACAACGCCTCCCGTCTTTCCATACATTTCTTTTGTATCAATCATCTGCTGTGCGGCAATATCGGGGTCACAGTTAATACCGTCAACAAGAAGTCGTTGTTCGCTTTCCAAATTTGTTTTATCCTTGTCGGCGGCATAGTGAAGTGAAGAAACAAGGTCAGAATATTTTGACAAATCGGTTTTACTTTTGTTTGCGGCATAAGACACAACCTGATGAATGTTATTTTTTATTGGCCATATTCTTGTAACTGCCATTAAACAAATCTCCCTTTACCCGGTTTAAAATATTTTGCGATATCCGATTCAAGTGAACGGATATCTGATAAAACTTCTCTGCATTCAGCACGGTCAATAAACCCGATTGCGTTAGCTTTAGCAGTAAGCTGATTAAGATTAGTGCCGACTCTGCGAAGCTCAATAATGAACTGTTTGTAATCAACAGGCGGAGCTTCAACAAGCCTAGTACCTAAAATCATAGCTCTGATAATTTTGCTTCGGTCAGTTTTCATAACCTTACAAAATTTGTTTAATACTTCATTTTCTTCTTCACTAAGATAGACATGAAAATCAATTTCTCTTTTTCGTTTTGACATTAGAATTTTCCTTTCTGTGATTTTTGTGTTGGTAAAAACGCTCTGTTTTTACGGATTTGCGGATACAAATCCAATGCTTGCTAAACTTCGGACCAAAATCCAAATTATTAAAGCAAGCATCGATTTGTCCTCGTTTATTTACCTGCCGCATAAGAAAAGGCGAGCTGTTCAGGCTCGCTTTCTTCAATGGTTATTATCTTACCGGGACCAAATGGTAAGTCTTTATCTTCTGAAGATTCGTCCTCATCGGGCGGTAAGCTCTTGTTAAAGGTTTCTTTTGAAATGCAAATGAGCCTCTTGGGTGTACCGAACACTCTGACATTTCTTGTGCATTCTCCCTTTGAACAGATGCTTACTCCTTCATTCTTCAGAGCTTTGATTAATGCTTTCTGTGTTAAAGGGAAATGTTCACCGACATCGTTACAGCATTTTATAACTGCCGCATAAGCTGCATCTGATTCGAAATAAAAGTTTTCATCGTCATAATATCCGACAAGATTTCTCGGCATATCAACAGGTCTTATCATACGCTCAACAAGATTTGCCTTACCTACATCAATCAGACTGCGAAGCTTACGGATAAATATTTCTGTCGGCTGTTCCGTTTCTGTCAGTGCCTGCTGTGACACTGCGAGCCTTAATAAAATTTCATCAAGCTCTTTTAACATTTCAACCTTCTGCTCGGAAGTGATACCTTCATAATACAAAAGAGTTTCACAGTAAAGCTCAAAGCCGATTCTTAAGTTTGCAAGGTCGTCGCATAATCTCGGTCTGATATGAAAATTCATTTCATCAGCTTTGCACTTATAAAACTTTCTGTTAGCAAGAAAACCGCTTTTGAGTTTTTCTAAAAGGTCTTTCACTCCGTTTTCTTTGTCAAGAAATTTTGCCTTCAGCATCTCTGTTGCAAGGAAAGTAAAGTGTGATAAGGTTCCTTCTTCAGCTTCCTTCTGATACTTTGTAAGGTCATTAAGGTTAATGTCGCCGGGCTTCAGCTCAAGAGAAAGGAATCTTGCCACACCGCTTTCACCCACGTTGGGAAGATACTCTGCAGTCATTATCACATTGCACTGCGGTCTTTTGGCTGCTCTCTGTCTTCCGCTTTTATCAAGAGCACCTCTTGCTTCTCGGTTACAGATACCACGGATGAGTGCCTGAGTGGTTGCATCCTGTGCTGACTGTTCTCTGCCTGAGCCGGGATGATAGTCGTCAATGATAACTGCACAGTCCTTAAGCGTGAAGCAATAGTTCAATATACTCTTGGGTGTATCACGGAAGTTCATCGGAATATTATCTTCATTGAACCTGCCGAAGAGAGAATTGATTAAAAGTGACAGCGTTGTTTTCATTGAGCCCGTTTTTCCGTAAAGCATAATGACTGTTTTAGTTTCCTTACCAGCCTTTGCCATAAAGGTACCGAGTATGCTGACTAATGTGTAAGCTAACATAGGGAACATAATTTCTTTTGGTGCGACAGAGTAAGGTAAGACTTTCATAAGGTTCATTGTTTCTGTAATGTCAGAATCAGTTTTGAATGAATAACCCTTTGTCTTTTCCGTCAGTTCAACCTCTGCGTTGCTGTTGCCCGGCATACAGAACTGCCAGCCCGTTACAGTTTCCCACCAGCCTGTTGTACCGTAAATAGTTTTTGCTTCTGCGTACTTTGCCGTTGACTGAATAGCCTGACGGAGATTATCACGGTTGCCGTAGCCTGATTCAATAACACAGTTGATACCCCAATGCTCCTGCGCCCAATCGAGCTGTGCAAAATTTTTCAGGGGTACCGTTATTTTGCGAAGGTCATTACCTTTCTCGTCTGTGCCAACAATAGAAAGGAATCTTTCGTTCTCGGCTCCGTTAGTGCAGGTGATATCCTCGGTTATCCTTGCAAGGAAATTACTGAGCTTAATGTTTACCGGCTTTCCGTTTATCGTCTTTTCTATATACAGTGAGTTGTTATATGCAAAAAACGGGTCTGAATAGTATAAATAGTTTTCCAAATTTTTACCTCTTTCTTGTAATGATTTTCCGAACATCCGTACAAGACGCCCACAAACCAATAGCGCAAAGCTTTTATCTGTTCGGGTTTTATCCGTACAATTTGCCACAGTGTTCGATACAAATATGAACGCCGCAAGGGCAGTAGCACAGGGTTTCATAGCAATTTGTTCGTTTGTTCGGGTTTTGAATTTTTGTTGTAAAATGTTTGCCAATTGTGTGTGGATGTTTTAAAACGCAACAACATAAAAATATATTGCCTGTGTCCTTCTGCACTTTTTAAGCCTTTATTTTGGCGGCTTCAGGACATCATAAACATCCACCCGAGACCTTTTTGCAGACATATATTCTGCATTTCTCTGTCTCTGTTTCTTCTTTGCACAGTCGGGACAGAACTTCTGATTTCTGCCTGTTCGCTCAGTTTTCTTACCGCAAAGAGAACAGACCATCATTACTACCGACTCACTTCTTAAATCTTTCAGCAACGTCTTATCAGCAGGGAGAACTGCATCAAGAAAATATCTGCAGATAATATGGCTCGGTGTTATTCTCTGCGGACAGCTATGGCTGTCACCGTCATCAAGAAGCAGACAGTTACCCCGATAACAGTTACAGCATCGGCTTTTAATCATTGTCTTGATTTCTGCAAACTGCTTAAGGGTGAGCTTGAGTTTTTGCATGAGGGGTTCCTCCTTTCTTAAAAATTTTAGTTGTACTGCGAAAAAATGTGACGCAGTATTCAAATACCTAAATTCACGGTTTTGGGTATAAAAAAAGCACCTGCTACTTTTGATGTAACAGGTGTATGTAACAGATTGAAATTTGTGGTGGGATTGTGGTATAATGAGTTCGATAAATAAGAATTTATGGAGTACAAAATGAATATCAGAAAAATGGTAATCAATGATTATGACAAGGTATATGCTCTTTGGATGTCGTGTGCCGGAATGGGATTAAACAATTTGGACGATTCCAGAGAAGGTATTGATAAATTTCTTAAAAGAAATCCGGATACTTGCTTTGTCG
Source organism: Acutalibacteraceae bacterium (assembly GCA_045540355.1). Lineage (GTDB taxonomy): Bacteria > Bacillota > Clostridia > Oscillospirales > Acutalibacteraceae > RGIG2945. The sequence continues at coordinate 23,391 of JAZQHB010000033.1, read as the reverse complement.
CAGAATATGATAATCAAATAGTGGGAGTAATAATCGTTGGGAATGATGGCAGAAGAGGTTACATTTATCATACTGCCGTAAATCCGCAATACAGAAAACAGGGAGTTGCCCGACAGTTAGTGGAAACTTCTATGCAGGCATTAAAGCAATGTGGAATAAATAAAGTTGCATTAGTTGTTTTTGATAGAAATGAAAGCGGGAATGCCTTCTGGGAAAAACTCGGATTTACAGTTCGAGAAGATTTAGTTTATCGAAACAAAGCGATTACCGAAATGATTAGAATAGACACATAAACTACAATTTGTTAAGTTCAACATTTTCCAAACTGCTCTCCCTGTGAGGGCAGTTTTTGTATGTTCTTCAAAAAATGTGACGCAGTATTCATTTACCAAAATATTGAAATTTATGTACTGTTGTAGTATACTTGTAATAATCATTTTAGGAGGTGAAGCTATGACCGGTGTAAGATATAAAATACCCATGCTGTCCGCAAAAGCAATTCTTGCTTACGCAAAGCCTGTTGGCGAGGACATATACTCTTTCAATCTCAACAAAGCGGAAACTGCAAGTGTATTATTAAATCACGGCGATACCTATCAGGATGACAATGCCGTTTTTTATCAGCTGATGTCAATGCTTCACAGAGACGGTTATTTGCCCAAGGATGATGAGCTGATAATTGATGATTTGTACGACGCAATTATCTATCTTGATTTTGCAGGTATCTTTGACAGAAGTGCAGAGTTTCCGAAAAATGCTTTAAGACAGAAAAAGGCTGAGTCTATGTTCCGCCCCGAAGGTATTACTCTTGACCTCGGTACGGGTCAGCATAAATATCTTGCCTTTGAGCGTTCTGCATCTATGAGCAGAAACGCAAAGCTCTCCTTTGTCCGTGCTGACCTCTATGATGAAATTACACGCAGAATAACCCTTAACTTAAAAATTGATGTTTGTGAGCTTTCAAAGCTTTATGCATATAACGGACTCCTTTTTTCGTCAGGCATCAGAGTTGAGCCTGATAATAAGTACTTTCTTGAAAATGTTGCTATTGTACCTAATCCCAAACATATTTCAAATGATGTTTCTTATGTAACTGTTAAAGATGTTACAGGCGAAGGCAGTATAAGAAAATATGAAAGAACAGAATGTAAAGGTGATATTGAAACTACACGCTTTGACGGTATGGGACTGATTTCAACTGAGTTTGCTGATGAACTTGATAAAAAGATAGGCAGTAAAAAGCATCACAGTTCTTTTCAGATTCGTATGCCGTATATAAAGGGAATGGTACATAAGACAGATTTCAAATCTCTCTTCAAAGAAGCAGGCATTGAAGCAATAAACGATATATGGGGCAGAAAGCATAGAGTTGACAGCCTTTGTATGATACTTACCGAAAGTCAGTTCAAGGGCTGCAAGTGGCTGAAGCAGTATAACATTTCCTGGAGTACTTATGTACAGCTTTGCCGTGCTTATGAGCACACCATATACATCACAAATGTCAGCAAGACAGAAGCCGAAGATACAACCGAGCTTAACTATCAGTTCCTTAATACCGTTAAAATGCTTTCATCTGAATTCAGACCCGATGATTTACCTTTGGGTTGGAAACATTCTCCCGCAGAGGATGAAAGAATGTGGCTGACTAAGCCGACAGAACAAAGGTATTATGATCTACGCAGTGATAAAGATGCCCGTATAAAGTATTTTACCGACAAGGCTGATGAATGGACCTTCGGTAGAAAGAGCCGAAGCTATCATCTTGCGGAGCTGTTGAGAAAGAATCCAAAGTTTATCAATGAACCGTATTTTGTCCGTCAGCTTGACGATGCGGCAGAGAGCTTACTTAAGGATTACTCCATAGGCCGTTTACTTGTTGACGGTGACAACCGTTTCTTTGCGGCTGACATTATGGAATTGTTCTATGAGCTTATCAGAGATAACGGCGGAAGACCTGACATTTATTCAGATATAAGAAATGAATTTCTTAATACGAATGAATTTTATGCTCCCGGCGCAGTATATTCAGAGCAGAATATCTATACTCTTCTCCGTAATCCTCATATCGCAAGAAACGAAGAAGCTCTTGTCAAGCCGTTAAAGAATATAGGTACTTACAGAGAAAAGTATCTTTCAGGTCTTACGGATGTAATTATGGTAAACTCTGTATCCCTTCTTGCCGAAAGACTTGGCGGTGCTGACTTTGACGGCGATATGATTAAGACAGTAGCTGAACCTAAATTAACTAACTGTATTATGAGTAACTACAGCGAATCAGATTTATCCCTCGGCGGCAACCTGCCTCTATTAAACATACCCTCCGCAGAGCCAATCATTGCCGATGCAAATGATTGGTACAAACGCTTTGAAACAATACGAAATACTTTTTCATCCCGTGTCGGTCAGATTTCAAATGCGGCACTTGACAGAAGTATAATCGCTTATGATGAAAACACCGACGATGAAAAGAAGGAGCAGTACCGCAAGGAAACAGAGGTACTTGAGATATTAACGGGACTTGAAATAGACTCTGCAAAGAGCGGTATTAAGCCTGATCTGACAGAATATCTTGAAACCAACAAAGCTGAAAGAACATCCTTCCTTAAATACAAGGCTCTTATTGAAAAAGCAGAGGGTAAACGCCGTTGGTACGAGCCTACCTTTGATGAACGCTTCAGGAAATTCTTTGACGGTCAGAATTGGGATGAGGTCAGCTCTAACCTTGAAAAGCTACCGTATTTTGCAAGGGAACTGAAAAAGAATACACCAAGAGCAGAATGCCGTCAGGCAGATGCAAGTGAGCTTTTCACCTTTGCAAAGCCCGGTTGGGAGAAGAAGCTTGACCCGAAAATTCTTGACTATGTATACAGAGTAATAGCTGATTACGAAAAATGTCTTACAAGAATCCGTGCAAGGAGAAAAGCCGCAAGCAAGCTCAAAGCAAAGCACAATGACATTAACCGTATTCTGTATATGCAGAACAAGGAAAACGATTATGAAGCAGACGAGCTTGCCGCAGTATTCATTAACCTTCCCGAAGAAAGAGTCAATGAGATATATTTTGCGATAAGAAGCGAGACTTGGCACTTTATGAAAGAGGAAGAAAGATATGCCTTCCTCATAAAGCATCTGCCCGAAACAGAGTACAGAGAGTATTATGACATCTTTGCTGACTTTCGTTTCGGTGGGTATAAATTACTGCCTGATATTATTACCGAAACCCGAAACTACAATATCTCTGCAAATGCTTCTGCTATGCAATACCCCAACGATTCCGAGGAACTGACATTGATGGTAAAAGCTTACTTAAGAAATCCCGTAGGTAACTACCGTGAAACTGTTTCAAGAGAAGCTGCAAGAATAATCGAAACTCATGTTATCTCTTTCAATGCTTCCGTAAAATACATTGTTGCTCTCGGCAAGCGTGATTTCCTTTATGATGCTTATTACAGGCACATCAACAGATTTGCAAGGAAGGGAGAATAAGTTTATGACAAATGAATGGCTTGAATTCAAGGCATATACCGACGCTTCCGTTTTTAATGCAGACAGTAAGCAATCAACTGCTTTCATAGGCAGATTTACAGTAAGAATGATTAAGCAGAACAAGGGCTTTAACCGAATATTTACTATTCTCGCAAGAGGTTATCTTTTTCATAATGCTGACGGCTCTCTTCGTACTGATGACCCTTATGAGAGAACAGAAGAAGCTCGACGTTTCTTATGTGCTTGGTGCAGTCTGCCTTATGAAACCGTATCAAATAAGGCTTTGGCTTTTCATACATCATTCCCTGAGCTTCACAGTGAGTTCCCGAACCTTGTTGATGAAAACGGTGCAGGATGGTATTACAGATACCTGCATTCTCTTTCCTATTACATTAAAAAGAACAAGGAGAATGTTACAAAGAAGCTTCATTGCTTTACCGAAAAGAAAACCCTGAAAGCCATTGAAGATAAATGGAGCAGAAAGCTGATACAGTTTCAGTATTCCGTTTACAATGACAGGTCTTCTGCTGATTTCCCGTTGCTTTTTGACACGGCTATTGCAGACGCTCTTGTTCTCGGTCCTTTGCGTACTGAGGCAGTTGTGCTTTCAGATAAAGAGCTTCAAAAAATCAAGGCTAACGGTGTAAACGCGAAAACAGAAAGGCTTATGATTACACTTGCCGAATACTACATCGCAAACAAAGAGCCTGATTCTGATTGGGTGATTATACCGAGGACTAACATCTCTGCTTATCTCGGCTCGGCGACATATATGGAAAGCTACGAAGGCAAGATCCCTGAAGGGTTTATGGAAAAAAAGCCTGAAATGGGCGGTGTGTCAGCGGTGAGGATTAATCTATAACGAAAAAAGCTCCCTGAATCGGTTTTGTGCCGAAACAGGGAGGTTTATCGTCTGAATACTTTATTATTGTTTTTCTCTTTACAATGTAACGCCGGATTTGAAAATTGCTATCTCACGATAGCTGTTTTCTTCGTTTTTGGTTTCTTTTCCGTCGGTTGTTTGCAAAATAAGATCAAAAAGCTCTTCCGCATTTCCTTTCTGAGCATCAAAGTCAATCCAGTGCCTTTTCTTTTCGGTAAGAGCTGAATTGGTCGCGATTTTTATTGTCGGCACGGGAGCACCGAGAGGTGTTCCTCTGCCTGTAGTAAAAAGAATGAGTTGACAGCCTGCCGCTGTAAGGTTTGTTACCGCAACCATATTGTTGCCGGGGCCGTTAAACAAATTCAAGCCTTTTTCTCTTGCTGTGTCGCCATAATCTAAAACAGCAGTAACAGGTGCAGTTCCGCCCTTTTAAATACAGCCGAGGGATTTTTCCTCAAGAGTAGTTATTCCGCCCTCCTTATTGCCGGGAGAGGGATTTTCCGAAACAGGCTGACCGTTAGATATGAAATATTCTTTATAATCGTTTATAAGCTTTAGTCCTCATCGTTCTGGCGTTTGTGTTTGACGGAAATGAGCTTTTCCTGGTGATGTCTATCGCTCTCGGTATTTTTGAAGCATTCATTCACACCGCTGGCATCTGGATTCACAAAATGAAAAAGCCTTACACACCCGGGCTTGCCAGTGCGTGGCCTATGGCTTCTTTATCTATTTATTCGATTATTTACTTGAACACTAACACGGATATTACTGGAATTGATTATCTGATTGGTACGCTTATGATGATCGTAGGTTTTGCTATTATGGGGCGTGGAACGATGTATGCGGCAGGGATGACACTTAAGGACGTTAAGAAAAATTTGAAGGACAAGTTAACAAAGAAATAATCTCTTTATAACATGAATTCAGATGACATCGTTTTATGCGGTACCGCTTACGCAAAAACGATAGAAGATGTTAACAAATCACAAAACGGAATATAAAAAAATTAAGCCCAACGGGCGCAACTCGGAGAGAAGATTTTAAAATTTTCTCTCCGATTTTTGTTAGGGGTTTGGGGAAGAAATTCACCAACAAGCGGTAAAAAAACGACGAAAAAAATATGAACGAATTGTAAATCAGCATAATTTGAAAATGAGGTTTTTGCAAAAGTGGATAGCCACTCGCCCTGCTTGCAAAGATAGTGAACGGTGAAATCGGGAACGAATTTGCAGGCGGATTTTGCGAGAGTGTATACACACTTGCCCTGCTTGCTAAGTTAGTGAACGGTTGAAAATCGGAACAACTTGCAAGCTGATTTTGGCAAGATTGTAGCCACATTTGCCTTGCTTGCCAAGTTACAAACAGGGCAAATCGGCAAGCAAAATGCAAATCCTACGTAGGTTTGCACTGCTTGCCAAAGAACGGAAAGCTTTATGTTGCATTTCTTTTATATCAATGGTAAAATTGAAACAGTTAAGTTGATTTTTGGAGTTTATCCGATTTCTATTTTAAAACAAATCGGTAAATCGTTTTTGAATTCGCTGTTCAGCCTGATTTCAAGGCAGTCTTCATTTCTGTCAAATGTGATTTTTTCGTCACTACCTAAAAGTTCAATTCTTTCAATCAGATAATCGTGTGGAATGTGCTTTCTCAAAGTTTTGATTTTAACAGTCTTTGACGGACGCATCTGAAAAGCGTAAATACAATCGTTTTTATAAGTAAATCTGAAATCTTCTGTTGTGAACTGCTTTTCATCACCGTCTTTGAAAAAGCCGTCTTCTGCGTTGACTTTACCCTCTCCAAACTGTTTCCAGAAGGTCGTACCGTAAATGCCTTCACCGTTGATGCTGAGCCATTCGCCCATTGTAAACAGAACCTCTGTTTCTTCGTCAGTTATAGTACCGTCAGATTTAGGTCCGATGTTAATTAAGAGATTACCGTTTTTGGAAACAATATCAACCAAGTCGCAAATCACCTGTCTTGCACTCTTGTATTCGTTGTCAAAGCGATAGCCCCAAGAATGTTTGCCTATTGCTGTATCTGTCTGCCAATAAATTGGTGAAATGCCTGAAAGAGCACCACGCTCAACATCAAAGGTTGCAACATTCGGCGGAAATGCCTCATGCTTATAGTTAATAGTTACTTCCTTGCCCCATTCTTCTGCACGGTTGTAGTAGTAAGCGGCTAACTTTTTAAGATATGGTTTGAAGCTGCGATTATGAATCCACCAGTCAAAATAAAGAACCGATGGTTGATATTTATCAACTATTTCACAAGTACGAACAAGCCAGTCTTCAAGCCATTCTTGACTTGCACCTTTTGAATATGTGTCAGCAGTTGTCTTATGTATAATTGCAGGATCAAATTCTTCACAATATACGGCAGGGCCATAAAAATCACGATAATTATCGTCGTTCACATCACTGTCGCAAAGTCTGCCGGGGTTCATAAAGAAATAATGTTCTGCTCGATGAGTTGATGCACATAACGTCAGCCCTTGCTTTTCACATTCTGCCTTTAACTCGCCTACAACATCACGGCAAGGTCCCATTTCTTTTGAATTCCAGCGGTTGAATTCTGTCTCATACATTGCAAATCCGTCGTGATGCTCGGCAACAGGCATAACATATTTCATACCTGCCTTTTTAAAAAGAGATATCCATTCTGCAGCATCAAACTTTTCAGCCTTGAACATCGGTATAAAATCCTTATAGCCGAAATCCTTCTGCTCGCCCCAGGTTTTTCTGTGATGCTCGAATTCTCTTACGGTTTTATCGTACATTCCTCTTGAGTACCACTCGTTACCGAAGGCAGGCACAGAGTAAACTCCCCAATGAATAAACACCCCTAACTTGTCATGCATATACCATTCAGGCACTTTATGATGTGAGAGCGAACTCCAATTAGCCTTGTATTTTCCGTTTTTATTAACTTCGTCAATAAGTTTTAAATACTCTTTAGTTGTCATTTTTTAACACCCCAGATACATTCGTTATTATTGCCAATTGCAGAGAAAACCGGTTTCTCTGTTTTTTCAGCACTTTCATCTTTCTGCATACATAACACGCCTTCATAACTTACGCCGTCAATTACAAATGTTATATAGGCTGTATCCTCTTTTACTTTCCATGTACCGCTTACTTCTTTTGAAGATACGGCGGTATTCTCTTTTATGCTTTCATAAGCCTTGATGCCTGTGATTGTTCCGTCAGCATTAAGTGTAACATTCTGAGTAGGTGCAATTATATTATTTACATTTGCCCAATCTGTGCAGCCGTTACTGATAGTGCCGTGATTTATAAATTCATATTCACCGCAGATTTCTTCTTTTGAATAACCACTTTCATTTATTGTTTCACCCTGGTATTCAAAGGGAAGCACAACCGCCCAGCCGTTCTCGGTTCTTGCCATTTGATGTACTCTTACCTCATGACCTTCGTGACCGTAGTTGAAGCGGGTATGATAAACCTGGAACATCTTGCCGTCTTTTGTAACAAGACTTGAGGAATGTCCGCCTGCAAGGTATGCAGTATTAAGACAGTCAAATTTATAATTACCGAAAAGCTTTGCACCGGTGTTTTTATCGTCAAGAGCATTATTACCTGCCGCATCAAGATAAGGGCCGTCAACATTCCTGCTTCTGTATTCTCTTATGTTATAGCCGCCAAGTGCATTAAGTCCGCAGTAGGTAAGATAGAGATAATAATAATCACTTATGGGGTCATATACGATATACGGACCTTCACCTGAACCTTCGTTGAGAGCGTTGGTCTTTGTTATCTTTTTGCCGTAATACATATCGTATTCAATGTTGTTTTTCATATATTCATAGTCAGGAAGTCCTGTTGCCTCATCCATCGGCATAATATACACACCTGCCGAGTATGAGCCGTATACCATCCATAAATCACCGTTTTCATCATAAAATACGGTAGGATCAATTGCGTTGGGGTATTCTGCAAGATTGTAGTTGCCGTTTTCCTTAAAGAAATCGGCTTTTTCAACTTCCCATATAGCAAAAGTACCGTTATCAATAAGGCTTTGAAGATTAGTAAATGAATAGTGTGTGGGATACTTTTTGATTGCCTTCAGATGCGCAAGCTTATTGATGCCGGAATGAACTATAGTAGTTTCAAATTTATAGGGACCTTCAATATTATCACTTGTGCACATCCATATAACAGAATTGGCGGTACCCCATACGGAGGAGCAGGCATAATAGCAGTATTTTTCCATGGCCCCGTTATATATCACATCAGCCGCCCAGATTGCCGTTTCCCATTTGCTTTCGTCATATTCTTTCCACACCTGAAAAGCATCTGTCCAGGCAAAAGCATCGCCCAAAGCACTACGAAGTGTTTCTCCTTCAGGAACTAACATTCGGTTGTTGTCGTGAACGCCACAGGCTACATTTTCCCAGGTAATCATATCTTCACTTTTAGCTGCACATGCGTGTGAGCCAAAGACATAATATGTCCCGTCTTTATCCTGCACTATTGAAGGGTCGTGTACACTTACTCTGCCGTTTCCTACATAACAGGAGCCGTCACCGGGCACTTCAAACTGTTTAGCTTCAACCTTGTCTGCAGCCTTATAGCCGAACAGAGAGCCCATTACACAGATAGCAGAGAGAAAAACAGAAATAACTTTGTTTAAAAATATAATCATTTTAAATCCTCCTTAAAATTTTCTTTCACCTCATTATACAATAAAAATTTACACATTCACACGACATCATTATTTACATTATGTCGTGTATGTGTTATGATTGTGTGGGTGATATTATGATTACTTTCAAATGGAATGATTTTGATTTTACTTTAATTGAATTCGGAAAAGGCGTATTCAGAGAGAACATGGCAGGACACAGCCATTCTAAGAACAGTTATGAGTTGCATTTCATTATTGACGGTGAGGGTACGCTCACTACGGACACGAAAATATATTCACTTACAAAAGGTGATTTTTTTGTTACGGGACCAAACATTTATCATCAGCAGTCAACTAATCCAGAAAATCCTCTGAAAGAATACTACATATACATTCAGTCTTCAGAGAATAAAACTAAAAATGCCCTTGTGTCAACATTTTTAGCCACGCATTTTTATTTTGAAAGAAACAGCAATCTTTCGGATATTTTTGTGAGAATTATCAAAGAGCAATATGAAAACAAATGGGGATGCCGCTCTGTTATTTCTGCTTTAATGCAGATTCTTCTGACAGAAATCACAAGACTTTACTGGCCGACCTTTGAAGAAATGAAAGAAAGCGGCGGCAATCTTAACGACAGACGTTTTCTTCTTATTGAACGGGCCTTTATCAATGACCCCAATGGTCTGACTCTTGGCAGGCTTTCTCAGATGATAGGTCTTTGCGAAAGACAGACACAAAGACTTCTTCAGAAATATTACGGTAAATCATTTAAGGAGAAAAAAGCCGAATCGATAAAAGAATAAAGTGAAATTTCTGCGAAGCACGAAAGCATCTATGCTGAATCTGTAACAGCTTCGAATCCATACGACATATTAAGCCCAAAGATGTCGTATATGTTTTGGCTATAGTATAGTATTATATAGTTGAGTTTAAACATAAAAAAAGCAGGTGAATAATGATGCTGTTCAGCGGGACTATTTTTAATAAGCCGTTTTTAAATACCAAAACATTGGGCAAAGTCAAAACCGAATATACAGGAGATAAAAGCGGGAGTAGAATTACTAACATACCTTATGAATCTTACATACAAAATACAAGCCCCCCGCAAGATGCACTGATATGCAAGGTTTCTGAAACCAATTCCGGTGATGAAAATGCAAGAATAATACAATCTCAGATTAATTTTGCAACTGATAACGCTTCGGGTGGAACTATTGTTATACCAAAAGGCATATACAAAGTGACCACCGTTGAACTTAAAAGTAATGTAACGCTGTTTATTGAAAAAGACGGAGAGCTCACAGTTATTGATTGCGATGAAAATAAGCAGTCTGAAAAGAAGCTTGGCAGCGGAGTAATTATTGCCGAGAATGCAACAAATATTGCAATTACAGGCGGTGGAATAATTAACGGCAGCGGTGAAAGCTATACATTTGAGCCGGAATGCGATAAACCTTTGTACGCTTTGGAAAGCTTTAATTTGTATACAAGAGTTATTGAAAGTCGCAAAAGGTTAAGAAAAGGAAAGCCTGTACACAGACCCTCTGTAATTCACTTTAAAAATTGCAGTAATATTAAGGTTTTCAATGTGATTTTGAAAGATTCTGCCGCTTGGACATTTCATCTGGAAAACTGCAAAAATGCAGAAATTTATGATTTTATTATTGATAATCATATGCATGTGGCAAATACTGACGGGATTGACATTTCTGGCGGAGAAAATATAGGCGTTTATCATTCTTTTATCGCAACTGCAGATGATGGAATAGTGTTAAAAGCTGTGGATAAACCGATTAAAAATGTTGAAGTAAAAGATTGTGTTGTTTCAAGCTTTGCCAACTGCTTTAAAATCGGTACTGAAACTAAATGTGATGTTACAGATGTCAATGTCAGCAACTGCAAGTTTTTTCTTCCCGACGGAATTACCGGCGGTTATGCAGGTGTTGCAATAGAAACTGCAGACGGCAGTAAAATCTCAAATGTTTTTGTTTCCGATATTGAAATGAACGGTATCAGCTCGGCATTTTTAATCTGGGCAGGCAATCGAATGAAATTTGGTAATATGCCAATTGGAAAGATTGAAAATGTAAGAATAGAAAATATTTCTGCTGAAAATGTTGAACTTCCCTCAGCAATTAACAGTTGCAAAAATGAAAACGGTGAAAATTGCATAAATAATGTGATAATAGAAAATGTAAATATCAGATACAGAGATACCAAGGAAAGCCTTTCAATTCTCAGAAAAGTTCCTGAAATATCTTTAAGAGACTATCCCGAAATTACGAGAGTTTCGCACATATATTTCAAGTCTCATCAGATGAGCAGATATTGGGATTTACCGTGCTACGGTCTGTTTATAAGAAATGCAGATGGGATTAAAATAAATAATTTTGAATGTAAACCTCGTAGTGTTAATAAGAGAGAAAAAATAATCAGTGTTTGATTTCTGGCAGGTGTTATATTATGATAAATAATAGATACTATCAAAAATGCATAACCTTTGGCAGAGCAACAGAGGGGCTTCGTGCTGATTTTCAAAAGCAACTTATTGAAATGCAGAATGATATTGGCTTTGAGTATGTTCGTTTTCATGGCATATTTCACGATGATATGGCAGTTTACAAAGAAGTTGACGGCAAACCACAACTCTGGTTTGGTTATGTAGATAAACTTTTTGATTTTTTTTTAGATAACGGACTTAAGCCATTACTTGAATTGGGATTTGTACCTACTGAACTTGCAACTGTTCCAAATACTGTTTTCTGGTGGAAAGCAAATGGATGCCCACCAAACGATTATGACAAATGGCACTATCTTGTGAAAGGTACAGTTGAACATTTAGTAGAAAGATACGGACTTGACAAAGTCAAAACATGGTATTTTGAAGTGTGGAATGAACCTAATTTAGGCTCATTCTGGCGTGGTACTCAGGAACAGTATTTTAAACTTTATGAAGTGTCCGTTGATGCGGTAAAATCTGTTTGTAAAGATTTGCGTGTTGGTGGTCCTTCAACAAGTGGTGCGGATTTCAGAGAAAATCTTGGTTATCTCAAAGCCTTTATTAAGTTCTGTGAAGAAAAAAATCTTCCTGTTGACTTTTTTACTGCTCATCCATATCCTACTTACTGGCCACTTGATACAGACGGCAATGAGCAGATGGGATATATGAAAAAGGAAATCTGCACAGAGTTTATTGATAATATGAAGAACATTATTGATAACTCTAAATATGCAGGTTCAGAAATTCACCTGACAGAGTGGAATTCGTCACCAAGTCCAAGAGATTTAATACACGACACACCGTTTGAAGCACCATTTTTGCTTTATAATATTACACAGAATTTTGATAAAATTGACTCACTTGGCTACTGGGCATTTACTGATATTTTTGAAGAAAACGGTCCTGGTGAATATGAATTTCACGGTGGATTTGGACTTTTCACCAATAATGGTATCAAAAAGCCATCATATTGGGCATATTATTTCCTTTCAAAATTAGGTGATGAAATAATAGAGATTTCTGATAGACACATAATCACAAAGCAAGGTGAAAACTATCAAGTGATTCTCTGGAATTATTGCTACTACACTGATGAATTTGCTAAAGGTGACAGAAGCAAACTCACTCTCACAAACCGTGATAATGTATTTGAAAGCAAGGAAGAAAAGTTTAATATTTCACTTACTCTTAATGAGGAATACACACTCACAGAATATACTCTTGACGAAAGCACATCTGCACTTCACAACTGGGTGAAAATGGGGGCACAAAAATATCTTAAAAAGGATGAAATTACCATTCTTGATGTACTTAGTCAACCACTTGTCACAACATATAATATAAGTGATTTCAATGTTGATGTTACACTGAATTCTCATGAAGTAAAAATGTATATACTTGAAAAACGAAAAGGTGAATATATATGAAAACTTACGGTACATATTTTCAAAACGATAAGGATTTGCCAATTAAATATGGTGAAATAAATCTTATTAACCCCGAAAGACAACGACTTCGTGGTGAGCCCTTGCTCAAGGGTATTGAGGCTTTTCCTGTTTTTCAGGGCTTTTGCGGTACTGACTTTGAGCTTATGAAAATGGGTAGAGACGGCAATCTTTCGGCAAAATTCCCCGAAGGAGAAAACAGACTCATCAACGGTCATGAGGGCGTCGTTTGGGTGCCTTCTGAAAACAGATTTGCGATTGTGCTTATCCGCGGCGGCGACAGCTACGATCCTACCCGTTACACAGAGGATGAAACCTATTTTGAATACGGCTGTGACGGTGCTGACGGACTTTTCTGCGACAAGAATTATTTCAACCCCGATATGCTTCTGCATCTGCCTGCAAAATATGAAAAGCTTGAAAAACTGCCTTTGTCGGTAGCAAAAAAGCTTTCTTTTGCTGACCCGTATGCCTGCGCAATCTTCCAGCTTGAAAGAATGGAAGATTTGGGCGAAGCGCAGAATTTCAGAGTTGAAATGGCAAAACATAAATATTCTGAAACTGAAGCAAGAAAATTAGCAAAGGATAATATTTTCTCAAAAACTGTCGTTTTTGGTCTTGGTATGACTGGACTTTTCATTGCTGACCAGATAAAACGCAATCATCCCGATGCACAGATTCTTTTTGTTGGCAGAAGCGATGAAAACTGCAAAAAGGTTACATTCTCAAAGGAAATCGCAGATGCGGATTATCTTTGCACAAGCGGTCTTTCAGAAGAAGAAATTGCAGAAAAGATTATGGAAAAAATTGGCGGCAGAGCAACAATGTTTGTCGGCACAAGCGGTTCAAACGTTGAGCACAGAATTGCTTTTCAGCATAAAGTTCTCGGCTGCAACGGTGTGTATAACAGCTTTTCATTAGGACCAAAGGTGATTTATGACACAATGCCGTTCGGTTTTGAAAATCACCTTATTTTCGCATCAATCAACTTCCGTCAGTCACATATGGAAAAGGCAATTGAGGTCCTTGTTGACTCCCGTTATGACGAGGTCGTTGAGCTTATTGATAAGGAAGAATTTATCAATGACCCATTGGATGCTTATGAAAACAAAATTTACTGCAAGGGTGCACCGCTGAAAACAGGTGTAATCTGGAACAAAAAATACATAGAAGAGGACAAATAATATGAAAGCAATAGTAATTTCAAATCCAAATGAAATAGAAATAAGAGAAGTACCAATGCCTGAAGTAAAGGAAGGCGAAGCACTTCTTAAGGTTAAATATGTTGGCATCTGTGGTGCTGATGTAGCTTCATTTACAGGTAATCAGCCATTTACTACATACCCAAGAATACCCGGTCACGAGTTTTCAGCAGAAATCGTATCAATTCCTGAAAACGATAAAGGACTTAAAGCAGGGGATATAGTTACCTGTAACCCATATTTCAATTGTGGCACTTGTTACTCCTGTCAGCGTGGATATGTTAACTGTTGTACTGATAATCAGACAATGGGTGTACAGCGTGATGGTGCTTTCTGTGAATATATCTCAATGCCTGTGGAGAGAATTTATGATGGTAAAGGTCTTTCAGCGAAAGAATTAGCACTTATTGAGCCATTTGCAATTTCACAGCACGCAGTTTCCCGTGCAACTATCAAGGAAACTGACAATGTGCTTGTAATCGGTGCAGGTCCTATCGGTCTTTTCGCACTTTTGGCAGCAAAACAGAAATGCAATAAAATTGTGGTTGCTGATATTCTCGATAATCGTCTTGAGCTTGCAAAAGAATATTGTGCAGATGCAGTTGTAAATACAAAAACACAGTTACTTGAAGATTTTACAAATGAGTTTACAAACGGTAACGGCTTTGATGTGTGTATTGAGGCTTGTGGTGCTCCCGAAACATTTTTAGGTTGTATTGAAAACTCAGCATTCGCAGGAAATATTATCCTTATCGGTAACGGCAAGCGTGAAACTAATTTTGTTCATTCAATTATCCTTAAAAAGGAGCTTAACATTCACGGAAGCCGTAATGCTCTTAAAGATGATTTTATCAATTTGATTGACATTGTTGCGAATAAAAAAGCCGACCCTATGAAAATGGTCAGCGGTGTTTATGAAATGAATGATGCCCTTGATGCTTTCAAGGCATTGGCAAATAACGATGGCACACTTGCAAAACTTCTTATTAAAATAGGTGACTGAAATGAAAGAAACAGTAATTCAATTTGGTGAAGGTAATTTCCTTCGTGGATTTTTCGACTATTTTCTTCATAAAATGAACGAAAAAGGTCTTTATGAGGGAAAAGCTGTTGTTATTCAGCCAAGAGCAGGTGGAAAATGTGCACTACTAAATGAACAGGAATGCAAATATAACCTTTATTTGAGAGGTATCAAAGACGGTGAAATCGTAAAGGAGCATACATTTGTTGAGTCTATTTCAAGATGTGTTGACCCTTATGTAAATTTTGAGGATTATATAGCACTTGCCGACAATCCTGATTTTCGTTTTATCGTTTCAAACACAACTGAAGCGGGTATTGAATTTGTAGATACTTGCAAATTCGACGATAAACCTGCTTTGTCTTTCCCTGGAAAGCTCACTCAACTTCTTTACAGAAGATATAAAAACGGCTTGAATGGTTTTATTATCCTTTCTTGTGAGCTTATTGATAATAATGGTGTAGAGCTAAAAAAATGTGTACTTAAATATGCCCACCTCTGGAATCTTGAAGCAGATTTTGTTGCTTGGTTAGAGAATGAAAATCACTTTGTAAACACTCTTGTTGATAGAATTGTTACAGGTTATCCGAATGACGAAACAAAGGATGCTCACCCTTATGACAAATTCCTTGATACAGCAGAAATCTTCCACCTTTGGGTTATTGAAGGTAATTTTGAAGACGAATTCCCGCTAAAAAAAGCAGGGTTTAATGTTGTGTGGACAGATGATGCAAAGCCATATAAGAAAATCAAGGTGAGAATTCTCAATGGTGCTCACACTTCACTTGTAGCAGGTGCTTTGCTTTCAGGTATCGAAACAGTAGGCGAAGCCATGAATGACGGTGTAGCATCTGCATTCCTTAACAAATGTATGAAGGAAGAAATTTTACCTACAATCGGTGAAAATGAAGAAAGTATTGCATTTGCAAACGCTGTTTTTGACCGATTCAGAAACCCGTTTATAGCACACAAATGGCGTTCAATTGCACTAAATTCCGTAAGTAAGTTTTCCGTCCGTGTTCTTCCGACACTTCTCGAATATAAAGAGAAAAATGTCAAAGCACCAAAGGGACTTACACTTGCATTAGCTAACCTTATCTATTTCTATAAAAATGACACTCCTGATGATAATGCTGATGTTGTTGCTACAATGAAAAATGACAGTATCAAGGATATTCTTGCAAATGCTTCATTATGGGCAACTGACCTTTCAGATTTAACTGATATGGTTGCTGAATATTACAACAAAATCGACATAATTGGTGCAAAGGAAACAATGAAATGGATACTGTCAGAATAAATGAAAAAGATAATGTCTGCGTAAACCTTAAAACAGGTCATAAAATTGCAGTTTGTGACATTGAAAAAGGTGCAGATGTTATAAAATATGGTTATCCAATAGGATACGCAACTGAAAATATCAAAGAGGGTGACGCTGTTCACTCTCACAATATGAAAACAAAATTAGGGGACATTCTTTCTTATGAATACAACCCTGATTATACTGAACTTTCACCAAAAGAACCTTTTACAATAAAAGCCTTCGTCCGTGAAAATGGTGATATTGGTATAAGAAATGACATCTGGATTGTGCCGACAGTTGGCTGTGTAAATAGTATCGCAAAGAAACTCAGTGAAAAGATAGGTGCTATTCATTTTTCACATCCTTATGGTTGTAGTCAGCTTGGTGACGACAATAAAACAACTCAGTTAATTCTTCGTGGACTTATTAATCACTCAAATGCAGGTGGTGTCCTCGTTTTAGGTCTTGGTTGCGAAAATAACAATATCCCTGAAATGAAAAAGGTTTTAGGCACTTGGAACGAAAATCGAGTAAAATTCTTATCTGTTCAGGATTGCGAAGATGAATTAGAACAAGGAATTTCACTTATCAATGAATTAAAGGAAAACGCTTCAAAGGATATTCGTGAAGAAGTACCTGTTTCAAAACTTAAAATCGGACTTAAATGCGGTGGCTCAGACGGTTTTTCGGGTATTACTGCAAACGCTGTCTGTGGATTGGTTACCGACGAAATTTGCTCAATGGGTGGAACTGCAGTGCTTACCGAAGTCCCTGAAATGTTTGGTGCAGAAACTGTTCTTTTTGACAGATGTGTAAGCAAAGAGGTTTTTGACAAAAGTGTAAATCTTATCAACAATTTCAAGCAGTATTTTAAAAATCACGGTCAACCTGTTTCTGAAAATCCGTCACCTGGTAACAAAGAGGGTGGAATAACAACTCTTGAAGAAAAGTCTCTTGGTTGTGTTCAGAAGGGTGGAACAGCACCTGTTGTTGATGTGCTTGATTATGGTGACACTCTCACAAAATCAGGCTTAAATCTTTTGAATGGTCCGGGAAATGACATCGTTTCAATAACAAATCTTTCTGCGGTTGGTTGTCATCTTGTATTATTTACAACAGGTCGTGGTACACCTTTAGGTGGTGCTGTGCCTACAATTAAAATCGCATCAAATGACACAATAGCAACTAAAAAATCCCATTGGGTTGACTTTTCAGCCTTTGGCTTTGATAAAAAAGCAAAAGCCAATGAGTTGTTAGACCTTATTAAACGAGTTGCCAACGGTGAACAAACAAAGAATGAAAGTCAAGGCAATCGGGAAATCGCAATATTTAAAGATGGAGTAACATTATGATAATAGATGCTCATGCTCATTTATGGAAAAAACAAAACGGAACAGTAAACGGAAAGCCTGTTTATGACATCGGTGGTGGTAAAAGTGATTTCGGTGGTGAAATCCGTCAAATGATGCCACCGTATATGATAGATGGCGAAAATTCAGTTGAACGCTTCCTTGCGAATATGGATTATGCAGGTGTCAGCGGTGCTGTGATTACACAGGAATATATTGACGGAAATCAGGATGACTATCTTCTTGCTTGCAAAAGTGACAGAATTAAAATCTGTGCATTGTATGAGGAAAAACCACTTAGCGATATTTCACAGTTTGACGGAATTAAAATTTGTGCAGGTCGAATGAAAGATAAAAATCTCCTTAACCACCTTGAACCATTTAAAGTTGCAAATGAAAATGGCAAGTTTATTTCAATTGACTTGGCAGACGGTGATGAACAAACAGAGATGATGCAAGAAATCATTAAAATGTTCCCAGAGCTCAGAATTGCAATCGGTCATTTCGGTATGGTTACCCGTGACAATTGGCTTGAACAGATAAAACTTGCAAAAAATAAGAATGTTTTTATCGAAAGTGGTGGAATCACTTGGCTTTTCAACTCGGAATTCTATCCATTCCCATCAGCTGTTAAAACTATAAATGAAGCAGCAGACCTTGTAGGCTTCCATAAACTTATGTGGGGCAGTGACTATCCTCGTACAATGACTGCAATAACATATAAAATGAGCCTTGATTTTATCGAAAAAACAAGTGAGATTTCAAAAGAAAACAAGAAAATCATTCTTGGCGAAAATGCAAGAAGGTTTTATGGCTTCGCAGATATTCCCACGCCGAAAAAAATCAAAAATATGGTTGAAGATTAAACATTTACCAGGAGAATCAGTATGGAAAAGTATTTAATAAATCCGAATCAGAAAATCAGCAAAATCAACAAGGAAATCTACGGACATTTCAGTGAGCATCTTGGCAGATGTATTTATGAAGGTCTTTATGTAGGTGGAGATTCGCCGATACCCAATGTCAACGGTATGAGAAAAGATGTTATTGAGGCACTCAAAGAAATGGGTATTCCTGTTCTTCGTTGGCCCGGTGGCTGCTTTGCCGATGAATATCACTGGAAAGACGGAATCGGTCCCAAGGAAACAAGAAAAAAGATGATTAACACCCATTGGGGCGGTGTTGTTGAGGATAACAGCTTCGGTACTCATGAATTTTTTGAGCTTTGCCGACAGCTCGGCTGTGAAGCTTATGTCAACGGTAATGTAGGCTCGGGTACTGTTCAGGAAATGAGTGAATGGGTTGAATATATGACCTTTGACGGTGTATCACCTATGGCTGAACTTCGCAAAGCTAACGGACAAGAAGTACCTTGGACCGTCAAATACTTCGGTGTAGGTAATGAAAACTGGGGTTGTGGCGGAAATATGCACCCTGAGTTTTATGCGGACCAATACAGACGGTATGAAACCTATGTCCGCAACTATAACGGCAACAGTCCCATTTACAGAATTGCCTGCGGTGCAAATGCCTTCGACTACAACTGGACAGATGTGCTTATGAAAAAAGCCGCAAGCCGTATGAACGGTCTTTCTCTTCACTATTACACAGTGCCCGGTGAATGGAGCAAAAAAGGAAAGTCTTTGGAATTCACCAAAGACGAATACTATACCACTATAGAAAAAGCCTACAGAATTGAAGAGCTTGTCACCCGTCACGGCGACATAATGAACCGCTATGACCCGAAAAAGCGTGTCGGTATGATAGTTGACGAATGGGGCACATGGTACGATGTTGAGGAAGGTACAAATCCTGGATTTTTATATCAGCAGAACACTATGAGAGACGCCATTGTTGCAGGTCTTACTCTTAATATCTTTAATAAGCACTGTGACAGAGTGAAAATGGCAAATATCGCTCAAACAGTAAATGTTTTGCAGTCGGTTGCTCTTACTGACGGTGAAGAAATGCTCCTTACTCCTACATATTATGTTTTCAAAATGTATAAGGAACATCAGGAAAATACTCTCCTTGGCTCATACATAACCACTCCTGACCTCGCCGAAAAAGGCACTCTGCCGAAGCTTATCGAAAGTGCCTCTATTAAAGAAGACGGTACAATAATCGCTACAATAGTAAACACATCAGCTGATGAAGAAGCAGAAATACACTGTCAGATAGCAGACTTTACTCTTAAAGATATTTCGGCAGAAATACTTACAGGCGAAATGCATGAATATAACAGTTTTGAAAACAAAAACGCTGTCGGTACAAAGGCGTTCAGTGATTTTGAATTGCTTAAAGACGGCTTTAAGACAACTGTTCCGCCTTGCTCTGTTGTTAAGTTCGTGATTAAATAATATGGAAGAATGCAAAAGATGTCTGCTTCACGATGTAGCAGAAGAAGATACTCTCAAAAGTATAAAAGAGCGAATTGATAAACTGTCCGAACAAGAAAAAGCCGGCAAAGAACTTTATTCAAAGCGGCTCAATGAGTGTAAAAATTGTGACAATCTCATTTCCGGTGTATGTATGAAATGCGGTTGTTATGTTGAGTTCAGGGCAGCATTCAAAAAACAAATTTGCCCGAATACTAAAGACAGAAAATGGTGAAAAATATTTTGTTGACAAGGAGAACGGAATGCTGATATTCAAACAGACAAAAACTTATTCTTACCGTGACCCTGCGGCATACATAGAAAACGGTACAATATATCTGTTTTTCACTTTAGTTGAAAATACCCCTGAAAGACAATATTTTTATGTGGCTGTGAGCCGTAGTACTGACTTTATAAATTGGAGCAAGTTTGAGATGCTTACGGAAAAGGATAATCTTAAGAATTATTCGTCGCCCGGAAATGTTATTAAATTTAATAACGACTATTATATTTGTCTGCAAACCTATCCGAGAAAAGACGGGCAGATTTACGGCAATGAAAACTCAAGAATATTCACGATAAAAAGCAAAGACCTGATATATTGGGATGAACCTGTTTTGCTTAAGGTTAAAGGCAATATTCCTGAAAGTGATATGGGACGAATGATAGATCCGTATCTTCTTGATGACGGTGATAAGTTTATCTGCTTTTTTAAGCAGAACGGAGTTTCTTACAGTACATCAAAAGATTTAGCAAATTGGCAGTTTCAAGGATTTACTGAATGCGGTGAGAATGTCTGTGTTATAAAAGAAAATGACGAATATCTAATCTTTAATTCTCCCGACAACGGCATAAACATTATGGCTACCAAGGATTTTAAAACATTCACTGATGTCCAGACTTTGTATCTTAACCAGGAAAACAAGCCTTGGGCGAAGGATAGAATTACTGCAGGTTTTGTTATTGATACAAGCAGTATTTCACCGTATAAATACGCTATGTTTTATCACGGCGATAACGAGGATGCTTATCTCTTTGGTGCATCTCTTGCGGTGGCTTTCAGTGATGATTTGATAAATTGGAGCGAAGAATAAGGACCGCATGAACGCAGTCCTTATTGTTTGTGTTATACAAACATCAGTTCTGCACAGACAATTTCTCTTGCCCGTGACTGAATGTTTTCCATTCTCTGTACCCATTCAAACTGGTCTTGTTCCTTTAATTCTTCTGTAACACCTTCTGCCTTTTTCATCTGTTCAACAAGAGCATCAAACATATCTCGTGCCTGATTTTCTATCTCGGCACAGTGTTGATAAAGTTTACATTGTATAAGTAGAGTGTTAAAAAGAATCTTCTTATGCTTTTCAAGATAAGACTTGTACATCATACCCCATTTGCCGATCTTGACATTTGCTTCTTCAGGCGGTATTATTAGGTTAGGAATTAAATAATCCCCAACCTGACGGTATGTAATTTTTGTCATAACAATCATCCTTTCATTTCAGATATAAAAGTATCATATGTAAATCTTGCACCGAGCCGGAAACCTGATATGAAGCTGTCCGAATTGCTTATACTTGAAAATTCATTGTAAGCAAGAACATAATTTACAAACAACTCTTTTTCCTTTTCGGGTAGCATAGCTGACAGCTCTTCCTCTTTTTTGGCAAGTGAACTCAGCTTCTTTTTGAGTTTGGGTGTGATTTCCGTTGTCAGCTCCTGCGGTTCAATATTGCCGTAATAAAATTCTTCTATAATACTCGACATAAAATCACTCCTTACTTTTCATAAACATCAATGAGTTTTAAAAGTAATTCGTCAACATCCTCTGTGGGTAACCCTTCTGCTAAGAGTATATTACGAAACTCATTCATACCGTTGATAAGCAAATTGCACTCGAAATTCGTAAACTTGACTTTAATTTTTCTGCTCATAAAATAACCTCCCTGTATTTGGTAGCTTCATTCTACCGCATAAAGAGAGGTGAGTCGAATGTACGGGAAAGCAAGATAAAATAATACAAAAATATTGTTATATGTCCCTCGATATGTCCCCCTAAGCCTCTGAAACCGCATCAAATAAGGAAAGAATGCTTGTCTCCAAAACCGCGTGCCGAGGGTTCGAGCCCTTCTGCCCCTGCCAAAGAAAGTCTTGTAAACACTGCGTTTGCAAGGCTTTTTTCATTGTTGAAAAAGCTCTTTTCTAACACTTTTTCTAACAAATTTCCTGAAAAATTCCAATAAGAGTATCTTTGACATAAAAAATCAGCCGTCAGGGGAGTACCTGACGGCTAAAATCTTTTAACTGTTTTCACCTATTAAGAGTAGTTTGTAAAACTGTTTTTTTACATAATCCTCCCTTCAGTAAAAGTGTAGTTCGGATAAAGGATAAAGTACACGACATAAAATGAGAATTCAAAATTATATAAACATTTTAGCACTAATTTCAAATAAAAACAAACCGAAAGGACGGTGATCCCCGCAATTTATCACCTTGAAGCCAAAGTCATAACCCGTGGTGTTGGTCGCTCAGCCGTAGCCGCAAGTGCATATATGAGCTGCAGTGAAATCACTAACGAGTATGACGGCAAAAAACACGATTACACCCTGAAAGGCGGTCTTGTCTATGAGAAAATCTTTCTCCCGTCACACGCTCCGCCTGAATGGTGTGACAGAAGTAAGCTATGGAACGCAGTTGAAGAAACGGAGAAAACAAGAGATAGCCGTTTAGTAAGAGAGTTCATTGTTGCTCAGCTTGTTGAAGTTAGCCGAGAAAGGCAGATAGCAGAGGCAGAAGCATTTGCAAAGGCTCTTATTGATGACGGTATGTGTGTTGATGTCTGTATTCACGATACTTGTGAAGTTAATCCTCACGCTCATATTATGGCAACTGTCAGGCCGTTAAACCCTGACGGTACTTGGCAAAGAAAAACTGAGAAAGAATATTTATGCCGTTTCAATCGCTTGCTACAAGAACTGTTATCACAAGTGCCGCGACCGGTGCGATAATCCGGACTATAACAGGAGTAGCTGCGATTTACGGGTTATATCTTCTGAATTTATCGAATGTAAAAATGATTTTGTTATTTCTTGGTTGTCAAACGGTAGTTGTTCACCAGGGCAGCGAGTTCTATGCGGCTGTGAACATCAAGTGCATAATAAATATCCTTCA
>JAZQHB010000032.1:0-12768 GCA_045540355.1 Acutalibacteraceae bacterium | reverse complement strand
GCAAGTCTGCCTTCATCTGTTTCTGCATTCATATCATCCTTATTACCGATTTGCAGGATAACTTCGTGAAAAGGTTTTTCCTGTTTACCTGACACTATCTTTTTATAGTAATCATCTATTCTTCGGTCAGTTCTGTTTTGTTTGGCGTTGTAATCCTGCAGTGCTTTGTCAAAAAGCTCATGATACACATCCTTGATATCGTCGTTTATGAAAGATGTGTTCAAACAGCTTCTTGTCGGGTCGGTATTGAGAGCATTAAACTTTCTTTCATTGTGTCTTACAGAGCCTTTACCAACCATAACACTTATACTTCTTCTAATATTCTCACATCCTTATTTAAAATATTTTTTCGTCTGGTTTTGTTACTTTTGTCAAAAGTAACGCAAAAGCACTTTTGACATCCATAAGGCTATCAAAAGATGCTGTTGCGCCCTACGGGGTGGTGAGGGCTTTGCCCTGCAATTTGCGAATTGCCACCCAACAGGGCTGTTTTTGTAAAACCACCCTGTACCCCGTAAAACTTTCTTCTCACCATTTATGAACCGTACAGATTATTCATAAACGGTGATGCTGTCGCTTCTATGCCAATGAAGCCTCTTACTCTGCGGTGTTCTCTGTTGTAAACATTGTTGCTGCTTTTAATACCGTACTTGTTTTCATTGGCAATCAGAAAGTCGCTCAGGCTTCTTGAACTCATAGGCGACAATGCATTTTCTTCGCACCACAGCTTGTAAATCTCATACAATTCCTTTGAGGTTACGGACTTATCTTCTGCAAATACAAAGTATCCGTCCGACTCCATAAATTCAACTGCATTGACATTATTACGCTTGACGGCCTCACGGTTACTTATTGCACGTTCGCTCTCTGTAAACTGAAAGTTATTTGAGAGTAATCTCTGCAGACCTTCAAATGCCCACAGGAATATGCCTTCAATTTCCTCACGCATTTTATCTGCTATATGAGGGTCATCAATTCTCTCTGCATTTTTGTCCTTGGTTGTCAGTACAAGCTGACGTCTGAAAAAGCCGTCACTTTTATCAAACATCGCCTGCAGGTCACCGTTGCTGAAAGCAAGAAGTCTCGCATACATATATCCCTGATAGCTTTGCTTGTTCTTCTTTTCGAGGTCCATCTTTCCTTGTGCCGTTACTATAGACTTAACATAATTGGTATGCTTGAGTCCTTCCATACGAAGGTCATCATCAATACACAGCAGAATATGCTCAAGGTCAGCTCTTGCAAATCTGTTCTCTGAGATTTTACCAATGCTTCCGTCTTTCATATTGCTGCCGAAAAGCGTTGTCATAACAGCACCTATCTGCGATTTACCTTCACCGCCGTTACCTTTGATAACCATCATTCGCTGACCTTTATTACTCGGTATAAGGCAATAGCCTAAGAACTCCTGAAGTGTGGGTATGTCCTCGGGATGCAGAAGTTCACCGAGAAAAGACAGCCACAGCTTTGGTACCGGTGCATTCGGATTGTAGCTTATGGGGAGTCTACTTCTTACGATTTCCGACTTGCTTTCATCAAAAGTACCGTCAATATACAGGATGCCGTTCTGAAGGTGTATTCTGTCGGTTTCGGGTGCAAAGTTTTCATCAAGTGCCTCTATTCTCAAAAGCTCAACGATATTGGAAATCTTCAGCGGTACATTAGCTACTGCACAGATTTTCAGGTCATCGAACACCATTCTTTTAAGTGGTATTTCATCAACGACTCTGCCTTCGGTAGTGAAGAATGAACCACCCGAGAAGAGAATTTTATGTTTGCTAAGAAACTCCTCACAAAATATTGCCTCATTGATTGTTTTCCCGTCTGCCCATGCAGGACCCTCAACACCAAACTCGTCATTTGAAAATTTATCATCAGAACCTTTTCTCATTTCTTTTTCCTCCTTTCTTCGGCATCCTTTGTTTTTTTCTCCTTTCATTTTATTTAACCTCCTTGCCGCAGGGTAGGTCAGTGTATGTAGTTCTACTTATATACCGCACAAATTTTGATGTCTTGCTCACCATAATACAGAAAAAATATATATGAGAATTATTCAATTTCGCCGCGTACGTGCGTACATGTGTACGTATGTACGCAGGAAAATGATAAAACTTGCTCTATATACAAATGGGAATTGAGAGTCTGAAAATGTTCCTGATATATCAGAAAATTTTCACGGTGGCTGTAGTATCCTTTATACAGGCTATTGCCGTTTCACCCGAAATAGTTCCTGCTCCGGAATCTCACCGCAGCGTTGCCTCGCTCATATCATCGCAAAGTCATATCACTTTCGGACGGTCATTCAGTTGTTAAGGTGCACGAGAGAAATCATCCCTCAAGGGGTAAGGGTTTAGAAAGGCAAAAATGAAAGCAAATTTTAAAACTTTTTTATTTTCGTTAAAATTGCACAACAAAAAAGCCGTCACATAGACAGCACAAATAGCGGGAGGACATTTCATCCTCTCGCACAGTTTGCACTGAAACTATGTAACGGCTTAAACTTTAAGCTCTGATTGTCCGTATATTGCTAACCGAGTATCGGACTACACTTTCTTCGGTCAGATAATATGTGTTGGCATAAAGCCAATAAGTAAAGAAATGTGTTTCAGTTGATATTTAGTTGTAGGGTAAATACATTATTTACCAATATATTATTGTACGGAACATTTGTTTACTTGTCAAGAACTTTTTCGAAAAAGAAAAGATGGTGTCGGTTTTCACCGACACCATTTAAACCTAAACAAAAAATAAAATAGAAAAGATTGCTTCATTTTTCTTACTACATAAATTTTAAAAACGTATTAAATTATATTTAGATGAGGTATGTTTTATATAAATATAATTTGTTCTATTGTATATCTTGTTCTTAATAGAGATTGCATGAATTTTATATTTTCGACAAGAAAACAGTTTTTATCCCTAATAAAAGTTGATTTTATCTAATGAATTAGATATAATTATTGCATACACTTTTATATTAAAGAAAAGGAGAAAAATTATGAAGTTCAAATCTGTGATAACAAGTAATCATGCTCTTAAAAAGGATGGATACAAAATTTTACGTAAATTACATAAAATTGAGAAAGGTAAAAATATTGACTATGCATATGCGGCTGTATGCGAAGAAGGATATTTCTTTGTTCTTTCTTGTAAAAATTTAATCGAGCTTGTGAAAAAACAGTATGATAAATTTGATGAAATCAAAGGGCTTAATAAATTCTTGAAAAAGAGTGCAATGTTTTTAAACCATTTAGAAACAATTTCACATAATAAAACAAAAATCAACAAGCATATTTTGGCGTCATATTTGAAGTCATATACGGAATTCTTTAATGAAGTTATCGATGCGGGTATTAAATTTGAAGTCACTCAAGAAATGCTTGCAGATTGGAACTTGAAATGTATCATGGCATATATTGCTGTATGGGGCGACAAGTAATACTTATATATTTGTAAAATTGGGAGGAAAAAATATGATTATCTCTCCTGCAACTGCAATGCCAATATTGAAAGCTCTTTTAAAAGAAAATAAGCTTAGTGTTTTTGCTGGTTCAGGTATTTCTGTTGATTCTGGTTTGCCTGCCTGGGATGGATTTATTGACAAATACATTGAAATATGCGAGCAACTTAATAGCAGCCTAGATGATACATTAAAGTTCACAGATATTATTGAGGATGCTAAGTTGCGTAAAACAGGAAACCTTATTGATATAATTACGGCTTTAAAGGACAAGGTAAAATTTTGTCAAACCAGTGGTGCCGACGTCGGATTTTTCGATGATGAAATAAACAAATTATTTTACAGTGCTTCACATAATGAATACCATGAACTTATTGTGTCGACTATGTTTCGATATATAATTACAACGAATTATGACAATTTGCTCGAAGAGGCTGCCAAAAAACTAAGATATAATGATTTATTAATTCGTTCCTATAGTTACATCGATTCTCAAAAGTTGACAGCAGCTATTTATTCCGGAAAAACGGCAATTATACATGCTCACGGCAAAATTGCTGATTTAAAACTGGATCAGTTTGTTTTAACTAAACAAGATTATTTGAATATTATGAAGCACAACCCAGGTTTTAGACTTATTATAAATACATTGTTTATAACGACTTCTGTACTTTTTGTTGGTTATGGTGGTAGCGATCCACATTTTGAAGATATTATCGATGATTTAAATTTATCTTTAAGTTGGAATCAGAATAGTACAATTTTGCCTAAGTGCTATATTATGATGAAAAAGGATAAAATTACACCTATTCGAGAATATTTGAATGATTCTAATAGAGTAGATATTATTTCATTTGATGATTTTTCTCAAATGAAAGACTTTCTTAGGGAATTAAAAAACGAATATCCTAGAGATCTAAAATAAGGATAACCCAAAAACAACAGGAGAGTTGAAAGGAGATGGATTGATGGCTGGTTTCACAGACTATGCCGTTCATCATACAATTCTTGATGAAACACGGCGGTCAATAATTGACGCAATACTTGCGTTGGGAAGTTTAAAAGGAGACAAACAATATCACGAATTTGCAAAAATAGTGTGTCCTTCACTTACTGAAGAAATGATATCAGATATTGCTCGACATATGGACCGTTTTGATGACTGGCCTGAAAGCTATCTTGTTGATACTATTATCGACTATTTAAGCCTTTCGGATGAAGAATTTCTGTTCTTCCTTGAGCAATATACAAATCCTAATATCCATCATTATCGTTGGAATAACCAAGAGGAATGCCTAGAAGATATTCATAATTCTGAACTCGCTGATATCATTAACCGATATCTTGAACATGATGGTTTTAAATTGATAGTAAAAGATACAATAGGCAATAAAGACTTTTATCAATGTGTATCGACAAGATCGGGAGTTCAAGGTACTGTAAAAAATATCATTTTCGCTGCAAAATATAAACCCGAAATCGTATTTGATGATGCGCTAAATAATGATATAAGAATCACTAAAAATGCCGATCAATGCTTGATTTATGATAAAGCAATTCCACAAAACGGATTAATGTGGAGCGAACTAGTAAAATGGTATTCTGAGCAGAATGACATAACCGAAAATCAAGAGAAGATGTTTATTATAAGATTATGCAGTTGTTTGGATACCAGTTTCAAAGATAAAGGTGCCAAAGCGGGACCTGAAACTTGGATGTTGCAAGCATACTACGACCTAAAAAAAGAGTTAAATATTGACGTTCCTGCCTTGATTCCTCAGGTTTATCTTTATTACGATCCTCAAACAAAAAAAGAACGTGGTTATAAATTGTTCGAACACCAAAAAATGGATTTTCTTATGATTTTTTCGCATCGTAATCGAGTAGTTATTGAAATTGATGGTAAACAGCATTATTCAGAAGGAGATAAGGCATCACCTAAATTATATAGTGAAATGGTTATGGCACATAGAGAGATGAGTTTATTTGGTTACGATGTTTATAGATTCGGTGGATACGAATTTTTGGGTGCAGAAAGCAACAAAGAACAAAACCAAAAGGTGCTTGATAATTTAAAGAAATTCTTTATTAGATTATTACAAAAATACGATGTTTTATAGTAAAACGAAACTGATATTATAATCTAATTTTAAACGAAATAAAACCAATATATGTAACAATTTATGTGCAGATATTAATGAAGAAAATAAAACTTTTAATAAAGATCAATAGTATGTCTTCTTCGTATTGAACTAGGATACTATACTCATAAAAAAGCACATCCGAAAAATCGGATGTGCTTTTTGCCGTAAGATAACGAAAGGGATAATAGCACGGTAAAATTTGTAATCATTTGCTATTCTTATGATAATTATTAAAGCTTACAATACATCTCCTGTGCTTTTGGTATAAAGCCAAGCTTTTCATAGAGCTTAATTGCGCCGGGATTGTTCACAAGGACATCAAGATTTATAAAACTGCAATTTTGTTCGTTTGCCCAGTCCTTTGCCGAATTCATAAGAGCTGTACCGAAGCCTTTATTTCTGTGAGTTTTCGTTACAATTACATCCATTATATAACAATATTTGCCGGGAATCATAAAGTCAAAATCAGATCTTACCTTTGCCTGAAGTAGAATAAAACCAACAACTATACCATCGTTTTCGTAAACAAGGATATCGGAATCATCATTTGAAATCGTATTTTTAAGAAACTCTATACTTTGGTCGCCCTCTTTTATGAAATCAGGTATCAGTTTTGACATTTCTCTGAATTGCTCACGATACAATTCTGATATTGCAGGTATATCGTTATGTATTGCTTTTCTTATCATAAACTTTCCTCCCAAGCTTGTTTAAGCTCTTTTATACTTTGATAACGCTCATTTCTATCATCGCGTACTGCTTTTGTCGCAACCGCAAACGCTTCATCTGACAGTTGCCATTCTTCATGGGTACGCTTGTAATTGCAGAACAGAGCAAAGGCAAAAGCTCCGGCACAGTAAACATTTGCTATCTCGTCAATATCTA
The DNA here is from genome assembly GCA_045540355.1 of Acutalibacteraceae bacterium. Lineage (GTDB taxonomy): Bacteria > Bacillota > Clostridia > Oscillospirales > Acutalibacteraceae > RGIG2945. Next base: position 6,279 of record JAZQHB010000032.1, on the reverse strand, counting down.
CACCGAGTTTGTATTCTTCGGGAGACTGAAACTTTGAACTTCCCCACATTCTGCCCATATCGTTAACACACGGCTGTTTTCTGAAAAAGTCAATATCACAGATTGTTGTTTTATGGTTTTCGGCATCGTACATAATACTTCCGTCATAAAAATCAACTGCAACATATCCGCTTGAATTTGTGTAGTCTAAGAAATCAAGAATATCTAGGAAGATGTTAAGCTTATCTGCAGCAGGTAAATTCATAAATCTACGATGCTCTGCGGGGTACATTCTGCCCATACAGTCACCGTTAACCCACTTGAATACCATTGCAAAACCGCCGCCCATTTCTTTTGCTTCTACAAACTCAATAAGATTTTTGTGTTTTATGTTTTCATATACGGGTAATGTTGATTTCAATCGCTCAATCGCATCTTCGGGAGTACCGTTATATTCCTCGGTCGGCGCACCTGCGAACTTTACAAAATACCTTTCACTGTCTTTTTCTGTACCGAAACAAATATTTCCTGAATCTTGGTCATCAAATACTTTGAACACCGTTCCATATCGGTTGATAAAATTGAAATCGAAAGGTGCCTTCATTTTATACGGCAGACCATCTATGTATTGCAAATAGTAACCCTTGAAATACCAACTCGGCACGGGATTTTTCATATTGTCATACCATTCAAGCACTTCATTTGCGAGGTTTTTCATAGTCTGAACTTCGCCTTCACCATACGGAATTGCCCAAGGAAGAGAAGTGATTGTACCAAGGCTGATATACAACGCAAGAAGTTTCCAAAACTCCATAGGCACATCATTATCAAAATATCCGTTGACCATACCCGAAGCGAAAAGCGGAGAAGCCTGTGCACACCAAGTGATGCTTTTGAACTCTTCCCACGGGTCGCCGAAATCGTAGCGGTCAAAGTCGATAATAACAACCTTGCCGTTTTCTATCATCATATTACCGATGTGATAATCACCATGCTGAAACACCTGAGGTCTGCCTTTGAGCAGATAACGGTTTGCGTTGACGAAATCAATAAAAGCCTGACCGTTATCATATTTCAGCGGACATTCGTTATATTTTCTGATTCTCAAATCCGCCTTATCATTTATACGGGTTTCCCAATCCTGCTGATTTTCAGGTGCGAGAATGGAGTGAATTTTCTTCAGAATTTTGCCCGCCTCAAGTCCGAGAGCATACTGTTCAGAGTCTGCAAGATACGGTATAACCTCATTTGCATCTTTGCCGTCAATCCAAGTCTGCAATATGTAAATACCCTCATCACATTCACCCATTTCAAGTGACTTGCACATAGGAATACCAAGTTTCGCAACTTCTTGCTGCATACGAAACATATTCTCACGGTTCGCACTTTTGTCAAACGGAGTGACACGCAAAAGATATTTAGTTCCGTCAGCAGTTGTAACACAGTATTTCTTATCGCACGACCAACCTTTGTTTATGGGTTCTTTAGTTATAAAATCAAGCATTATTAAATCCTTTCAACCATTCAACAGACTGTTTCAATCCTTCAATGGTTTTTGTTTCTAAAACCACACGACAGTTTTGCTCTTTTGCAAGACTAATATATTTTTCAATATCCATTTCACCTGTACCGAGTGCAAGGTGATTTTTTCTGCCTTTTGCATCGTGCAGATGAATATGATGCAAACGGTCTTTGTGTTTCATAATGAATTCTTCATCTGTACCGCCTATACCGTGATTATGTCCTACATCAAAAGTTAAAGCAAAAACGTTAGATTCTAAAAGTAATTCAATAGCTTCTTTTTGAAAATCTTCATAACCATCACAGTTTTCAATGCAGATTTTCATGTCAGCATCACCTATAGCATTTTCACACATATCTCTGAAATCAATAATGCTTTTAAAGTACTGCTCTTTGTATTCAGAGAAGAGATGCACTTTTCTGTCAGGTAAGGTGAAATATACTCCCTTTGCCATGTGCATATTCAAAACCTTAATATCAAGCTGTTTTGCAATTTCTATAGTATCCGCAACAGTTTTTATATAAGTATCTGCAACATAGGAATTAAAATCACATACATTCAGATTTTCGTCAAGGTGAATAGTGTAATAGATACCGTATTTATCAGCAATGCTTTTGAAATATTCCACATCAATTTTGGGAAGTTGATATTGTGGCAGGTTCATATTAAGTTCAATAAAATCAAGACCTAATTCTGCACACAGCTTGGCACATTCTTCAACAGTACTTGTTTCAATCAGTGTAGGCATGCCACAATTATGTAATTTCATAATTCACCTCTGTTTGTGTCATGTTATTAATAATTCAAGCTAATTATGCTTTGGATTTGTTTGCCCGCTTTGTTAAGTTCTGATATTATGTTGCTTTTTACAGTATAATAATCTTCTGAGAAAATCTTGTTAGTTAACCCAAACATAGGGTCATCATCAATAATATCATTTTCTTTTAAAGAAACACCTAATTTGTAGTGAGCCATAGCATTTCTGAAAATATCTGAATGATATTTGTCATCCATAATAATGCTAATCTTTAAATTTTCTTTTATATCAAGCAAGAGTGAAAGCAAATAATAATATAAAATATATGCAAATCTCAATTTTGCGGATGTCTCATCAACAATAAATTTATCTACCGAATAAACTATAAAGTTTATTTGACACAGTATTGTAAAAAGTAAAAATTTATAATTATATTTATTTCCAAACGGAGATTTTACAAAACCACAGAAATCTTTTGTTGTGAAATTGAAATCGGATTTAATTTTATATGGTTCAGTAGCGTTAAAACAAGATATGTATTCTCCACCTATTTTTGCCATCTCAACAGTTTTTTCTTCATCTGTTTTGTCAAACGAAAAAAATGGAGTAACAATTTGAGCCAAAACAGTATTATTACAAGGAACTGAATTACAATAAAAAACACCATAAATATCGTACAAATGTAAATGCCTTGCCATTGGTTTACAAAGCGAAGAAAAGTATATATCACTTTTTACGTAGTTATCATATAGTATGCTGTTCAAATTTGCATATCCTTTTTCAAAGAGTTTTATAGATTTTCTCATTTCTGAATAATATTTTTCTTCCTCATCGGTAAATGTGGGAAGTTTTAATTTTTGCTTTGATGAATTGTCATAAGCATTTACCCAATCCTCAATCCCATCAACAATCAAACCCATATATGGCATTAAAGCAATATAATAGCTTGGTGTAGATATTTCTTGATAACACAGCAGTGTAGAAAATAATCTTAAATCATTTTGCATCAATTTAACTGCACATTTTTGCACTTTGTTTAAAGGAGCATTTGTTAAATTATACTTTTCTGTATCGTGATTAATTGACACACACAAACCTCATTTCTTATGCAGAATATGCCACACATCATTGCCGACAAATCCACATTTTCTGTATAATGCTTCAGGTTTAGTCATATTATCAACTTTACCTGAAACGGTTGCAAAAGCTGCAACGCTTTCCATTCTAAACAATAGTTCAGTTACTATTAACTGACCGATTTTCTTTCCTCTGTATTGTGGTAATACCTGTATCCATTCCAAAATAAGTTCTTTTGCCTCTGCATCAAAATCAGCTATGCCACAACCAACATATTCGCTTGATGCTTTTTCCTTGACCATAACCCAAAGTTCTGCATTGTAAACAGGTGTTTTAGTGTAACTCTTGATAAGCTCTTTGTTTACAGAAATATCCGTATATGATTTGTTAATTATTTGTACGATTGCTTTAATGTCCTTACGTGTTGCTGTGGCAATCTCAAAATCATCAGATGTGATTTTCGGTATTTCTTTGAGATTGTGATGCAAACGAAAATATTTTTCATCAGTATAATCTGATAAGATATCTGCACTAAAATCCTTATCATGCAAAATCTTCATTTCGGGCGGTATCACAATATTTTTTGCTTTCCAATACGGAATTGAAAGAGTACCACAAGGATTGCTTAAGTATTCAGTAAGTGTAATCATTTTTTCTCCTTATTTTTCAGCTTTTGAAGCACATCTATCATTTCATGCCATTCTTTTATATACAAATGGTCACATTGAGGCTGTTTTTCGTTTGCTCTGTCTATGTAATCTTTATCAATGGAATTGTCATACCATACGGGGTAAATACCAACCTGTGCTGCACCCTCAACATCATTTTGAGGATTATCTCCGCAATACCACACATCTTCTGCAGAAAGTCCTGCTTTTTGAAGTGCAATATCAAACATTATACGATTTGGCTTACAGATGAAATAATCACTTGATGTCATAACAAACTCAAATTTATTATTAGGCAGAAGTCTGTTAAGCCTCTTTGTAAGAGCATCGCCCGACCATAAAAGATTACTGATAACTGCTGTTCTGATACCGTTTTCATTAAGACAATCGAGTAACTTGTCGGCACCGGGCATAATTGCACCTGATGACGCGTTATCCCAAAACACAGTTTCCATTTCCATAGGAGATAACGAAAATTCTATGCCAAGATAGTCATAAAGTGTTCTATTTGCAATCTGTCCGCTGATGTCATACCCCTGCATTCGCACCTTTGCAACATATTCACCAAAGATAAGCTCTGCACCTTTGGTTATATCCTCAACAGTACAGTTATTAGGATTCTTTACAGCGTATTTTAAAAGAGCTTCGTTGCCTCGGTCAGTATTCCAATCAGGCTCATATAAAAGCGTGTGACCATAGTCGAATATTATCATTTTAGGATAGTTCATAATTTTTCTCCCGTTATTTCACCTCAAAATATAATATGCTTGCCTCTGTACCGTCACCGAAAGGCTCATCACCTACGCAAAGCTCAAAATTGCTGTCATACATCTTTGCAACCTTATTCCATAAAACAACGCTTGCAATATTACCCTTGTGATACTTTATGTGCCAAAAGCCTTTATGAAGATTAAAAATCTGTCTGACAGCTTCTGTTGCTACTCCTTGCCGTCTGAAATTATATGAAACAAAAAACTCAGCCATTGACCAATCAATAGGTCTTTCGCATTCTTTATATTTATTAATCAAAGCAAAGCCGGCAAGAGTACCATCAACATAAATAAAATAGGCATGTCTGCTTTCTTCCGTAAAATAATTGTTCAAATATTTATAACCGAACAACCGTTGCTGTTGAACTGTCTTTTATCGTACTGAGAAAATTCATAGTTATATTTTTCGAGAAGATTTGCAAGGGTATCTTTTTCGCTCAATATTACTTTTTTGATTGTTGTACTCATTACACTCGTTACTCCTGTAAAAAAATAAGCACCTCCGTCAATTCACGGAGATGCCTGTAAGTTCAGAAAGATATTTTACATCAATCGCAAACGGACAAAACGGCACTCCTAATCATAAAATTAAGATTCATCATCATTTTGTCCACCTGCCTTTCAGTATTTTTTATAATTATACTCTTCTGTACCAAGAAAGTCAATATTTTGAAAGCTGTGTTATGTATAAATTAGTTCTGTTGTTACAATCTCTCTTGCTCTTGCTTCAATATTCTGCATACGACACACCCACTCAAGCTGCTTTTCTTCTTTCAGCTGCTCGGTTACACCCTCACGCTCTTTCATCTGCTCGACAAGAGTGTCAAACATCACACGAGCCTGTTTTTCTATTTCGGCACAGTGCTGATATAGTTTTCCTTGAGAAAGCAGTGTTGCAAACAACATTTTCTTGTTTTTCAGTAGATAATCCTTGTGTAACATACCCCATTTACCGAGGGTGATATTTGCTTCTTCGGGTGGTAAGATAAGATTAGGAATGTTGAAATCTCCAACTTGTCTGTATTGAATATTTGTATTATTTTTCATAGTAGCATTCATCCTTTCGTATCCTTAACAAATGTATCGTATATAAATTTTGCTCCAAGTCTGAAGCCTGATATAAAGCTGTCAGCATTACTTACTGTTGAAAATTCAATGTAAGAACTGACATAGTTTTGAAACAGCTTTTTATCCTCACCGCTCAATCTTGCAGTAAGCTGTTCTTCTTTCTCGGCAAGATTGCTCAATTTCTTTTTGAGTCTTGGTGTAATTTCTGTGGTGAGCTCCTGTGGCTCAATGTTACCGTAATATAAATCTTCAATGATGTTTGACATTATGTATTCCTCCATATCTGAGAAAATATATTAGAGTACGAAATATAGAATATGTATTGACGGAGAACTACTTGTGTTATGAACATCCGCACCATATACGATAAATCCGAACACTTTTACCGTTATCGGTAAGTCGGATCGTAGCCATGTCGTTCTGTGAGCCAAGGAGTTG